>CAZMGB010000013.1:85369-97730 GCA_964565775.1 uncultured Dehalococcoidia bacterium
TTCCCCCCCCCCGGGGGGGGGGGGGGGGCGGCGGGGGGGGCCCGTCAAGACTGGAGGTGACTCGAGGAAGAAGCCAGCCCCCAAACGCGCCGTCGAGACTCAAGAGCTGAGAGCCCTGACCGTCGAGACGGGCAGAGAGGGCGACTCACATATCTTCGCTCCGTGTTCGTACCTGAGGGAAAGACCGATGCAGCAAGGTGGACAAGTGAAAAAGCCCCATATCCTCTGGATCCTCGGCATCGCCGTGGCGCTGCTTGCACTCGTGGCCGTGGCCTGCGGCGGGGGAGAGGAGAAGAAGGTAACACCGGCGGCCGGAACGCCGGCCGCGGAAACACCCTCGCCCACGACCGAGGAGGTGCCGGGCGTCACCGACACAGAGGTAGTCTTCGGGACACACCAGCCCCTCACCGGCATCGCCGCCAGCTACTCACAGATCGCCAAGGTCACAAAGGCCTACTTCGACTACATCAACGACACCGAGGGCGGCGTCTACGGCCGCAAGATCAAGCTGCTCATCGAGGACGATCAGTACTCGCCGCCCATGACGGTGCAAGTAGTAAGGAAGCTGGTGGAGCAGGATCACGTCTTTGCCATCCTCAACGGTCTGGGCGAAGCCACCCACTTGCAGGTGGTGGACTACCTCCGCGACCGCGGTGTGCCGGACATGTACGTGAGCACCGGCGCCATTGAGTGGGTGAGGGACCCCATAGCCAGGCCCAACGTATTCGGCGCCATCTTCAACTACGTCGGCGAGGGGACGGTCACCGGCATGTACATCGCCGAGCACTTCCCCGGCAAGAAGCTGGGCTTCATCGGCCAGAACGACTCCTTCGGCTTCGACGCGTTCGACGGCATCCAGAGGGGCATCGGCGACGCCCTCGAGATACTGCCGATGGAGAAGTTCGAGCCCGCGGACCCCGACGTCAACTCTCAGGTCGACCGACTGCACGCAGAGGGGGCCGATGTGCTGGCTGTCTGGGGCATCCCTACCCACACCGCCACGGCCATCAGGCACGCCCGGGCCGACCTCGGCTGGGACGTCCCCATATTCATCAGCGAGACCGCCACCAACGAGCTCACCCTCGCCCTGGCGGGGGTCGAGAACTCCGAGGGCGTGATCGGCCCGTTGGGCCTGAAGCAGGCGTACGAGACCGACGACCCCGCCGTCCAGAAGCACATCGAGATCATCAAGAAGTACGCCGGCTTGGACACCCCTAACTACCTCACCTTCTACGGCCAGTACGTAGGCGAGATCACGGTGCTGACCCTCCAGAAGGCCGGCCCTAACCTCACGCGCGAGGGACTCATCGAGGCGGCCGAGAGCATCAAGGACTGGAAGTGCTCCGTCTGCCTCCTTCCCGGCAGCATGAGCAAGACTGACCACGACCCCGCCCAGGGCCTGGTCCTGGGCATCGTGGAACTGGCGCCGCAGGACCCTACCGGAGCAAGATGGGTGACCTTCGGAGACGCTTACACCTGGCAAGGTGTGAACCCCGACGACATCACGCCTGAGACGATCACAAGAGAGCCGTATCCCTAGCGGGTAAGAACCCGCCGAGACAGCGAATGAAGTGCCGGCGGCTGACAGCCGCCGGCACCTTCGTTTGCGGCTACCGTGCCCTGGCCCCGCCCGCTCAGCGAGCCACCGGTAGCGTGAAGCTAAACCGGGCGCCCCCCTCCGGCCCGCTCTCGGCCCGGATCTCGCCTCCGTGGGCGCGCACGATCTCCCGGGCGATGGGCAGGCCCAGCCCGTGCCGGACGGCGGCCCGACCGCCACGCCCCGCTTCGCCCGGCGCCGCACCCTTGTAGAACCGGTCGAAGACGTGGGGCAGCTCGTCAGGCGGGATCCCTTCGCCCGAGTCAGCAACCGTAACCTCGACCATGTCCCCGGCCTTGCCGCGCTGGCCCGGCAAGGGACGGGCGCTCAGGCGTATCCACCCTCCCCGCAGCGTGTGGCGGAAGGCGTTGTCGACCAAGTTGCCCAGCACCTGCTCCAACCGGTCGAAGTCACCCACGACCTGCGGCACGGCCACCTCATCGACACGAAGCTCCACGCCAGCATCCTCTGAGCGCAGCGCGAAGACGTCGGCGCAGTGGGCGAACAGCTCCTGGACTTCGAGGGGCGCGCTGGTCATGGTGACCTGGCCCGATTCGATGCGGGACAGATCGAGCAGCTCCTCCACGAGGTGAAGGACGTGACGCGACTCCGTTTCGATGACGCGGGTTGCCCGTTCGCGGCCCTCCTCGTCGTCGATCGTGCCATCGCGCATCGCCTGGGAGAAACCGCGGATGGAGGTGAGAGGCGTCTTCAGCTCGTGGGAGATGTTGGCGAGGAAGTCGCGCAGGGTTTGCTGCGAGCGCTGGACGGCCTCTGTCATGCGGTTGAAGTTCTCGGCCAGGCCCCGCGCCTCGGAGGGTCCCTCCACCGGCACCTTCTCGCGGTAGTCGCCGCTGGCCACCACGCGAGCCGCCCGCGCCACGCGCTGCAAGGGACGATAGACAGAGCGCGACAGGATAAGCGCCACCACGAGGGCGCTCAGCAGACCTACGAGTCCCGCCAGGAGGAGCCGCGGTGTCAGGTCGGCGATGATGGACTGGGCGCTGTCCTTGGGAAGCGCCACCACCAGCGTAGAGATGTGCAAGGCCCCCAGGGCGAACCGCCGCGGCAGGGGCACGGCGACGAACAGCAGCTGCCGCCCGTCCTGCGTCGTATGCGTGCCCTCGTAGGGATCGGTGAAGCCGGGAGCGAGCGGACGGGCGGGAAGCTCTATCGTCTCGTTGAGGAGAGACTCCTCCGGCGTCGTCTCCCGCACCACGCGACCCTCGTTGTCGAGCAGGAGTATGAGTACGTCCGTAGACTGCGACTGTTCGGCCAGGTACGTGGCGAGCTCACGGGCGGTGACGGTCCTGGGGGCGAAGAGCGTGAGGTTGTAGTAGACGGGGAGGGCGACCTCGCGCAGGGTGGAAGAGGCGAGCTGGTCACGGTAGCCGCCGAGCGGGAAGAAGAAGGCGAAACCGGCCGTCGCGAGGGTCACCAGGACGATGAATACAAACGTAGCGTATATGCGGGAGCGCAGGCTTGTCAGCATGAGAGACCTTTCAGGCGTGGCCGGCCAGCAACCGGGGCGCTAGGCCGAAGGCTCCTCGGTCAACTTGTAGCCCACGCCGCGAACCGTTTGGATGCCCACGCCGGAACCGGCTAGCTTCTGGCGCAGATGCTGCACGTGCACGTCAACCGTCCTCGTTTCGCCGTAGAACTCGTAGCCCCAGACCAGGTCGAGGAGCTGCTCGCGGGTGAGAACGATTCCGGGGTGCTCGGCAAATGTGACCAGCAGGTCGAACTCCTTGGCACGCAGGGTGAGCTGATCGTCTCCCACGCCGGCCTCCCGGCGCTGCTTGTCGATGGCGAGAGCGCCCACCTGGAGCCGGACGCCCGCCCGCCCGGCGGGAACACCACCCTCATAGCGGCGGAGGATGGCCTTCACGCGCGCCACCATCTCGCGCGGGTTGAAGGGCTTCGTAAGATAGTCGTCGGCGCCCAGCTCCAGCCCCACGATCTTGTCCACATCCTCATCGCGGGCAGTCAGCATGAGGATCGGCACGTCGCTCTCTTGCCGCAGGGCGCGACATACATCGAAACCGCTCATGCCCGGCAGCATTATGTCGAGGACGACCAGCGCCGGCCGTGACTCGCTGGCCGCCGACAGCGCCTGCGGACCGTCGCCGGCGTACAGCACCTCGAAGCCCTCCTTCTGGAGGTAGAGGCCGGCCAGCTCGCGGATGCTCTCGTCGTCATCGACGACGAGGACCTTCGATTTCGTCGCCATCTTCTCTGAGGGCATTATAAGGCGGCGGGCGGCGCCGATCACGGAGGCAGCGGCCGCCTGACTGGCTCGTCATCAGTGGAGGATCCCTTACCCCCGCCTGAAGGCGAGGGAATAGATTCATCTTCTGATGCCCCAGCGTTCACGCTGGGGTCTTGCCCGAATCTGGCGCTCGAAGACCGACCAAGAACGCACCAATCACGCCGTCGGCCCCCGATGGCCGACGCTCCCGGACCAGTATCGCCCCACATCGTAAAGTTGGGGCCGCGCCGGCGCAAAAGGAACGTAAAATCTCTGCGGCGCGAAATGTTAGACTTAGTCCTGGGTTAACTATGAGGAACGGGGGGCCATGAAGACAGGAAAGCTGCCAGCCGAAACGCTCGCGCGGCTGCTGGCCGCCGCCGAATGTGACGACCCGCGCGTCGTGGTCGGGCCGTCCGTCGGCGAGGACGCCGCCGTCCTCCGCCTCGGCGAGCGGCTCCTCGTCGCCAAGACAGACCCCATCACGTTCGCCACCGACCTCATCGGCTGGTACGCCGTCCACATCAACGCCAACGACGTGGCGACCATGGGTGCCAAGCCAAATTGGTTCATGGCAACGATCCTCTTGCCCGAGGGCGCCGCCGAGTCGCTGGCCGAACAGGTCTTCGAGCAGATCAGGTCTGCCTGCCGCAGCCTCGACGTGACCCTGGTGGGCGGCCACACGGAGATCACAGGTGGCCTCGAACGTCCTATCGTAGTCGGCACCATGCTGGCGGAGGCGGCCGAGGACCAGGTCGTCACCAGCGCCGGCGCCCGACCCGGCGATCACCTGGTCCTGACGAAGGGCATCGCCATCGAAGGGACCGCCGTCCTCGCCCGCGAGGCCGGCGACGTGCTGCGGGCGCAAGGGGTCGGCGACGACACCGTCGAGCGGGCCAGGAATTACATCTACGACCCGGGGATCAGCGTCGTCGAGGAGGCGCTCCTCGCCTGCCGGACGGCGCCCGTCCACGCCATGCACGACCCCACGGAGGGCGGCCTCGCGACGGCGATCTACGAAGTCGCCGGGGCGGCCAAGTTGGGCGCGCGGATCAGCCCGGACATGGTAAGCGTGCTGCCGGAGACGGCCGCGATCTGCGGCGCCCTTCGCCTTGACCCGTGGGGCCTGCTCGCTTCCGGCTCGCTGCTCATCGCCCTGGCACCTGAGGACTGCGACAAGGTGGTCGCCGCCCTGCGGAAGGCGAACTCGCCGACCGAATGCGTCGGCACCCTGACGCCTGAGCGCGAAGGCGTTATAATAGACAAACAGGGTCGACAGCATCCCCTTCCCCGATTTCAGCGCGACGAGCTGGCGCGCTTCTTCGAGCAGAGTGGTGTCGCGACCCCTCGGCTGTAGGGGGCGTGGCGACGACACCAAGCCATGAGTCCGGCTAGCGGGGCGACAGGGAGGAACAGTGGCACGACATAAGCCAAAGACCATAGGGGAACTGCGCAGCTCGGGATACGAGGTAGTCTCCGTCCGCGAAGAGCTGCGAAGGAACCTCATCAAGAAGATCCGCCAGACGGAAAAGCTCTTCCCCGGCATCGTCGGCTACGACGAGTCGGTGATCCCGCAGCTCGAGAACGCCTTGCTTTCCGGCCAGGACATCATCTTTCTGGGCGAACGGGGCCAGGCGAAGTCCCGGCTGATTCGCTCGCTTGTGAACCTGCTGGATGACGAAGTCCCGGCGATCGCCGACTGCGAGATTAACGACAACCCGTACGACCCCATATGCAAGCGCTGTCGCGACTGGCTCGCGCAGGACGGCGACAAGGTGAAGATCACGTGGCTGGGGCGTCAAGACCGCTACGGCGAGAAGCTGGCCACACCTGACATCACCATCGCCGATCTCATCGGTGAGGTAGACCCGATAAGGGTGGCGGAGGGCCGCTACCTCTCGGACGAGCTCACGATCCACTACGGGCTCGTACCGCGCACCAATCGGGGCATCTTCTGCATCAACGAGCTGCCCGACCTGGCGGAGCGCATCCAGGTAGGTCTCTTCAACATTATGGAGGAGCGCGACGTGCAGATCCGGGGCTACCGTATCCGGCTTCCCCTCGATGTATACCTGGTGGCGAGCGCCAACCCCGAGGACTACACCAACCGGGGTCGCATCATCACTCCCCTGAAGGACCGTTACGGCGCCCAGATCCGCACTCACTATCCTCGCAACGTGGAGCACGAGATCGGCATCATGGAACAGGAGATGTACCAGTTCCAGGACATCGACTATAAGGTCACTGTGCCGCAACACATGAAAGAGATCGTGGTCGAGATCACCCGGCTCGCCCGTCGCAGCCCGGACGTGAACCAGCGCTCCGGCGTGTCGGTGCGCGCCTCTATCGCCGACTACGAGAGTCTCCTCGCGAACGCCCTGCGCCGCGCCATCCGTCTGAACGAGAAGGACGTGGTGCCCCGGATCAGCGACCTCCCCTATGTCATACCGGCGATCAGCGGCAAGGTGGAGTTCGAGACCGTTGAGGACGGCAGGGAGGAGCAGATCCTGGAGAAGCTGATTCAGGGCGCCGTGCTCGCCGTGTTCAATCGCCATTTCAACGTCGTGGAGCTGGAGGAGATCGTCGCCCAGTTCAAGGGCGGCCTGTCGGTGGAGGTATCCGACACGCTCGCCTCCACCGCCTATGTGAAGATGGCCAAGCAGGTCGAAGGGCTGGCGACGCCCCTGGCGAAGATCGCCCCGGAGCCTGAGCCCGCCCTGGTTGCGTCGGCGGTGGAATTCGTTCTCGAGGGCCTCCACCTGAACAAGCGGTTGAATAAAGACAAGATGGGGGGGAGGGCGCACTATCGTGGTTAGGCAAGCTGTTCGTCAGACATACACCTATTACTCCCCCGGCGAGCCTAAGGGGAAGGTGGTCGAAGATGCTCCCTTGGCCGGCCGCGGCAAGGCGTGGGTGCTGGGCTCGTATAAACATCCCGTCTATCCTAGCCCTCTAAACGTTCGCGTCGGCGACGCGGGCATCAAGGTGTCCACAGTCATCAACTGGCTACGGCTGTGCGACGAGAATGTAGACATGCTATTGAAGCACTACGGACAAGTGTTACAGCGCGAAGACGTCAAGGCAGCCAGGTGGTACTACGAAGAGAACAAGGACTTGATTGACCGAGAACTGGGGGAGGTGGCCGAAGGCGCGTAGCGCATGGCTCGCTTCTATCTGGATGAGGACCTGGCGAACTTTGTCGTACCGCTGCGGGACGATGGACACGACGTTCTCGATGCAAGGCAATCAGGCCCCAACAGGACGGATGCATGGCACCTGTAGCGGGCTTCCGCTGAGAAGCGGGTACTTGTCACCTTCAACGAGCGAGATTTCCGATACCTGCATCGGCTGTGGACCTCACTGAGGGCATTTGCTGTGCTGCGAACTGACCATGGGGGCATCCTGACAGCAACTGCCCAACTGGAGCCCGCGACCTGGCTGCCAGAGCTACATGAGCTGCTTGCCACAAACCCCAAGCTGACGGGCCGGATGCTCGTGTGGCATGCAGGCAAGCAGAAGTGGGGCGAGGACGCTTGGCGTCCTGAGGAATAGCATCATGGTCTACAGCTACCGCTACTCCGAGTGGGACGGCACTCAAGAAATCCCGCCGCTGGACGCCGATGAGCTCCTCGAGAGCCTTACCGACGACCTCATGAACTTCGGCGATCTCCAGCACGCCCTGCGTAACCTCCTTCAGCGGGGCATGCGCAACCCGTTGGGCGAGCGACTCCAGGGCCTGCGTGACCTCCTCCAGCAGCTTCGCCAGCAGCGTCGCCAGATGCTGAACCGCTACGACCTCGACTCCGTCTTCGAGGACATCCGCAAGCGCCTGGACGAGATCCTGGCGATGGAGAAGGAGACCCTTGAGCGCCGTCTCGACGAGGCGTTGAGCAAGTTGGGAGAGGGCCAGGGGTCAGAGGCTGAGGGACAGCAAGAGCCGTCGGCCAGCCCCTCTTCCTCACAGCCGCAGGCGGGCCCGGAGCAGCAGGGGGCGCCGTCGCAAGGAGCGGGGCAAGCATCCGGCGAGGAAGGGGCCGGAGCGCCGTCGGGGCAGCCCGGCCAGGCCTCGCCCGACCGCGAGTTCGCCCAGATGCTCCGCAACATCACGGAGCGCAAGCAGAACTTCCTGAGCAACCTTCCCGAGGACGTGGGCGGCCAGGTCAAGGAACTCCAGAACTACGAGTTCATGAACCCGGAGGCCCAACACAAGTTCCAAGAGCTGATGGAGATGCTGAAGAAGGCCATGACGGAGACCTTCTTCAAGGACCTCTCCAAGCAGATCGCCGATATGTCGCCGGAGCAGATGGAGCGGCTGAAGCAGATGGTTCAAGAGCTGAACCGGATGCTCTCAGAAAAGATGGCCGGCGGCGAGCCGGACTTCGACGAGTTCATGGAGCAGTACGGCGACCTCTTCGGGCCGAACCCGCCCCAGAGCCTCGAGGAGCTAATCGCTCAGATGCAGCACCAGGTCGCCCAGATGCAGAACCTTCTGGACAGCCTCCCTTCTGAGATGCGCCAGCAGCTCCAGGACCTGCTGATGGACAAGATAGGCGACTCCGAGCTGCAAGCGGAGCTATCGGAATTGGCGGGAAACCTGGAGCTCCTCTACCCCATGCGCGACCTCCGCAATCAGTACCCCTTCCGGGGCGATGAGGAGCTGGACCTGGAGGCGGCCATGCGCCTCATGGACCACATGCAGGGCATGGACGAGCTGGAGCGCCAGTTGGAGCGCACCCAGTACGGCGGCGAACTCGACGACATCGACGATGAGAAGCTGCGCGAGATCCTGGGGGAAGAGGCGTATCAGACCCTCCAGCAGCTAAAGCGCTTCCTCGAGATCCTGGAGGAGGCCGGCTACATTCGCCGTCGAGGTGGCACCTGGGAACTGACCCCACGTGCGACCCGCAAGATCGGACAGAAGGCCCTGGGCGAGATCTACGCGAAGCTGAAGAAGGACACTCAGGGCAAGCACCCTCAGCGCGAGGCCGGCATCGCTGGCGAAAGGGCGGACGACTTCAAGAGCTACGAGTTCGGCGATCCGTTCCACCTGCACCTGGGGCAGACGATCATGAGCTCCGTATTCCGGGAGGGGCCCTCGGTGCCGGCGAAGCTCACGAAGGATGACTTCGTGGTCTACAAGACTGAGCAGCTCACGCAGACGGCCACTGTGATGATGGTGGACCTGTCCTGGTCGATGGCGCTGCGGGGCAGCTTTCAGGCGGCGAAGAAGGTAGCGCTTGCCCTCAACAACCTCATCCGGTCCCAGTTCACGCACGATAGCCTCTACATCATCGGCTTCTCGGCGTACGCCCGCGAGCTGAAGGCGGACCAGCTACCGTATGTCCGCTGGGACGAATCGGTGCTGGGCACGAACATGCACCACGCCTTCATGTTGGCCCAACAGCTTCTCTCCAAGCACAAGGTCGGCACCCGCCAGATCATCATGATCTCGGACGGGGAGCCCACGGCCCACCTGGAGAGAGGACGCTCCTACTTCGCCTACCCGCCCAGCCCTATCACCATCCGCGAGACCCTGAAGGAAGTGAAGCGGTGCACGCAGAAGGAGATCATCATCAACACCTTCATGCTCGACCGCAACTACTACCTGAAGGAGTTCGTGAACCAGATGGCCAAGATCAATAAGGGCCGGGTCTTCTACACCACACCCGACAAGCTCGGCCAGTACATCCTCGTCGACTACGTGGCGAACAAGCGGAAGAGCATCCGGGGGACCTAAGAACACCCCATGACCCCGCTCCGAAGGCTGACCCTCGGCGTAGGCCTGTTTCTGCTCCTATTCGCCTTCGGGGTAGTCGGCTACATGCTGATCGAGGGCTGGTCCTTCACCGATGCCCTCTTCATGACCGCCATGACCGTGACCACGGTAGGCTTCGAGGAGGTGCGGCCTCTGGACCAGTCGGGCCGCATCCTCACCATCTTCGTCGCTTTCTTCGGTATCGGCTGGGCCTTCTACGTCTTCATCGGCCTGGTAGAGATGATCCTGGCGGGCGAGCTCGGACTAGCGCTGGGGGTGCGAAGAATGAAAGCAAGGATCGAGGCGCTGCGCGACCACTGCATCCTGTGTGGATTCGGCCGCGTGGGCGAAGAGATCGCCCGCGAGCTCACGGCCCGACCCGTCCCCTTCGTCATCGTCGAATCCAATCCCGAGGCCCTGGAAAGGGCGCGCGCCAAGCAGTACCTGTTCGTCGAAGGGGATGCCGCCACGGACGCCGTCCTGGAGGAGGCCGGGGTGCGACACGCCGCCTGCCTCCTGGCCGCCTCCGACTCGGATTCGGGAAATACGTATATCACCCTCACCACCAAGGCCATCAATCCGGGGCTCTTCGTCGTGGCGCGCGTCGGCCTACCTGCGAATGAGGAGAAGCTGCGCCGCGCCGGAGCGGACCGCGTCATCTCCCCCTACCTGATCGGCGGACGGCGCATGGCCCTTTCCGCTCTTCAGCCCACCGTCGTCGACTTCATGGACACCCTCATCCGGGGCCGCCGTGGTGAGCAGATCATGGTCGAGCTGGAGGTGACAGCCGATTCGCCCCTCGTCGGCACGAGCTTGCGGGAAGCCCTCAGCCTCACTCACGGCGTCACCGTCCTCGGCCTGCACAAAGGGAACGTTGACACCATCACCGTGGGGCCGCGGCCGGATGAAGTGCTCGGGGTCGGCGACCGGCTGATGCTGCTCGGTGAGGAGGAGGACCTGGAGCGTCTCAGCCGGCCTCTTACGGCACCCGCCGGCTAACCGTCGCCGTCTTCGCCTTCGTCCTCGGGAGGCACGCCCGACCAGCCGCCGGGTCGAATCTCCTCGAAGAGCTGAAAGAGCACCCCGCCCGTATCGCGCGGGTGGACGTACGTCTCCTTCCAGCCGTCTACGGTGCGCACGCCGCGAAAGGGCTCGATGCCGTACCGGCGGAGGGCCTCGGCGGCCCTCTCCACGTCCTCGACCTCGAGGGTGACGTGGTGCAGGCCGGGGCCGCGTTCGCGCAGGAAGCGGGCGACAAAGCTGTCCTCGGTGGTCGGCTCCATGAGCTCCCACTGGATTCTCCCGTCGATGTCCAGCGTTACCCCGGAGTAGCCCTCCTCATCGTTTCGCCAGCGAAAGGCCTCCTTCATGCCGAAAAGCTCGGTCAGAAGCGGTAGATGATCCTCGATCTTCCAGACAGCCATGCATACGTGATCCACCCGCTTGATCCCAAGCAATCGACCAGACCTCCTGCGATCAGCCAACAACGGATTGTGGCCAGGGCTTTAGAGAATGATAGCAAGCGGCGCGCCCTGGCTCCAGCCTCCGACCGCCGCGCCGCCCCTGGAAGGCCGATGGCGCTAGGCGAACGCCGCCCCTGGAAGGCTGAAGCCTTCCGCTACGCCCCACCCCCACCTCTGACTTCGGGCCACCAGCATCGAGCATCACCGTCCTTGCCGCCGCGGCGATGCGCCGATACTATGGGCATGGCCTGCGACGGAATGGTCCCGGACAGCTCCGATGACACCGAGAGCTTTGTTCATAGTCAATCCCGCGGCCCGGCGAGCGCCGCCCCTGGCCCGGCTGGAGGAGGCGGCATCGCGGCTCCGAGCGGCGGGCTGGGAGACATCCCTACAGGTGACGGAGGCGAAGGGCCACGCCACGGAGCTGGCCCGCAAGGCGGCCGGCGACGCGTGGGACGCGGCCGTCGCCTGCGGCGGCGATGGCACCGTCAATGAGGTTGTCAACGGCATCGCGGGCACTGCGACGGCGCTCGCGGTGGTCCCGGGCGGCACCGCCAACGTCTGGGCCAAGGAAGTGCGCCTCCCCAGAGACCCCTTGAAGGCGGCGGAGGTGATCTTGTCGGCGAAGAGGAGAAGGGTCGATCTGGGCCTTGCTCTAGGCGAGCCAGAAGGCGGATCAGACACGATCAAACGCTACTTCCTCCTGATGGCCGGCATCGGTCTCGACGGACACGTGCTCAGCGCCGTGCCGGAGGAGATGAAGAGACGCCTGGGCGCCGTCACCTACGTGGTCGGTGGCCTGCGAGAGGCCCTGCGCTATCCTTCACAGCCCGTCTCCGTGAGACTGGACAATGAGGAGATGCGGCTGGACCTGTCGTGGATGCTGGTCGGCAACACCCGCTCCTACGGCGGCGTCGTCAACGTCACCCACGACGCCCTGGCCGACGACGGCCTGCTGGACGTGTGCGCCATCGAAGGGCACGGCTGGCGACGGGTGATCGCCTGCGGCCTGCGCATCCTCGCCCAGGGCCTCGACGGGGCGCCGGGGGTCGTCTGGCGCCGGGTGCGCTCCGTCGAGCTGCCGCCCGCCCCCTCTTTTCCCGTGCAGGTCGACGGCGACTATCTGGGCCGGACGCCGATGCGCTTCACGGTCGAGCCGCAGGCGCTGACGGTGCTGGTGCCCCGTGGTCTGAAGAGTCCCCTGTTCAGCCAGGCCAACCTGTAGCATCCCGCGCCCGCCCCTGGAAGGCTGAAGCCTTCCCCTACCCCCCCCGCCCCCCCCCGGGGGGGGCAACCCC
>CAZMGB010000014.1:0-54586 GCA_964565775.1 uncultured Dehalococcoidia bacterium
ACGCTGGGGCATCGGAAGACGAATCTATGCCCCCGCCGTTCGGCTGAGCCCTCGGCCTGAGCTCGGGCCGAAGGCTCACGCCGAAGCCTTCAGGCGGGGGTATGGAATATCCCACCAATGGCGAACCAGTCACGCGTGGGCGCGCGTTCCGGCGCGCCCTCAATCTCCTTGTTCGTATAGGCGGCCCATGCTATACTCACGCGACTAGAGGGGGATGGAATTCACAAGCGGGGGCCGTCTTTGCTGGAGCAGTACGGTCGTGCGGGCATTCTTCTGCTCTTCGGGCTCCTGTTTCCCCTGCTCCCCCTGGTCGGATCCTTCGCCCTTGGCCTGATTCGCGTCCGGCCCAAGGACCCCAACCCGATCAAGGCCGACACGTACGAGTGCGGTGTCGAGACCGAGGGCGACGCCTGGGGCCAGTTCAACTTTCGCTACTACCTCTTCGCCCTCGTCTTCGTGATCTTCGATATTGAGGTGGTCTTCCTCTACCCCTGGGCCGTGGCCTTCCGTCAGGTGAAGCTGTTCGGCTTCGTGGAGGCGGTCATCTTCGTGCTGATCCTGGTGCTGGGCTACGTCTACGCCTGGCGCAAGCACGCCCTGGAGTGGAGATAGCGTCCGGTGAGCGGTGCCCGATGACGAAGACGCTGCCCGGTCCCGATGTCGCCGACCGCATTCGGCAGGCGCTGCCGGGCGCGGTCGTAGGGGAGGCGGCTGAGTGGGTAGTCGTGGAGGCCGCCCGCCTGCTCGAGGTCGCGCGGTTCCTGCGCGACGATGACGCATTCAATTGCCAGTATCTGGTGGCCGTTACGGGGGTGGACAGGCTGGATTACTTCGAGCTCGTCTATCACCTGGCGTCGCTGGCCCGCAACCATCTGATCATTGTGAAGGCCGTGGCGTCGGATCACGAGGCGCCGGAAGTGCCCTCGTTGGTGCCGGTCTGGCACGGGGCGCATCTCCAGGAGCGCGAAGTGTACGACCTCATGGGTGTGCGCTTCTCGGGGCACCCCGATATGAAACGCATCTTTCTCTGGGAAGGGTTTCCCGGCCACCCGCTGCGCAAGGACTTCCTCAACCTGCCCGGCGGACAGAAGCCGGGACTTGCTTGCTTCCCGAAGGAGTAGAAGGAGCCCTGGCATGGAGGAGCGAGAGGGCCTGAGGACCGAGCCGTTCGTCGTCAACGTAGGCCCGCAGCACCCCAGCACTCACGGCGTCTTTCGCATGCGCCTGACCCTGGACGGCGAGCGCATCGTCGACGCCGAGATGGCCCTGGGCTACCTCCACCGCAGCATAGAGAAGCTGGCGGAGGAACGTACCTACACGCAGAACATCCCCTTCACCGACCGTATGGACTATCTGTCGGCGATGACCGGCAACCTGGCCTACTGTCTCGCCGCCGAGAAGCTGGCCAGCATCGAGGTGCCGGAGCGCGCACAGTACCTGCGGGTCATCTTCGCCGAGCTCCAGCGGTTCGCCAGCCACGCCATGGCGAACGGAACGTTCATCAACGACTGCGGCGCCTGGCAGACGCCGGTCATGTGGATGTTCCGCGACCGAGAGAAAGTCATGGACCTGTTCGAGATGACGTGCGGCGCCAGGCTCACCACGAACTACATGCGCATCGGGGGTGTGGCCTTTGACCCGCCGGACGAGTTCATGCCGGCAGCGCAGAAGCTTGTGGAGGAGCTGCCCCATCGCATCGATGAGTACGAAGGGCTCCTCATCGAGAACGAGATACTGCTGAGCCGCACCCGGGACATCGGCGTGGTCCCGCGTGATCTGGCCATCAACGCCTCCCTCAGCGGGCCGATGCTGCGTGGGAGCGGCGTCGCCTGGGACATCCGCAAGGCGGACCCCTATTGCGTCTACGACCGCATGGAGTTCGATATCCCCGTCGGCAACAACGGCGATTGCTACGACCGCTTCTCAGTGCGGATGGAGGAGATGCGCCAGAGTGTGCGCATCGTCAAGCAGGCGCTGGAGCAGCTCCCGCCCGGCCCCTACAAGACCGACATACCACTGGCCCTGCGACCGCCTGTCGGCGAGACGTACGCGCGCGTCGAGTCGCCAAAGGGCGAGCTGGGCTTCTACCTGGTGAGCGACGGCGGCCCGACGCCGTACCGCTTCAAGGTGCGTGCGCCCTCGTTTCTGAACCTTTCGGCCTTCAAGGAGATGGTGGTGGGGCTGACCGTGGCCGACGCCGTCGTGACGCTGGGGAGCATCGACATCATTCTGGGTGAGGTGGACCGCTAGTGCCTTTGCTCAGCCCCTGGTACGACTTCCGCGACCTGTCGAATGCCATCGAGCGGCTCCTGAGCTGGGTCAGCGACTGGGGACCAAACTGGCTGGTCTACGTGCTGAGCGCCGTCATCGGTGGGGTCGCGATCTTCCTGTTCGTTGCCGTCACCGCCATCTGGGATAGCTGGATCGAGCGGCGGGTGGTGGGGCGTATGCAGTCGCGCCTCGGCCCCAACCGGGCGGGGCCGTTCGGGCTACTTCAGCCCCTGGCCGACCTGACCAAGCTGCTCCTGAAAGAGGCGCTCACGCCCCGGGCGAGCGACACCTGGGTCTACCTCCTGCCGCCGGTGCTCGTCTTCATTCCGGCGGTTCTGGCTTTTGGCGTGCTGCCCTTCGGGCCGGGCATGACGTTCATCAACCTGAACATCGGAGTGCTCTATATCGTCGCTCTGGGCTCCGTGGCTACGGTCTTCATCTTCATGGGTGGGTGGTCCTCCAACAACAAGTACTCGCTCCTGGGAGCGATGCGCGTGATCGCGATGCTCGTTAGCTACGAGGTGCCGATGGTGCTGGCGCTCCTGGGGGTGGTTCTCTTCACCGGCACGATGAGCCTCTCGGGGATTGTGGTCTGGCAGCAGGACATGCGCATCTGGCTCTTCCTGCTTCAGCCGCTGGCCCTCGGCATCTTCCTCGTCTCAGCCACGGCGGAGCTCAACCGCACCCCCGCCGATATCTCTGAGGCGGAATCGGAGATCGTGGCCGGCTTCCACACCGAGTACTCGGGGATGAAGTTCGGCATGTTCTACGCCGTCGAGCTCGTGAACGCCGTAGCGGTCTCGGCCGTGCTCGCGACGCTCTTCTTCGGGGGCTGGTGGCTCTTCGGCCTCGACCGCTGGATCCCGGGCTGGATCATCTTCATCGGCAAGCTCTATCTCCTCTACTTCCTGCTCATCTGGATTCGCGGCACGCTCCCTCGTCTGCGCATCGACCAGCTCATGGGCTTCGCATGGAAGTTCCTTCTGCCCCTTTCGCTGGCGAACCTCTTGCTGGCGGCGCTGGAGGTTCTGGTCTGGATCGAGAACGACGTAAGCGCCGGCATAGTGCTGCCCATCTTCTCGGCGGTCAACCTGGCCCTGGCTGTCGTTCTCGTTGTGGGATGGACGCGCCTTCTGGCCGTCAGGTTCGCGGTGCCGCCGAAGAGGCCGCGGCTGTTCAGCGACATCAGTGTCGATGTGAGTGAGGGTGTGCCGGGAGTCGTCCCCTAGGCGGCGGCTCTTGAGAGGGAAGGGCTTTGCTGAGGGTTCTTCGAGGCCCGGCCAGCGTGCCTCTGTCAGGATGACCGGGCGATATCAGGAGGATTCGTGAGCGACCCTGGCGTTGTAACCGCCTTCTGGGTGCTGAGTGGCGCTACCATCGGAGGAGCCCTGATGGTGGTCGTGTCCCGCAATCTCATTCACGCCGTCCTTTACCTGATCCTCAGCTTCATCGGCGTCGCCGGGCTCTACCTGACCCTGTCCGCCGACTTCGTGGCCGTGGTCCAGGTGCTCATCTACGCCGGGGCCGTCTCCGTGTTGATGCTCTTCGCGATCATGCTGACGCCGCGGGCCAGCCGCGACAACGCTGAGACGGTGTTTCGAGTGCCGGCGCTCGTGCTGGCGGTGCTCGTGACCGTCACCATCATCTTCGTGACCATCGAAACCGACTGGCGAGAGGCGGCGCGAGGACCCTTCGATCAGACGGCGGCGGCCATCGGCCAGGCCATCCTCGACCCGTTCGTCCTGCCGTTCGAGGTTGCCTCGGTGATGCTGGTGACGGCCATGATAGGTGCCATCATGCTGGTGCGGGAGGACTGAACCGTGACCGTCGGACTGGAGCACTACCTGACTGTCGGGGCCATCCTCTTCGCCATCGGCGTATTTCTGGTGCTGGGCAAGCGGAACGCCGTGGGGGTCCTCATGGGCGTCGAGCTCATGCTCAACGCCGTGAACTTGACGCTGGTTACGTTCGCGCGATTCGTTGAGTCTGCGCGGCCCATCGATGGGCAGGTCTTTGCCGTCTTCGTCATCACCGTTGCGGCGGCCGAGGCAGCCGTGGCGCTGGCCCTTGTGGTCGCGGTCTATCGCCGCCGGGACACCATCGACATCGACCGGATCAATTTGCTGAAGTGGTGACGGGGCAGCGCGTGCAGACGTAGGGACGGAGCCGATGGTCATCAGCAGAGCAACTGGACAGGAGGTGGCCCGCCCGCCAGGTGTCCGACGTCTCCGAAGGCCGGCCTTCAGGCCGGCACGGGGCCAGGCTCAAGCCGTTCGGCTGAGCTCACGACGAAGCCTGGCCTTCGGAGAGCGATTCGTTTGGTGTGAAGGCCTGTCTTGCCGATGACCAGCAGCTCGGTCCGCAACTAGGCGGGCGAATCACCGGCGTAGGGGCGGAGCTTCAACTCCGTCCGCGAAGTGGCAGGAAACCATGTGGACTAAGCTCATGGACGTCAAGAACGGCTACGTAGCCGAGGTGTGGAAGGAGCTCTTCAACGCCGAGGCGCTCTCCGTCCGCGTCGTGCCGCCGCTGGGTCAGGCAGCGGACATGGCGCCGCGCGGGATCTGGGTGCCCGATAGCAAGACCCACGTGGCGAGGGAGATCCTGAGGAAGATCTAGATGCTACCCACGATCCCGGAAGGCGCTGTCTGGACCCTGTTCCTCCTGCCCCTCGCTTCCTTCGTCATTATTGGAATCTTCCTCCAGCCGCGCCCGAGGCTGAGCGGCTACCTCACCGTCGGCTCGATAGCGGTGTCCTTCCTGCTCGCCCTGTGGGTGCTGGACAGCGTCATCGGGGAGGACGGCCGCGACCTGGGCTTTGCGTCCCACGAGTGGCTCTCCCTCGGGCCGCTCACCATCAACGTCGGCCTCACCGTCGACGGCCTGACGGCGGTCATGCTGCTGGTGGTGACGGGCGTCTCCCTGATGGTGCAGTTCTACTCGCAGGGCTACATGGCCGGCGACGGCGGCTACTACCGATACTTTGCCTTCATGTCGCTCTTCACGGCGTCCATGCTGGGGCTCGTCCTCGCCGACAACCTGGTGATGGTCTACGTCTTCTGGGAACTGGTGGGGCTGTGCTCTTACCTGCTGATCGGCTTCTGGTTCCACAAGCCGTCGGCGGCGGCCGCTGCGGTGAAGGCCTTCGCCGTGACGCGGCTGGGGGACCTGGGTTTCCTGATGGCGATCCTGCTGATGTTCGTCAAGGCGGGCACCTTCGATATTACTCAAATCCAGGGTCTGGCCCTCGCCGGCGCCCTCAGCACCAACGTCATCACCGTCTTTGCCCTGGGCGTGTTCTCTGGCGCCGTGGGCAAGTCGGCGCAGTTCCCCCTCCATGTGTGGCTGCCCGACGCCATGGAGGGCCCGACGCCCGTCAGCGCCCTCATCCACGCCGCGACCATGGTCGTCGCGGGCGTCTATCTGGTGGCGCGGCTCTTCCCGGTCTTCGAGGCGTCCGAAGGGGCGATCAACACCGTGGCGGCGATCGGCGCCGTGACGGCGTTCCTGGCCGCCACGATGGGCGTCGTCATGACGGATATCAAGCGGGTGCTGGCGTATTCGACGATCAGCCAGCTAGGCTACATGATGCTCGCCCTGGGCGTCGGCGGCTATGTCGCTGCCATCTTCCACATGTTCAACCACGCCTTCTTCAAGGCGCTGCTGTTCCTGGGCTCGGGTAGCGCCAACCACTCGACACACACCTTCGACATGCGCCGCATGGGCGGGCTGCGCCGCTACATGCCGTGGACCTACGCTACGTTCTTGATCGCCTCTCTCAGCCTCTGCGGGGTGTTTCCCTTCGCCGGGTTCTGGAGCAAGGACGAGATCCTCGGCGATTCCTGGAACGAGCAGAAGGCGGTGTTCGGCGTGGCATTCGCCGTCGTCTTCCTCACGGCCTTCTACATGTTCCGGGCGCTGATCATGACGTTCGAGGGCGAATACAAGGGCGGCGAGGAGCCGGAGCCGGGGCACGCCTCCGAGGCGACCGCGCTCGGCGAGCATGAGCGGATGCCCCACGAGTCGCCGTGGGTGATGGTGGTGCCCCTGCTGGTCCTGGCCGTGCTCGCTACGCTCTCGGGGCTGTCGAACATCAGCGACGGCTTCTCGCACATCCTGGAGGGTGCGCTGCCGGAGCCGATGCGTGAGTTGCACAAGCCCCAGTTCAACTTCGGTCTCGCCGCTTCCTCGACGGCGCTGGCGCTGGCCGGGATCCTGCTCGCCTGGCTCATCTACGGCGCGAAAGTGATATCGGCGGACAAGCTGAGGCGGGCTGTGGCGCCGGTACACACTCTTGTCAGCAACAAGTACTACATGGACTACCTGTACGAGCGGGTGCTGGTCGCCGGGGTCTTGTATCGAGGCGTGGCCTTCGTGCTGGATCAGTTCGACCGCCGGGTGGTGGACGGTGCGGTGAACGGAGTCGCCCGAGCCACGCGCGCCGGAGGTGCGGCGCTGCGTCTGGTCCAGTCCGGGCAGCTCCAGGCTTACGGCGCGGTGGCATTCACGGGAGTGCTCATCATCGTGCTTCTTATTCTCACGTTGAATCCGCTCTAGCCGAACGAGAGATGGAAGACGGATAGGCGGATGTGAGTCGGTTCTAGCCGGGAGGAACGGTGCTCACCTTTATCGTATTCTTTCCTGCTCTGGGCGCGGTGGCGCTGGCCCTGTTGCCGCGTGAGGAGGAGCGTAGCGCCAGGCAGGCGGCGCTGCTCGTAGCGGCGGCCGTCTTCGTGGCGGCGATCATCGTCTTCGGGCTGTTCGACCGAAACGAGGCCGGCTTCCAGTTCAGGGAGCAGATCCGGTGGATCCGGGCCGGCGGCAGCGGTTTCGACATTCAGTACTTCCTGGGCGTCGACGGGCTCAGCGCCGTTATGGTCATTCTGACCACGTTTCTCTTCGTCGTCGCGGTGCTGATCTCGTGGAACATAGAGCTGCGGCCCAAGGAGTACTTCGCCTGGCTGCTCGCGCTGGAGACGGGCGTCCTGGGCGTCTTCACCTCCCTCGACCTGATCCTCTTCTTCCTGTTCTGGGAGGTCGAGCTGGTGCCGATGTACCTGCTCATCTCGATCTGGGGCACGGGACGCAAAGAGTACTCGGCGATGAAGTTTGTGATCTTCACGATCGCCGGAAGCGCCCTAATGTTGGTGGGGTTCCTGGTGCTCGGCTTCTCGGCGGGCACATTCGACATGACCGAACTGGCGCGTATGGAGATAAGGGACGCCCTGATCCCGCTGCCCGCCGTCTTCTTCCTGATCCTCGCAGCCTTCGCCGTCAAGCTGCCGGTCTTCCCCTTCCACACTTGGCTCCCCGATGCCCACACGGACGCGCCGACGGCGGTGAGCGTCATCCTGGCGGGTGTCCTCCTGAAGATGGGCGGCTACGGCATCATCCGCATCTGCGTCTCCATCCTTCCCGAGACGGCGAAGGACTACGGGACGTGGCTGGCGGCGTTCGCGGCCGTCAACGTGATCTACGGCGCTATCGTCACCCTGCGCCAGACGGACCTGAAGCGGCTAATCGCCTACAGCAGCGTCAGCCACATGGGCTACGTGCTGCTGGGCATCTTCGCGCTGGGGAGCGTCGGGCTGACGGGCGCGACGCTCCAGATGTTCACCCACGGCACGATCACGGGCCTCCTCTTCGTCATGGTCGGGCTGGTGTATGAGCGGGCCCACACCCGCGACATCAGCGTTCTTTCCGGTCTGGCGCACCGCATGCCGGTGATCGCCACCGTCTTCGTCATGGCGGGGCTTGCGTCCCTCGGCCTGCCGAGCATGTCGGGCTTCGTCTCAGAGCTGCTGGTCTTCCTGGGCACCGTCGACAAGCACACCGCCGCCACGATCCTGGCGGTCATCGGCATCCTGCTGACGGCGGGATACATCCTGTGGATGCTCCAGCGGGTCTTCTTCGGGCCGCCGACAGCTCGCTGGGAGGGGCTGCCGGACGCGACCGAGTGGTGGGAGCGGGTGCCCATGGCGGCGCTCCTGGCGGCGATAATCGCCGTCGGTATCTACCCCGCCACACTGGTGGACGTGATCAACTCGGGCATCCAGCCCATCGTCGAGCGCCTGGCGTAGGGGGCTTGGGGAATGCTGAACGACATCGACCGCCTGGGCCCGGAGCTAACGCTGATGGCATCGGCGGGGCTGGTCATCATCTGGGATCTGGTGCTCAAGGAGAGCCCGCCTGCCGGGCGGGCAGGCCTGGCCCCCGTGAAGCGTGGGTCGCTTCTGGCGTACGCCGCTCTGGCCGGCATCGCCGGCTCCATCGTCTGGGCTGTCACCCTCATCATCCGCGGCCGCGAGGCGACCGCCTTCGACAACTCGCTGGTCGTCGACAACTTCAGCCTCTTCTTCAAGTTCCTCTTCCTGGGGATCGCCATTCTGGTGATCCTGGCGTCCATCGACTACTCGCCGAGGTTCGGGAGGCGGCAGGGTGAGTACTTCGCGCTCATCATGCTCGCGACTTCGGGCATGATGCTTCTCGCGGGCACACGCGACCTCATCGCCATCTTCATCGCCCTGGAGCTGACGGCGATATCGCAGTACGTGCTGGCGGCGCTCCTCAAGGACCGGCAGGGCAGCGAGGCCGGCCTCAAGTACCTCCTCCTGGGAGCGGTGAGCACCGCCGTCTTGCTGTACGGGATGGCCTTCCTCTTCGGGCTCTCCGGCACGACGAAGCTCATCGCCCCCGCCGGCGAACCCAGCATCGCCGCCGTCGTGGCGGAGGCCGACTCCGGCCTGAGGGCGGGCCTGGTGATGGCGATGGTCTTTATGGCCGCGGGCTTCGCCTTCAAGATGGCGGTGGTGCCCTTCCAGATGTGGGTGCCCGACGTGTACGAGGGCGCGCCGACGCCCGTCGTCGCCTTCCTCTCGGTGGCGAGCAAAGCGGCCGGCTTCGCGGTGCTCCTGCGCGTGTTCTACGAGGGGCTGAGCGCTCAGTTCGTCAGCAGCGACTGGGCGAACCTGTTCGCGGCGGTGGCTGCGGTCTCGATGACGGTAGGCAACATCGTCGCGCTGACGCAGACGAACATCAAGAGACTGCTGGGCTACAGCTCCATCGCCCAGGCCGGCAACTTCATGGTGGGCGTGGCCGCTATCTCCGCCGCCGACGGCAACTTCACGCTGGGGGCGGGCGCCACCGTCTTTTTCCTGGCGACCTACGCCTTCACCAACCTCGGCGCCTTCTTCGCCATCCTTGCGATCTCCAACAAGATCGGGAGCGACGACATCGCCGACTACGGTGGCATGGGTCGCCGCGCGCCTCTGCTGGCCCTGGCGCTGGCGTTCTGTCTGATCTCGCTCACCGGCATACCGCCCACGGCCGGATTCGTGGCGAAGATCTACGTCTTCAACGCCGCTGTCCACAGCGACCTGGTCTGGCTCGTGATCGTCGCCGTTCTCAACAGCGCCGTCGCTGCCTACTATTATCTGCGGGTCGTGGGTCACATGTACGTCGCCCCTGCACCCAGCGAGGAGCGCATCCCCGCCTCCTGGCCCCTCGGATTCGCCCTCGGCGTGGCGACCCTCGGTGTGCTCGTGATGGGGGTCGTGCCCACGCCCCTCATCTCCGCCGCCGAGAGGGCCGTCAACGTCTTCGTCGCCTGAGGACACTTCACCGGCGCCCTCTGCCCGCCAGGTTCCTCTCTCGTCCTTCGAGAGCGTGCCCGGCCGATGGTCGGCGGCGTGGCACTCGTTTACTAGGTCATCAAGGGTTTGGATTCGGTCTGAGGGTTCATGGTCTCAACCATTCAAGTTGCCACAGATTTGCTCTTGTCCGCCGGATGACCCTCGCCCCTACCTGGCGGTCGCCCCTCTCCCGCGCCGCCGGAGAGGGGTTGGGGGTGAGGGCTACTCCCTGCGGCTTCGAGGAACCGGAATTCATCTTGGGAACCCCGCTCGACGGTGTTATGATGGTCGCGTCCCATGCTGAGAGAGGGGATAGAGGTTGGCGTTCAGGTGGAAGCGCCCTGGCGGGAGGCGGTCGATGAGGCCGCCCTGCGGGAGCTGGCGGTGCGTGTACTGGCGTCCGAGGGGGTGGCGGCGCCGGTCGAGGCGAGCGTGGTGATAACGGACGACGAGACGGTGCGGGAGCTCAACCGCCGCTATCTCGGCCGGGACGAGCCCACCGACGTCCTCTCGTTCCCGCTGGCGGAAGCGTCCACGCGGACGGAGGCGGCGGAGCCGTTCGTCGACCCGCCCGACGGCGTCAATCACCTGGGAGAGGTGATGATCTCCTACCCGACGGCGGAGGAGCAGGCCCGCGAGCAGGGGCACGGCGTCGATCGCGAGATCGCGCATCTCGTCGTCCATGGGCTGCTCCACCTCCTCGGCCACGACCACCAGGAGCCGGAGGAGGAGCGGCGGATGCGCTCGCTGGAGGAAGAGTTCCTCGCCGCGTCGGGTAACTCTGGCGGAGGGGAGGCGCGTCCGCGGCCGTCTTGAGTTGCGCGAGCGGCAGCCCGTACTATTAGGCCAAGGGTTCGTTTGGGATGACCAGCGAAGTTCTCTACAGGAAGTGGCGGCCCCAGGCCTTCGCCGACGTGGCGGGCCAGGAGCCGATCATCCGCACGCTGATGAACGCCCTGGCGACGGGGAAGGTCGCCCACGCCTATCTCTTCACGGGGCCGCGGGGCACGGGCAAGACCAGCGTCGGCCGTCTTCTGGCGAAGGCCGTCGACTGCAGCGACCGCAAGGACGGGGAGCCGTGTAACGCCTGCGAGTCGTGCCGCGCCTTCGTCGAGGGTCGCGCTCTGGACCTCATCGAGCTCGACGCCGCCAGCAACCGGGGCATCGACGAGGTGCGCAGCCTGCGGGACAAGGTGGGGTTCGCGCCGGCCGTGGGCGCGTACAAGCTCTACCTTGTCGACGAGGTGCACATGCTCACGGAGCCCGCCTTCAACGCCCTGCTGAAGACGCTGGAGGAGCCGCCGCCGCACGTCATCTTCGTGCTCGCTACCACTGAGCCCCACAAGGTGCCGGCGACCATAATCTCCCGCTGTCAGCGCTTTGACTTCCGAAGAGTGCCGGTCGCGGCCATGGTCGGGCGGCTGGAGCGCATCTGCAAGGAGGAGCGCATCACCTGCCCCAAGACGGGTCTGGAGCTCATGGCCCGCATGGCTACAGGCAGCATGCGAGACGCCATCAACTCCCTGGAGCAGACCGTCGACTATCACGGACGCAAGCTGACGCTCGACTCGGTGCAGGCGGGGCTGGGCCTGGTGGGCGACGCCCGCAGCAACGAGCTCGCCCGACACGTCATGAAAGGCGATCTGGCCGCTGGCCTGGAGGTCATCGCCTCGGTGAAGGACGATGGCCTCGACTTGCGGCAGTTCCAGCGAGAGGCGATGAGCCACCTGCGCAACCTGATGCTTATCAAGGCAGGCGCTGAGGCCAGCCTGCACCTCAGCCGGGAGCAGATCGAGGAAGCGAAGGAGATCGCGGAGCCTGTGGAACCCGAGACCATCCTGAGGGCTCTGCGGGCCTTCGGGCAGGCGGACCTGCGCAGCGAGCCCCACTCCTCGTTGCCTCTGGAGCTTGCCCTGGCCGAGTGCGTGCTGGCGGCTCGCGGTGAGGAGAAGGCCGCGGCGCCGGCGACCGCACCGGCTGCGGACCGACCGGCCCCGCTGCCTGAGGCGCCCGCTCCCGCACCAAGGCGACCAGCGCCGGAGAAGCCCAGCCGGATCTCGGCGTGGGCGGCCTCGGACGAGGCGGAGCCTGTCCCTCAAGCTCGGGACAAGCCCGAAGCTGCGGAAGCTCCCGTTGCGCCCGTGGCCAGCGCGGAGACGCAGCCGGCTGCCGCGGCGGAGGAGACGCCGGAGGTGGCGGCCGTGCGCGCCAAGTGGGACCAGATATACAGCCTGACGCGCCAGCTCAGCTTCAAGGCGGGCGCGTTGCTCAACAGCGGCTGCGATATCGTCGGCGTTGAGGGGCAGGAGGTGGTGTTCGGTTTCCGGCACCAGACCCTTCTCGACAGGATGAACTCGGGCGACGGCGGCGACAACTTGCGGGCCCTGCGGGAGGCGGTGGAGCAGGTGCTGGGACAGGGCCACCAAGTACGGTGCGTCCTCGACCCGGAGGCGGGCGGCCGCCGTGGGCCGCCGCGTGCCTCGAAGGGCGGGCATCTGGTCGACGCGGCGCGCGAGATGGGTGCTCAGCTCGTCCCCGACAAGCCATGAGGAGCGGACCATGAGTATGAGTCGAGGCCAGATGCGCCAGTTCCAGAAGATGCAGGAGCGGCTGATGCGGGCGCAGGCGGAGATCGTCGCCAAGACCGTGGAAGCGTCGGTCGGCGGTGGGGCGGTGAAGGTCACCGTAAGCGGCGACATGAAGGTCAAGTCCCTGGAGATATCGCCGGAAGTGGTCGACGCCGAGGACGTGGACATGCTGGAGGACCTGGTGACCGCCGCTGTTAACGAGGCGCTGGAGCAGATGCAGAAGTACCAGACCGAGCAGATGGCGGGCCTGACCGGCGGCCTCGGCTTTCCCACTCGATAGCGCCCGCCTTGCGTATTCGGCGCCGTGGTATGAGGTGAACAGACCTTGAACGAGGCTCAACCTTCGGCGGCCGCACCTGTCGCCCGGCTCATCGAGGAGTTCCATAAGCTGCCGGGCATCGGCCCCAAGAGCGCTCAGCGCCTCACCTACTACGTGCTGCGCGCCCCGCAGGAGGAGGCGCGCGCGCTGGCCGAAGCGATCCTCGAGGTGAAAGACAGGGTCATATTCTGCTCTATCTGCCAGAACCTCACCGACATTGACCCCTGCCGCATCTGCTCCGACGAGCAGCGGGACGGCGGCACGATCTGCGTCGTCGAGGAGCCGCTGGACATCCTCGCCCTCGAGAGGACGCGCAGCTACGGCGGCCTCTATCACGTGCTCCACGGCGTCATCTCGCCGGTGGACGGCGTGGGCCCCGATGACCTGAAACTGAAGGAGCTCCTCGACCGGCTCAAGTCGGGCGACGTGCGCGAGGTGATCCTCGCCACGAACCCTAATCTGGAGGGCGAGGCCACCGCCATGTACGTGAGTCGGCTCATCGCCCCGCTGGGGATCAGGGTGACGCGTCTGGCGCGCGGCCTGCCCATGGGCGCCGACCTGGAGTACGCCGACAACGTGACGCTGGCCCGCGCCCTGGAGGGCCGGCAGGAGGTGTGACATGCCGCGTAAGAGGAGCCGCCCGGAGGAGGTCAGGGAGACACGCGCTATCTACCGACCCAGGAGGAGCGCGAAACTGAAGGCCGGGCCGGCGGATTGGCGGTGGGTTGAAACAAACCGCGAGCATCTCCAACAGGAGTACGCGGGACAGTGGATCGCTGTGGCGGAGGAGCGAGTGGTGGGAGCAGGCGTTAATCTGGCTACCGCCCTCAGCCAGGCCAAGAAGAAGGGCGTCAGCGAACCGTTCGTTGCCGCCTTCAAGAAGGCACAATACGCCGAGGCGGCTGAGGTGCCTCATTGGCTCTAAACCTCGAGTACGAGTTCGCGTATCGAGAAAAGCCTGTTATCCCGATTCGTCTCACCACTGGGGACGGCTCGATAACCACGGAAGCGCTTCTAGACACCGGCGCTGACATAAGCCTTTTCGATGCCGAGCTCGCCTTGCCCCTTCGTGTTCGCTTCTCCGAGCGGTGGGCCTACGACGTCATCGCTATAGGTGGCACCGTCCAGAGGATTCCGCGTTCGGAAGTCCACGTGTCCGTCCTCGGTGTGCGCGATGATCAAGCGCTGGTCGCACAGATATGGGTAGGTTTCGTGGCAGGTCTGGCCAAGACCGTCGGCAACCTGCTGGGTCGCAACTTTCTTGAGCACGTCGACCTAGGGTTGCACCATCACGTGTTTCCTGCCCGACGGCGTGTCTATCTCGGTAGAGTCTAGGAAGCCATAGTGTCCCGGCCCCGAGTCTACAAGACGGCCGGCATCGTCCTCCGCCAGCGCAAGCTCGGCGAGGCGGACAAAGTCCTCACCATCTTCACGCCGAATCTGGGCAAGCTGGACGCCGTGGCGAAGGGCGTGCGCCGGCCCAAGAGCAAGCTGGCGGGTCACGTCGAGCCGCTGACCCACACCTCATTCCTGCTCGCTCAGGGCCGGACGCTGGACATCGTGACCCAGGCCCAGGCGATCGATGTCTTTCTTCCGCTGCGAGAGGACCTGGAGCGCACCGGCCGGGCGCTCTACGCCGCGGAGCTTGTCGACCGCTTCACGGCCGAGCGACAGGAGAGCTACCCTGTCTTCCGCCTCTTCCTCGAGACGCTGGGCCGCCTGGCCGCGAGGAAGGATCTGGATACCGTCCTCCGCTACTTCGAGATGCGCCTGCTCGACTACGCCGGCTTTCGACCTCAAGTGGACCGCTGCGTCGCCTGCGGCGCCGCCCTGGAGCCGACGACCAACTACTGGAGCGCCAGCGGCGGCGGCGTCATCTGCCCCGGGTGCGTCGCGCGCGAGCCGCTCGTGCGGCCGCTGTCGGTGAACGCCCTCAAGGTGCTGCGGCTCATGCAGGGTTCAGGCTTCGCGGAGGTGGCGAAGGTGGCGATCCCGCAGTCGCTGGCGGCGGAGCTGGAGCGACACCTGCGGGAGTACCTGCGCTACGTGCTCGAACGTGACATCCGCTCGGCCGACTTCATCGATAGCCTGCGGCGGAGTCGGCGGCAGGCGACCGCTCCCGCGACGGAGCCGCCATAGCGAGGAGCACTGGTAGGTCATGGTCGATGTATGAACTGGCCCGACCGGAACGCCGGAAGCAGAAAGCACGAACAGGAGCCCGTAGGCTCCTGTCCACCCGCCGTGGCTTCCGCGACGACGGGGTAGCTATTGAATATTATCGGGTGCCAGGCGAATTGTCAACACAGTTTTACCGATCTTCGGGGAAGCCATGACAAGAGTGGGGGTCTTCATCGACGGACTCAACGTCAGATTTCGCCTCAAAGAATGTGGATGGTGCGAATTCTACGACGTGGGCTATCTTGTGAGACGAGTCCTAGGCCCAAGGCAACTGCAAGCAGCCTTCTATTTCCACCCACAGCCCAACCAAGAACACCTGGGCCCATCGAGATATTCGCAGGAGAGGGCATATCTGACCCGGGTGCAGAAGGACAATGTCGTGGCTGTGCCGGAAGGTGCATACATGGCGAAGCGGGAACGTCAAGTTGGGGAGAGGACGCTGGACTATTGGATCGAGAAGCAGACTGACGTACTGCTTGCAACCCACATGGTCTATTACGCGGCGACAGGCTTGATAGAAGTCGCGGTCGTCGTGAGTGCTGACGCTGATATCGCTCCGGCCATGCGCTGGTGCCGCCATCTAGAAGTACCCGTCGAGCTGATGAGATTCCGTGGTTCTACCCCTCGCCTCTATGAGCTTGAACGATATGCCACGCACTTTCGCCGGGCACGCCCTGCCTTTTTCAGGCCCTATGATCCGGATTAGGATGCTGCCCGCCAGTCTGTAACGTTGGTGGCCGCCGTCGATACGCGCTATAATAGGCGACAGCCCCCAACGCGAGAGGTGTCGAGATGCCCGTCTATGAGTTCTACTGTCAGAGCTGCGATGGTATCTTCGAGGCCCTGCGCCCCATGCGCGAGGCCGCCGACCCCGTCCCCTGCCCCCTCTGCGACCGTGACGGCCAGCGCATCATGCCCACGTCCTTCATGGCGTTCACCTTCCGCGACGGCTATCCGCGTCGAATACCGGACAAGGGGACGTACTGGCACCTGGGCAAGGAGGTCAAGTCGCCTGCCCGCGGCCCCGTCCGCATGAACGAGCACCCTGAGATCAACAAGCCGCAGCCCCCGAGGCGGAAGACAAAGGCGGAGCGGGAGGAGGCAAAGGAGAAGAAGATCCTCCAGCAGAAGGAGGACAAGCGGCGGCGCGATTCGGGGCTGCCTCCCATCCGTAGCCCGTTCGGCGTGTGAGGATACCTGCCAAAGGATGGGCCCCGGCGTTAGCGTCGGGGCCCTCTTTCTTTCCCTCTTGGCCGGTGGGGTGTCTATTCCTTCTTGCGCGTCCACCCGTGAAAGGCGGACCCGCTGACCACTGCCGTCAGCTCCGCCGGTCGAGGACGTAGTCGCTGATCTCTGCCAGCGAGGTGCGCGCAGGCGCCTCCGGCAGCGGCTCGAGGGCGGACGCGGCGCGGTCGCCGAAGTCGTGCGCTATCCGGTATGACTCGGAAATGATGTCGGAGTTGACGATCATGTCGATTGCCTGTGCCAGGTGCTCGCCCCGCTTCCTGTTGCCGAAGAGCCTCTTCACGGGATTGTCCTCGGGGTAGCGCTCCATAAGAAGGAGAGAGGGTAGGGTAAGCGTGCCCTGCATGAGGTCGCTTCCTATCGGCTTGCCCATCTCCTTCTCATCGCCCGTAAAGTCGAGAATGTCATCGACTATCTGGAAGGCCATTCCCAGGTTCTCGCCGTAGTCGCGGAGGGTCTTGCGCCAGGCCTCCGGCGCCTCGGAGATGATGGCGCCTCCCTCAGCCGCCGCCGCGAAGAGGGACGCTGTCTTGCCGCCGATGCGCTGGAAGTAGTCTGTGGCGGTCTGGCTGTAGTCATAGGCGCTCATGTCCTGCCCGAGTTCGCCGCGGGTCATGGCCATGAGGGTGCGTGAAAACACGGCGATAACATCGATGCTGCCGGTGCGCGTCACCTGGTCTGCCGCGTGTGCGAACAGATAGTCGCCCAGCATCACCGTCGGGGCGTTCGTGAAGAGGCTGTTGGCAGTAGGGCGACCGCGGCGCGTGGGCGCGGCGTCGATGACGTCGTCGTGCACCAGGGCGGCCGTGTGCAGCACCTCGATGGACGCGGCGAGCGGCACGAGCAAGCGCGGCCGGTGCTCGCCGAATCGTCCCGCCAGGAGGGCGACGGTGGGGCGCAGCTTCTTGCCGCCGCCGGCCAGGACGTGCTCAAGCATCTCCGACAGCATGGGAAAGTCCACGTTCTTGATGGAGTCCAGGACATCCTCGACCTGCTTCAGCTCCTCCCGTACAGGTTCGTAGAGGGTGGCTACTTTCTCCATGCTCCCCTCCTTGGGCCGCTAGCCGCAGCCGGTGTTGGCCGGGCACCGACGAGTCGCCAGGCGTTGTCTGTCGTCCGGGCCGAAACCTCTTCGGCGGTAGTGCTCCGCAGCGCCGCGATCTTGGCGACCGCCTCCGCCACGTCGGCCGGCTCCCCACGCCGGCCCCGACGCGACTGGGGAGCGCCGTAGGGAGCGTCCGTCTCCACCACCAGGTCGTCGAGCGATAGCTGTGCGGCCACCGCCTGTCGCTCGGCGGCATTGGGGTAGGTCACAGAGGTATGGATGGAGATGAGAAACCCCAGCTCAACGTATCGACGGGCCAGAGCCGGGTCGCCGCTGAAGTAGTGCATGACGCCAGTGGGCCGCCCTTTCTGAGGGTGGTCCAGCGTACCCGCCCACTCGGCAAGAACGGGGTACGTCTCATCGTGTGCATCCCGGCAGTGGATAACGACCGGCAGGCCGAGGTCGGCGGCGAGGGCTAGCTGTTCTCGGAGCGCCCGCATTTGCGCGTCACGTGGCGACCGGTTGCGGTAGAAGTCGAGGCCGATCTCGCCGATGGCGATGACGCGCGGGTGAGCCGCCAGCTCCCGCAGCCGGGAGAGCGCTCTCGCGTCGAGACTCTTGGCGTCATGGGGATGGCATCCGACGGCGGCGTACAGCCTTTCGTCTTGCCTCGTTAGCTCCAGGGCCCTCTCGCTGGTGGGAACGTCGGTGCCCGCGATCAGGATACCCTCCACGCCCGCTTCGAGCGCCCGCGAGAGGACGGCGTCGCGGTCGCTGTTGAACTCGGGGAACTGGAGATGGGTGTGCGAATCGAACAGTCTCATCACTTGCCCAGGCGTGCCTCTTCTTCCTCGATGATGCTCGTGTCCAGCTTCTTGAACAGGGCCTGCGGCTCGGAGAGGGGCTGGCCGGGCTTGGGCGCCAGCGAACGCCAGCCGCCGCTCTCGATGCTCCCTTCGTAGCCCAGATAGCCGTGGAGCCGCTCGCTGGTGAAGGGTAGGTAGGGGTAGAGCGCCACCTTGAGGGTGTTGATCACGCCGATGGCTGTGTAGAGCGCCCGCGCTGCCTCCTTCGGGTCCTCGTTGAACGTGCGCCAGGGGGCTTTCTCGTCGAGGTAGCGGTTGGCGTCGCCAGCGAGCGCCATGGCTGCGCCCATCCCCGCCCTGAACCGACAGAGGCCGATGCTCTCGCCGACTTCACCGAGCGCCGTCTCGGCCCGCTCCAGCAAGGCGCGGCTGCCGGCGTCCAGCTCGCCCGGCTCCGGCACCCGGCCCTGATAGCGACGGTACGTGAAGGTGAGGACTCGGTGTGCCAGATTCCCCCAGGTGGCGACGAGCTCGTCGTTGTTGCGCCGCACGAACTCGGCCCAGGTGAAGTCGCTGTCGGCAGCCTCCGGCATGTTGGCGGAGAGATAGTAGCGCAGGGGGTCGGGGTCGTAGCGCGAGAGGTAGTCCGGCAGCCAAATGGCCCAGTGCCGGCTGGTCGAGGCCTTGACCCCGGAAACCAGATTGTACTGGTTAGCGGGAACGTCGTAGGGCAGGTTAAGCCCGTGGCCGTTCGCGTCGCCGTAGCCGGAGAGCATCCCGGGCCAGATGATCGTGTGGAAAGGAATGTTGTCCTTGCCGATGAAGTAGTAGCTGCGGCAGTCGTCGGCGAGCCAGAAGTCGCGCCAGGCCTCGGGCTCGCCCTGGCGTTGCGCCCACTCCTTCGAGGCGGAGAGATAGCCGATGACGGCCTCGAACCATACGTAGATGCGCTTGCTCTCGAAGCCGGCAACGGGGACGCTGATGCCCCATTCGATGTCGCGGGTGATGGCGCGGTCGCGCATCCCTTCGTTCAGGAGGCCCAGCGTGAAGTTGAGGACGTGCTTGCGCCAGTGGCTCTGACGCGAGACCCACTCTCTCAGCGGTCCGCTCAAGGCGGTGAGCTTGAGGAAGAAGTGCTCCGACTCCCGGATCTCCGGCGTGGTGCCGCAGAACTTGCAGCGAGCGTCCTTGAGGTCGGCGGGGTCCAGCACCTTGCCGCAGTCGTCGCACTGGTCACCGCGGGCCTCCGTCGAGCCGCAGAAGGGGCAGGTGCCCTCGACGTAGCGGTCGAGGAGGAAACGGGCGTCCTTCGGGCAATAGGGCAGTGCCATGCTGTCCTTGTAGATGTAGCCGCTTTCGAGCAGACGGAGAAAGATGTCGTGGGTGACCTGGGCATGGTTCTCGGTGCCGGTGGTAGTAAACAGGTCGAAGCTGATGCCCATGCGCTCCCAGGTCTCCAGGAACTCGCGGTGGAACTGTGCGACCACCTCGGCGGGCTTCCGGCCCTCCTCTTCGGCGCGAACGGTGATGGGCGTGCCGTGCTGGTCGCTGCCCGACACCATGAGGACGCGGCTGCCCTTCGCTCGGTGGTAGCGGGCGAAGATGTCGGCAGGCAGGTAAGCGCCAACGAGCTGTCCCTGATGAATAGAGCCGTTGGCATAGGGCCAGGCTACCGCCACCAGGATTTTTTCGGCCACTGCTCTCCTTTGCGCAGGCGAATCGCCCTGATTCTACCACAGGGTCTGGGCAGGACATAGCGGCGGGCTCTAACGCGTGCGGAGCCAGAGGCGATAGACGTGTCGGCGGGAGACGCCGTGCTTCTGCGAGACGTCGGAGACGGCGTCGCGGGCGGCGGCGCCCTGCCGCCGCAGGAGCGCCAGCTCGTCGAGCAGCATCTCGTCCGGCGGCGCCGGCGCTGCTTCGGCGGCGCCTGCGATGACCAGCGTGAACTCGCCGCGCGGCTCCTGGAAGCGGGCCAACGCGTCTGAGATGCGGCCACGGAAGACCTCCTCGTGGAGCTTGGTGAGCTCGCGGCAGACGGCGATTGGCCGGTCACCGAGCTCGTCGGCAAGGGCTGCGAGGGAGGCCCGCACCCTATGGGGCGCCTCGAAGGCCACCAGCGTCTCCTGGCGCTCCTTGACGGAGCGGAGCAGCTCGCGCAGGGGCCCGCGCTGTCGGGGGAGGAACCCCAGGTAGGTGAACTGCCGCGTCGGCAGGCCCGACGCCGCCAGGGCCGCCGTCAGCACCGATGGGCCTGGAACGGGCACGACTCGCGCGCCGGCCTTGTGCGCGGCCACCACCAGGTCGTAGCCGGGGTCGCTGATAGCTGGCGTTCCCGCCTCGGAGACGAGCGCGACATCCCCTTCCGCCAGCGCCCGCAGGATGAAAGGGGTCTTGGCTGCCTTGCTGTGCTCGTTGTAGCTGGTGAGAGGGGTGTGAATATCGTAGTGGGCCAGCAGCTTGCGGGTCGTGCGGGTGTCCTCGGCGGCGATGAGAGAGACCTCTCGGAGCACGCGGAGGGCTCGAAGGGTGATGTCCTCCAGGTTGCCGATAGGGGTCGCTACCAGGTAGAGATGGCCCACAGGAAGCCCCATCCTGGGATGAGCGCGCCGCAGAGGTTATTGTTAAGTCGCATTGGCGCTAGACCTTTTTCCCGATTTTCCCTCCGGAGAGCCCCTAAGAGCATTGACCCGCTGGGGAGGGTTTGCTATAGTTGGCGGTAATAATCAGCCCCTGCTTTTCGGTTCAAAGGGAGGTTTTTCAGACAATGGACGAAGCGCGCTGGCGTGATGTCCCTGCTGCCGTCGGCACGCTGGAGGACGTAGCGTTGGGCAATGAGGTTGCCGAGAGAGTAGAGGCCGCTAAGCCTGTTCCGGGCGGCAAGCTTGTGCGACGGGCCTATGGCTTCGATGAGGTGGCGATCGTGCCGGGCGATGTCACCCTCAACCCCGACCTGACCGACATCTCCTTCTATCTTGGCCATCTCAAGTTCCCTCTGCCTTTCCTGGCGGCAGCCATGGACGCCGTCGTCGACCCGCGGTTCGCCGCCCTCTTCTCCCGAATGGGCGGTCTGGCCGTGCTCAATCTGGAGGGCATTCAGACGCGCTACGACGATCCGGACTCCATTCTAGAGGAGATAGCGGCGGCGCCCAAGAGGGAGGTATCGGCTCTTCTCCAAAAGGTCTACTCTCAGCCGGTGCGGATGGAACTGGTTGGGGAACGGATTCGAGATATCAAGAGGCGTGGAGGGGTGAGCGCCGTGTCCTGCACTCCCGCCTACACGAAGCGGCTGGCGCCACTGGCTGTAGAAGCGGGGGTCGATGTCTTCGTCGTCCAGTCGACCGTCACGACCGCCCGCCACATCTCACGCAGCATCGAAGGCCTTCGCTTCGAGAAGTTGTGCCGCGAGCTACCTGTGCCTGTCGTCGTCGGCAACACCGTGAGCTACAGCGCTACCAAGGAGCTCATGGAGGCGGGCGTCGCGGCAGTGCTGGTGGGCGTCGGACCCAGCTCCATCTGCACCACGCGAGAGGTGCTCGGCATCGGCGTGCCGCAGGTGACGGCCACCATCGACTGTGCGGCGGCCCGCGATGAGTACTATCGGCAGACAGGCCGCTACGTTTCCATCATCACTGACGGCGGCGTGCACAGCGGCGGCGACATGTGCAAGGCTTTCGCGGCGGGCGCCGACGCCATCATGCTGGGGACTCTCGTCGCTGGCACTGAGGAGGCGCCCGGCAGGGGCCACCACTGGGGCATGGCGGCGCCCCACGCCGAGCTGCCCCGAGGCATGCGTATCACGATGGGCGTCGGCTCCACCGTCGAGAGGGTCCTCTTCGGCCCCACCTCTCGGAGCGACGGCACCGAGAACCTGGCTGGGGCGCTGCGGACGGCGATGGGCGTCTGCGGTGCCCAGACGATCCGCGACTTCCAGCAGGCCGAGCTCGTCATCGCTCCCGCCATCAAGACGGAGGGCAAGGTACGCCAGATGGCGGAGAACAATAGATAGCGGCCGCGTTGCTGCTCGGAGGAAAAAGGCCCGGGTCATTATGTGGCCCGGGTCTTCGTTTTGTCAGCGGACAGCGGGGCCGGAACCTCAGTAGCTCGGCTCGGCCGCGGTCGCGACGGGGCTGGCGGGCGGCTGGCTGCTTCCGCCCAGGCGCAGGATCTCCTTGAGTAGCTCGGCGACGAACATATCGGGGACCAGGTCGGGCGAACGACCCTCCCGGCGATAGCCCGCCGTCACGTCGAAGTTCAGCGAGTAGACGTTCTGCCGCCCCTCGCGGCGGCGGTCGATGATTCCTTCCTCGCGCAGGCCCTTGAGAATAGAGAGGGCGGCACGCTCTGTCATGCCGCTTGCAAGGGCGATCTCTCTCACGGTCGATCGCGGGTGTAGCACGACGTGGATCATGATCACGGCGTGGTTGGTAAGGAAGCCCCAGCGTCTGGCCATCGTCTCAGCCAAGGAATCTCACCCCCCTAACTAGCGCCTGTGTGTTCGCCGGCGATCTGCGCCAGAGTCCGCACCGCCACATCGATAAAGGACTCCGGAACCGGGGCAGCGGATGCTGTCCACGGCCGGTGACGTGCCAGGGCCTGGAAGTCTATCGAGTACACGTTGCGCCTTCCCATCCTGCGGGAAGTGATGATGCCCGCGTGCTTCAGGTCCCGGACGATCGTGAGCGTTGCGCGCTCCGTCATACCGATGGCTTGGGCCATCTCGCGGATGGTGCCGCGAGGGTTCTGGGCGATGGAAACCATGACGAGGGCGTGATAGCTAAGAAAGCCCCAGGTGGCCAAAGAAATTCTCCTCAGGGTCTTGACAAGCGTCTGATTCGTGAACTATGATGCACGTAAGAAGAATCACGATAGATATAACGCGGTTCTATCTTCAGGATAGGAATCACATTATTCAGCTTTCGTGAGAGAGCTTGCCTGAGTGGACTTTCCTGAAGTGACATAACATCATTACCGTTCCTGCTACGAACTACATGTAGCGCGCATCGTTGATTTCTTATCATGTAATAGTATTCGCGTAGTCGCGTTCAGTCAAGCCCTTTTTTCGCGGCTGCGCCTTCCTTCTACCGGCCGAGGAGTCAGGGATGACGGATTGCCTGGCCGCGTTCCCCAGTCAGTTCGCTCAAGCTGCCAAACCGTGCCTCATGGGTGTGGGCGCTCGCGCACGATCGTCATGCGCCGCAAGACGGGGCGCAGGCGAGAGCAGCATGCGCGCCGCCGCGTCGCTGGCGTTGGGGGTCCCGGGGGGGAGATGCTCCTACTTAGTCTGCGGGAGAGGGGGTGACCTTATTTAGCGCGGGGATCACAGCCACCAGCAGCAGGTTGGGGTATCTCCTAGGGGCGGCGAAGGCCAAGCCGCCCTTCCCTTGTCTTCAGGGCTCGTGGCTACAGCGTCTGCACCACGAGCACGCGGTCTAGGCCCGCCAGGTCCTGCTTGACCGTCACGCTGACGTTCGGAAAGCACTCGCGAGCGATGGCGGCCGCTGCGTCCCCCTGGTCCCAGCCGATCTCGACCGCCAGGAAGCCGCCCGTTCGCAGATGGCCCGGCGCCTGGCGCAGGAGTCGCTCGACCTCACGCAGGCCCGTCGGGCCGCCGTCGAGGGCGTCGCGCGGCTCGTGCTCCCGGATCTCCGGCGGCAGCGCCTCCCAGTCGGCTGACTTGACGTAGGGCAGGTTCGCTGCGACGGCATCTACGGGCTCAGGCAGCGGGTCGAGGAGGTCTCCCTCGTGAAAGCGGATGCGTTCGGCCACCGCGTGCCGCTCGGCGTTGCGCCGGGCGAGCGCCAGGGCCTCTCCGGAGATGTCGATGGCGTGGATGGTGGCGGCTGGCAGGTGCGCCGCCAGCGCGACCGCCACGGCCCCGTTCCCGGTCCCCACGTCCGCTATCAGTCGTCGCTTTTGTGTCCTGCCCTCGCCGCCCACCGCACTGAGGACTTCATCGATGAGAAGCTCCGTCTCCGGGCGGGGAATGAGGGCGGCGGGCGTCGTCTCCAGTTCGAGGCCGTAGAACTCGCGGTGGCCGGTGATGTAGGCGGTGGGCTCGTGGGCGAGGCGTCGCCGGAGGAGGGACTGAAAAGACGCCCTATGCGCCTCTGAGAGCGGCTCCTGGAGACAGGAAAGGAGATGGGGCCTGTCGAGCCGAAGTGTGTGGCGCACGAGGACTTCGGCCTCGAGCCAGGCGTCCTCGATGCCGGCGGCCGCCAGGTCGGCTTCGGCCGCGCGCAGGGCGTCCTCCAGCTTCACACCTGCTGCGACTCCATGAGGCGCGCCCGTTCGCTGGTGGCGACGGCGTCGACGATCTCATCCAGGGCGCCGTCAAGGATTGCGGGCAGGTTGTGAACGGTGAGGCCGACTCGATGATCGGTCAAACGGTCCTGGGGGTAGTTGTAGGTGCGGATCTTCTCAGAGCGCTCGCCTGTTCCCACCTGCGCGCGCCGCGTCTCGCTGATCTCCTCCGTCTGTTCACGCTGCCGGGCCTCCAGAAGGCGGGCGCGCAGGACTGCTAGCGCCTTCGTCCGGTTCTTGAGCTGAGAACGCTCGTCCTGGCAGACGACGACCATGCCGGTGGGAAGGTGCGTGAGGCGCACCGCCGTGGCCACTTTCTGCACATTCTGGCCACCGGGGGCGCTGCTGTGGAAGATATCCATCTTCAGCTCATCGTCCTTGATCTCGACGTCGATCTCCTCGGCCTCCGGGAGCACGGCGACGGTGGCCGTAGAGGTGTGGATCCGTCCCTGCGCCTCCGTTGCCGGGACCCGCTGAACGCGATGGACGCCGCTCTCGTACTTGAGGCGGGAGTAGGCTCCCTTGCCGCGCACCTCGAAGATGATCTCCTTGAACCCGCCGATGCCGCTCTCATGGCGCGACAGGACATCGACCTGCCAGCCCCGGGCGTCGGCGTAGCGCGAGTACATGCGGAACAGGTCAGCGGCGAAGAGCGCCGCCTCGTCGCCTCCAGTGCCGGCGCGCACCTCGACGATGACGTTCTTCTCGTCGCGGGGGTCCGGCGGCAACAGGGCGGCCTTCAGGGCGTCGACCAGCTCCTCCCGGGTCCGCGTGAGCTTCTCGAGCTCCTCCTTGGCGAGGGCCTCCAGCTCCGGGTCGTGTGCGTCGGCAAGCAGGGTGCGCGCCTGATCCATGTGGGTGCCCGTGTCCCTGTAACGCCGATACAGGGAGGTGACCTCCTCCAGCGAGGCGCGCTCCTTCGCCAGGGCCTGCAGCTTCTCGTAGTCGGAGGCGACCTCCGGCCGGGCCATCTCTGCCGTCAGGCTCTCGTAGCGTTGCTCCAGTGACTCCAGCCGCTCCCACATGATGCACTACTTCTCCGGGTCCAGCCCTGCGAGCCGCGCGGTCGCCTATTCGCTCGACAGAAGAAGACCCCCGCTAAGGGGGCCAGGCCCGGTTTCTGGGCTCATTATAGCATTACGGCCATCAAGAGAATAAGAGCCGGTTAATCCCCGAAGGCCGTGCTCAAGCCTGGGCGCCGTGCCAGCCTGAAGGCTGGCCTTCGGAGATCAGTCCCTCGATGTGTCGGTCTGTTGTCTCAACGACCGCAGGCCTCGCCTTCGGAATCCTGGCGGGCGGGATTCCTTGAAGTGGGCAGCCCTATCGCGTCAGCCTGGCGAGGCGCGGCACGACCTCCGAGCGGGGAATGGTCTCCTGCTCGCCCGTCGTCATGTCGCGAAGGACGACCGTGTCGCTTGCCAGCTCCTCGTCCCCGAGGATGAGGACCCGCCGGATGCCGAGGGCGTCCGCGTGGCGCATCTGCGCCTTGAGGCTGCGCCCGCCGACGGCGGCCAGGGCCGAGATGCCCTTCTCGCGCAGGGAGGAGGCGAGCCGGAGAGCGGGCCCGCTGCCGGCGCTGGACTGATAGGCGACGTAGGCGGCCGGCTCCGGGATCGGCGGCACGGGGGCCGACTGCTTCTTCAGGCGCGTGATGATCCGCTCCAGACCGGCGGCGAAGCCGATGGCGGGGGTCGGCTTGCCGCCCAGCAGCTCGATGAGGCCGTCGTAGCGGCCGCCGCCACCGAGGGAGCTCTGGCTGCCTTCGCCGGGCGGCGTTAGCTCGAAGACAGTGCGCGTGTAGTAGTCGAGCCCCCGGGCCAGTCTGGGATTGAGGACGTAGGGGACGCCCAGCTCGTCGAGGTACCGCCTGACGGCATCGAAGTGGGCGCGGCAGTCCGCGCAGAGGTGGTCGAGGACGGAAGGCGCGCCGGAAGTGACAGGCCCCTCCATGTCCGTCTTGCAGTCGAGCAGGCGCATGATGTTCGTGTGGTAGCGGCGCTGGCAGTCGTGACAGAGCCGGTCGAGCTTGTCGGCGTAGTACGAGCGCAGCGCCTCTTGATAGGCGGGCCGGCAGGTCGGGTCGCCGATGCTGTCGAGTTCGACGCGCAGGTCACCGAGGCCCAGGCGGCCGTAGAAGTCCCAGGCCAGTGCGATGCACTCGGCGTCGAGGGATGGGTCACCTTCGCCGATCGCCTCGCAGCCGAACTGCGTGAACTGGCGGTAGCGTCCGGCCTGAGGGCGCTGGTAGCGAAAGGTCGGCCCCCAGTACCAGACGCGCAGGGGCCGAGGGCGGCTGTGCAGGCCGTGCTGAAGATAGGCGCGGCAGATGTTGGCCGTCCACTCGGGACGCAGCGCAAGCTTCTGGCGGCTGCGATCGCTGAAGACGTACATCTCCTTCTCGACGATGTCGGTGGCTTCACCGACAGTGCGAAAGAACAAGCTGGCGTCCTCGAACACCGGCGTCTCCATCCGGCGGTAGCCGAAGAGCCCGCACGTCTCCTGGGCGGTGTCATAGACGAAGCGCCAGTAGGGCTCGTCCTCCGGCAGGACGTCAAGGGTGCCTCTAGGGGCGGCGTAGGAGCGAGATGTTTGAGCCTTGGATGGCGGATTCGGGTGCTTCATGGCTCAGCCCAGTATACAGAAGGGCCGACAAGCTCGTAAAGGACGACTCCGCGGCCCTCAGCGGGGCTTGTCGTGGCGAGATCGGGACAGATATGCTAAATTAGTGAGACAGGGGGCCAATTTAACATAAGTCCCATGGATGTCAGCGATCTTCTGGCCAGGGTAGGGGAATATCTTCCAGAGAAGAAGCTCGGCCTCATAGAGAAGGCCTACGAGTTTGCTGCCCAGTGCCACCAAGGCCAGGTGCGCAAGTCCGGCGACCCCTTTATCGTCCATCCTCTCGATGCGGCGATGACCGTTGCCAGCCTTCAGTTGGACGCGACGGCTGTCGCTGCCGGGCTGCTGCACGATGTCCAGGAAGACTGCGGCATCCCCAACGAGGAGCTGGCCAGCCGCTTCGGACGCGACGTGGCGCAACTGGTGGACGGCGCCACCAAGCTCGACCGCATCACCTGGCGCCCCTCTCCCGAAAGTAAGGGCGACCAGGATATGCACGCCGAGAACCTGCGCAAGATGTTCCTGGCGATGGCCGAGGACATCCGGGTTGTCATAATCAAGCTGGCGGATCGTCTCCACAACATGCGTACGCTGGATGCGCTCGCGCCGGAGAAGAGGCGACGCATCGCCCAGGAGACGATGGAGATCTACGCTCCCCTTGCCGCTCGGCTCGGCATCTGGCAGATCACGCGTGAGCTGGAGGACCTCTCCTTCCAGCATCTCCAGCCCGAGCGCTATCGAGAGGTTGCCGATCTTCTCGCTTCTCGGCGGGTCTCCCACGAGCGCTACATCTCCCAGGTGGAGAAGATCGTAAGCAAGGAGCTCAGCAAGGCGGGCATCAAGGCCGAAGTGCAGGGACGTGCCAAGCACATCTACAGCATCTATCAGAAGATGGAGAAGTACGCGGCGCAAGGGAAGACCTTCGACGAGATCTACGACCTGATGGCCCTTCGTGTCCTGGTGGATACGGTCGCTGACTGCTACAACGCCCTGGGAGTGATACACGGCCTCTGGCGGCCCATCCCCGGCCAGTTCGACGACTACGTGGCGAATCCCAAGGAGAGCCTCTACCAATCGCTGCACACCACCGTTCTCTGTCTGGGCGCCCGGCCGCTGGAAGTGCAGATACGGACGCACGACATGCACCGCGCGGCTGAATACGGCGTGGCGGTCCACTGGCGCTACAAGGAGGGCGGGAAACGCGACCAGCGGTACGAGGAGCGCATGTCCTGGATCCGGCAACTCCTTGAGTGGCAACGCGACCTTTCGGGGGCCGACGAGTTCGTGGAGTCGGTGAAGGCCGATTTCTTCCAGGACCAGGTGTTCGTCTACACCCCTAAAGGTGAGGTCAAGGACCTGCCGATGGGCTCCACCCCCATCGACTTCGCGTTCCGTATCCACACGGACATCGGCTATCACTGCATCGGCGGCCGCGTGAACGGACGTCTCGTGCCCCTGAACTATCAGCTCCAGAACGGAGACGTAGTCGAGATCATGACGGGCAGGGCGTCGAGGGGGCCGTCGAGGGACTGGCTCAACCCCAATCTGGGCTATGTGAAGACGAGCAGCGCCCGTGAGAAAGTCCGGCAGTGGTTCAAGAAGCAGGAGCGGGCGGACAACATCGAGCGCGGCCGAGAGCTGCTGGAGCGAGAGGTGCGCCGCCTCGGGCTCGCGGCGAGTGAGTGCCAGGCGACCCTCCTGGAGCAGTTCCGCTACGAGGACTGGGACGATTTCCTGGCTGCGCTCGGATATGGGGGTGTCAGCCTCCACCAGGTGGCGATTAAGCTGGCAGCCCTTATCGAGAAGGAGGAGGAGCCGGCCGTGGCCACGGCGCAGGCTCCGGCGGCACCCGTCTACGCGCCGGGCATTCAGGTCCTCGGCACCGGCGACCTGCTCACCCAACTGGCACGCTGCTGCAACCCCGTCCCGGGCGACCCGATCATCGGCTATGTGACGCGCAGCCGGGGGGTAAGCGTGCACAGGGCCGATTGTCACAACGTGCTGAACGCAGAAGAAAGGGAGCGGCTGGTGGAGGTAGAGTGGGGGCGGACGGGCCAGCTCTACCCGGTCGCAGTTCATATCGAGGCGTGGGACCGCGTGGGCCTGATGCGCGACATCAGCACGATGGTGGCCGCGGAGCAAGTCAACATGGTGGGCGTCCGCACCCAGGAGCACGGCGACCGCACGGTCAGCGTCTACATCACGTTGGAGACGACCGGCGTGGAGCAGCTAACGCGTCTCCTCAGCAGGTTGGAGTCGGTGCGCGGCGTACAATCGGTGAGCCGGGCGATGGAGGCTTCCCGCCGCGAGGCGTAGTCGCCACCGTGGTACGGCGAAGGAGAAGGCCGGGCTCAGAGCCTGGCCTTCGCGCGTAACGACGCTCTGCAGGCGGGAACGGGAGCTTCCCCAGCCGAGGCTCTCCTTGCTATCATGCCGACGGAGCCGTGGGGCCGGGCGCATCGAAAGCCCTCCAGTGTGCGTCTTGCGCGATGGCGGTGAACGACTCGTTCCGCAGGGAGGGGCCGTTGCCAGGACCGGGGTCCGGCGTCGGAGGGGCCGCTCTGCCCGACTACTCGTTTTCCCTCGCGTTTGCGCCGCGCTTCCTGCCGCCGCTTCTCTTGGGGAAGAGGGCCTCGTTCGCCGGACACGGCGAATGGCTGCTCGCCCGCGTCGGGCTGTCCCCCGTCGTCGAAGGGGAGGAGAAGATCCCGCCGGAAGGCCCCTTGGTGATCGTCGTCAACCACTACCAGAGGAAGGGCCGCTGGGTCGGCTGGAACAGCTACCTCATCTCCGTGGTCGTCGCCCGCCACCGACCGGGCACGGAGGTCCATTGGGTGATGAATGAAGGCTTCGCGAGGCGGGCCCGCGGCGCCATTCCCTGGCCCAGATGGTTCCTGCGCTGGCTCTTCCGACGCATCGGCCGAATGTACGGCCACGTCCTCGTGCCCATTGACGTCGACGACACGACAGGCCGGGCCAGGGCTGCGCGGGAGATGACTGAGCTGGTCAGCCCGCGTGCGCCCGAAAAGAGGGGTGCGATACTGGGCATCTTCCCGGAGGCCCGCAACAGTCCGAGCGGCCTGGCCGAGCCTCCGCCGGGCGTTGCCGGGCTGGTGAGGGTGCTTGCCCGTCGCGGCGTTCCCTTTCTGCCGGCGGGCGTCTTCGAGGTGGAAGGCATCTCTCACCTGACCTTCGGCGATCTCGTCGACATCGGCCCGCAAGCCGTCGCGGATGGCGCCGGGGCCGAGAGCGCTGTCCGATCGCTCATGGTGGCCATCGGCCGCCTGCTGCCGCCGGAGATGTGGGGTGCCTACGCCGCGGAGATCGAGGCGTCGCTGGCGAGAGAGCCGCGTCGGTGAAGCAAACGGGCGCGTCTACGCAAGGAAGGAAGCCCTGCGCGGCATTCAGCGAAGGGAAAGGGCGAGGACATAGGCGATCAGCCCCACGAGGACGGCGATGACCCCGAACCAGAACAGCGCCAGGCCCACGTCGAGCCCGACGTGGTCGACGGCGGCCCACGAGCGCTTTCGGCACGACGGGCAGCGCAGGTACTTGAAGCCGCCGGTCGGCGTCGGCCACTGCGGGCTCACAAGATTCATGGCGAGCGAGATCGCGAACTCGTGTCCGCAGCCGCGACAGTGATAGGTGTCTGCGCGCCTGGTCCACGCCACGAGCAGCACCAGCGCCGCGGTCAAGGTCAGCGCAACCAGTAAAGCTAGAATGATCGCCACAATCATGTCGAGACCCACACAGTCCGGCGCCGGCGGCCGCGGGAGACCGACGCGGCCCGTTGAACCAGAGTCACATCTCCGGGCCCGCTCCGTCAAGTGGGTGCTGGCATGCCTTCCCTGACGATGCCTTGCCTGCTATGATTGGCCGCGAAACGCCCGCAGTCGACAACCCGGGGAGGGGCCGTCAGCCCTGTCCGGTTCTTTGCTGCCCCTATCATTGGGGTGACGCGCAGGGAAGCGTATGCTCGCCAAGATTATCTCCGGCGCTGTGGTCGGCCTCGAGGGGGCCCTGGTGGAGGTCGAGGTCGACATCGCCTCGGGGATGCCGGCGTTTCACATCGTCGGGCTGCCCGACGCAGCCGTGCAGGAGGCGAAGGAGCGCGTGCGCTCGGCGGTGCGCAACTCCGGCTTCCGATTCCCCAGCAAGCGCATCACTGTCAACCTGGCGCCGGCGGACCTGCGCAAGGAGGGCCCCTCCTACGACCTGCCTATGGCCGTTGGCATCCTCGTCGCCTCGGAGCAGCTCGTAGCCGACGTGTCGCAGGGCCTCTACCTGGGCGAGCTCTCGCTCGACGGGCAGGTGCGCCACGCCCACGGCGTCCTGCCGATGGTGGCGCTGGCGAAGGAGAAGGGGCTCGAGCACGTCTTCGTGCCGCAGGAGGATCTGCGGGAAGCCACCCTCATCGCCGGCTCGAAGATCTATCCCGTCAACAGCCTCGCCCGGCTCGTGGCGCACCTCCGGGGTCTGGAGCCGATATCGCCCGTCGTCAGCGAGGGCGTCTTCGTCGAGGGCGAGCCGTCATTCGAGGGCACGGACTTCTCCGACATCAAGGGGCAGGAGCACGTCAAGCGGGCGCTGGAGGTGGCGGCGGCGGGCGGCCACAACGTCCTCATGACGGGGCCGCCCGGCAGCGGCAAGACGCTCCTCGCCCGCCCGCTCCCCTCGATCCTGCCCGCCATTCGCCCCGAAGAGGCGCTGGAGGTCACGCGCATCTACAGCGTCGGCGGCCTGCTGCGCCAGGACCAGCCTCTGATAGCGCAGCGGCCGTTCCGCGCGCCCCACCACACCATCTCCCACGCGGGACTCGTCGGCGGCGGGCGCCTGCCCCGGCCCGGCGAGATCAGCCTCAGCCATCGCGGCGTCCTCTTCCTCGACGAGCTGCCGGAGTTCGGCCAGTCGATCCTGGAGGTGCTGCGTCAGCCTATGGAGGACCGTGTGGTGACGATAAGCCGCGCCCAGGGAGCGGTGACCTATCCGGCCAACTTCATGCTCGTGGCGGCGATGAACCCCTGCCCCTGCGGCTTCTACGGCGACCCCACGAAGGAGTGCACCTGCTCGGAGTCGACGGTGAGCCGCTACCAGAAGCGCGTGTCGGGGCCGCTGCTCGACCGCATCGACATCTTCGTCGAGGTGCCGCGGGTGGAGTACGAGAAGCTGGCGGCCGATAGCCTGGGCGAGCCGTCGGCGGCGGTGCGTCAGCGGGTGCAGGCGTGCCGCGCCCGGCAGGAGCGGCGCTTCGCGGGCAGCCGCATCGCCTCCAACGCCGAGATGTCGCCGACGGAGGTGCGGGAGCACTGCCAGAGCCGGGTCGGGGAGTCGGCGCAGTCGCTGCTGCGGCTGGCGATGACGCAGCTCTCGTTCTCGGCGCGGGCGTTCCACCGGGTGCTGAAGCTGTCGCGGACGATAGCGGACCTGGTGGGGGAGGAGGAGATCGCGTCGCAGCACGTAGCGGAGGCGATCCAGTACCGCCAGCGCGTGCGGGGCTAGGCGAGGAGAGAGCCGCCGCCCCTTGACTCGCGGGTGTATAATGCTGGTGCCCCGCTAATAGCCAGCTAGGAGGCGCGACATGGTGTTCGAGAACCTGGCCTCTTACAGGCGCTGCGCAAGTCGAATCACAGAGCGCTGGCCTGCGTTCTTGCACCTCCGTGCCGAACGACTACGTCAGCAGGAGCGGCATGGAGTCGCCGCCGAGAAGGTCGCCGAAAACATCGTCGAAGACCTTTTCACTCAGGTGCTCGACTGGTCGGTGGGTGATCTCAATAACCAGTTGGAATACGCCGATCTGGTACTCACCAAGCTCGGACTCAAGCGGCTTCTGCTGGAGATCAAACGTCCTGGAGCTCTGGCGTGGAATCTGCGCGCAGTAGAGAGGGCTCTTGGACAGGCTCGTCGGTACGCCGACGAGCAGAGGGTGAAATGCATAGGGGTGAGCGACGGATTCATGCTCTATGCGGCGGATATTGTGCATGGCGGCGTCCAGGATCGGGCATTTGTGTCGCTCGAAAACAGGGAGGTGCCACTGGATCTCTGGTGGCTTAGCGTCGACGGTATATACCGCGAGCGCGCCAACCCTTCGGGCGCGACGTTGAACCTTCTCCCGGACGGAGAGACACCGGAGGCGGCTGCTGTGGCCGATCTTGATGGGGCCGTGGTGCATCCGAAGTATCAGCTTCCAGCCACCTGCTTCGCCTACGTCGGCAACGCCAGTGACCCGCGTACCTGGTACCTGCCCTACCTTGAACATGATCTCAGCGTCGATAGCAAGCGGCTTCCGAAAGCGATCCAGGCGATTGTCAGTAACTATCGTGGGGCCAGGGTGACCAGCATTCCCGAGGGTGCAATCCCCGACGTTCTGGTTCGCTTGGCTGTTGCCGCGGCTCGTGTGGGCAAGCTTCCGTGTCAGCCCGGCCAAGGGGGCTCTGTCTACGTGCAACTCGTCGAGGTGTTGAACCAGCTTGCGCTTATGGATCGGGTTCAGCCAGAACGGTATAGCTAGCGGGCAGCACGGACAGAACCGCTTCTGCCCCCTTCCCTGCTAGTGTTTCGTCAGGAGGTGACTCTCATGGCACGATTCGGTGTCCTGGCGGTAGGACTTGCCCTGGTAGCAGCTGTGCTGGCCGCCCACGGCTCATCGATTCAGGCGCAGCCGGTGGCCAGTATCGCGTTCCCGCCCCCTCGTGCGCCTGCAGACCTTTATGCAGGGTGCAACAACGTCGCCCTCTCGTTTCCCGATGGGACGGCCAGCGAGATGGTTGTGGACGCGGTGACTCCTGCTGGCGTAGTCGAGTCCATGTGGCGTCATAGCGCTGCCTTGGGAAGGTGGGAGGGATTCAACCCGGCCGCTCCAGGAGCGAGTGACCTCCTTACCGTAGACTATTGGGATGCTGTATGGCTCTGCGTTGCTGGCGCGGCCGCGGCGCCGGCCCCTGGGGCGGGGGCCATGGCGACGCCGACTCCACAGGCACCCCCGCCCCCTGCGCCCACCGCTACGTCCATACCGCCACCAGCACCGACCGCCACGCCGACGGTGCAACCGGCGGAGGCGGGGGGATTCTCAGCACGCAAGACGAGCGACTATGTTTCCGGGACCGGCTCGCTTCAGGTGGTGGGAGAGGTCGTAAACGCAAACGCGTTTGATGCAGAGTTCGTCAAGATCGTGGGAACGTTCTTCGACGCAGCGGGGAATGTAATTGCGACCGACTTCACGTATTCTTGTCTCGATACCATCCCCGCTGGCGGTGACTCGCCGTTCGACTTGTCGGTGTTGGACCCCCCGCCAGGGATCGCGCGCTACAGCTTGCAGGTCCAGGGAGAGCCCTCAGCGGAACCGCCGCCCAGCGGCCTGCAGATATCCGGTGTTACAACCAACGTGAGCGAGCTTGGCAGCTACCACGTCATCGGTTTGGTAACGAACAACTCTGGCGTGACGTACGAGTTTGTCAAGATATGCGGGGCGCTCTATAACGGTGGAGGCGACGTAGTAAGGGCAGGCTTCACTTACTCGGAGCTGGACACTCTAGGTCCGGGGCAGTCAAGCAGCTTCGACTACATGGAGATGGATGCCCCCCAAGTAGCCAGCCACCGGCTGTGGGTCCAGGGCAGGCCAAAGTGAGTTGGCGCGAGCATTAGGGTCGTCGCCTCGCCTCTGCTCTCCGATGGTGGTGTGGCCTCAAGGGACGGCGACGGGTGACTCCAGCGGGCGGGCGGGCACCCCCACTCGCACCCGCGGCGGCCGCACGAGCAGCACCAGCAGCGCCGCCAAGCAGTCGACGGCGATGAAGACGAGGTAGGCGAGGGTGTAGTTGCCCAGCGCGTCGTGCATGAAGCCGGCGAAGATGGGGCCCATCGCGCTCGAAAAGCCGCTGAACACTGTCATCGCGCCGATGATCGTCGCCATCGACGCCACGCCGAAGCAGTGCACTATCACCAGCGGCTGCAGCGCCACCACGCCCCCCATCGAGTAGCCGAAGATGAGCACGAAGGCCGCCACGCCGGCCATGCTCTCCGTCGATATCAAGATCGTCAGCCCCACCGCCTCCATGAGAAAGACGCCCGCGAGGACGAGCGGCGCCGGCAGGCGGTCGGCCAGGTAGCCGGAGCCGACCTTCCCCAGGATGCCCGCCCCCGACACGAAACCCAGGGTCAGCCCCGCCATCTCGGGAGCCATGCCCCGGTCCTCCATGAAGGGCGAGGTGTGGAGAAGCACCGCTCCCAGACTCGCGAAGCCCAGGCTTACCGAGATCGTAGAGAAGATGAAGGCGCGGGTCCGGATCGCGGCGCGGGCGGACCAGGCGTCGGTGGCGGGCGCAGGCGAGGCCCGCGGCGCCGGGCCGGCACGGGGCTCGTCGGGAGGATCGGTCGGGGCCACGCCGTCAACCCGGAGCCCCTTGTCGGACGGGTGATGCCGGATGACGAGAAGGGCGAGGGGAAGAGCCACCACGATGACCAGTAGGCCGAAGATGAAGAACGTCGAGCGCCAGCCCACCCAGGCGATGAACACTTTGCTCAGGGGCGCCATCACCAGACCGCCGAAGCCGATGCCCGTCGTCGTGATGCCCATCGCCAGGCCGCGGCGCCGCTCGAACCAGTTGCCGACGACCCGCGAGACCGGCACCACCTGGAGGCCGGATCGCCAGACCGCCATCGTCGCGAACATCGCGTACAGGTAGACGAGCGACCAGGTGAGGCCGAGGAGGGCGAAGCAGACCCCCATGCCCGTCGCCCCACAGGCCATGACCACCCGCGCCCCAAGCCGCTCGACCGCCGCGCCCACGACGGGCCCCAGCAGGCCGCTCACTATCGTCCCCAGGGCGATGCCGACCGATACCTGGCCGCGGCTCCAGCCGAACTCGTCCTCGAAAGGAGTGACGAACACCCCGAGGGCGTAGAAGCCCAGGCCGGCGCTGAGGAACATGATGGTCGCGAGCGAGGAGACCACCCACCAGCCGTAGAAGACTCGGGAGGGCCGGAAGAGAAGGCGCATAGCAGCCGGCGCCGGGCGATGCGGCCGCCGCCGGACGCAGGGGCGGACGGCCAAGCCGGCGTCCGACTCCGATGATAGCCGAAGAGCCTGTGCGCGGCCAAGCCTCGCGCTCGGCCGGCGGGGAGCGACCGCTGGTCAAGCGTCGGCGTGGCGGCGTGGAAACGACGTGCTATAATAGCGGCCGGATAAGCCCCTGTCGCGCGAAGGCCTAACCTCCCGGTGGGCCTTTTGCGTGTCAGACTTGCGTTCGCCTGAGCGATCGGCTGAGCGTTCGGCTGAGCTCACGCCGAAGCCGCCGACCCGGTCGTCGGTACGACGGAAAGGAAGCCGATGAGCGCCGACAAGCCGGCCGAGCCCGACCCCACGGGCGAGGAAGAGCCGAAGCCCCAGGAAGAGCCGACGCCCGAGGAGGACCTCCTCACCCGGCAGACCACCGTGCGCGAGACGCAGCGACTCTTCGCCGTGGAGCCGGCGGTGGTGCTTGAGGACGCGGACCTGCACGAGGTGGCCCTCCTCTGCGCCGAGCGACGGGGCGTGCACACGGTGGCGGTGGTCGACGAGCAGGGCCGCCTCGTGGGCATCATTCCCCTCCGCCTGCTGCTGGACGAGCTCTTCCTCCACGTCGCGCCCGAAGAGATCCTCGCGGAGATCATAACCACGGACAACGTCGAGGAGCTTGGCAAGATATCGCGCGCCGGAACCGCGGGGAAGTTCATGGAGCGGCCCGTCTACGTGACGATGGACGATACGATCAAGCAGGTGTTCGTGCGTATGCATGTCAACAACCTGGAGGGGGTGCCGATCGTGAACGAGGAGATGCGGCCCGTAGGCTATCTTGGACGGTCCCAGCTCCTGCAGGTCTGGCTTCAGACCCACCCCCGGCACATGGGCGGTACATAGGTCCGGCGGCCCCCTTCTAGGGCAGGCGCCCCCGAAGCGAGGAGCGACTCTATTGGATGGGACGTGGCTGGCGGCGGCGATCTTCGCCGTCACCTACGCGGTCATCGTCTCCGAGCGCGTGCACAAGACGGCGGCGGCTCTCGCCGGCGCCGTTGCCATGATCCTGGCGAAGGTCGAGGTGCAGACGGAGGGGGCGGGCGGCGGCGTATTCGGCCAGGAGGCCGCATTCCGGGCCATCGACTTCAACGTCATCTTCCTCCTGGCCGGCATGATGATCATCGTCAATGTCCTCGCCAAGACAGGGGTGTTTCAGTGGGTCGCCATCCGCTCCGCCAAGCTGGGCAGCGGGAGCCCTATCCGCATCCTGTTGATCCTGTCGCTCGTGACGGCCGTCATCTCCGCGTTCCTGGATAACGTGACTACGGTGGTGCTCATCGCGCCGGTCACGATCTTCGTCGCGGGAGCCTTGGGCGTGAGCGCCGTGCCGTTTCTCATCTCAGAGGCGCTGGCCTCCAACATGGGCGGCGCCTCCACCCTCATCGGCGACCCGCCCAACATCCTCATCGCGAGCCAGGCCCACCTGGACTTCGTCTCCTTCGTGGTGAACATGGGTCCGGTAATCCTGCTTATCCTTGCGGCCTATCTATTACTGGCGCGCTTCCTATTCTCGAAGCAGTTGGTGACGCGGCCGGAGCTCCAGGCCCGCCTCCTCGCCATGGACGAATCGGAGGTCATCACTGACCCCCGCCTTCTCCGCATATGCCTCGTCATCCTCGGTCTCACCATCTTCGGCTTCGTCATCCACGGCGTCCTGGACTACGAGCCCGCTACGGTGGCCCTCTTCGGCGCCGCGGCGATCCTGGTGGTGTCCCGGCAGCACCCGCACGAGATCCTGCGCGAGGTGGAGTGGTCAACCCTCTTCTTCTTTGTCGGGCTGTTCATCGTCGTGGGAGGGATGGAGGCGGTCGGCATCCTCGAGGACATCGGCAAGGCCATCGCCGACCTCACGGCCGGGAGCACGGCGGCCGCCACCATGCTCATCCTCTGGTTCTCCGCCTTCGCCTCCGGCATCGTCGACAACATCCCCTATACGACCACCATGCTGCCCGTCGTCGACGAGGTGGGCCGCAACCTGGACAACGGCAAGGGCACGCCCAACGTGCTCTGGTGGTCGCTCGCCCTGGGCGCCGACCTGGGGGGCAACCTGACGGTGATCGCTGCCTCGGCCAACGTTCTGGTGGCGAACCTGGCCGAAAGGGGCGGTCAGAAGATCCCGTTCTGGGAGTTCTTCCGCTACGGGGCCCTGGTGACGCTGCTCTCGGTCGCGGTGTCCAGCCTCTATCTCTGGCTCCGTTACCTGCTGTAGCCGTCCGGGAGTCGTGGAAGCGCGTTCCCCGGGCGGAGCGAGGACGTCGCAGGCAGGGGAGCCGTTGCCGACGCACCGGTGGTGGACTATAATCGTGGCGTGCCCCCGTAGCTCAGTTGGATAGAGCGCCGGCCTCCGGAGCCGGGTGCGTGGGTTCGAGTCCCGCCGGGGGTACCACGGCCACAGGCGTAGACTAGGGCGTCCTGGGGCGCCTCAGGTGCCCCGTCTAGACGTATCGACGCGGCTGGGTCCGTTCGACTCCGGCCGCGTCGTCTTGCGTGCGGGGAGATGGCCCTCTGGAGCGTGTCGTCGGCCTGTCAGGGCCCCGATCATCGCACCCAGGCTCGGTAGAGCCAGACCAGTGGCATGAGTATGAGCAGCCCCATCAGGTAGCCCCCGAGCACGTCTGTCGGCCAGTGCGCTCCCAGCTCCACGCGCGCCACGCCCATGAGCACGATGACGGCGAGACAGGCCGCCTGCACCAGGCGGCGGACGGCCACGTTCGCCAGGCACTCCTCCACCGCGAAGAGCAGGAACCCGAAGAGGAGGACGGCGCCCAGCGCGTGACCGCTCGGGAAGCTGTGGTCGCCCAGGGTCTCCCACACGTCGACGGCGGTGGGCAGGGGCCTCTGGCGGCCGACGATCTCCTTGACCACTCCCGACAGAGGCTGGGCGAGCGTTGCGATGACAAGTAACACCGCGAGCCGGGGACGGCCTATACGGATCAGCCAGAGTAGAACGCCCAGGACGATGCCGATGTAGTAAGGCCAGCGACCCATGACGGTGAGGGCGATGGAGACCTGCTTGAGGACGGGACCGGCGTTGGACTGGAGCCCGCGAATCAGATGCGTCTCCCAGGCGGGATGGTCAGAAAACGAGGCGTAGACGGCGAGGCCGGCCATCATCAGGGCCAGAGCCAGCCACGCCAGGAGGGAGAGGGCCAGGCTCCGAGCTGTCACAGGGGACGCTTCTCCATCTGAGCGCTCTCGCCAGTATATCAGCGCGGCCACGGAGCGGCCCGGCGACCCCGTGGCGGGTATGCAGCCGGAAAGGGAAGGAAGGCCGTAGCGTCGGTCGAACCTGCGACGGGCCGTCGTGGCGCCGGGTGGCTGGCTCAGCGGCAGGCTGCGCGGACGGCCTCGGCCATGTCGACGAAGCGGCGGGCGTTGCTCAGGAAGTCGCGTTCGCCGTTCGTGAGATAGGCGAACGCCAGGTCGAGGTCGGGGTCGGCCCAGGCGATGCAGCATCCGGCGCCCGAGTGGCCGAAGGCGTGGGGATGGCTGCTGTAGCCGAAAGGGGTGGGTGAGGTGTCCCCGAGATGGAAGCCGTAGCCCCAGCGAATCCTAAGGCCGAGCGTCCGGTCCGGGTCCGCCAGCACCGCCAGACTGGTCGCCTTCGCGATCGTTTCGGGCTTGAGGACGCGCACGCCGTCGAGCTCGCCGCCGCGCAGCAGCATGACGTAGAAGCGGGCGACTTCCCGCGCCGTTGCGATCACGTTGGCGGCGGGCATCTCGGCGCCGTGTATCTCTGGCCGGTTGAAGTCCTCCATGCTGAAGTCGCCCACGCGCCGGGCTATCTCAGGAGGCAGCGTCTCGCGCTGGGGCGGATCATACCCGGGCATGAGATAGTGGACAGCTACCCGCTCCTCGAGCTCTGACGGCAGCCCGAGATAGGCGTCCCGAATTGCCAGCGGATCGAGGATCTCCTCCCGCAGGAAGCGGCCGATGGGCTTGCCGGCGACCCTTCGCACGATCTCGCGCACCATCCAGCCGTAGTTCAGGGGGTGGTAGCCCACGTCCTCCCCGGGCGTCCACCGGGGCGTGAGCTCTTCCATGGCGCGGGCGGTGGCGTCGGCGTCCGCCATCTCTCGCCAGCCCAGCCAGGCGGGCCCATAGGGGATGCCTGCGCGGTGGGTGAGGACGTGCTCGATTGTCACGGCCTCTTTGCCGTTGCGCCCGAACTCGGGCCAGTGGTCCGCCACCCGGTCTGCGAGAGCGAGCCTGCCCTCCTCGATGAGCTTGAAGACGCACATCGACGAGAAGGGCTTGCTGGCCGAGAAGATGAGGAACAGGGTGTCTTCGCTGACAGGCGTCTCCGGGTCGCGCCGGGCGAGGCCGACGTGCCGGTCGAGCACCGGCCTGCCGTGTCGGAAGACGGCGAGCTGCGCCCCCGGGTGCAGCCCCTGCGCCTGATGCTGGTCGAAGAGCTCCGCCGCCCGCGCGATGGCGTCGGGCTCCATCTCCACGGACCTGGGATCGGTTTCGGCCAACGCTGGCATCGTTTCCGGCGCCAGTCGCCTCGGAATCGCGGTTCCCGCTTCTCAATGAGGGCGGACTCGCGTTCGAGGACGGGCGTGCGCCGCTCCGTCTTTGACTGCTGTCCTCAGTGTGAGGGCTGACAGAAGCGAGCGGCTCGAGTAGACTGGGTCAACGATATCGCGCGAGGTCTTCATGCGTCAATCGATGGCGAGGGCGCAGCCTTTCGCCTCCGCTCACGGTGCAGTTCCGGCGGGAGAAGGCCGGATGACACGCAGCAACGAACCCTGGAGTCACCGCTTCGTCGAGACGAACGGCATCCGCATGCACCTGGTTGAGCAGGGCGAGGGCTATCCGGTGCTGCTGTGCCACGGCTTCCCTGAGCTCTGGTACTCGTGGCGACACCAGATCCCGGTCCTCGCGAAGGCCGGCTTGCGGGCCATCGCTCCCGACCTGCGCGGCTACGGCGAGACAGATAAGCCTCATGAGATCGAGGCGTATGACATACATCACCTCGTCGGCGACCTGGTCGGGCTCCTGGACGCCCTCGGTTTGGAGAAGGCGGCCGTGGTGGGCCACGACTGGGGCGGCATCATCGTGTGGTACATGGCCCTTCTCGCCCCGGACCGCGTCGAGCGTGTGGTTGCCCTCAACACTCCCTACTGGCCGCGGCCTCCGGTGCCCCCGACGGAGGTCTTTCGGCAGGTGCCGGACGGCCGCTTCAACTACATCCTCGCCTTCCAGCCCGAGGGTGAGGCCGAGGCGCGACTGGAGACGGACCTCGAATCGTCGCTCAGGGGCATGTTCGATTCCGTCGCCGCCGCTCCCGGCTCCGTCAGCGACGAGGAGCTCCGCGTCTTCGTCGAGGCGTTTCGCGCCGGCGGCCTGCGCGGGCCGATCAACTACTACCGCAACTTCGACCGCAACTGGGAGACGACGCCGCAGCTCGAGGGCGGGAAAGTCCTCCAGCCCTCCCTCATGATCTGCGCCGAGAAGGACCCCATCCTCCGCCCCGACGCGGCGGCCGGCATGGAGCAGTGGGTGCCCAACCTGCGCACGGAGCTGATCCGGGACTGCGGCCACTGGACACAGCAGGAGAAGCCGGACGAGGTGAACCGCCTGCTGCTGGACTTCCTGGCCGACGTGCGCCGTCAGGAGGGTCAGCCATGACGGTGCAAAGGGCGCTGCGCGGGCCCTCCTGGCGCTCCAGACGAGGTCTGCCGATACTGCTGGTTCTGGCGGTGGCGCTGATCGCGCTGGCGCTCGTACATGGCGCCTGCGGCAGTGGGACCGCGGAGGAGGTGGCGCTTCCGGCGCCGGACCTGCCTGGCCCCTTTCCCGTCGGCGTCACAACGATGACCTTCGAGCGTAACTCCACGACAACAGGCGAGAGCCGGCCCCTGGAGACCGACATCTGGTATCCCGCCGCCGAGAGCGCGCGAGAGCTTGCGCCCGATGAGCGCTTGAAGGGCGTCGTCGATGCGGAGCTCACGGCCGAAGGCCGGCCCCTGCCCGTCGTCATCTTCTCGCACGGGAGCGGCGGCGTACCCGCGCAGTCAACATTTCTGACGGCTCATCTGGCCAGCCACGGCTTCGTCGTGGCGGCCCCGTCCCACCCGGGGAACACCGCGCTCGACTGCTTTCCCTGCCAGGACGTGGCCGGCCTTGTTGACTCCGCTATGAATCGGCCCGACGACATCTCGTTTACGCTCGACGAGCTGCTGGCCCTCAACGCCGAAAGTGGATCGATGTTCTTCGGAGCCCTCGACCCCGAGCGCGTCGGCATGAGCGGTCACTCCTTCGGCGGCCTCACCACCATTATCGTCGTGCCCCGCGACGATCGCTTCCGCGCTGCCCTGGCCATGGCGCCGCCATCGCTCCCCTTTGTCGACGACGCCGCCCGGCAGATAGACGTGCCGACACTGATCATGGGTGGCGGGGTCGACAACGTGACTCCGGCTGAGGGGCAACGACGCCTCTTCGAGATCATAAGCGAAGCCGAAGGCGGCCCTGATCTGCTTCTGATCCTCCCGCGCGCCGGGCACCTCGCCTTTGCCGACGTCTGCCTGCCGGCTTTGCCGGGCTGCGTAGAAGGCGATCTTCCACAGGCGCGCGCCCACGACCTCATAAACCTCTACGCGACGTCCTTCCTGAAGACCTACGTGGCCCTGGACGACCGCTATGCGTCATTCCTCGATCCCGCCCTTGTAACCGACCCCGACGTCGTCCTGGTGGGAGGGGAGTAGTGGAAGCGAGACGACGCGGCCCGTCTGTCCTCCCCGCGGCCGCTGTCCTTCATCCGGTGACGATCCATCTGATATACTGAAGGCGACCCGAATAGGCTGCGGCTGGCCGTTGCTGCGGGTGGCCGCGGAGGATAGCGATGCCCAGGCGGAAGAAACGTCGAAAGCCCTATAGCCCTGCTGACTGGACGTCACAGCGGGCGAAGACCCGCTTCCCCTTCTCCCTTTTCACAAATGTGAAGGTGTTCTACGTGATCGGCGCCATCATCATGGTGGGTGGCCTCGGGGTTGGGGCTCTCTCCAGGAGCGTCAGGAGCAGCAGTAGCAGCAGTAGCAGCAACACTGTCGCAACGCCCCAGTCGACCGCAGAGGTGACACCGGAGCCTACGGCTGTCTCGAAGACGTACAGCGCACCGCCGCCGATGTCCATCGATACGACGAAGAAGTATTCCGCCGTGATCAAGACGGACAAGGGCCAGTTCACAGTGGAGCTCCTCGATGACCAGGCGCCCCAGACCGTCAACGACTTCGTCTTCCTCGCCCGCCAAGGCTTCTACGACGGGCTCAGCTTCTTCTACGTTAACCATGACTGGTCCGCCGAAACGGGTGACCCGACGAACAGCGGCACGGGCGGGCCCGGCTATGACTTTCCCCAGGAGAAGCCCGCACCGCAGGAGACTTTTGCCCGGGGAGATCTGGGCATGGTAAACGGGAGCCAGTTCTTCATCGCCTACAGGGACCTGGACCCTAGCGCCGGGCAGGCCGGGGCGGGGGCAGGGTTCACGATGTTCGGCCGAGTGGTGAAGGGGATGGATGTGGTGGACTCGCTTACGGCCCGCAACCCCTCGATGCGTGATGCGCCCCCGGGCGACCGCATCCTCTCTATCGAGATCAACGAGAGCTAGGCGGCGACGGCATCGGGCACCGTCCTGCCAAAGAGACAGAGGGCCGGTCGCTTCGGCGACCGGCTGTTGCTTGCCGAGGTCACGCGCCTTCGTGTCGGCCCGCGGCCGGCACGTCGAGGATGATGCGGGCGGCGGTGCGGGTGGTGGCGCCCGAGGAGTCGTAGACGGGGTTGATCTCCGTCACATCGAAGGCCGCCAGGTGGCAGCGACGCAGGATGAGTCCGAGGGCCTTGCGGAGCTGATAGTAGCTGAGGCCACCCGGCTCCGGGTAGCCGGTGCCGGGCGCCGCCGCAGGGTCGAGCACGTCGATGTCGATGCTGACGTAGCATTCCCCCTGGATATCGAGTCCCGATAGAGCCTGCGCCACGCCTTCCTCCACAATACGCCAGGCGGGGACGATCTGGACGCCGCGGGCCAGTGCGGCCTCCCACGGTTCCGCCCGCTCCAGCATGCCGCGGATGCCTATCTGGACGATGTGACGCACGTGCTGCAACTCGCTGAGGCGCCGCATCTGGTTGTCGTGGGAGTAGCGGACGCCGAACTTCTCGTCCGTGAAGTCCTGGTGGGCATCGAATTGTACGACCGTCAGCTCGCGGTCATCGAGCGCGCGAACCAGGGGAAAGGTTATGGCGTGGTCGCCGCCGACGAAGGCGGGCAGCGCCCCCGACTGGCGGACCAGCCGCGCCGCCTCGCTGATGCGCTCGAAGTTGTCAAGGATGTCGACGGTGCGGATGTCCACGTCGCCGACATCGAGCATGGTCACGCCGCGCAGGACCTGGGTGCCGCGCTGGACGTCGAACCAGCCGTCGCGGTTTGGGCTCTGGAGGCGCATGGAGGCGTCGCGGACGGCGGTGGGGCCGAAACGGGCGCCGGGGCGGTCGTTGGTGGCGCCGTCGAACGGTACGCCCAGAAACGCCACGTCCGCGCGCTCGCCAGACAGGGCGGCGGATAGCTGCGACAAGTCCTCCACCATCGGCGCGCCGAAGAACGTAGCTGCGCCGTGGCGGATCAGGCCTGCGCCGCCTCTGGGGATCGCGTCTGTGGACGGCTTGCGGATTACCACGATCGAACGAGCCTCCAACGTATTATCGGTCTATTCTATTTTATCGCGCGCCCGCCATGGCGTGAGAGGCGCTCCAAAGAGAGCGAGGGCCGCACCAGGCGGCCCGCAATCGACTGTCGAGTTGCTTGTGTCTTGCGATGGGAGTCCGGGCGCTCAGCCCCTGCCTCAGGCGACGCGCTCGATGACGGCGGCGATCCCCTGTCCGCCGCCGATGCACATCGTCTCGAGACCGAACTGAACGTTCCGTCGCTCCATCTCGTGAAGCATCGTCGCAAGGATTCGTGCGCCGGTGGCGCCTACGGGGTGGCCCAGCGAGATACCGGACCCGTTGACGTTTAGCCGGTCGAAGTCGCGCTCGGTAAGCTTCCACTCGCGCGTGACGCCGAGGACCTGGGCGGCGAACGCCTCGTTGAGCTCGATGAGGTCCATGTCGGTCATGCCAAGTCCGGCCCGCTCCAGGGCCTTCTTCGTGGCAGGCACGGGGCCCACGCCCATGTATGCCGGATGAACTCCGGCCACTGCCCACGACCGGAGCTTGCCCATCGGCTTCAGACCCAGCTCCGCGGCCTTCTCGGGCGAGGTCACGATGCAACAGGCGGCGGCATCGTTCTCGCCGCTGGCGTTGCCCGCAGTCACCGTAGCCTCGGGATCCTGCTTGATGCGCACGGGTCGCAGGGATGCGAGCCTCTCCAGCGTGGTGTCGCGCCGCGGGTGCTCGTCCTGGGCAAAGAGAGTGCCCTCGCCTTTTTTCGCAGGGACGGGCACGGGAACGATCTCAGCGTCGAACTTGCCGTCATCGATCGCCGCTATCGCTCGCTGGTGGGAGCGAAGGGCGAACTCGTCCTGCTCCTCGCGCGGGATCTTGTACTGCCGGCGGACGTTCTCGGCGGTCTCGAGCATGCCGCCGGGCACGGGATAGCGACGGCCGCCGGCGGTCTCGCGGCCGCGGTTGAGGCGGTCGACGAGGCTGATGCTGGCGCGGTTCGGACCCCAGCGCACCGCGGTCGAGTAGAACTCCGCGGTGCTCATGCTCTCGACTCCGCCCGCGATGATGACGTCCGCCACGCCCGTCTGCACCTGCATCGCCGCCAGGCAGACGGACTGGAGGCCGGAGCCGCAACGACGGTCGAGTTGCAGCCCCGGTACGTCAACGGGGAGGCCCGCACTGAGGGCGGCTATGCGGCCCATCGCCGGGTTCTCGCCGTTGGGATAGCACTGACCGAAGATGCAGTCGTCGATGACGGCCGGGTCGAGTTTCGTGCGCTCGAGCACGGCCCGCACGATGGTCTCGGCGAGCGTCTCGGCGTCAACGTCCCGCAGTGTGCCGCCGTAGCGGCCGACGGGCGTGCGCAGGGGCATGCAGATCACGGCGTCTCGCATGGTTATCACCTCCATTCGTCACGGTAGCCAACGCTGGCTGGCAGGGCATTGCTGTGAAGATGCAATTGCAGTGAACAGTAGGGACGACGCGAGTCAGGATCCACCACCCTCACCCCGACTTGTCGGTCTCCCCTCTCCCGCCGGCGGGAGAGGGGCTGGGGGTGAGGGGCGCACGCCTCGCCAGGCTGCGTGGCGCCATTTTCATCCGTACCGGGTGTCGCTGCAAGTCGACATGGACGGTTGCTCACGACCTGTCCACGGCGCGCATGCGGATAGTCCGGCGAAGACCGCATGGTTCAGCGAAGGGACGGGCGGGGATGGACGCAGTGGCATACCTGGTCGGGGTGGGCGGATTTGAACCGCCGACCTCTTGGTCCCAAACCAAGCGCTCTCGCCTGGCTGAGCTACACCCCGACGGCTCTAGCGTAAAGCCGCGCGAAGGGTGCCGTCAACGCGACTCCCCGGCTCGACTCACCGCTCGGGTTCCTCTTCCTGCTCCTCCTCCCCTCTCTCGTCGAAGCGGAATATGATGCTCTGCGCATCCTCCACGAACGTGCTGCGAACGGGGAAGCCGGCCTTCTGAATCAGGTTCAGCATGCGGTAGTTGCCAGTCAGCACCAGGCCGGTAAAGCCCTCGATGCCGTTTATCATGGCGATGCGGATGAGGTGCAATAGCATGGCGGAACCCACGCCGCGTCGCTGCCATGCGTCTTGCACTACTAGTGCGCACTCCGCCAGGTTGGTCGCGGGATCGCGCTCATAGCGGCCGACACCCACGATCTGCTCTCGCTCTCCCGTCCGCAAGATTGCCACCAGGGCCATGCGGTCGCGATAGTCGACGATAACGAAGTGCTTGAGCTCTCGCCTGGGCATGAGTTTCAGAGGCCGGAAGAACCGGTGATAGACCGTGTCCTCGGAGAGGGAGTAGAAGAACTCGAGCATTGGGTCGTCATCGGTGGGCTTGATCGGGCGCACCAGCAGCGTCTCGCCACCGGCAACGGTACAGGTCGTCTCCCAGTCCTGGGGATAGGCCGCGGTGCCCGGCGGCGGGATCTCTTGGTCCTGCAAGACGTAGTGCCGCTCTTTCGCGAAGGCGAGGAGCTCGTTGCGATAGTCCGGGTGGGCAATGCCTATGAGAGCCAGAGCTCGCTGGCGGGCATTGCGGCCGTAGAGGTCGGCCACGCCGTACTCCGTGACAACGTAGTGGACGTCACCCCGGCTCGTAACCACTCCCGCCCCCTCTTTCAGCTCGGGGACAATCCGGGAGACGGTTCCTCCTTTGGCCGTTGAAGGCAGCGCGATTATCGGTTTGCCCCCCTTGGAGCGGGAGGCGCCGCGGATGAAGTCTACCTGCCCCCCGATGCCGCTGTAGAAGAGGTGCCCGAGGGAGTCGGAGCAGACTTGACCCGTGAGATCGACCTCGATGGCGCCGTTCACTGCCACCATGCGTTCATTCTGGGCGATGACGAAGGGGTCGTTCACGTAGTCGTTGGGGTGTAGCTCCACCAGCGGGTTGTCGTCTACGAAGTCGTACAGGCGCTGGGTGCCCATGACGAAGCTGGCGATGATCTTGCCGGGGTGCAGTGTCTTGCGAAGGTTGTTGATCGCGCCGGACTCGATCAGGTCCAGCGGGCCGTCGGAGAGCATCTCTGTGTGGATGCCCAGGTCCTTCTTGTCGCCGAGGCACTCCATGATGGCGTCGGGAATGGTGCCGATGCCGAGCTGGAGCGTGCAGCCGTCCTCGATGAGCGTGCTGATCCAGCCGCCGATGGCCCGCGACACCTCGTCTGGCGGCGGGTGAGTGACCTCCGGGACCGGCGACTCATGCTCGATCATGGCGTCGACGGCCTCGGCGGCGACGAAGCTGTCGCCCAGCGTCCGTGGCATCCGCGGGTTGACCTCGGCGATGATGATGCGCGCGCACTCGACGGCCGGCTTGACGATGTCCACGGACACGCCGAGGCTGCAATAGCCGTGCTCATCGGGCGGCGTGACCTGGATGAGGGCGATGTCTATGGGCACCCGCCCGCTACGGAACAGGCGCGGCACCTCCGAGAGGAAGATGGGCGTGTAGTCCGCCTCGCCGGCGGCGACGGCGTCGCGAACGTTGTCGCCGACGAAGAAGGCGTTGTGGCGGAACGACTCCTTGATCGCGGGCATGGCATAGGGGGCGACCCCCAGCGTCATGATGTGAATGATCTCGGCGGCGTGGAGGCGTTCAGCGCGGGCCGCCAGGCGCTCCACGAGGAACTGCGGCGCGGCGGCCCCAGAGCCGACGAAGATATGCTGGCCGCTGCGCACGACCTGAAGAGCGGCATCGGCCGCCTTCAGCTTGTCAGCGTAGCGTTCTCGCCACTGTGGGTCGTATGATGATCTGGCCACGTACGCGGTCCTTTGGCGTGCTTGCGTCCTACACTTGCGGCGGCGTGTAGACCCCCGACGCCCTCGGGTACCTGCTGAAGTCGGGCTCGCGTCGCTCCTTGAAGGCGTTCTTGCCCTCGTCCGCCTCACCACTCCGGAAGAAGTCAGGTGCGATCTCCCCCACCCAGTCACGCTTGCTGGTCTCGCGCAGGTACTCGTACTCGGCCAGGAACGAAGCCTTGAGGATCTTGAGGCAGCTAGGGCTCTTAGCCATCAGCTCGCGGCACCAGTTGTCGACCTCCTCGTCCAGCTTGTCGTAGGGGACGACGGCGTTGACCAGGCCCATCTGGAGGGCCTCCTGGGCCGAGTAGCGGCGGCAGAGCATCCACATTTCGCGCGCCTTCTTGGCACCCACCACATGCACAAGATAGCTGACCCAGCTGCCGGAGGCGGGGCTGCCGATCCGCGGCCCTACCTGGGAAAACTGGGCGTTCTCGGAGGCGATGGTGAAGTCGGCGTGGTAGGCCATGTGGTTGCCGCCGCCTATGCAGTAGCCGTTGACGCGGGCGATGACCGGCTTCAGGCAGTCCTCGATGCCGGCGTGGGGGTCGAGCCCGCCCGCTGCCGAGCCGCCCTCTTGCTGCGCCTCCTGGAGCCACTTGACGTCGCCGCCGGCGCAGAACGCGCGCTCCCCGGCGCCGGTGACAACGATGACGCCTACAGAGGTGTCGGCGCAGGCATCCTCCACCGCCTGCCTCATCTCCAGCAGAGTATCGCCGGTAAAGGCGTTCATGACCTGGGGCCGGTTTATGGTGATCCAGGCCGCGCCCTGCACCCGATGGTGCTTGTCATAGATGATGTCTTTGAAGTCGAGAGTCACGGTGCACCTCCATGCTGGTGTCTTGGCGAGACAGACTGCAGGTATGTCACCTCCACGAACCGGAAGAGTGGGAACGAGCCGGTGGGTCGGCCGGGCGGGCAGCTAGCCTGCGCGTCCGACCGTTGTCCCCGATGGCCTTTCGACATGGGCCGCGCCCTTCAGGTCGCCAAGCTCCTCCAACCCCTCATCCCGAAGGAAGCCCTCCATGCCCTCCAAGATGTCGAGCGGGGCACGGGGGTTGCTGAAGGTCGCGGTGCCTACCTCGACTGCCGTGGCGCCGGCCATGACGAACTCCAGGGCGTCGGCGGCGCTGGCGATTCCGCCGCAGCCGATCACGGGCACGTCGACGGCCTCGGCGATTTGATAGACCATGCGCAGGGCGATGGGCTTGATGGCCGGCCCCGACAGTCCGCCGAAGACGGTTGCGATCGCCGGCTTTCGCTGTTTGACGTCGATGGCCATCGCCTGGATGGTGTTGATGGCGCAGACGGCGTCGGCGCCTGCGTCGACCACCGCCCGCGCTATCTCCGTGACATTGGTGACGTTGGGGGTAAGCTTGACGATGACGGGTAGAGTCGTCTCCCGCAGGACGGCTGCGGCCACGGCGGCCGCCAGGCGTGGGTCCTGGCCGAACTCCATGCCCCCGTCCGATACGTTGGGGCAACTGATATTGACCTCAAGGCCGCTCACGCCCGGTACGCCTTCGAGACGGGCCGCCAGTTCAGCGAACTCCTCTACTGTGCCGCCGGCGATGTTGACGATGACGGGCACGCGCCACGTGGCCCAGACGGGCGCAACGTCGCGAACCAGGGCCTCGACGCCGATATTCTGAAGACCGATGGAGTTGAGCATGCCGGCGGCGGTCTCGGCCGTCCGAGGCTGGGGGTTGCCGGGCCGCGGCCTCAGCGTTGTGCCCTTGCTGACGATGGCGCCGAGCCGCTGGATATCGAAGACCTTCACGAACTCCAGGCCGTTGCTGAACGTGCCGGAGGCCGTCATGACCGGGTTCGCGAGGGGAAGGCCCCTCTTCCGGCGGGGTGCCAGTTCGACGGCCAGATTGAGTGGAGATCTCACGGCAGTGTGCTGCAATCCGCGCTCATTATAGGGTCTGGCCCTGAACGTGTCGAGCGCATGGGCCGCCGCGACGAGGAGGCAGGAACGTCTTGAGGGCGGGGCCAGGAGACCCCACCCTCAAGAGACGCGCCGGGAAGATGTCAGAGGGCTACTCTGATCAGAAGGTGTCGTCCTGCTCCGGCTGGAAGCCCAGCCACGTGGAATAGGAGACGGTAGAGCCCAAGTCCTGTTCACCTCGAAAGGAGTCCCGGGGGTCGCCCCGCGGCCATCGGCCGGAGCTCTGAGTGGGGCCGGTCTCGTTCTCCCACAGATAGTCTTGGGCGGAGTTCGGGAACTCCCTCTCCGCCTTGCAGAGTTTGCATACGCCTTTGCTAACGGCGCCGTGCGGGCTCTCGATCACCCAGTGGTGGCGGCACTGAGGCGCTGACGGGGCGTCACTCTCCTGGACCGCAGGTCCTTTTGCCACCTGTATCACCCCCTCTTCTCCAAACCTTGTACGTCCATATTCTCGGCTTGGATGCTCAATATAGCACTCCTTGAACAGCCTGTCAAGCTTTGAAACGTAACAATCGTAAAAAGCGATTATACAATGTTCAACACGTCAATGCTCGCCTCAGACGCGGTGCCAGGCTATAATGAAGGCGATTCTCCATGCTGAAGGCGAAAGGAGTCGCCGTGGGCGAGCACTGATCAGGCTCACACGAGATCGACGGAAAGGTTTGTCCGATGGCGCAACCGACTGAACAGGAAGTGATGCACGCCCTGAGCGAGGTGCAAGACCCCGAGCTTCACCGGGACATTGTCTCCTTGGGCATGGTCCGGGACCTGCGGATCGAAGGGGACCGCGTCTCCTTGAAGGTGGTGCTCACCACGCCGGCCTGCCCTCTGACGGGAAAGATCAAGGCGGACGTGGAGCAGGCTCTGATGGCCGTGCCGGGCGTGGCCTCCGTGGACGTGGAGATGGGCGCTGATGTGAAGGCACACCGGGGCGGCGGCCCCAGCGGGCCCAAGCCGGTCGAGGGTGTGCGTAACCTCATCGCCATCGCCTCCAACAAGGGTGGCGTGGGTAAGACGACGGTGGCCGTCAACCTGGCGGTCGCCCTGGCCAAGAGAGGCGCTCGCGTCGGACTCCTGGACGCCGACATCACCGGCCCCAACATCCCCACGATGTTCGGCTTTCCGGCGGGCTTCATGGCGGAGTCGAGCGGGGGCCTGGCGCCGATCGAGCGCTTCGGCGTGAGGGTGTGTTCCCTCGGATTCATCCTGCCGAAAGGCTCCCCCATCATCTGGCGTGGCCCCATGCTACACACGGCGATCCGTCAGCTCCTGCACGACATCTCCTGGGGCGAGCTCGACTACCTCCTGATCGACCTGCCGCCGGGCACGAGCGACGCCTCCATAAGCATGGCGATGGAGGCACCGATCGCCGGCGTGGTCATCGTCACTACGCCGCAGGGCGTGTCGGTGGAGGACGCAACGAAGGCCGTCGCCATGTTCGATAAGATGCACGTCCCCGTGTTCGGCGTCGTCGAGAACATGAGCTACTTCGCCTGCCCCCACTGCGGCGAGCGGACGGACATCTTCGGCCACGGCGGCGCCCGCGAGGCGGCGGAGGAGCTGGGGCTGGAGTTCCTCGGCGAGATCCCGCTCGATGCCGCCACCCGCGCCGGCGGCGATGCCGGTGTCCCGATCATCGAGTCGGCGCCGGAGTCGGTTCAGGGTCAGGCTTTCCTCGCCCTGGCGGAGAAAGTCGCCGCCCGCTGTAGCGTCCTCAGCTACACCGAAGACGTTGCGGCGACCCCGGGGGCGGGCTAACCTTTGCCTCGCCTGCCATCGAGAGTTGAGGAGCCCCTCGCCATGCGAGGGGCTCAGTCATGCCCGGCAGGGGGGCAGATGGCGGCCGATCGACGGCGGGCAAGGCGCTAGGGGATGGCCTGCGTCTCTTCGAGGCGGCTCGGCTGAGCTCGCCGAAGTCGGCGGCGGGCAATCTCCGCGTACTCAGGCACGCTCTCGATGAGGAGCCAGCGACGGCTGTGCTGGGCGGCAGCGACGGCCAGCGTGCCGGCGCCGCCGAACGGGTCGAGCACCAGGTCGCCCGGCTCAGTGGCTATTCCGACCAGTCGCTCGACGAGGGCCAGCGGCTTTTGCGAGGGGTGGCCGCCGTCCGCGCGTTCTGATTTCGGCGTCACCGGGAACTGCCACAGGTTGCGCATCTGCTTGCCGCCCGCCAGCTCCTTCGCCTCCCAGTAGTTGAACGTCCACTTCTTCGCGCGCTTCGGCGTCTCGTTCACGGCCCAGATGAGCTGTTCCGTGCTCTCCGTGAGGCTGCGGGCGGTGATGTTGGGCTGGGCGTTCGGCTTGAACCAGATGATGGAGTTGAGGATGCGCCGCTCGAGGATGCTCTGGAGGATGAAGCCGAGCTGGTAGATGTTGTGGAAGGTGCCGAAGACGAGGATGTTGCCGTTGGGCTTGACGACGCGGCAGACCTCGCGCAGCCAGTCGACGTTGAAGCGGAAGAAGTCGTCCTCGGAGAAGTGGTCCCAGGCCTCCTGCATCGTGACGTGGGAGGAGAAGGCCCAGCCCAGCCCCTTGCGGCTGCCGCCGCGGCCGCCGCCCGAAGCTATGCCGAAGGGCGGGTCGGCGATGCAATGGTCGATGCAGTCGTCCGGCCACGACCGCATGACCTCTATGCAGTCGCCCTCGATGATGCTGTTGGCGGTGGGGGGTTGCACGGCTTTATAGTTGATCCTCTCGAGATTTGTGATAGGCTTCTGGCTTGATGTCGACTGAAGCAGCGCTTTCACGCTAGCCAGCCATCTCTGAAAGCATCGAGTAAAGGACACGCTCATTAGATCATATCCTTGTGAACGCGTCTAGTGGAGTGTAAGATTGAAACATATGTTGCGCTGGATATTGAGGCTTTTCAAGAGGGACGCTGCGGGTAACCTTGATCTGCCGGACATGACGGGAAACGAGCCCGCACTCAGCTTGACGTACGAGGAGACAAAGAGGGTCTTTGATGCAGGACATGACCACATCGACAAGCTGGATGCAAAGACTGGTTTGCTTCTGGGCGCGGCTGGCATCGTTCTAGCGGTTCTTTTTCAAGGGGGGTTCGGGCAGGAAGGGGCGCGCCGTGGTACAAACGTCCTGCTATCGTTGGCGGCGGCTGCCATTTCGGGCGGCGGCGTCTGTGCCCTCATCGCTATGTGGCCTCGGACGTTCGCTCAAGTGCCGGATCCGCTGAAAGTAGCCCGCTACCCGATCACCGGGGGGAGTTAACCGTTCGAGCTGAGGTGTTAAGAAATTTCATTGAAGGCTACTACAACAACCAGCGAATATTGAAAGAGAAGTCGTGCTGGATGAGTGCTGCTGGGGTACTCTTGGTCATCGGAGTCATTCTGTTGGCCACGACGTTCATCTACAACGTGGCTTGAAAGGATGCAAGCGTATGCATGAGGGTGAAGATACCTCTCCACAAAACCTCCCGCAAGAAGAAACGCCGCAGAAGCCTGAAGGACAGCCACAGCGGCCTGAGCAACAGCCAGAGCAGGGAGCGCCGCAACATCGACCTCACATAGATCTGAAGACTCCTGTCATCAGGATGGAGCCTCATCCCAAGCCGCAAACTCGCGAACCCGAGGTCGAAACACGAAAGCAGGAAGAGCGAGGTGGTCGCGAAAGACGCTAGGCCCGCTGCGTAATCGCACTGGCTTATCGTTGCAGGGGAAGAGCTGCAGTCTCCGGGGCCCCAGTCAGAACACGTCCCGTAGCTCAAACCTCGGTCCGTCCTGGCTGTAGGGACGGAGCTTTAGCTCCGTCCGCAAGCTCTGAGGGCGGACAAAGCTCAAGCTTTGTCCCTACGACCCTTTCCCGACGCGTCCCTCACCACAGCACGTCGCGCAGCTCAAAGCGGGGGCCGTCCTTGCAGACGAGCTTGACGCCCCTTCGCGTCATCACCGCGCAGCCGTAGCAGATGCCCGTGCCGCAGGGCATGACTTCCTCCAGCAGCACCTGCACGGACTTGCGCCCCCGTCGCACGCCTGCGCCCTCGTAGTCCCGCACGACGTCCGCCAGCGCCCGGAACATCGCCTTCGGCCCGCAGCTGTAGGGACGGAGCTTTAGCTCCGTCCGCAAGCTCTGAGGGCGGACAAAGCTC
>CAZMGB010000014.1:54686-96138 GCA_964565775.1 uncultured Dehalococcoidia bacterium
CAGCACGTCGCGCAGCTCAAAGCGGGGGCCGTCCTTGCAGACGAGCTTGACGCCCTTGCGGGTCATGACGGCGCAGCCGTAGCAGATGCCAGTGCCGCAGGGCATGACCTCCTCCAGAAGCACCTGCACGGACTTGCGGCCGCGTCTCGTGCCGGGAGCCTCGGACTGCCGCACGACGTCCGCCAGCGCCCGGAACATCGCCTTCGGCCCGCAGGCGAAGACCTGGTCCGCCCACGATAGGTGCTCGGCGAAGGGCTCCGTCACCAGCCCGCGCTGCCCCAGCGATCCGTCCTCCGTCGTCACGATCACCTCCACTTCGGGCGGCAGCAGGTGGGCCGGGAAGACGCCGTCGGCGGTGGCGGCGCCGATGAGCAGCGTCACGCTCTTGCCGGCGGCGACTGCCTCTTCCGCCAGCCAGACGAGGGGTGCCACGCCGATGCCGCCGGCGACGAGCAGCAGGTTCTGGGCTGCCCGGCGGACGGAGTAGCCTCGACCGAGCGGGCCGTAGGCGAAGACGCGATCGCCGGGCCGGCGACTGGCCAGCCACTCGCTGCCGCGTCCGATGACAGCGAAGAGGACGGAGAGCTCCGGGCCGCCCTCGCCCTGGCGCAGTCGAAAGTAGCTCATCGGGCGGGGGTGGAAGGGGTTGGCGGCGCGGTCGGGCGGCAGGTCGCAGCAGCGGAGCATCAGGAACTGGCCGGGGGAGGCGCCCCGTGACAGCTCGGGCGCCGAAAGCCACAGCAGGTGCGTCTCGCCGAAGAGCCGTTCGGAGGAGACGATGCGGGCAAAGCCGATCTTCATGGTCACCCTATCGATGAACAGAGAGGCTGGTAGACGGCGTCCGCCGCGAACACGACGTCCCTTCGAGTCTGCCCGGCCGTCGGCGTCTCCCTCATCTCCTAGCGGCGTGCCCGTGGCTTCTTGCGGCCGTCGAGGTAGAGGCGCAGGGGCTGGACGCTGTACGCCTGCCCCGCGGGGCCGGTTGCCGCCGGCACCTCCGGGAGCTCGCCTGCCGGGCCAGCGAGTCGCCCCAGCAGGGCGCCGGTAGCGGCACCCGCCGTGTCGATGGAGGTGAAGCAGGGGATGCGCTTTTCGGCGGCGGCGCGACGGATATCGAAGCCATCGCGCATCGCCGTCGGCTGGCCGCCCTCCGGCGTGTTTATGACGCAGTCGACCAGCCCCTGCTGAATGACGTCGACGACGGTCGGGCCCTCTTCACCCACAAGCTTGGCGACGCGCTCGACCGGCAGGCCGAGGGCGCGAAGCATGGCCGCCGTGCCGTCGGTGGCGTAGAGACGGAAGCCGGCCGACGCGAGCTGACGCACGATGGGCACGGCCTCCGGCTTGTGGCGGTCGGCGATGCTGACCAGGACACCGCCTCCGTTCGCCGGAGGCGAGCCCGCCGCGGGCGGAGGCGGCAGCATCAGGTCAGCGGAGAGAAGGGCCTTGGCGAGGGCGGCCGGGAACGTCCGGTCGACGCCCATGACCTCGCCTGTCGACTTCATCTCCGGCCCCAGGTAGGTGTCGACGCCGACAAGCTTTGACATGGAGAAGACGGGCGCCTTGACGGCGACGAGGTCCTGGCGGGGCCAGAGGCCGCCGACGTAGCCCTGTTCGGCCAGAGATTTGCCTAACATAACGTTGACGGCGAGACGTACCATGGGCACGCCCGTTACCTTCGAGATGAAGGGGACGGTGCGGCTGGCGCGCGGGTTCACCTCCAGCACGTAGACCGTCGAGCCTTCGGGGGAAGAGTCCTCCCGCATAATGACGTACTGGATGTTCATGAGCCCCCGCACGCCCAGGGCCAGCCCGATGCGCTCTGTGTACTCGACGATGGTGTGGACCTCTGCGTCGGTGAGGTTGATGCCGGGGTAGACGGCCATCGAGTCGCCCGAGTGGACGCCCGCGCGCTCGATGTGCTCCATGATGCCGGGGATGAGGACGCGGTCGCCGTCGGCGATGGCGTCGACCTCGACCTCCCTGCCCTCTAGGTACTTATCGATGAGGATCGGTTTGCCGCTGCCCAGCTCCACGGCCGCCGTCATGTAGCGGATGAGCTCGCCGGCGCTCTGGACGATCTCCATCGCCCGCCCGCCGAGGACGTAGCTGGGCCGGACGAGCACCGGGTAGCCGATGACCTGGGCCGTGTTGAGGGCGTCCTCGACGCTTGTGACGGCCGCGCCCGGCGGCTGGGGGATGCCCAGCTTCTGGAGGAAGTCCTCGAAGCGGTGGCGGTCCTCGGCCAGGTCGATCGCCTCGGCGCTGGAGCCGATGATGGGCAGGGCGGCCTGGTGGATGGGCCCCGCCAGGTTGATGGCGGTCTGGCCGCCGAACTGTACGATAGCTGGCGGGGGCAGGTCGTTGCCTGCCTCATTCTCCATGATGTCGCGCACCGCCTCCTCGTCCAGCGGCTCGAAGTAGAGGCGGTCGCTGGTGTCGAAATCGGTGGAGACGGTCTCGGGGTTGGAGTTGGCGAGGATAGCCTTGTAGCCGGCGCCCTCCAGAGCCCAGACGGCGTGGACGCTACAGTAGTCGAACTCGATTCCCTGGCCGATGCGGATGGGGCCGCTGCCGATGACCAGCGCCTTAGCGCCCGATTCCGGCTGCGCCTCGTTCTCCTCCTCATATGTGCTGTAGAAGTAGGGCGTGGCGGCGTCGAACTCGGCGGCGCAGGTGTCGACCATCTTGTAGACGGGGCGTATGCCCCACAGGGCGCGCGAATAACGCACCCGCTCCGGGAGAAGGTCGGCGAGGACGCCGATCTGCTCGTCGGAGAAGCCGAGGCGCTTCGCCTCGCGCAGGAGGTCGGGCCGCAGGGGCTCCGATAGCAGCCGCCGCTCCATGGCGACGATGCGGGCCATCTTGTGCAGGAACCAGGGGTCGACGCCGGTCTTACGGGCCAGCTCCATGGGCTCGGCATGGCGGCGGAGGGCGGCCATCAGCGCCCACAGCCGCTCGTCGCTGGCGGCGATGGGCTTGCCGCAGGGGTCGTCGGCCCACTCGGGGTTCTCCCAGAGCAGGGAGCGGCTGCCGAACTCCAGGGAGCGCACGGCCTTGTGGAGCGCCGCCTCAAAGCTCCGGTCGATCGCCATCACCTCGCCGGTGGCCTTCATCTGAGTGCCGATGACGCGGTCGCCGAAGGGGAACTTGTCGAACGGCCAGCGCGGGATCTTGACCACGACGTAGTCGAGCGCCGGCTCGAAGGCGGCCGTGGTCTTCTCGGTGACGGCGTTGGCGATCTCGTCCAGCCGTTTGCCGACGGCGATCTTGGCGGCGACCCGCGCGATGGGGTAGCCGGTGGCCTTGCTGGCGAGGGCGGAGCTGCGGGATACCCTGGGGTTGACCTCGATCACGTAGTAGGGTGGTGCGGAAGCGTCCTCGTACTGCCACGAGGCTATCTCCGGCCGCGGCGCCAGGGCGAACTGGATGTTGCAGCCGCCCTCGATTCCCAGCGAGCGTATGATCTTGAGGCTGGCCGTGCGCAGCATCTGGTACTCCTTGTCGGAGAGGGTCTGGCTCGGCGCCACGACGATGCTGTCGCCGGTGTGTACGCCCATCGGGTCGATGTTCTCCATGTTGCAGACGGTGATGCAGTTGTCGGCGCCGTCCCGCATCACCTCGTACTCGACCTCCTTCCAGCCGAGGAGGCAGCGCTCGAGGAGCACCTGGCTGATGGGGCTGGCGGCCAGTCCCATGCACACTATCCCTTCGAACTGCTCCATGTCGTGGGCGATGCCGCCGCCGGTGCCGCCCAAGGTGTATGCGGGCCGGATGACGAGAGGCAGGCCCAGCTCGTCGGCGACCCGATGTGCCTCCTCGAGCGAGGTGACGGTGGCGCTCTCGGGGCAGGGCTCGCCGATGTCGGCGAGGAGGCGTCGGAAGAGCTCGCGGTCCTCGGCCTTGCGGATCGTCTCCAGGGGCGTGCCCAGGAGGCGGACGGCGTACTTGTCGAAGACGCTGGCGTCGGCGAGGGCCACCGCCAGGTTGAGGCCCGTCTGGCCGCCCAGGGTGGGCAGGCAGCCGTCGGGCCGCTCCCGCTCGATGACGCGCGCCAGCACGTCGACGGTCAGCGGCTCGATGTAGACGATGTCGGCGATGCCCTCGTCCGTCATGATAGTGGCGGGGTTCGAGTTCACGAGCACGGAGGTGACGCCCTCCTCGCGCATGGCCTTGCAGGCCTGCGTGCCGGCGTAGTCGAACTCCGCCGCCTGGCCGATGACGATAGGCCCGGAGCCGATGATCAGGACTTTGCTGGGCTTACTCACGCTTTGTCTCTGGTTCACTTGCTATCCACTCGCCGCTCACCGCCTGGGTCTGCGAACGCGCACGAGCCGCGGCCGCGCCACCGGCAGTCGATACGCGACCGTATAGCCGGCGCCGCCCACGATGAGCAACACCAGAGGCACGGCGCCGTAGGCGGGGAGCGGCGTCAGGAAGATGAGTATCGCCAGGAGCGCACAGCCGGCCAGCCCGAGCCCGAAGCCAAGGGCGTAGGCCGGCCACTCCGTGATCCAGTCGGAGGAGAAGGGCAGGCCGACGAAGCCGACGGCGAAGGCGAAGGCGGCGGAGACGGCGGACAGCGCCAGCGCGACGACGAAGAAGACGAGCGCGTGGAGCCAGTCGCCGCTTGCCAGGTAGACGATGGCGCCGACGAAGGCGATGGGTACGAGAAGCGCCGCCGCCACCCAGCCCATGGCGCTGATGGTGAGGACGCCGAAGGAGAGACGCGACACCATCTCGTTGACGACGGGTCGGGCGGCGGGCCGCAGCACGCGGAAGTAGAGCGCCCGCACAAAGCGGTCCGTCCGCTGCCTAAGCTTCAGCTCTGCCATGCCCTTCTTGTCTGGTCTGACCCATCGTTTGACCTGCCGATCGGTGCCGAGATAATATGCTGTCGTGCGAGAGGAAACAGCCCAATGGCTGAAGATAGCGGATCATGATATTCGCGGAGCTGCCAGTCTCTTGGAGGACGGACTGTGGCCCGGCGCGGCGTATTTCTGTCAGCAGGCTGCTGAGAAGCTCCTGAAAGCCGTGGTCGCGGAGGAGAGGGTGGGGCCGCCAAGGACTCACGATCTGGTGGAGCTGGCCGATGCCGCCGGTGTCGAACTAACGCAGGATCAGAGGATATTCCTGACGAGACTTTCTGACCACGCGGCACGGAGCCGGTATCCGGGGGCCGAGTATAGTGAAGAACAGGTGCGTGAACTCTTCGAGGAGACGAAGAGGTTCTTCGAATGGTTACGAGCCAAGTTGAGCTAGCGGGCAAGATCGATGATTTCGTACGTCGGCTGCGCTCCGTCGTCACGATTGAGGCTGTGATCCTGTACGGCTCGCATGCCAAAGGCTCGGCCGACGATTCGAGCGACATTGACTTGGCCATCATCTCACCTGACTTTGAAGCCACCTCGACCTGGGAGCGGCAAGAAATCATCGCTCGCGCCACCGTAGGCCGCGGGTACCGCATTGCTCCCATTGGCTACTCATCCAGCGAGTACCACAACCCGGGTCCTCACTCCTTCCTGCGCGAGATCATCCGCACCGGCCGCGTCGTCTACCGAGCCGACTAGCCTGCGCGCGGCGGGCCGCAGCACCCGGAAGTAGAGCGCCCGCACGAATCGGTCCGTCCGCTGCCTAAGCTTCAGCTGGGCCATCGCTGTTTCCACCCCTGCCAAGGGGTGCTAAAGAAGCCCAAACGCCTTCAGTTCCCGCGCTATCTTGAGAAACGCCTCATCCATGCATGCCTGAGTGAACCGCGCCCAGACCTTTTCGCTGACATTGGAAGGAAAAGCCGCACCTTCCTCTAGCAGGTAGATGACCCTGCCACCAAAGCGCTCCTGGAAGCGCCCCATCTCAATGTTGACATTTCCGCGGGGCTGGAATCGTCCATCTACCGGGTCGTCCTTGGTGGCCAGCACGAGCCCACAGTCGGCCTGTTCGAGATAGTGCTCAACGTTCTCATTGACTGACCTCCCCTCGCTGGGAAGCCTTTCGACGACCAGCGGCTTCACGCCTAGCTCGTCAATGAACTCGCACAGCTTGTTCAGCGCTTCTGTCTCTGGGCCGTGAGCTATGAACGCTTTGGGCCTGTCACGTCTTGGCGCGATCACTTCAGGCTCGGCTGTCCAGCCCTCTTCGGACTCAAGGTGGCCAATGGTCGCGTTCACGATGTCGATCGCCTTGTCCAGGTCCAGCATGATGCTTCCAGATGAAGGTGTCGTCGTGCTCAGGCCGCCGGATAGCACGCTGTAGCCACGGATGACGTAGCCCTGAAATGGCGGCCGGAGATCTACCCTCCCTCCGTGTCTGCTGGTGAGGGACTCCACCGCCGACAGTCCACGGAGGAGTCGTTCTCTCAAGTCGTCGACTTCCTTCCGTCGTTCGCCCGCAGCGTCCAAGTTCAGACCATGGAACGAGACAATGCCCAGAGTGGTGAGCAACTTCCTGTAGCGCTTCAGTAGCTCAAGGTATTCCTTCAACAGGTCGAGCGCGCGTTCCCGCTCCGAAGCATCCACGCTCTTGCTCCTCATAGCGGCAACTCGAAGCGCATCTCGGGGTTGTACATCGGCACCAGCGCCCCGATCCCCGATAGGAAGCTCAGCGCCGTCTGGTTGTTCTTCGGCAGCCGGCCCCGGATGCGCCGGTAGCCCTTCGACCGCGCGAACTCCAGCGCGCACTCCGCCGACCTCGTGCCCAGCCCCTGCCGTCGGTACTGGGGCAACATCCACACCCCCAGCACGGCGGTGTCCGGCTCCTGCGTGTTGAAGTCGAGGGCGCTGAAGCCGACGACCTCATCGCCGACGAGGCAGAGGAAAAGGGCGCCGTGGCTTCCCAGACGCTCCAGCCACGTGCGCACCTGCTCCGCCGACAGCGCCTCCGCGAAGCCGACGGGGTTCGGCTCCCGCACGATGGCGCCGATGACGGCGGCGATCGCTTCGGTGTCCTCGCTCGTGGCCTGTCGATAGGTCGGTTCAAGCTGGGCCATGTCAGCATTCCCCCTGGGCGTGAGTGTCACACGGCCACTTTCAGCACCTGGATGCGCCGCCGCTCCTCTGGCACGGGCTGGCCGTCGGCTTCTAGGCTCTCGATATAGGCGGCGATGGCCTCGCGCGCGCGCTCAAGCGCCTCCGCCCTGCTGCGACCCTGGGTGATGCAACCGGGCAGAGCCGGAACCAGGACTGTGTAGCCGCGACCCTCGTCGTCGGGGTCAAGGATTATCGTGTATTCTTTCATGTCTACCCCTATAGTAGCTCGCGTAGGTCATCCGACGTGACTCCCGCCTGCTCCAGAATCGCAGCAAGCGTCTTTGGTAAGATGATCTCCCGGGAGTGCATGGAAACGACCACTCTCGCTTCAGGCTTGTCGGGGTGCTTGAGCACCAGATGCGATCCTCTCTGGCGGTGTTCATACCAGCCAACCCGTTTGAGCGCACGTATCAGCCGCCGCGCGGTGACTCTCGGGAGCCTAGGCACGCCCTGTTCCGCCTCCGGGTTCTCTCACCATCTCCAGAAACCGCTCGAACAGGTACATGTTGTCGTGCGGCCCCGGTGACGCTTCCGAGTGGTACTGGATCGAGAGCACGGGCAGCTCTCGGTGGCGCAGCCCCTCGACGGTGCCGTCGTTGATGTTGACGTGGCTGACCTCGGCGCCGCCGCGCAGGCCGTCGCCGTCGACGGCGTAGCCGTGGTTCTGGGCCGTGATGTGGACACGGCCCGTCGTCAGGTCGCGCACCGGGTGGTTGGCGCCGCGATGGCCGAACTTGAGCTTGAACGTCTCCGCCCCGAAGGCGCGACCCAGCACCTGGTGGCCGAGGCAGATGCCCATGATCGGCGTCCTGTCGAGCAGGCCCTCCGCCGTGCGCACGACATAGTCGAGGTGCGCCGGGTCGCCGGGGCCGGGCGAGAGCACGACGCCGTCCGGTCGCAGCGACAGCACGTCTTCGGCTGAGGTCGTGCAGGGCACCGCCGTCACCCGGCAGCCCAGGCGCTGGAGGACGCGCAGGATGTTGTACTTGAGCCCCAGGTCCACCACGATGATGTGGCGCCGCGAGCCGTCGCTCGCTCCGGTGGGTTGGGCCGGGCCGCCGTTCCGCCACTCGTAGGGGGATTCCGTGCTCACCTCCGGCAGGAAGTCCACGTCGTCATAGCGGGGGAGGTCGCGCACGCGGGCGAGAACCTGCTGCGGCTCTTCTTCGGCCGCGATCGTGCCCATCATCACTCCCACGGAGCGGAGGCGACGCGTCAGGGCGCGCGTGTCGACGCCGGCGATGCCGGGGATGCCATGGCGGGCTAGGTACTCGTGCAGGGTCATCTCGCTCTGCCAGTGGCTGGGGATGTCGCAGTGCTCGCGCACGACGAAGCCGCGCACCTGGATGCGCTTCGACTCCACGTCGGCGCGGTTGATGCCGTAGTTGCCGGAGAGGGGATACGTCATCACGAGTATCTGGCCGGCGTAGGAGGGGTCGGTGAGGGCCTCCTGGTAGCCGGTCATCGACGTGTTGAAGACGACCTCGCCGTGGGCGCGCGCCTCCGCTCCGAAGGCTTTCCCCTCGAATACGGAGCCGTCCTCAAGGACCAGCAGGGCTTTGCCGTTCATCGTGTCGATAGGGCCTCCCGCGCGTACGCGAGGTGACCGCCGAAGACGGTGGCCACGACGCGACCCCGCAGCGTGACGCCGGCCAGCGGCGTGTTCTTCCCCTTCGACGCGAAGCGCTCCGGCTCCACCACCCACTCCAGGTTCGGGTTGAAGACCGTCACGTCGCCCGGCGCGCCGACAGCCAGGCTTCCCAGGCCATCGAGGCCGTTGCGGCGGTCGAGGGAGAGCACGGCCACCGGGTCCGACGTCATGCGCCGGAGCGCCGTCGCAAGGTCGAGCTTGCTGGCGTGGACCAGCGAGAGGACGCTTGCCAGCGCCGTCTCGAAGCCGCTGATGCCCGGCGCCGCGTCCTCGAACTCGCAGAGCTTGTCCTCGAAAGCGTGGGGTGCGTGGTCGGTGGCGATGGCGTCGATCGTGCCGTCGCGCAGCCCCTCGATGCACGCCTCCACGTCATCCCGCGTGCGCAGGGGCGGGTTCACCTTCGCGTCGCTGTCGTAGGCCAGGGCAGGAGCGCCCCTCGCAGTGTCCTCTTCGGTGGCCGACCCGGCTCCGCGCGTCATGACCGACTCGTGGGTCAGCGTCAGATGGTGGGGCGTGACCTCGGCCGTGACCGGCGAGCCCCGGGCCTTCGCCTTTCGCACGAGCTCCACGCTGCCGCGGGTGCTGATGTGGGCGATGTGGACGTGGCTGCCCGTCAGCTCGGCGAGGGCGATGTCGCGAGCGACCAGCGCCTCCTCGGCGGCCGCGGGCTGGCCGCGCAGGCCGAGGCGGGTGGCGACCCAGCCCTCGTGCATCACCTCTTCGAGGGCCAGCGATGGCTCCACGCAGTGATCGATAATCGGGAGGCTACGCCCGTCGGGGTCGGGGCCGTTGAGGCCCTGAGGCTGTCTGGCGACGGGCAGGGCGCGGGCGTACTCCAGGGCGCGGCGCATGAGCATCGCGTCGGCGACTGGGTTGCCGTCGTCGCTGAAGCCGACGACGCCGGCCTCGGCCATGTCGCCGAACTCCGCCATCTCTTTGCCGTGGCGCCCGCGACTGACGCAGCCGATCGGCAGCACACGTGCGCTGCCGACGGTCGCAGCGGTTCGGAGCACGTACTCCACCGCGGCGCGGCTATCGATGGGCGGCTCCGTGTTCGGCATGCAGCAGACGGTGGTGAAGCCGCCCCGGGCGGCGGCGCGCGTGCCCGTCTCGATTGTCTCCTTCTGCTCGAAGCCGGGGTCGCGCAGGTGGCAGTGGATGTCGACGAGGCCGGGGCAGACGATGAGGCCCTGCGCGTCGATGACTTCGGCCTGGGCGGCGGCGAGCGCCGCCCCTACCTCGGCGATGCGCCCATCGCGGATGAGCACGTCGCCCACCGTGTCCACGCCCCGGCCGGGGTCGAGGATGCGGCCGCCGCGTATCAACAGGGAAGATTCCATTCTACTCACCTCGTCCTGAGCTTGCCTACGGGTACCCTGAGCCTGCCTAGGGGTACCCTGAGCCTGCCGAAGGGCCTACTTCGCCTGCGCCAGCAGGAACAACACCGCCATGCGCACGGCGACTCCGTTCGTCACCTGCTCTTCGATCAGCGACTGGGCGCCGTGCGCCACCTCCGGCGCAAGTTCGATGCCCTCGTTGATCGGGCCCGGATGCATGAGGGGCGCGCCCGGCCTAGCGCGCGCCAGCCGCTCCGGCGTTATCTGATAGAGGCGGGCGTACTCCCGGATGCTGGGGATGAGGCCCGCCTGCTGTCGCTCCAACTGAAGGCGCAGCGCCATCACCACGTCGGCGTCGACGATGGCGCGGTCGAGGTCCGCCTCGACACGTACGGGCGGGAGGGTCAGCTCGTCGCACGACTCATCTGCGCTGCGAGAGCCGAGGCCCAGCGGCATGAGAGTCGGCGGCCCGCACACCACCACCTCGGCGCCGAGAGCCGTCAGGCCCCACATGTCGGAACGGGCGACTCGGCTGTGGGTGATGTCGCCCACGATGACCACCTTGCGTCCGCGCAGCCCCGCATCGGCGGCCGACGGCCCCGCCAGCTTCGAGCGGATGGTGTAGATATCGAGGAGCGCCTGCGTCGGGTGGGCGTGCCAGCCGTCACCGGCGTTCACTACTCGCAGGTGAGAATGACGTGCCGCGAGATACGGCGCTCCCGACCGGTGGTGGCGCATCACCAGCATGTTGGCGCCAACGGCCTGAAGGGTGCGAACGGTGTCAAAGAGGGACTCGCCCTTCTTGACGCTGCTCGCCGACGCCGTGACGTTGATGACATCGGCGCCCAGGGCCCGCGCCGCCAGCTCGAAGGAGGAGCGGGTGCGCGTGCTGTTCTCGTAGAAGAGAGTGACGATGGTGGTGCCGCGGAGAGTGGGGACGCGGGCGATCTCGCGCGCCAGCACCTCCTTCATGGCGTCCGCCGTCTCCATCACGAGCATGATCTCCTCGGCCGAGAAGTCGTCCAGGTCCAGGAGGTGGCGCCGCCGCCACTGGGGTCGCTCCGGGATTGGAGGTGGCGGTGCTTCGAGGACGGCCCTCGCCTCGCTGGCGGCGGCTGCGGGCGGTCCTGTGCCTACGGGCGTCTGCCTGCGGGCCACGTGCTGTCGGATTTCTCTTGACATAAGATCACTCCTCACCAGAGATCAGCACTACCTCATCGGTCCCGTCGGTCTCGAGCAGCCTTAGCTGGACGTCGTCGCGCTGTGAGGTGGGGATGTTCTTGCCGACGTAATCAGCGCGAATAGGGAGCTCCCGGTGGCCCCGGTCGACGAGTACGGCGAGCTGGATCTGCTGCGGCCGGCCGTAGTCGATGAGGGCGTCGAGGGCGGCGCGGATGCTGCGACCCGTGTAGAGGACGTCGTCGACGAGGATGACACGCCTGTCGGCGATGTTGGTGGGGATGTCGCTCGGCTTGATCTGGACGGTGACGCCCAGGGACGGGATGTCGTCCCGGTAGAGGCCGATGTCCAAGGCCCCCACCGGCACCTCCTCGCCCTCGAAGCCGGCGATGGCCTGGGCGATGCGCTGCGCCAGCGGCACTCCCCGCGTCTGCATGCCGACGAATACCAGGTCCTGGCAGCCCCGGTTGTTCTCCACGATCTCGTGGGCGATGCGGACGATAGCCCGCCGCACGTCCTGTTCTGACATAATCGCTGTTTCAGGCATAACAAAACCCCCTGCCCGCCGGAGGCGAGCAAGAGGCTCTCTCCTTGATATGGTTTGTGCTGTGGGCTGGGGCCTGACTGCCCACGACCGCCATTCCTTCCCGGCCTCACGGGACCGGATTAAAGGTCGGAATCCTATCTGTGCGACAGTATAGCAGTAACCCCGTGCCCCTGCAAGCCGTCGCGCTACCGTTGTCGGCGTTTGCGGTTCGACTCCGTCGGCGTTGAAACGGATCTGGTTGCGCCGCCGTTCATGGAGAGAGGAGATCCGTCGATCGACTAAGGCGGGAGCGACGCAGGCTGTGTGCCCGCGCGGAGGCGTGGCCGGGGAGAAGCGGGGTGGCAGCCCTATTTGATGCCCGTAGTTGTCGTCTTATTGTTGACAGCGGCTGCCGGCTATTGTAGAAAGACGAAGCACACGCTTCCCAAAGAGTCGATAGGGCCGCAACATCGCGAGCGATGGGCGGTCAGCGGTAAAATAGGGGCGGAGGAGGGCATCCCCCTGCCATGCGCATCGTGTGGCCGTTCCTGGCCGACATAATTCGCCGCTATCATCTCTGGATACTGGCTCTCGCCGCTGTCCTCACCGCAGGTCTCGCCCTCGGCATTCCACGCATCAAGTTCAAGACGGGCCAGGACACTTTCATACCCGCCGGCTCCCAGGTCTATCAGGAGAACCTCCGCTATCAGAACGAGTTCGGCGGCGACCCCATGCTTGTGCTCTTTGAGGGAGACGTTCTCCGACTGCTCTCCTCGCCCAACCTGGAGACGTTGCGCCGGCTCGAAGCCGAGCTCGCAGCGCGGCACAGCGTCGCTTCGGTGGTTAGCCCGGCAGATGTTGTCGAGCTCTCGGCGGCGCAGATCGACTACCGGCAGGAGGCCGAGCTCCAGTTGTTGAGCTCCAGGCAGGAGGAGGCGGCCAGCAAGGCGCGGGCGCAGGCCGCCGCTCAGGGCCTATCGCCGGCCGAGCAGTCGGCGGCTGCAGACGCGGCGTCTGCCGCAGTCGCCGCCGAGTTCGCAGCGGAGACGGAGGCGGACGCCAAGCGCTTCGCGCAAGTCGGTGAGCTTTCCATCGAGAACCCCAAGTTCGTGAGGTTCATCATCTTCGATAGCGAAGGCAACGTTCGCCCCGAGCTCAAAGGCGTGATACCTGACCCCACGCATGCCCTCATGGTGATCCGCGTCGCCGGAAATATGTCCCTCGATGAGCAGGCGGCTGCGTCCAGCGAGATCGTCGACCTGGTTCGCTCCTACAGGTTCGAGGGGCTGGACGTGCTCCCGTCCGGTCCGGTTGTGCTCATCAAAGAGATCAACGACGCGATGAGGAGCAGCATGATGATCATGGCAGGACTCGCCATGGCTATCATGGTGATCGTTCTCACGCTTGTGTTCCGGGCCCGCTGGCGTCTCCTCTCCCTGCCCGTGGTGATCATCGGCTGCGTATGGGCCTTCGGGCTCATGGGCTTCCTCTCACTTCCCCTAACGATGGTTACAATCTCCGGGTTGCCCATCCTCATCGGTCTGGGTGTGGATTTCACCATCCAGTTTCACAGTCGCTTCGATGAGGAGAGCAAGCGGGGCAGTAGTACATTCGCGGCGCTACGCGAATCGATGACGCACATGGCGCCCGCCATCGGCGTTGCGGTATTGGCGGCCACCGTCGGCTTCCTCGTTCTGCACATATCGCGAGTGCCCATGATCAGGGACTTCGGTTCGATGCTGGCCGTCGGCACGGCGATCCTGTTCCTGGCGGGCCTATTCATCTTGAACAGCCTTCTCTATCTCCGGTACGGCCGCCGCTCCGATGGCAAGGACGTGGGCGCGCCCCGCTACGTCGAGCGCGTGGTGACAACGCTTACCAGCTCCACGGTTGGCCGTGTGCTGCCGATCGTGGTGGTAGGCCTCGTTATCGCGCTGGTGGGTCTCATCGTCGATTCCCGCATCCCCGTCGAGACTGACCCAGAGAAGTTCATTCCTCAGGATAGCCAGGTGCTGAAGGACCTGCATCACATCCGCGACGTCGCCGGCTCCGACAGCGAGCTGGGCATCTTCGTCCAGGCCGACTCCGTGACGGACCCGAAGGTGCTGGCCTGGATGCAGGATTTCGAGGAGCGGGAGATGGCGGAGCATCCGGAGCTCCTGAGCGTCGATAGCCTTGTGTCGCTGGTCTCGCCGGGAGAGGGCGCGCCCCTGCCTTCCGAGGAGACAGTGCAGAAGCTGCTGTCGGTCACACCGCCGGGGATCCGCAAGACGCTGATGAATGCCGACGGGACGGGAGCGAACGTGGTCTTCAGTATCGGGAACGTCTCACTGGGCGAGATGAAGGATCTCGTCGACCAGATTGAGGGCGACCTGCAGCCGCCGCCGGGCGTATCGGCCACGCCGGCGGGGCTATCGGTGCTGGGAGTGGAAGTGGTGTCCGCCCTCACGCAGAATCGGCAGCTAATGACCTACGCGGCCATGGGCGCCATCGTCCTTGCGCTGTTCTTCATCTTCCGCCATCCGGTCAAGGCCGTCGCCCCGATGATACCGATCACGCTGGCGGTCGGCGGCTCGTCAGTCATTCTCTTCTTCCTGGGGATAGAGCTGAATCCCCTGACGGCGGTCTCGGGCCCGCTGATCATCGCTATGGGCACGGAGTTTACGATTCTGCTGATGTCGCGCTACTTCGAGGAGCGGGAGAAGGGGCAGAGCCCGCGCGAGGCCCTAGGCACCGCCTCGCTCAGGATAGGGCGCGCCATCACCGCCTCGGGCCTCACGGTGGTGGGCGGCTTCAGCGTTCTTGCTTTCTCCGGATTCCCGCTTCTCGAGAACCTGGGGCAGGTGACGGCGTTGAACATGAGCCTCGCCCTGCTGAGCGCCCTGGTGGTGTTGCCGCCGCTCCTGATCTGGCTCGACGAGGACGTGGGACTGGTGCCAGCAAAGGAGGAGCTGCACCCGATCAAGTGAGTCCCGCGGATTGGTCCGCTGAATGTCGCCAGGGGGTGCTCGCCGGAAGGGAGCACCCCCTGCACTTTCTGCGAGCCGTGCTCCACTCGAATCGCACCCCCGCACGGACCTAGCAGCGGGAGAGGCGTATGATGTGTGCGAACCTCGAACGCCGTCTCTTCCAACGTCGGCGGCGGTGACCCGGACGCGGCTAAGGAGCAGTAGGAGGAATCGATGGCGAGCATTACTGTTGTCGTGGGCGACCCGCCCTACGGAAAGCAGCGAGTTTACACCGCGCTCAGGTTCTCGCTGGTGGCCCTTCACGAGGGGCATCAGGCGAACCTCTTTCTCCTGGAGGACGCTGTCTTCGCCGCCAAGAAAGGGCAGCAGCCGCCGGAGATGCCCGTGGGTGACGCGGGGATGCCCAGTTGCGAGGAGCTGCTCCGGGCGGCGATCCAGGAGGGCCTCAAGATAAGGGCCTGCCGCGTCTGCTCATCAGAGCGAGGCCTCCAGGCGGAGGAGGTGATAGAGGGCGTGGAGGGCGGCTCTATGGTCGACCTGGTGAACTGGGTTGTGGAAAGCGACAGGAGCGTTTTCTTTTAGACGAGACGGGGCATAAGACTGCCGTCGCGGATCGTATTGCCCGGGCCTACGGCGCCTCGAGGCCGTAGCGCACGAGAAGGCGCTCGTCGACCAGCACCTCGGCGGTCGGCCTATCGGCGACAATGCGACCCTGATGAAGGATGACCGTCCGCTCGAACAGGTCGCGCACCAGGTGCATATCGTGTGTGGACGCGATGAGCGTCTGAGGCAGGCTCCTGAGCAGGGCGATGAGCCCGCGTCGCGCCCGCGGGTCCAGCCCGGCCGAAGGCTCGTCCACGGCCAAGAGCTGAGGCTCCATCGAAAGAACGGTCGCCAGGGCGATGCGCTTGCGCTCGCCGATACTGAGGTGGTGAGGCATGCGCTTCTCGAACCCCGCCATGTCCACTGCTTCAAGCGCCAGCGCGACCCGCTCCGCGATCTCGTCCTTTGGCATACCCATGTAGAGCGGGCCATAGGCGACGTCGTCGAAGACCGTTGGAGAGAAGAGCTGGTCGTCAGGGTTCTGAAACACCAGCCCCACGAGCGCCCTCACTCGTGCGAGGTTTTTCTCGGTGACCGGCAGGCCGGCGATTTCCACGCGTCCCTGGCCCCGCAAGATCCCGTTGAGGTGAAGCAGGAGGGTGGACTTGCCGGCGCCGTTAGGTCCAACCAGGGCGACGCGTTCGCCGGCCTGGACTGTGAGGTCGATATCGCGCAACGCAACCTGGCCATCAGGGTACGTATAGGAAAGCCCTCGCACGTCGACGGCGATGGCCACAGAGGGAGGCGCACTCGGCACGGCGGCTGGTTTATAGTCGAGCATAGACGGCCAGTGCCAGCAACAGAATCAAGCTAGAACCAAGCAGCGCCCAATCGCGGACGGCGAGAGCTCGCTCCTCAGCGAATCTGATAGTGCCGTCGTAACCGCGGGCCTGCATGGCCACGTAGATGCGCTCGCTGCGCTCATAGCTGCGGAGAAAGAGCGCGCCGACCAGGTTCCCCAGCACGCCGCCGCGCCACCAGACCGTGCCGCCTGCGCGACCCCTTCCGTTATCCGCGCTACGGGACTCACGTGCGCGAATCAGGCGCTGGCCCTCCTCTCCGATCACGAAGATGTAGCGGTACATGAACAGCACGGTGGCCACCAGAATGCGTGGCAGCCTCAGGCGCTCCAGGCCGCGAATCAGGTCGAGGGGTGGAGTGACGGCCGTTAGAACCACAGCCATCAGGACGGCCAGCCACGACTTCAGCATGATGCTCCCTACCGCGATGGCTCCCTCCTCCGACACCGACCAGCCAAGAAGCGGAACGTGAAACAGAATGTGGCCGCTGCGGGTGAAGAGCAGGGGAAACGCGACGGCGACGAAGGGCAACGCCAACATCGAGCGCCCGATGACGAGCGTGGGAGGGAGGCCGCTGGCCACCAGCGTCGCCGCGGCAAACAGCGCGAAGCCGCCGTACGCCAGCCAGTGCCCTTCGGGCACGAGCGTGACACCGAAGGCGAACAGGACCGCCGTCAGGATCTTGATTCGTGGATCCGCCTGGTGGAGCAGTCCCGTGCCGTGGCGGTAGCGCTCCCGGAGGAAAACGATGGCCACGTCAGCGGGTGCCTCGGTGAGAATCTGGCGAACTCTGGTCACCGGCCCCGGTCTGAGTCCGCGCTCGCGAGAGCGCCCACAGTCCGAAGCCAAGCGCAAGCGAGACGCCGGTGACGATCAGGACGCCCACTGCACCCGCCAGAATGGTGGCCAGTCGCTCGTTCTCGATGCCGGGAAGCACGTAGTCCGCGATCGCTTGGTAGGGAGGCTGCTTCCCTTCGTGGATGAACCCCTTGTCCGTCGCGACCCGCTCCAGGCCGTCGGGCTCACTCGAAGCCCAGGGGCTGAACAGCGTGATGAACAGCCCTATGGCCACGCCGATGACGATGAGGATGATCCAGTTCCGCTTCATCACGTACTCTCACTCGACAAAGTCGCTGGCTCTACGGCGCGGCCGGCGACAGCGCGAACCAGATCCGGCCGGCTCGCCAGCACGAACGCCACGGCGCCCGCGCTGATAAGACCTTCGCCGATACCAATGAGGGCATGCACACCCAGCATCGCCGGAAGCACGACGTTCCACGGTGACGTGTCCGATATGGCAAGCTGGGCCGACGCAAAGAAGGCGGCAAGCATGACGCTGAGCCAGGCGGCGGCGAATGTCCCCACGAGCAGGACGCGTCGGTTGCCCTGGCTGAGGGCGCTGGCAAGCCAGTAGACGCCGAACCCCACAAACGCCGTCAGTATACCCATGTTGAAGACGTTGGCGCCGAGTGCGGCGAGACCGCCGTCCTGGAATACCAGCGCCTGTACGCCGATCACTGACGTCATGACTACGATCGCGGCCCAGGGGCCGACGAGTATGGCGGCGAGCGCTCCGCCTAGCATGTGGCCGGAAGTGCCGCCGGCGACGGGGAAGTTCATCATCTGCGCGGCGAAGATGAACGCCCCCAGAACACCCATAAGCGGCACGGTGCGCTCATTGAGCGTTTGGCTCGCCCGCCACACAGCAAAAGCAACGACGACGGCGCTCACCGCGTAGAAAACGCCGGCGACAGGCGCGCTTATGAATCCATCGGGGATGTGCATCAGCAACGTGGGCTGGTACATGGTGGTCTCCCTCCTCAGAAGTCGGTCAATCCGTCGCCGCGCACCGTTTGCAGAGGCCGAAGATCGCCAGGTGCTGGAGGTCGGCGGCGAATCCGTACTTGGAGCGCAAAGAGTCCGCCAGCGGCTCCAAGAACGCATCGTTCAGGGCCTCTGCGGCGCCGCAGCGCCGGCAGATGAGGTGGTGGTGGGCGCCGCGCTCGGCTAGCTCGTAGTGAGCGACGCCGGCGCCCAGATCTGTCGCTGTCACGAGTTTCAAGTCCTTGAGCAGGTGCAGCGTCCTGTAGACCGTCGATATGTCGACGCAGGGGTACTGCTCTTTCACCCGATCGTGGATGGCCTCCGCTGTGACGTGCCCGGTGCTCTCGCTGATGATCGACAGGATCATCAGCCGCTGCGGGGTGAGGCGGTAGCCGACCTCACGTAGGGCTCCTGCCATGTCGGACGCTGTTGGTGCCATCGGTTGCAACTAATTATAGATGCACCTGTCACTCTCGTCAACTGCATCTGTTTGCAGGTCCCTATGCTCGCCACCGACGGGAAAGGAGCCCTGTACGGCGCGATGATAGAGCGTCGCCTTGGTAGGCCGGTCACGCCCGGTGAGCCGGGAGGCGGCGGCCGATACGGCGCTCGAGGCTAGGATAGGTAGCTTCGGTAGTGGGAGAGGTCGAGCTCGATCTGGTCGGGAATGTCCCTCGACACGCGGCTAAGGATGTCGAGGGTGAGGTCAACGGCCTCCTTCGTGTCCCGCACTGCCGGGTCTGCCTTGAGGACGGTGTTCACTTCCAGACAGGCGGCGGAGCGGTAGAGCTCTCGAAAGAGGGTGAACTCCTCGATCAGGCTGTCGGGGGCATCCGGCGCCTGCATGACGTCGTTGAGAAGCCGCTCTTCCCATCCTGCGCCGCTGCTGACGCGGCTTCGGGCCGCGTCGATGAAGCGGCGCTCTTCTTTGTCGTCCACCGCCCGGTAGGCGTTGTAAGCTGTCTCATAGATGTCCTGAGGCGTCTTGCCGATGAGGAGGGCCGCGATGAACTGGGCCTCCTTCAGGCGCCGCAGGACCAGCGTGTCATCAACGTCGCGGCGGAGCAGGAAGACGCTGGATAGCTGCATTGGAGCCAGGGGGCTGCCGTAGACTCGCTTTTCCCCGAAGATGGCATGCGGATCGATCATCGCGCGCGTGTTGGGGAAGGCCACGAGGCAGACGAGGTCGCGCTTCGACCTTTCGGGCGAGCCCGGCCGGAGGTGGTCGAGCTCCCTGGCCGCTCGCTTCAGGTAGCTCTGATTCTGGTCGATGAAGGCCTGGCTCACGTCCGGGCAGTTCTCCAGCTTCGAGCGCATCAGCTCCGGCGCGACACGGGGAAAGCTCTCCGCCAGGCTGGTTCTGAGATAGAAGCGCTTCTCAGAGGTGTAGGCGTGGGCCGTGAGGGGTATCTCCGGATCGATCTCCGTCGCCGGGCAAGTCAGGGCGTCATTGTCGAGGGTCAATCCCTCGATTCTGTCGTTGGGGCCGGCGCGATGCGCGGCCAGCCAGGGCAGGATGCGGTAGCCGCGGAGCGTGCGGCCGTCGGCCAGGTGAAGGCTCACCGGCGCCAGCCGCGTGCCGTCCTTCAGGGCAACCGCGTAGCGAACGTAGACCCAGTCGTCGGAGTGGAAGATGGAGCCGGGGATGCTCATGAGGCCGTAGGAGGCGGTGGACTTGCCCGTGCCCGTTGGAGCGATGAAGAGAACGCCGTTTCCGCCGGCGCTGACCGCCGCCCCGTGGATGGAGTGGATGCCGTACTGGTCCGCCAGGATGCGACCGACGGCGCCGAGGACCCAGCTCTTGAGCTGGCCGTAGTACGACGTGTTGAAGAAGAGAATAGTGTTGCGCTGGCGGCTGTAGTAGGCCGCCTCCTCCTCGTCGGGGACGTTGCCGAGGGCATAGACGAGCACCTGTGGCTCCTCCGAGACATCGCGGCCGCTGGCCTCGCGCCACTCCTCGACGCTGTACCAGTTGTCGAGCCAGAAGTCGTACAGATGGGGCATGTTGGTGATGGCGCGAACGCGGATGTTGTGGATCACCACGTCGTGGACCCACGGCTCCTGCCTTGCGGCGAACGCCTCGGTGCGGCGGATAAGGGCGTCGCGCGCCTGGGGGTCCCTGTCCAGCGTCTTGTCGTGAACGGCCGTGCGGCTCTTCGTGCGCGTGACTACGTTGGTGGTGCCGATCGCCAGCCCCCTCCACTCGCTGCTGGAGGGCGATGGCGGCGGCGTCCAGAAGTAGTCGGGTTCCTTGGGGTCTCGTGATGTCATGCGGCCTGGGGTCCTCCGAGTCCGATCCGACGGTGCTGTCTCTTCTATATTTACTATAGCATTTGACTATAGTCAAATGCCAGGGTGCGCTCACGTCGCAGGGTCGGAGTGATAGCGGCGTGCTGGGAGCAGCCGCTGGCAGATGCAGGAGGGGCCACTTCGCGGGGCGCTGGCGCTAGCGGCTTCCCCTGAGGCGGGGGTCGAGGACATCGCGGAGGGCATCGCCGAAGACGTTGAAGCTGAAGACGGCGAGAGCGATGGCCAGGCCCGGCCAGATGGCGAGGCCCGGCGAGCTCACCATGTACTCCCGCCCTTCCATGCTTAGCATCCGGCCCCACGTGGGAGTGGGCGGGTTCACGCCAAAGCCGAGGAAGCTGAGCGAAGCCTCGATGAGGATGACCGCCCCGATCTGGATAGAAGCATTCACGATGATTATTGCGAAGACGTTGGGGAAGACGTAGGTGGTTAGGATACGGAGGTCCCGGGCACCGAGTGCTCTAGCCGCCTCGAAGTACTGATTGCTCTTGATGCTGATAACGGCGCTTCGTATCACCCGCGATGCCCCCGGCGCTATGAGGATGCCCAGCCCCATCATGATCTCCATTCTGCCCTGGCCGAACACGGAGATGAGGAAGATGAGCAGGATGAGGCCGGGAAAGGCCATCGCTATATCGACGAGCCGCTGGAGGAGAGTGTCGATCTTGCCCCCGTAGTAGCCGCTGAGGATACCGATCACTGTGGAAACCACGGCGGCGATCGCGATCGCCCCAAAGCCGATGATCATGGAGGTGCGGGCACCGTAGATGATGCGGCTGAGGATGTCACGTCCGAGATGATCGGTGCCCAGGGGGTGAGCCAGGGACATGCCCTGGAGGCGGTCCGACAGCACCTGATGGTCGTAGAAGTCAGGGGCGATGCCGGGAAATATCCACACGGGGCCGGCGAAGACACCCATGAGTATCATCGCCACGCACACCAGGCCGCCGAAGGCGCCCAGCGGCTTCCGGCGCGTGAACGTCCAGAGCCCGCGGAGGACCGCGACGAACGTCGCCACGGGACGCCGTTCGGGCGCATATTCGATCGCTTCCAGCTCGCCTATCGAGGCCAACTACCCACGCTCCTCCTACAGGGCGATCGCAATGAGGCCCCCTCAGCCGTAGCGCACCCGCGGGTCCAGGTAAGAGTAGGTGATATCTACCACCAGGTTCGAGATTATGACGACGCCGGCGACCAGCAAGTTCACTCCCTGGATGACCGGGTAGTCGTAGCGCGCTGTGGACTGCACCAGGTAGCGGCCCACGCCGGGGATAGAGAAGATCGTCTCCAGGATCACGGTGCCGCCAACCAGAATCGGGACCTGCAGCCCTATCATCGTGACGATGGGCATGAAGGCGTTCTTGAGGGCGTGGCGTGTGATGACGGTCCTCTCTTTCAGCCCCTTCGCCCAGGCGGTACGGATGTAGTCCTGCCGCAGCACCTCCAGCATCTGGGTTCTCGTGAGGCGCATTACGCCGCCGGAGAGCCCCAGACCGAGGAGGACGGCCGGGATGGCCATTATCCCCAGGTTGCGCGCGGGACTGGTCAGTAGGCTGCTATAGGTGAGGGGAGGTGCCCAATGGTACCAGCGCGCCGCGAGCGTAATGATCAGTATCGCCAGCCAGAAGCCGGGAATGGCCAGCAGCGCGATGGCCGTGCCGCGGAAGACATAGTCGGTGATCGTGTCCTGGCGGATGGCGGAGATGACGCCCACGGGGACGGCAACAATTAGGGAGACGAGCAAGCCCAAGCCGCCCAGCTCGAGGGTGACGGGCAGGCGGGATTTCAGCTCTTCCAGCACCGGTCGCTCGCTGAGGAGAGACTTCCCCAGATCGCCGTGGAGGACATCGCCGAGCCACTGGAAATACTGGCGGGGGATTGACTGGTTCAGGCCGTACTGTTCTCGCAGCGTCTCCTTCAGTTCCGGGTTGAACGCGCCGAACTCCCCTGTCATCACGTCGATTACGTTGCCCGGCTGAAGCCGGACGAGTCCGAATACGACGATAGTCACTCCGATGATCGTGGGGATGAGGAGAAGGACGCGACGGACAAAGTATGCCTGCATGCTGGTGTGTCAGTGAGAGTCTATTGTGGCGGCGGCGCCCCGGAGGCGGGGGCGCCGCCAGCAGCGCTCTTCCTATGCCTTACGCCCGGGGGCGTCTTCACTCAGCCACAGGTAGGGAGTGGTCTCGCTCCACACCGCGAAGCTGGCGCCGGTAAAGACACCCACGTTCCTGTCCCAGCGCTGATAGGAGCCGTAGGTGGAGGAGCCGCCTACGGTCGCCGGCACGTAGTACATGCGGTCGGACACGTAGCGCTGGATGTCGTAGATGATGGCCCGCCGCGCATCCTCGTCCGCCTCAATGCGCTGGTTCTCGATCATCTGCGTCAGTTGCGGGTCATCCCAGCCGGTGTGGTTCCTGGCCCCCTGCGGGTTGTACATGTGCCAGAGGTATTCATCGACCTCGCTGAATATCGTCTCCAGGGCGAAGACGATGCCGCTCACCTCCTTGCCGGGGAAGACGGTGGTGATGTACTCGCCGTAGGCGTCGGCGATCACGTTCGGCCTGATGCCCGCGTCCCGCAGCATCGCCGGAGTTGCCTCGGCCGCCGTCTCGAAGTCTCCGCCGTAGATCGCGGTGGCGAAATGGAAGTCCGCGTCCAGTCCGTCGGGGAAGCCCGCTGCGGAGAGGAGAGCCTTGGCCTGGGCCGGGTCGTAGTCGTACCACTGGCCGGCGGTGCTCATGTCATGGCTCTTGGGGTCCAGCCACCAGTTGGTCAGGCCTGCGGGGACGATGTTGTGCCAGGCCTCCACAGGCTCGTAGCCGGCGTTGCGCAGGGTGGATATGTTGTAGACCACCTCCAGAAGGGCATCGCGGTCGAGGGCCATGGAGACTGCCCTTCGCACCCGCTCGTCCTTGAAGGGGTTGGGCTCCGCCTGGCCGAAGAAGATGAAGTTGAGCAAGTTTGCGAGCGCCCCGCGGGTGATCTGGACGCCCGAGACTGTGTTCGCGATCTCCAGGACATCCTTCGGCTGCGTGGGGATGTAGTCGAGGTTGCTGGCCTGGAACTGCGCCTTCTGGGTGGCATACTCGGGGACGATGTTCAGTGTGAAGCCGTCCATGTAAGGCACTTGTATCCCGTCCCGGGAAACGAAGTAGTCCGGGTTCTTGATCCAGTCCGCCTTCTTCGAAGGCTCGTAGCGATCGAGGATCCAGGGACCCGTGCCGATGACTCCAGAATCCTTGGCGGGGTCGATGTCACCGTTGACGGCCTCCTGGGACAGGATCCACAGGTAGGAGGCAGAGGAGACCGTGTTGAGGAACCAGGGGTAGGGGACCTTCAGATTGAAGACGACGGTGCTGTCGTCGGGCGCCTCCACGCTGTCGACGATCTCCTGGAGCACTATCGCGTAGCGGGCGGGCTGGGGCTGGGGTCCGCTCCCCTCGATGAAGCGCTTGTAGGTAGCGACGACGTCCCCGGCTACTAGGGCGCGGCCGTTGAGGGGCGGCTTGTTCTGCCACTTGACGTCGGGCCTCAGCTTGAATGTCCACGTGAGGTGGTCCGGCGTCTCCTCGTAGCTTTCAGCCACGTCCGGCGTCGGCAGGTAGCTCGTGGGCGAGATGCCGGGACCGGTCTGGAACTTGTAGAGACGGCTGTAGGCGCCGCCCGACACGAAGTAGTCGGTGGTCCAGCTCAGGTTCCTCTGAGGGTCAAGGCTCAGGGGGTCGGACGTCCAGGCATAGCGGGCGAAGCCGCCGGTCGTGGGCGGCGTCTGCTCCTGGGGGTTTATGACTTCCTGTGGCCCGCCCTGCCGCGCCTCGGGGGTTACCGTTGCTCCTCCGCCCCCTTCCTCTTTTCCTCCCCCGCAACCGATGACAGTCGCGCCCGCCAACCCTACTCCTCCCAGGGCGGCGGCCTGTAGCGCCCTGCGCCTCGAAATTCTCTCCCTGAGGATCCTGCGCCAGTAGTCAGTTTCCGGGCTCATTGAGCACCTCCTCGCTCCCTCAAGATATGCCAAAGAGAACATACCTATGAGGATATTATCCACCGTCTGTCAAGGCCCGTCACTGACCTACGGACACTCCCCCTTGGATATAACGAGCGCCGACAGCAAGGTGGATGGATCATGGGGGCGTCGTGGCCTCAACCGAACGGCTCAGACCGGCTCGCCCAGCAGTGAGCGAATGAAGGAGCGGGGGGAAGAAGAGCTACGCGACGCGGTGCCGCTAGCGGCTTCCCCTGAGGCGGGGGTCAATGACATCGCGGAGGGCGTCGCCCAGCATGTTGAAGCCGTAGACGGACAGGGCGATGGCTAGCCCCGGCCAGATCGCTATCCAGGGGTCCGCTCTCATGAACAGGATGCCCTTGTAGCTCAGCATCTGGCCCCATGACGGGAAGGGTGGGGGTACGCCCCATCCGAGGAAGCTGATCGACGACTCAGCGAGGATGGCTGCACCGAGCTGCACTGTCGCCAGGATTATGATGACGGCGAATACGTTGGGGAGTATGTGTTGGACAAGGATCCGTGCATCGCTCGCGCCCATGCATCGCGCCGCCTCGACATACTGGTTGTTCTTCACCGATATGGCGGCACCGCGAATCACTCTAGACGAGCCCGCCGCCATGATGATGCCCAGCACCACTATGATAGCGATGACTCTGTTCCAGAAGACGCCGCTGCGGGAGAAGGTGGACACGATGGTGATGAGCAAGACCAGGGCCGGGAAGGACATCCAGATGTCCACCAGCCGTTGGAACATGGTGTCGAAGCGCCCGCCGTAGTAGCCGGAGATAACGCCTATGATGGCTGCAACGATGCCAGAGATAGCTACCGCCGAGAACCCCACCACGACGGACACCCGGGCTCCGTAGATGACGCGGCTGAGCATGTCCCGGCCCAGGTCATCAGTGCCGAAGGGATGTTCGAGCGAGGGGCCCTGCATGGTCTCGGTCCAGGATTGGTCGTCGTACCAGTAGGGGGCTATCCACTGGGCGGTGAGCGCCACAACGAGCATGACAACCACGATGAAGCCCCCGAACGCGCCCAGCGGCTTCCGGCGCGTGAACCACCACAGGGCGCCGAGCACTCGAAAGAACGGCTTTCGCGCGGGCTTGAGCGCTAGAGCCTCCTCGATATCCGCGTGGCCGATGGACGCCATGTTCGGAGGCTCCTAGTGGATGTTGCTATGCATATCGAATCCGCGGGTCTAGATAGGCGTACGTTATGTCCACGGCCAGATTCGTCAGTACTACCACCAGGGCGACGATCAGGTTTATCGCCTGCACCACCGGGTAGTCCAACGAGCCGATGGAAAACAGCAAGTAGCGTCCCACGCCGGGGATGCCAAAGATGCTCTCCAGGATGACGGTGCCCCCCACCAGGATCGGTATCTGGAGGCCGACAATCGTCACGACGGGAATGAAGGCGTTCTTGATGGCGTGTCTCGTCACCACGGTACGCTCCCGCAACCCCTTGGACCAGGCGGTGCGCACGTAGTCCTGGCGCAGCACCTCCAGCATCTGGGCCCTGGTCATGCGCATCACTGTGCCCGATAACAGCATGCCTAGGATGGCGGCCGGTATGATGAGCATGTACAGGTTCTGCCAGGGGTCTACCCACAGATCCTTGTACTGTAGGGGCGGCGCCCACCCCCACCACTTGCTGGGCAGCACCATGACCATAGTCCCCATCCAGAAGGAGGGGATGGAAAGGAAAGCTATGGCTCCGCTACGAGCGACGTAGTCGAGAATGGTGTCCTGCCGTATGGCCGCATAGACTCCTATGGGCAAAGAGACACAGAGGGAGAGGACAAGGGCGAGGGCGCCCAGCTCCAGGGTGACGGGCAGACGGTTCTTCAGTTCGGTCGCCACGGGGACCTTGGTCTGGAGCGAGTTCCCGAGGTCTCCTCTGAAGATCTCCGACATCCAGACGAAGTACTGCTGGACAACAGGTCTATCCAGCCCCAGCTCCTTTCTCACCTCCTGGCGCTGCTCCTCGGACAGCACTGCTGTCTCGCCGGAGATCTGCTGGACGACGTCGCCGGGCATGAGGCGGATGAGGAGGAAGACGAGAATCGTCACGCCGATTATGGTCGGCACGAGGAGGAGCAGGCGTCGGATGATGTACTTACCCAAGTCGCGCTCCGTCAAGAAGCAGGGGTAGTCGCCACGTGGCAGCTACCCCCGTCGACTGTGCATTCGTGAATCATCCGCTCGCCGGAGCGCGCTGGCTACGGGTTCTGGTGCTCCGGGTTGAGCCATCCCCACATCGACGACTCGGTACCGAGGCCGTAACCACCCGAAGGGCCCGTCGAGTTCATGGTGGGGCTCCCAAAGGGGTGGCTAAGACCGTAGTCGATAGCGTTGATGCCCGGGACGTAATACATCTGGTCGGAGATGTAGCGCTGAATATCGAGCAGCTTCGTGCGCAGCGTCTCGATGTCCGGCTCGCGAGTCGCGTCCTCGATATCCGCGATGAGCTGCTCGTCGCGCACCTTCGACATGTTGCGGCCGCCGCCCTCGCCGAAAGGCAGGAAGCTGTTGGACAGATAGTTCAGGGCGTCGGTGAAGACCGATAACAGACCCCAGGCCATGCCGTCGAAGTTGCCCTGAGAATAGGTTTGGGGCATGTATTGCCCAATGTAGTCCTCAGGGACCAGGGTCACGTTGATGCCAATGTCCTTGAGGAGAGTGGGCAGCGCTTCAGCGACTACCGGGTAGTAGGGGATGATGTTTGTATAGACGGTGCTGCTGTAGTGGAGGCGCACATCCAGGCCGTCGCCGTAACCGGCGGCCTCCATGAGCTTCTTGGCCTCGGCTACGTCGTACTTGTACCACTTGGCCGGGTCGCCCATCTCCGGGCTCTTGGGGTCCAGCCACCATTGCTTGCCCAGGCCGGCCGGGACGATGTTGCACCATTCGCCGCCCGTATCATCGATGGGTGCTCTTACCAGGGCCAGAAGACCGTCGCGGTCAATGCACATCGACACGGCGCGGCGCACGCGGACGTCGTTGAAGGGCGCCTCGTCCTTGACGTAGCTGCTGTCCTGGAAATAGATGAAGCTGGTGAGGTTCCGAAGCTGGCGGTTTATGTTGACGTCGGGGACCGCGGACAGCACTTCGGGCACGAGCTTGGGCTGGCAAGTGAACCCATAAATGTTGCTGGCGATGAACTGGCTGACGACTGCGTTGGGGTCGGGGATGACGATGAGGCGGAGAACGTCGAGATGGGGGAGGCGATTCCCAAACTCGTCGTACTCGAAGTAGTCCGGGTTCTTCAGGAACTCGAAGTCTACCGATCGCTTGTAGTGTCCGAACAGGAAGGGGCCTGACCCCACCGCACGCTTCTCCGCGTCGCCGTCAGCTTCTATCAGCTCGTGCGGGAGTATCCACAGGTCCTGGAAGGAAGCGACTCTCGTCAAGAAGAGGGGGAACGGATACTTCAGCTTGAACGTGACCGTCAGGTCATCGGGCCCGGCCGCGACGCTGTCTACCATGGCCATGTTGACCGCCTGGGGTGACAGCTCCTGGTAGCGGTTGTACGAGTACACCACGTCGTCGGCCACTACCTGCCGGCCAAAGGTGGGGTCGACGTTGTGCCACTTCGCCTCCGGGTTCAGTGTGAAGATGTATGTTTGGGGATCCGGGTTCTCCACCTGCTGCGCCAGCTCGGGCACCGCCTCGAACCAGCGCTCCTGGGGAAGCTCGCCGAAGACGGAGGCGTAGCGCATCAGGCGGCTGTAGATCCAGGAGGCGAACACGTGGGTGAGGAAGGCGATGGGCTTGTGGGGGTCCATGTTGTAGAGGTCAGCCATGGTTCCCACATACGTGCCTCCCGGCGTGGGTCTCAGCTCCTCAGGCCCGGCCGTAGGTGTCGTCGGTTGCTCGGCTACCTCTTCCTCCCCTCCCTTGCAGCCGATGGCGGCGAGGCCCGCGATGCCAGCGCCGCCGATGGCAGCGGCCTGAAGGGCCCTCCGGCGTGATATCCGCTTGATGAGGAATTGGCTCCAGTAGCCGTCCCTTCTAGCCATCATGTGACATCCCTCCTGCCGTCTTTCGGCCTGAGACTACCGGCAACCCCGGTTGCCCGCATCACACTGTGGGTCGCAATCCTCGCCTAGAGTACAATGTCGCGGATAAGAGTACAACGTCCCACCTGTAGGGAACGATCGGCCTGTGTGCGGGCAGGGTCGGCTCGGGTGCTGCGTCCTTCAGTCAGGGTTCGCAGAGAGGGTAGGCATGGCGCGGCTGATGTGGCCTAAAGCTTGCAGGCCGCTCAGCCGATAATGAGACGAAACCGCTTTGGGAGGGCTCGCTACAGTGTACGTGGTGCGCGTTCGCACGCGACAGGGTCGACTGAAGGAGACGACGGTCTTCTCCGACGTGCGCTCGGCCCTGAGGCACATGGACGCCTACATCGAGGCGTTTCCAGACTACGCCTCCGAGGTCGAGGGCGCGATCGGTGTCCTCACACATTATGACCCGCCGACGGACGGGACGCCGGTGCTTCAGGGCAACAGCTAGGGTCCGTGACCGTTCCGGCGCAGCGGCTACCGATGCATCCCGCCGCCGCGTCTCCTCCTTCGCCTGCAGACCGTGGCCTCAACCGTCAGCGAGCGGAGGAGCCTTCATATGACAGCTAAGCCAGGTGTGGCCGCGAGCCAGCTCCTGAAAGGGAAAGCGCCCCGAGCAGTCGGGGCGCTTTCTGGTTTGCGGTGATATGTCTGCAGTGAGGAATGTCGGCCCTGCGGGCTGACAGGGACTAGTCCTGGGCGGCGATCGCCGAATCGTCTACCTCGTGGGCATAGGCAAGCTTGGCCGGCTCCAGCAGGTGGTCGCGGCAGCCTTCGCAGCGGTTGAGGTGAACCACGGCGTTGTGGCTCATTGCTTTGCCTTCCTCCAGGAGATGGAATATCTCGTTACGGGCCTGCGCGCACGACATCTTGCGACCGCGCTGAGTGGGCTTGACCCAGACCGCCGCCTCCGCCAGCGCGACTTGCGGCTCCCGGCACGTGGGGCAACTGAGCATGTGTGCCGCCAACCGCAGCTCGGCCTCCTCGTTACAGCAGAGCACGCCTACGCGTATGAGGTCGGGTATGTGCCACTGAGCGCCCTCCGCGCCTTCCAGGGAGAGCCGCTGCTTGCGGTCGGGCGACTTGGGGGTGGGGGCAGCCATTCGTCATCACCTCACTGGCGGGCCGTGCATCGATCTAAGATGCCGCCTCGAGCTCCAGGTAGCCCTTAATCCGCTCGAAGAGCGCCTGCGCTTCCTCTGCAGGCGTGCCCCGAAGGAACTCACGCTTGCGCTCGCCGGCCTCCGCCTGGTAGACGCCGCCGACGATCGTCGGAGAGCCCGGCAGCCCGATGCGGTCTGGCTCCACGTCCAGGTCTTTGGATGTCCAGACTGTGATCACGTCGGCGCTCTCGAAGCAGGAAGCGCGGTCGAGGTCCATGAAGCGCGGCTCATTCATGCCCAGCTTGACCGAGACCACCGCAGGCATCGGCGCCGAAAGCACCTCGTGGCCACCCTTGATCTCGCGCTTGGCCTTAAGGCGCCAGTTCTGCTCGCTGATCTCCAGATCGGTGGCGTACGTGATCTGGGGGATGTCCAGCCACTCGGCGAGCCCCGGCGGCACCTGGGCGGTGGCGCCGTCCGAGGACTCCTCGCCGCAGATGATGATATCGAATGGGCCGATCTTGTCAAGCGCCCGGGCGAGAGTGTAGGACGTGGCGAGGGTGTCGGCGCCGCCGAACGCCCGGTCGCTGAGCAGATAAGCGTGATCGGCGCCCATGCAGATCGCGACCCGAAGATAGCGGTCGAAGAGGGGCGGCCCCATCGAGAGCAGCGAGACGCGGCCACCGTGCTTGTCGCGGAGGCGCAGGGCTACCTCCAGCGCGTTCATGTCGGGAGGGTTGATCTCGGACCGCACGTTGGTCCGGTCAAGGGTCATCGTCTTCTGATCGACTTTGACCTCTTCGGGCTTTGGCACTACCTTCAGGCACACGACGATGTGGAGTTCTTTCATATCTTCGTCCTCAGCCCTGCGCGACCCTCGCCGCTTTGATGCTTTCGATGAGTGGCGGTAGAACAGCGAACAGGTCGTCCACGATGCAATAGTCAGCGGACTCGAAGATGCCTGCCTCCGGGTCATTGTTGATGGCTACGATTGCCTCGGCGTCCTCGATTCCGACCGTGAAATGGATGGCGCCGCTGATGCCGCAGACGATGGCGAGCCGCGGCTTGGTGACGACGCCCGTCTGGCCGATCTGGCGGTCGCGCTCGAGCCAGCCGGCGTCGCAGGCGGGCCGCGTGGCGCCGATCTCGGCGCCGATGAGCTTCGCCAGCTCCTCGATGAGGCCGAGCTCACCCCTGACACCGCGGCCGGCGCACACCAGATACTTCGCCTTGGTGATATCGAGGCCGGCCTCACGCACCCGTTCCAGCAGCTTGACCCGCTTGTCGTCCTCCGTGATCTCTACCGGCAGCTCGCGGACCTTGCCGCGCCGCTTCTGCGGCTCGGGGGCCGCGAAGATTCCGGGGCGGACGGTGAACATCTGCGGCCGGCGCTTGGGGCAGAGGATGGTGGCGACGATGCCGCCGCCGAAGCCGACGACGTCGCCCACGAGGAGTTTCTTCTCCTGGTCGATGCTGAGCCCCGTGCAGTCCGCGGTGAGGCCGGTCTGGAGACGGACCGCCAGCCGGCCGGCCAGGTCGCGCCCGTAGGGGGTGGCGCCCAGGAGAAAGATGTCCGGATTCTCCTCGCGTGCCGCTGCCGTGACGACTTTCGTGTAGGGGTCCGTCGAGTAGATCTGGAGGTCGGGATGCTCGGCGACGAGGACTTCGTCGGCGCCGCCGGCGATGGCCTGCTCGGCCAGTTGCTTCACAGGGTAGCCCAGGAGTATGCCCGTCACGGTGGCCGATAGATCATCGGCCAGTTCGCGGGCCTTGCCGAGGAGCTCCAGGGAGACGCCTTCCAGCTCTCCCTGCTCCTGCTCGAGGTAGACCCAGATACCCTTGGCCTCCTGAGGTGCGGCGCCTTTCTTGGTCATGATGCTGGCCTCTTCTTTCGGCTCTTGCGCTTGCTCTTGGCCGCGGGCCCGCTTCCGTTCGTAGCGGCCAGGGCCACAACTTCTGCCAGGTCGAGGACGCGCATGCCCTCGACGCCGGCTCCTGCGAGGCTGTCCTCGAGGCAGGAGATGCAGTGGGGGCAGGCGGTCACCAGCACGTCGGCGCCGACGTCGGCAGCCTCCTTGACGCGCAGGTCGGAGAAGCGTTCGCCGGGGGGCGTCTCCAGCCACATCCGGCCGCCCCCGCCTCCGCAGCAGAGGGTATACTCGCCGCTGTGGGCCATCTCCACCGCCTTCAGGCCAGGGATGACCGACAGCACCTTTCTCGGTGCCTCGCATTCGTCGTTGTGGCGAGCGAGGAAGCAGGGGTCATGTAAGGTGGCGGTCGTCGATAGCTCGCCGACCGAGGGCAGACGTCCTGCCGCGAGGAGCTCGGCGAGATACTGGCTGTAGTGGAGCGGGCGAAAACCGTTGCCAACGTGATAGTGGTTCTTGAACATGTCGTAGCAGTGGGGAGAGACGGTGACGATGGTCTTGACGCCCAACTCCGCGAAGCGCCGGGAGCTATCGTCGACTATCATCTGCATGTAGTCCGTGTGCCCGACGCTACGGACGGCGTCGCCGCAGCAGGGCTCGTCGTCGGACAGCACGCCGAAGCTCACACCCGCGCCCTGTAGCACCGACACGAGCGCGCGCGCTACCTTCTGAATGCGCCGGTCGTAGGAGGCGGAGCAGCCTATGTAGAGGAGAATCTCATGCTCCGTGCTGTAGCGCGGGAGATCGAGGCCGCGCATCCAGCCCGGCCGGTCCGATGGCGGCCTCTCCCATGGGTTTCCGTTCCAGTACTCGCTCCAGAGCATGGTCGGAAACCCCTCGGGGACGGCGCGCTTGCGCCAGGCCGCCTCGCGCAGGGCCAGCATCACGCCGGGGATGTCGACGCCCCTGGGGCAGCGGGCCACACAGGCGGCGCAGGTGGTGCAGAGCCACAGGTCGTCGCCGGTGTCGCCGGTGTCCAGTTGGGCGCGCCGGATCAGCTTGCGGACGCTGAGGGTCTCGCCCCTGACCAGTCCCCAGGGGCAGACGGCCGTGCAGACGCCGCATTGATAGCAAGGGGCGGCGGCCCCTTTGGTGATGCGGACCACGCGCTCCCAGGCTTCGTCGTCAAGTACGATGGGCTCTTGGGTTTGAACCATAACGGGCGACTCCTGCTAGGCGGTGGTCTCTACCTTTTGCTTCTTCACTACTTCGTCCATCTCCCGCATCTTGGCGGCGAACTCCTTGCCCTCTGATGCCGAGTTCCAGTGAAGCTGCAGCCGCTCGGGATCGAGCCCCTTGCGGGTGAGCTTGCGATGCCAGAGGTTGAAGCGCTTCTGGGTGTACTCGTTCGCATAGTTGTAGTGGCAGTCGGAGCCCCGCTCGGTCAGGCGGCAGCCGGTGACGAGGACCGCGCCCGCCCCCTTGTCGAAGGCGTGAGTGACGAAGTCCTCCTCCAGCCGCGCAGAGCACATGGTGCGGATGATGCGGCTCGACGGGGGATACTGGATCTTCTCGATGCCCGCCTGGTCGGCGCCAGGGTAGGAGCACCAGTTGCAGGTGAAGACAATGACCTTCTCCTCGGGCTTGTCGGCGAGGGCGGCGTCCACCTGGGCCATGATCTGCTCCCTGGTGAAGTAGGGCATGATGATGGCGTCGTAGTTGCAGACGGCGGCGCAGTTGCCGCAGCCCTGGCAGGCCGCCTCGTGGAACAGCATCGTGCCCTCTTTCACCTTGCCGACGAGCTCGATGGCACTGAAGGGGCAAGCGGGGACGCAGATGCCGCAGACGGAGCACTTGTCCTCGACCAGGTGGGCGGTAAGGGGCTCTTTGTCGATGGTGTCTCGACACAGGACCTTTGCCGCGTTTGACGCCGCCGCTAGGGCCTGGGAGATGCTCTCCTGGACATCCTTGGGGTACTGGACCGTCCCTGCCAGGTAGATGCCGGGCGCGGGCGCCTCGGCGGGGCCCAGCTTGGGGTGGCGCTCGAGCAGGAAGCCCTCCGGGTCCAGGGGCGCCTTGAGCTGCTCGGTGACGTTCTGCTCAGGCGGGCGGAGACCCGTGGTCAGCACCAGGAGGTCAGTGGGGACGCGCACGTCACGGCCCGACAGCTCGTCATGCACCAGGGCGTCGCCGTCGACCCAGCGCACCGCCTCCTCGGCCGGCTTGTCCGGGTCGTAGCGGATGAACTGCACGCCTTCGCGTGCCGCCTCCTCGTAGGCCTCCTCAGCGTGGCGGCTGTAGGTACGGATGTCCTTATAGAGGATCCGCACCTTCTTGCCGGCCCGCCGCAGTCGGATGGCCTGGGAGATCATGGACTCGCAGCAGTAGCGGGAGCAGCCCGTGCCGTTGCGCCGCGAGCCGACGCAGCCGATGAAGGTCACGTGCTCGCCCGGCACCTCCTCCAAGGACTCGAGCTCCAGGTTGGTGACGACGCGGGAGTCCTGGCCGTAGTTGAACTCGGTGGGCTGATAGGGAACGGCTCCCATGGCCAGGATGACAGCGCCCGCCCGGATCTCCTTGCCGTCGGAGAGGCGGGCGGAGAAGCTGCCGATGTACCCGCCGATCTGCTCCACCTCGGTGTTCAGGTGAACCTTGACGCGGGAGCGCTTGACCTCCTTGATCTTCTCCGCCAGGAGGTCGGCGGCCTTGACGTTGCCCGGTGCCAGCACGTCCAGCTTGCGGAGGATGCCACCGAGCTCGGGGCCCTTCTCGACGAGGTGGGTGCTGAAGCCCTGGCTGGCCAGGTTCGCGGCGGCGGTCATGCCGGCGATGCCACCGCCGATGACCAGCGCCTGCTGCACCATCGGCTGGTGGCTGATCTCCAGCGGCTGCAGCAGGCGAGCCTTGTCCACGCCCATCTTGATCATGTCGAGCGCTTTGGCGTAGGCCTCCTCAGGATAGTTCTTGTGCACCCAGGTGTCCTGGTTGCGCAGGTTGACCATCTCCAGCAGGTAGGGGTTGAGACCGGCGAGGAGGCAGGCGCGGTGGAAGAACGGCTCGTGGGTCTTGGGCGAGCAAGCGGCCACGACCGCCCGTGTCAACTTCTTGTCGCGGATGGCTGCAGCGATCTCCTGTGCGGCTGTGGCGGTGCAGCTAAACATCTGGTGCTGGGCGTAAGCGACATCGGGGAGGGTGGAGGCGTAGTCCACGCACTTCTCGACGTCGACCACTCCCGCGATGTTGGAGCCGCAGTGACAGACGAACACGCCGATGCGCGGCTCCTCCAGATCCTCGATGGGCTCGCCCTCCTCGCGCTCGGGCCACTCCCTGTGGTCGATGTGGGTAAGGGCAGAGGCGGCCGCCCCGCTGCCGTCGGCGACGCTGTCGGGGATATCCTTGGGCCCGGCGGCGCAGCCGGCCGTGTAGATGCCTGGTCGGGTGGTGCTAACCGCTCCTCCGTGAGCCTCTACCGTCTTGAGGAAGCCGTCCTCATCCATCTCTATGCCGAGCACTTCGCTCAGCTTGCCCAGGCCGTCTGGAGGCCGCACGGCTGTGGCCAGGACTACCATGTCGGCGTCGGCCGTCTCCAGTCGGCCGGTGTCCGTGTTCTCGTAACGCACGATGAGGCTCGTGCCATTGGGGGTGATCTCTGCCGGGTGGCCACGAATGAACTTGGCGCCCTGCTGGCGCGTGCGGTCGAAGAAGCCATCGAAGCCCTTGCCGTACGCGCGCACGTCCATATAGAGGATGGTGACGTCGTCGACCCCGTGGTCTATCGCCTGGTAGGTCTCCTTGATGGAGTACATGCAGCAGAAGCGGGAGCAGTGGCGATAGAAGTTGCGGTCGCGCGAGCCAACGCAGAGCACGAAGAAGATGTTGCGGGGGTGCTCGCGGTTGGATGGTTTGACGATCTCGCCGCCGGTGGGTCCCATCGGCGTGAGCATCCGCTCGAACTCCATGGAGGTGAGGACGTCGGGGTGTTTGCCATAGCCGTAGTGCTCGAGGAGCGTTGGGTCGATGAGGTCATAGCCGACGGACGTGATGATGGAGGCCACCTGGCGGGTGACCACCCGCTCCTTGGGCATGTTGAAGTCAATGCATTTGGGCGCACAGACGTCCATGCACCGCCCACAGGGCAGATAGTTGGGCGGGTCGTTCAGGCAAAGCTCAGTGTCGATAATGTAGGGTCCGGGGACGGCCTGGGGCATAGGGGTATAGATGGCATGGCGAGTGACCATGCGCACGTCGAACTCGTTGGGAGTGCTCTGAGGGCAGGCATCCACGCACAGGTCGCAGCGGGTGCAGTCATCGGTGACAAAGCGCGCGCGCTCCCTGATGGTCACGCGGAAGTCGCCGGCGTCGCCCTCGACCGCTTCCACCTCGGCGGGGCAAAGAATCTCGATGTTGGCGTGCTCTCCGACCTCGGAGAGTTTAGGCATCTCAATTCATATGGAGCAGTCCAGGGTGGGGAAGTTCTTGTCGAGGGCGGCCATCTTGCCGCCGACGGTGGGAGAGCGCTCCACCAGAACCACCTTGCTGCCGGCCTCGGCGAGGTCCAGGGCAGCCTGGACGCCGGCGATGCCGCCACCAATGACCAGCACTGTGTCTCTCATGACGCCTCCTTCTGGCTCTCCGCGTATTCATAGCCCGCCTCGAAGGCTTTGACGTTTAGGTCGATGGTCTTGGGCGGCACCGTCGTGCGAACGGCCTCCAGCATGGACTCCTTGCTGATTACGCCTGCCACGGCGGTGAAGGCGCCCAGCATGACGATGTTGGCGACGATGCGCCGGCCCAGGTCCTCGGCGAGGCGGGTGCAGGGGATGCGATAGATATTGTCCCCCTGGAGGGGGCTATCGACGAGGTCCTTCTCGAGAATGATGATGCTGCCCTCCTTGGCCTGCCCGATGTACCTTTCGTAGGCTTCCTGGGACAGTATCGCTGTGATATCGGCCATGGAGATGAGAGGGTAATCGATGAATTCGTCGTCGAGCGCCACTTCGGCGGCGGAAGCCCCGCCGCGCGCCTCGGGCCCGTACGACTGGGTGAGCACGGCCTCTTTGCCTTCGTACACCGCCGCGGCCTTGCCCGCGATGTGGCCGGCCAGGATGATGCCCTGACCGCCGAACCCCGCGAAACGGATCTCCTTGCGCATGGCTCTACTACCTCACGACCGAAATTGCTCTGGCACCGTGGTGAACGGTGTCCTCTCGATGTCTACGAAATTCCCCAGGACGATAGGTGCCTTCTGCCGGAGGTCGATGTTGGTCTGACGAAGATCAACATCGTGGTTGACGATGCACTCCTCCTGGTAGAGGTGCATCTCGTCCAGCCCCTCCCCCAGGTCATTGGGTCGCCCGAAGCCGATGGGACAGGGTGCGAGCACCTCGACGAAGCTGAAGCCCTTCTTCTCCATCGCCCGACTGATAGCGTTCTTGAGCTGGCGCACGTGAAGTGCGGTCCAGCGGGCGACGAATTCCGCCCCCATGGCGTATGCCAGCCAGGGCGTGTTGAGCGGCGCCTCGAAGCAGCCGTAGGGCGTCGTGGAAGTCCGCGCGCCCATCGGCGTCGTCGGCCCGCCCTGGCCGCCGGTCATGCCGTAGTTGAAGTTGTTGACGCAAATGAGGTTGATACCCATGTTGCGGCGGGCGGCGTGCAAGAAGTGGTTGCCGCCGATGGCGAAGAGGTCGCCGTCGCCGCTGATGATCGTCACCTCCAGTTCAGGGTTGCTGACCTTCATGCCCGTGGCAAAGGGGATCGACCGGCCATGGGTCGTGTGGTAGGAGTCGATGTTCATGTATCCGGGTATGCGGCCGGTGCAGCCGATGCCCGAGACGATGACGTGTTTGTCGCGAGGGACGTCCGAGTCTACGATAGCCTGCGCGTAGCAGGCCATGATCGGTCCTAGTCCGCAGCCCGGGCACCAGATGTGTGGCAGCCGGTCGGGCCGGAAGAGCCCGTCAAGGGGATGGCTGTCAACGACGATCTCAGATGGCATGTCTCGCCTCCCGAATTGCGTCCATGATTGGTTCCGGCGGCATCATTCTGCCGCCCGCGTGGTTGGCGCGCATCACCGGCTTGGAGGTGAAGCGCTCCACCTGCGTGACCATCTGCCCCAGGTTCACCTCGGCCACGACGAACGCCTTTACCCGCTTGTCGAGGGCGCGGATCTGCTTCTCGGCGAATGGCCACAGGGTAATGAGTCTCAACAGCCCTGCCTTGATCCCGTCGCCCCGAGCTGCCGCCACAGCGTGTCGGGCCGTGCGGGCGGTCGAGCCGAAAGAGACGACGGCGATGTCCGCATCCTCCAGCTGCCACTCCTCCACTTCGATGATCTCGTCGGCGTGGATCTTGATCTTGTCGCAGATGCGGCGCACCAGCTTGTCGTGGGGGCCGGGGAAGGTGTCGGGGTAGCCGCGCTCGTTGTGGGTGAGGCCGGTGATGTGCATGCGGTATCCTTCGCCGGCGAAGGGCATGGCGGGGATGAGGGACTCATCGGTCTCATAGATAAGCTTGTGTTCCCCGGGTGCAGGGCGCTTCCGCCCTACGTACGGGATCTCGGATGCCTCAGGAATGACCACGCGCTCGCTCATGTGTCCCACGATCTCGTCGGCCATGACGAAGGTGGGCACGCGATAGCGGTCGGCGGAGTTGAACGCCTTGATGGTGAAGTCGAAACATTCCTGTACGGAGCAAGGCGCGTAGGCGATGGGCTCGTAGTCGCCGTGGGAGCCCCACTTCACCTGCATGACGTCGGCCTGGCTCGTCAGGGTGGGGAGGCCGGTGGATGGGCCGCCCCGCTGGACGTTGACGAGGACGCAGGGAGTATCGGTGATCATGCCGAGGCCGATGTTCTCCATCATCAAGGAAAAGCCGGGCCCGGACGTGGCTGTCATAGAGCGGACGCCCGCCCAGGAGGCGCCGAGGATGGCGCACATGCTGGCGAGCTCATCCTCCATCTGCACATAGTGGGCGCCCACCTGGGGCATGCGTCGGGAGAGCCGCTCGGCGCACTCCGTTGATGGAGTGATGGGGTAGCCGGCGAAGAACATCAGGCCAGCCGCCAGAGCACCCTCGGCCACGGCGTGGTCTCCGTTCATGAAGTGCTGGCCGGTGAGCACGCGCTGGTTCGTGGGCGAGGTCACGGCGACACCTCCTCCGGCACGATCTCTTCAGTGTAGATGGAGAACTCAGGGCAGATGAGCCGGCAAAAGCCGCAGTTGACGCAGGAGTCCTCCTTGCCCTCAGCCACGACGGGGTAGTGATAGCCCTTTGCGTTGAGGTTGGGCGATTCTACCAGCACCTCTTCGGGACAGAACTCGATGCAGAAATTGCAGCCTTTGCAACGTTCGGGGATAGTGTAGACCTGACCGCGGGGAACAACGACTCTGTCAAGGTCCAGGGGCTGGCGCGCAAGAATTGATACCATGATCACCGCCTCCAGCGCCCAGCGCGGCGCTGGCGCCCCCGGCGGCGGTTCGTCCCCTCGAGGCGAGGGGTGAGCGCTCCGCTACCGGGGCTGAGAGATGGCCCGTTCCCATCGGCTGCGGACGCGGGCCGCTTTACGTCCGCTGCCACACAGGTCGGCGACGGTTGTCGAGCCCATCACGGTCACCGCGTGGCGGAGAATGCCCTGGCCGACGCGATAGGCGGGGCAGAACCGCTCGCGTCCGCACTCTTCGGGGGCCAGGAGGCAACTGTCTAACCGGATGGGGCCATCGACGGCCTCGATTATCTCCAGCATGGTTATGTCCTGCGGCGGCTGGGCCAGGGAGAGGCCGCCCTGGCGCCCACGCAGGCTTCGGACGACGCCCGCGCGGCCGAGGAGCTGCGATATTCTCCCCACGTAGGAGGGAGAGACTCCCTGGCGCTGGGCGATCTGGCGGATGCGGGCGTCCTCGTTAAGGGCCAGGTCGAGGACCACCCGCACCGCGTAGTCGGCCTGACGACTGGGTTGCATCTTCGTCCGAACAAATAAACAAAAGCTTGGGACATTTAGAGCTTATGTGATTGCCAGAGTTTGTGTCAACAGGTACTTAGGACTAATTTGGAGTCCATTTGGCGGTGAGCCAAGGGCCAAAAGGACCAAAAGGACCGATATGCCGTGCGCCAAAAGTCATGAAACTGCTCAGCCGGACGGTCGACGTTGGGGGTGAGCGATCCCTCCCATTGCCGTCTGGCGCCGCCCCTCGGAGCTAGGTCTGGAAGGACATGACGCAGACGCCTCCGAGACCAGCGTTGTGGACGAGCCCGACCTTCGCGTTCGCCACCTGTCGCGGCCCGGCCTGGCCCCGAAGCTGGCGCGTGATCTCGGTGATCATGGCGCCTCCGGTGGCACCGATGGGGTGGCCCCGGCTGAGGAGGCCACCGTCCGTGTTGACGGGCTTACTGCCTTTGATCTCCGTGTTGCCTTCCCAGACGAAGGGACCGCCCTCGCCTGTCCTGCAAAAGCCGAGGTTCTCGACGCTGAACACCTCGCCCGGTGAGAAGGCGTCGTGGACCTGTGCGACGTCCACGTCTTCCGGGCCGATGCCGGCTCTCCCGTAGACCTTCTGGGCCAGCAGGGCGGTGGGTCCCTCGGAAAGCTCCGCCTCGTCGCGAGAATACATGGGCGTTCCCCCGGCCCAGGCGGTCATGAAGACCGGGCGGTTCGTCCGCTCGCGGGCCTTCTTTTCGGAGCAGAGCACCACGGCCGTGGCGCCGTCGGTCGTCGGGCAGCACTGGTAGAGGGTGATGGGGTCAGCGATCAACCTGGAGTTCATGATCTCCTCCAGGGTCATCTCCTGCCGGTACTGGGCGTAGGGGTTGAGGACGCCGTTCCTGTGCGCCTTTACGGAGACCTGGGCGAAGTGCTCCGGCTTGGTGCCGTAGAGGTGCATGTGCCTCTGGGCCATCATGGCGTAGGCGCCGGGCATGATGAACATGCCCATGAGGGTGGTGTAGCCGATCTCGCCGGTGCCGGCGCCGGCGAGCATGCCCCGCCCCATCTTCTCGACGCCGATGATGAGGCAGGTATCATACATGCCGGCGGTGATGGCGTCAGCGGCCAGCATGGCGGCCCGCGACGCGCTGGCGCAGGCGAGCTCGGTGTTGGTGACGGGGATGCCCGTCATGCCAAGCTCGCTGAAGACGCGCGTGCCCACGCCCACGCCCGGGGCGACGCGGCCGCAGTAGCCCGCCTCCACATCCTTATACTCGATGCCGGCGTCGCGGAGGGCCTCCAGGGCCGCCTCGCGGCCCAGGTCCTCCAGCGACTTCTCCGGAAAGCGCCCGAAAGGATGGAGGCCCACCCCCAGGACGACAACCTTTTCTCTCTCGCTCATCGCTTCCTCCGCTCTCTAGGCGTTGGCTCCACTGATGTGTTCTCTGGCGGTCCTCAGGCGGACGTGGGCCTGAACTTGAAGGCGACGACGTCGTTGCCGTCACTGTCCTCCTTCACCTTCTCGAGGACCAGCTCCACGTCCATACCGACATGGACTGACTCCGGGTCGCAGCCGGTCAGCACGGTCCCTATCATCACCTTCTCCGGGAGCTGGACCTGGGCGATGGCGTAGGGCGCCTCGATGAGCGAGCCCGGCGGCGTCTGGCGGGCGATCGTGTACGTCCAGACCTTTCCTCGGGTGCTGAGCTCTGCCCTGTCGAGGCCCTGGTGGCTACAGTTCAGGCAGATCTCGCGCCTGGGGAAGAAGTAGCTATCGCAGTCGGGGCAGCGGCTGCCGATGAGTGCCGCCTTCTCGCCGGGGCGTTCCGGCAGGCGAAAGATGCCCGGCCGCAGCGGCACCATGGGCCGCATCGACCGGGGCTCGGGGCTCGCGGCGGTCTCTTTCGTTTCGGGAGCCAAGTCACTCTCCTCTCGTCACATGACGCTCTTCGAGGGCTCGCGCAGACCTGGCGATTCCGCCTCGACCGCACCCGTACTGTCCCCGACCGTCAACGGCTCGACCCGGTGGAAGATCGGGGGACGTGAGCGGAGCGTGCGCCTGAGGAATCGAGCCTGCGACGACCATTGTAGCGCAGGCGTCAAGGACGCTCCAGCAGCGTAAGGCCACCGCGGGTCCGTGACCGGCATGTCGTTGAAGTGTGCCGCCGCTTGAAATACCTTAAGCTGCCCTCAGGGGGGAGGTACTCCCCTGAGGGGGAGCGGACGGCTGAGGCCCGCTATTGTAGTGGCCCGCCAGCGTTGGCCAG
>CAZMGB010000015.1:0-94763 GCA_964565775.1 uncultured Dehalococcoidia bacterium
GACGGAGGCGAACATGGACCGGCTCTGCGACGCGATCGCCTCCGTCCTCTGACCTGGCAGAGGCGTACCGACCGGGGCTGACGACCGGCGTCGAGCTGGTGGAGATGGGCCGCGGCGAAGTCGTAGCCGCTGGCCCCAGGCTGCTGCAGACGACGGCCGGCGTGGCTGCAGCCTGCGGTGGTCAATGGAGAAGGCTGAGGAGCACTGCGAGATTGCCCTCCGTCAGGCTCACGAGCTGCCCGCCGTCATCGAGCAGCCGGAGGCACGCCGCTGGTAAGCCCGCACGCTCCTCGACCGCGACGCCCCCGGCGACCGCGAGAAGGCCCGCCAGCTCCTGACGGAGGCCGTCGCCATGTACCGCCAGATCGGCATGCCCAAGCACGTGGAGATGGCGGAGGAGCTACTGGGCGAGGTCAAGGAGTGAACGGCGAGTCATGAATGACAACCATTGGGTGTACCACCCTACTTGCCCCACACGTTACCTTCCACTTCTCGACTTGTGGTGCCCGAACATATATGCTATTATCCTCTGGCGGGGACGTCACGCAACACCGAACCCGGGGGACGAACACCTGTGGTGGCCGTGATCAAGGCGACGCGAAGGTCTCCCGCCCTGGCCTGGGGCGCCAACTTCGCCTTGAGTGCGGCGATGACGTTACTCGCGTCGTACGTCGGCCTCTGGAGGTCTGGGGTGTGCGGAAACCAGCTCGCTCGCGGCCCTACAGGCGGTAGGCATTGCGTCTTCGTTGACAGCTAGTCCCCAGGCCATGGGTGGCGTTGCCGCAGGCTCACCCGAAGCTGCCCCAGAACCAGCTGAAGACCGTGTCACGTGGAGTCCTCCTTGACTGCTTTAAATTATATCAAGGACGCCCAGAGCCGGAGGTGATCAGCGACATGTCGGTCAATCAGAAAGTGCTTCCGGACATGCTCGCGTCCCTTCGCGCCCAGCGCCTGGCCTTCGCGGTGGTCACGGAGCAGATCCACCGTCTTCTCGACGTATTCGTCGTCGCTCTCGACGAGAAACCCGCCCACGCCTTCCGGCATTTGCATCGGGATGCCGCCCGCGCGGCCTGATACCATCGGCGTACCCTTCCACAGGGTCTCTGACACGACCAGGCCGAAGCCCTCACGGATAGACTTCTGCAGCACGACGTCGGAGCACGACTGAAAGGCGTTGACCTCGAAATTGCCTATTCCCGTGAAATTGGTCCTGACATGAATATCAGGGTCATCTCTCGTTTCGTGCACGATCTCGCGGTACATGTCCCAGCCCTCTGGGTCATCGAGCGCCATCTGACCAAGGAGGGCCAGTTGCGTACCTGGAACCTCCTGTCGCACACGCTTGTACACCTTGATGACGCCCAGGGGGTCTTTCCAGGGATCGAAGCGCGAGACCTGGGTGATGAGGAGACGATCGAGTTGCAGGCCGGTCCACTCGATGATCTGCCTCGACATATCTTTCGTGAGAGGCATGTTCTTAGGGCTTAGAGGATCTATGGACGGAGGAATGATGGCATACCGTTCGTTGCGCAAATCGGGCGGAACGAACTCCTCCATCGTGAACACCAGGACGTCGTACCCTTCCAGGAAAGGCCGCAGGAACTTGAGGACAAGAGGGTCGGGATGAGACGTGTCGATGTGACAGCGCCAGACCCACTTTGCATTGCCACGTCCATGGAGACTCTGCATCGCCGCGGGTTGGGGATCATGGATCATCACGATGTCGTAGTCAGGCCCGAGAAGCTCGGCGAACTTGCGATTGTGACTAAGGTAGGTCTCTTTGACATCCTCCGTGAGCTCCAAGTCCATCCCTTGCAGGGCGTTGTGGAAGGCCTTGGTCACCCGGAAGAAGGGGTCGTCACCGGGGATTATGTGCCATTCAGCGTCTATCCCCAGGGCCCGGTAGAAAGGAACCAGGGAATGGAGGAGCTCCGACACGCCTCCTCCATAGGCGGTAGCGTTGATGTGGGCAACTCGGAGCCCACGAAGGGGCGCCGCCATATCACGCAACCTCTGAATCTCGTCCTCGTGGAAGACGCGCTCGTATCTACGCAGGGGAATAGGCGCAACATCGACTCGCTGCAACATGCCTGCTTTCCTTCTTCACCGCCGTTCGAGCAAGCTAGTCCCCTTCAGACCCGGGAGAGCCGTGCGCGACGAGGCGGGAACATCGCGCAATCTTGCTGCTGCTGATTCCGGGGAAGAGTGTTGCCACACACCTGAGAGCCCAGCTCGAAGCCGGCAGGTGTAGTAAGGCGAGGAGCAATCCACCCACCTCAATCACTGGTGTGTTCATGTCCCCTCCTCGCGAACGAGGTGGCTATCCTGGTTCCATGACTTCACCACCCGAGTCTCGTCTGCGGAGGTCAGCACGCTCAGCGACGCGGTGCCGATGATGAACAGCCTGCCCGCGTCGGGTGGAAGCCCCAGCCAGCAGGCGGTGAGCACCTGCAGCACCTTGGCGTGGGCGAAGAGAGCGACGTCTCCCCCGGCAACCGCTGCCCTGTCGATGACTTTCCGCGCCCGGACGGCCACCTGCTGAGCTGTCTCTCCGCGGGGCGCGCCCCCGTTCCAGACCGTCCAGCCCGGCCTCTCCTTCCGAATGTCAGCCGTCAATCGCCCCTCATATTCGCCGAAGTCCCACTCGAGGAGGTCGTCCGTGAACTCAGCGACATCGCCGTAGCCCGCGAGCCGGCAGGTCTCGGCCGCCCGAGCGAGTGGGCTACACAGCACCAACGCAAACGGCCGACCGGCCAGATGCCGGCCCAGGGCCTGGGCGCGGCGCCTGCCCTCGGCGGTAAGGTGAAGGTCGGTGCGACCGGTGTGCTGTCCGCTCAGGCTCCACTCCGTCTCGCCATGGCGGACTAACCAGAGTTCTGCTCCTGCCTCAGCCATCTGCCATCCCCCTTGCCAACGGTCTCGTTCTTCTCCAGACGCTCCGCGTCGCCGTACGCTCGCCGACCAGGCCTCGCCAGTGCTGGTAGACCGCCTCCGGAACGTGGAACAAGGCACATTGCCAGCGCTGGGTCGCTCGGGTCGCGACAGTCAGGTCGTCGCGCGGGTCGTCACTGTCGGGCACTGACGCGACCGTCATCCCCACCTTTCAATAATAGGTGGTTCCTCTACACTCTACCGCGAACAAGATCGGCAGTGTGTCTGGCGATCATCAATTCCTCATTGGTCTTCATGACCCGAACCGTGATTGGGCTGCCATCACGGGATATGATGGGGGCGTTCGCGCGATTGCGCCTCGGATCCAGTTGGATGCCGATGAATTCCATCCTTTCGCAGATGCGTTGACGAACCGGTGGCGCGTTCTCTCCTATGCCACCGGTGAAGATCAGCGTGTCGAGCCCGCCCAATGCTGCGGAAAGAGCCCCCAGGAACTTCTTCGCCTGGTAGCAGAACAAGGCGACGGCTTCGGCAGCACGGGGGTCTTTCGCCTCTTCTTTGAGCAGGTCTTTCATGTCCGCGGTCACCTCTGATACGCCCAGCAGCCCGGCGCGTTCATTGACGAGATCATTGAGCGAGGAGACGCTGAGGCCTCTTTCCCTGAGGAGGTAGAGAATGATGCCAGGATCCAGATCCCCTGAACGGGTGCTCATCACTAGCCCAGCCGTCGGTGTGAAGCCCATGGTCGTGTCGATGCCGTAGCCCCGGCGCACGGCAGCCATGCTCGCCCCGTTGCCGAGGTGGGCAATGATCACCCGGCTGTTGGCCACCCGGGCGCCCGCCTCATTCTTCAACTCGTTCATGATGTATTCGTATGAAAGGCCGTGAAAGCCATATCGGATGATCCCCTCGTCCGACAGCCTTCTGGGCAGTGCATAGACCTGGGCCACTCTGGGCATACGGCGGTGGAAAGCGGTATCGAAGCAGGCGACCTGTTTCAGGGTCGGAAAGGACCGCCTAACGGCCTGTATGGCCCTGAGCGCCTGAGGCATATGGTCGGGAGCGAGGGGGACCATCTCTCGCAGCGTTCTGAGCAACCGAGGGGTGATGGCGCTGGGCCGGGCATATGTGGCACCTCCATGCACCACCCGATGCCCAACTGCATCCAAGCGCCCGCCAGCATCACTGCGCCGCAACCATCGCAGTAGCATTTGTAGGGCGGCATCGTGATCCCGCAGTTCCCCCTTCTCCTCGATTAAGGTCTCTCCACCGGCAGCCTCGACGCGAAAGAGGCTGTCCTCGACGCCGATCCTTTCGATCTGCGCCGACAGCAACAGCCTCTCGCCGTGCCCCATGTGGTAGAGGGCAGACTTCAAACTGGAAGAGCCGCTGTTGATGGTCAGGATTCGAAGACCGCCCTCGTCAATCATGGACGTCCGCTCTTCCCCCCTTCGTCGAGTCCGTGCTGGCTGGCCGCTTCTCGCGCTCGAACCACGTCTGATGTCTGCCTACACCTGCCAGCGCCAGTTTCGAATCTCGGGCATGTCCTCGCCGTGGTCGTGGATATAGGACTTGTGCTCGGCCAACTTCTGCCTGAACTGAATGCTGAGCTCACCTGCACGCGACTGGAGCCTGGGCACCCGGTGGAGCGCCTCGATGGCCAGGTGATAACGGCTCATGCCGTTGCAGACCACCATGTCGAACGGAGTCGTGGTGGTTCCTTCTTCGACGTAGCCGCGCACGTGAAAGCGACCTGAATTCGGCCGTCTGTACACGAGTTCGTGGATCACCCTCGGATGACCGTGGAAGGCGAACACCACAGGCGCCGTATCGGTGAACAGCTCCGCGAAGGACGCCTCATCGAATCCATGCGGATGGTCGCGGTGCATGATAAGCGTGAAGAGGTCGACGACGTTCACCACCCTCACTCTGAGCTCGGGAAGCTCCCGACGGAGCAACCAGGCGGCGGCCATCACTTCGATGGTCGGCGCATCTCCCGCGGCCGCTAGCACGACGTCCGGCTGCCCCCCATCGTTGCTGGCCCACTCCCACACCGAAGCCCCCCTGGCGCAGTGAGCCTGAGCCGCTTTCATGTCCAGCCACTGAGGCTCCGGTTGCTTGCCGGAGATGATCAGGTTCACGTAGTTCCGGCTACGGAGACAGTGGTCGGCGACCGAGAGCAGGCAGTTCGCGTCAGGCGGCAGGTAGATCCGCACGACGGAGCTCTTCTTCTCGAGCAACGTCTGTATGAAATCGGGACCCTGATGACTGTAGCCGTTGTGGTCCTGACGCCAGGCGTGCGACGTCAGCAGATAGTTCAGGGAAGCAACGGGCTTGCGCCACGGCAACTCGCTGCATGCCTTGAGCCACTTGGCGTGCTGATTGACCATGGAGTCGACGACCATGGCGAAGGCTTCGTAGCAGGGGAATATGCCGTGGCGCCCCGTGAGGAGGTATCCCTCCAACCACCCCTCGCAGAGGTGTTCGCTCAGCACCTCCATGACCCGGCCGTCGGCTGCCAGGTCCTCGTCGCTATCGAGGACTTCACCGAGGTACGTCCTCTTCGTGACCTCGAAGACGTCGTCCAAGCGGTTTGACTTCGTCTCATCGGGGCAGAAGATGCGAAAGTTCCGCTCGTCCTCATTCAGCTTGAAGACGTCCCGGAGGTACTTGCCGAGATCACGGGTCGCCTCGCCCGTGATCGAGCCCGGGCTGGGAACGTCGACGGCATACCTCGTGTAGTCGGGCAGCTTCAGGTCCTTCAGCAGGAGACCACCATTGGCATGCGGGCTGGCGGCCATGCGCCGCTCGGCCCTCGGCACCAGGCTCAGGACCTGTGGCAGGGGCCGCCCCGACTCGTCGAAGAGCTCTTCCGGCCGATAGCTCCGCAGCCACTCCTCCAGCATCGTCAGGTGCTCCGGGTTGTCGACGACATCAGCCAAGGGGACCTGGTGGGCCCGAAACGTCCCCTCCACCTTCACACCATCGACCACCTTGGGGCCGGTCCAGCCCTTGGGAGTGCGCAGAACGATCATGGGCCATTCGGCAGGGCCGCTAACCCCCTTCTCCTTCGCTCCGTTCTGTATGCGACGGATCTCGGAGTACGCCCAGTCTACGGCCTCCCACATGGCCTTGTGGACCAGCTCCGGGTCGTCTCCTTCCACGAACCGTGGCTGATATCCGCAACCACGGAAGAAATGGTCCACCTTGTCGTCGCTCATCCTTCCGAAGAGGGTGGGGCCCGAGATCTTGTAGCCGTTGAGCTGAAGGATGGGCAGCACGGCGCCGTCCCTGGCCGGATTGAGGAACTTGTTCGACTGCCAGCTAGCGGCAAGGGGGCCGGTTTCGGCTTCACCATCGCCGACGACGCAGACGACGATGAGATCGGGATTGTCGAACGCGGCGCCATAGGCATGGACCAGCGAGTAGCCCAGCTCACCGCCCTCGTGGATCGAGCCCGGAGTGGGTGGGCTGACGTGGCTGGGCACGCCGCCCGGCCAGGAGAACTCGCGCATCAGCGTTGCGAGGCCGCGGACATCCATGGCGATGTCCGGGTACACCTCCGTCATGACACCTTCCAGGTAGACGTTGGCGCGGAGCGCGGGACCACCGTGCCCGGGACCGGTGACGTAGATCACCTCGGCGTCGGTATCCTGGATCAGGCGGTTCAGGTGTACGTAGACCAGGTTGAGCCCTGGATCTGTTCCCCAGTGCCCGAGCAGGCGCGCCTTGATGTGCTCGGGCTTGAGCGGATCCCGAAGCAGGGGGTTATCGCGCAGATATATCTGACCCGCGGACAGGTAGTTGGCAGCACGCCAGTAAGCGTCCAGCGCTTCCAGACGTTCTTTCGATTGTGTCGCGCTCACGGCTCCCTCCCTTGATTCGTCTTCGAGAAGAGGATCGAGGCGTCCCGCGCCCAGGTAACCCGCCGAGCGCTCCGGGACGACGCACCGGCTTAGCCGGCACGAGCTCCATGGTTGGATCCGCCTTCTTCATCATCCCGAGGACCTCTTCCTTCTTGCTTTCTCGCGCCCCTGCGTTGACCCCCCCTTGAACGCTACCACAGTCTATGTCAGTGGGGCTATGTCCTCCAGTCGTTGCAGTGAGCCGGACGAAGACAGGCTCCGCTCCCCAGTTCTGCGGGAATCCCGGATTCAGAATCATGGATGACAACCATCGGGCGTGCAAGGCCCTGGAACAGGGCGACGAGGTTGCGGGACGCTGACATGCCTCGGTGTTGCCTGCGGGTCAAACACCACGCCCGGCAGTCATCGCTCGAGCCACCCGGAGAGCTCTCAGGGGCGATGATCTCGAAGCCATCGGGCCGAGTCGGCCTAAGAAGGGCACAGGGGGAGAAACGGGGCCATGCCTATCGGATTTCGCTGCGGAGCATGCGGTCTCTCTGGGCGCGCACCTCGTCGTTGTAGCAGTCGACGGGCCAGACGGCGGCGCGCGCGTAGCAGGCATTGCAGAAGTCGCACTGCGGGCCCTCGACGCCCTCCTGCATGTGACGATAGAGGAACGGATCGGCGATAAGGGCGCGCGCCACCGAGACCAAATCGCACTCCCCGTCGGCGATCGCACGCTCCATCGCCTCTCGGTGAACGAAGCCTCCCACGCAGATCACTGGGATTCTGAGCGCCCGCTTGAAGAGCTTCGAGTAACGCAGATTGAATCCTTCACTGTAGCCGGCGAGGCGGCCGAGCCCCCAATCGAAGAGCGGAGCGAGCAGGCGCACGGGGATTCGATGATACGAGGGGAGGCTCCTGCCGACGCCGATCGTCGTGACCGTCGAGAAGAAGCCCCGCCAGCGCCCGCGCTCGAAGGTGAAGCCGGATTCGTAATGGCCCGCCGAGATCTCCACGGCATCGACGCCTTCCGCTTCCATTCGTTGCGCCACTTCCACCATGTCGTCCGGCTTCAACCCCTTGCGCAGAGGGAGCTCGTCCGAGCCGTTGATCTTCAAGATGACGGGGTAGTCTTGCCCGACCCGCTGGCGCACGGCCCGGTACACGTCCAGCAGGAACCGCATGCGGTTCTCCAGCGAACCGCCGTACTCATCCTTGCGACGGTTGGTGTGCGGGGAGAGAAACTCGTTGATGAGGTAGCCGTGCGCTGCATGGATCTGAATGCCGTCGAAGCCGGCCTGCTGGGCGCGCGCGGCTGCATCGGCGAGTCCCTCGACCGTCTCCTGGATCTCCTCGCGCGTGATCTCGCGGGGACGCACCCCGAGGGTGGGTTCGAAGACGGGGGAGGGAGCCACCGCATCTTTTCGCCCGACGAGCCGTGGGGATGCCTGGCGACCGACGTGGTAGACCTGCATGAGGATCTTCGATCCGTGGCGGTGGACCGCGTCGGTCAGGCGACGGAGCCCCGGGATCTTGTCGTCGTCATCGACGGCTAGCTGCCGGGGCGTCCCTTTCGAGTACAGGTTGAAGTACGCGTTTCCGGTGATGAGCAGCGGGGTGCCGCCTTGAGCGATCCTCTCGTAGTATTCGATGAGGTCGTCGGTGACGAAGCCTTCATCGCTGCAGCGGGTCTCAGTCGTCGCCGACTTGACGAGCCGCCCCGACAACTCAAGGCTTCCGATGCTGATAGGAGTGAACAAAGGGCTCTGCATAACTCAACCCCCTCGATTCCGCAGCCTTGGCATAGGCAGCTCTTTGTACTCCTTGCATACCGTGACGACAGCCTTCTCGACGGGGACCCTCTCGATTGCCGACGCGCCGACGAATCCAACGGCATCGGTCTTTTCGTACACGACCTTCGTAGCCGCGGGATCGTAGAACGGCCCTCCGTGTATGAGGCAGATGACGTCCGACCTGGCGTCTTTCGCGGCAGCGATGACGCCTTGCGCCCTGCCGAGCAGCCCGTCCATGTCCTCCATCGCTGCGTGGCCGCTCAGGCCTCCCATGGTCGGCCCGACGTGGACGCAGACCACGTCGACGCCTGCCTCCACCATAGCCAGAGCATCGGACGGAGTGAAGACGTAACACATCGTGAACACGTCCAGCTCGTGCAGGACCCTGATCATCTCTACTTCGCGGCTCCACCCCCAGTGCTCGACGCCGTACCCCGGGGCCAGAGCCTCCGTGAACTTCCTCAGCGCCATCCCCCCCTCGATCAGGTTCTCGTAGAGGCCCACCGTGGGGAAGTTGATGGCTCCGCTGAAGCCCTTGTCGAGAAAGCGGCTCACGGACTTCTCGAGGTCGAGGCAGAAGATGTCGTTCGCCTCGACACCTGCGATGATGGGGGTGCTCTTCACGACGTTAGTCAGTTCGTCGACCATTTCCAGCGTCATCGCGTTGGAGGTGCCGGTTATCATCGTGGTGGGCAGCCCCATCAGCCTCGTTCTGCCGGTGCTGTAGACGATTATCAAATCGGCTCTGCCGGTCTCGGCGCATTTCGCTATGATCCCTGCGCTGCACCCGGCGCCGAGGATCGGCCTCCCCTCAGCAACCTCCTTCTTTAGCCTGGCGAGGATCTCACCTCTCCCCAATCTCGTGCCCATCATCGCGCCTCCATGAGAGCGACCATCTCGTCGAACGCCCGCAGCACTTCATCGGCGAATGCGTCCTCGTTGATGTTGCAGTCGACCTCCACTACCTTGACCCGCCTATCGAGGCCTGCCTTCAGTGCCCTGATGAAGCCCTGGTCCGCCCGCCGGTCGCGGAGGGGCCCGCCCTCCCTGCTCGCCTCCGAGAAGCCGCCCAAGGGGATGATGATCGCGACAGGACCGGCCGCCCTGTTCGCCCGTTCCGCGATGCTCGCGCCGACCAGCTCGAGCTCGCGCTCGCTGGTTCGCACGAGGACAACGTTCGGCCCGTGCATGGACCAGGCGCGGTCCCTGTACTCCACCGGCACGGACTCGATTCCCGCCGCCCCCGGGTAAATGTGCATGTCGAGGCCGCCGGGGACAATGATCTGGGGGATGGCTCTCTCCGTTGCGGAGTTGAGCCGGGACCTGTCCACCCGTCCCGATGGTGATAGCCCGGCGAGCAACTCCTCGGAGTAGAGCAGCATCGGGACCGTCTCGAACGTCGTCAGGTCAATGATCACGTCGATAGCGCCGTCTCTCGCCATCCTGTCAAGCTTCTCGCTCGTAGCGTGAAAGACGATGGAGTCGTAACCCCTCTTTTCGAGCCGAGAGATGACCTTCTGGACGGCCGGCGTCGTCACCCCCAGCGCAGTTATTCCTACCAGTTTCCTTGCGACAGTGGTGGGAATGTCCTGCTCCATCATCCCGACGATGGCGCCGGCGGCGTTGGACAGGGTTTTGGCAACGATCCTGTTCATGCCGACGAGATCGACGGGGGACTGCATGACCGTTATGTCCTCGTCGCCGACCGGCGCGAGGGATATGAACGTAGTGATCAGCAGTTTGGGGAGACCGAGTGGCAGCCCCCTCATAACCGACGCCCCGGTCGCGGCGGCCGTCGAGCCGCCGAGGCTGAGAATGCCGTCCAGCCTCCCCGCAGAATGCAACTCGCTGACGATGCGCTTCGCTCCGGCAATCATGACGTCGGTGGCCTGCTTTCGGTCGGCGCCCGCGTTTGCGGCCTCGACAAGCTCCCCGAGGCTCCTGCCGCCGGCTTCAGCCACCTCTTCTCTCGTGAAGTCGGCCTCCATGTAGGGGCTTCCCATGACACCGACATCCACTACCAGGGCTCTGTGACCCCTGTCCTCCACGAGTTTCTTGAGGAACGCTACCTCGTCTCCCCTGGTGTCCAGGGTTGCCACGATCACTACCGTTCCCGTCGTCGCGCCTTCGTCGCACACGATTCTCTGCCCTGGGGCTCTCTTGCGGAGGGAACAGACCTCTCTTCTCAGTCACCAGCTCGGGCGCTTGCGGGGAGGCCCACGCCCTTTCCGGTCCGGTTGTCTCTTGACATCTGCTTGAGGGCGCTCATTCCGCCCTCGGCAAGCGCCTCGGCCACCTCCAGCAGCTTCCTCCTGCGAAGATGACAGATGAAGGCGTTGACGGTCTCTATTGCGTTCTCCGCGATCTTGCCGAGCAGCTCGGCGTCGCTCGGGTATCGACCGCGCAACTTCTTCACGAAATCCGTCACTTCCTCGACAGCCAGAGCGCTTATCGTGTCGCTCTGCATGCGGAACTGGTCCACCTCGAATCCGAGCTCCCTGGTGAGGCCACCGTTACGTATTCCCGCGAACGCTTCGACGACTTTGATGTCGTTCTCCCGGTAGACTCGGGTTCCGTCTCGGTCCCGGACGGACGAAATCATCTCGCAGCGTTCCATCTCCAGTATCTCGTCCTTCGGCAGGCCGGTCCTCTCGCTCAGGTCGTCGAGCGTCTGCGGCTCGTACGTGCGACGGAGCTCTTGCAGATGGAGCAGACCGGACAGACCCGCCCGCAGCAGGTCCACCTCCGCCGTGGACATCTCCGCGTTCGTCTGGATCAGGATCTCCTTGATCACTTTCAGGGGGAGGAAGTACTTGAGCTGGAGCTCCCTGATCTGCCTGAGGCGCTCTACGTAGCTCTCGTCGTAGTACGCCATATTCTTGTGAGTTTTCAAAGGTCTGGGGAGGAGGCCGTTGTTGACGTAGAAATGAATGGTCTCCTTCTTGAGGCCCGTGCGTCTGACCAGCTCCGCCATCCTGAAGGCTTGCGTTCCGGACTTCGTTGCCATCTTGTACCGCCTCGGTGGGTGGTGTATAGTGCGTAGTACCACTATACAGTCCGCACTCGCACCTGGCAATGGTGGCGCCGGCACCAGGTCTGCCCGGCAGCCGATGGATGTGCTCAGCGCGGAGGGCACACAATGTGCGCGGCAGCCTCAGCTCTACACGCGAGTGAGAGATCCCTCGCGAAGGAGGAACGGTCATGACCAGCACGCATCTCTACACCTTCACGCACAGCGACGAGCTGATGGCGCGAGCCCGCAAGGTCATCCCCTCGGGGGTTTACGGCCATCAGAGCCCAGGGTTCCTGACCCCAGGCTCCTACCCCACCTTCATCACCCGCGGTGAGGGTTGCCGCATCTGGGACGTGGATGGGAATGAGTACATCGACTTCATGTGCTCTTACGGGCCCATCATCCTCGGGCACTGCCACCCGAAGGTGGAGGAGGCGGTCAGCGCCCAGCTCGTCCGAGCCGACACTTTCAACCTGCCTTCCGAGAAGTGGGTGGAGCTGGCCGAGCTGCTCGTATCCATCACACCTGCCGCTGATTGGGTGGTGTTCGCCAAGAACGGCTCGGACGTGACCACATGGGCCCTGACCGTGGCGCGTGCCCATACCGGCCGCGAGAAGGTGATAGCGGCCGCCGGGGCCTATCACGGCACCCACGGCTGGTGCGCGCCCAGCCCAACCGGTATTCCCGCCGCCGAGCGCGCCGTGGTGCTCAACTTCCAGTACAACGACCTGGAAGGACTAAAGCGGCTGGTTGCCGAGAACAAGGGGGAGGTCGCCGCCATTATCGTCAGCCCCTTCCGGCACGATTTCTTCCACGACCAGGAGATGCCCGCCCCCGGCTTCCCGGAAGGGGTGCGTGCTCTCTGCGACCAGGAGGGCATCGTTCTCGTGCTGGACGACGTGCGGGCCGGCTTTCGGCTCAATCTGGGCGGCTCGTGGGAGGCCTATGGGGTGCGACCCGATCTGGTCTGCTACTCCAAGGCCATCGCCAACGGCTATCCGCTGGCTGCCGGCTTGGGCCGGGAAGAGCTGCGGCAGGCGGCGGAGAGCATCTTCTTCACCGGCACGTTCTGGTCGGGCGCGGTGGCCATGTCAGCCGCCATCGCCGTCATCAACACTCTGCGAGAGAACGGCGGCATCGAGCAGATGCGGGCTATGGGGCAGCGCCTTCGCGACGGCCTGGACCAGCAGGCCCGCTCGCTGGGGCTAGCCATCAAGCAGTCGGGTCCGCCTGCGATCCCGTTCATGACCTTCGTAGGCGACGAGGGGTTCGACCGAAACAAGCTCTTCGCCGGGGAATGCGCCCGTCGGGGCGTCTTCCTTCACCCTTACCACAACTGGTTCTTGATGGCCGCCCACACGGAGCGCGACATCGACGAGGCGCTGGGTGTGACAGAAGAGGCGTTCAAGCTAGTGAAGGCACAGTACGGCGGATAAGACCGAACCATAGTCCGACGCCGCTGGGTGTACCAGACGCATCCTCTCACGAGTCCTCCTGGTACCGTCTGCAAACTCGTCCCTTATCTCTGATTGCCAGACCCTTTGGGGATCCTTGCCGACGTCGCCCCGTCGTTGCTCGCAGGCCACGGCGGATGTAGGATTGGAAATGCGATCATCCTACCCGCGACACTCACATTCTTATGAGCAGCAGGACCACGCATGGAGACAGCATCGGGAACTGGACGTCCCTGTGCAGACCCGCGTCTGCGGCGGCGCTGATGACCGGGCCGCCGTGGCGCGCATGATCGGTTACGCCATGGACCGCACGGCAAGGAAGAAGACCGAGGAGGCGCTACAGGCTCGCGAGCGCCAGCAGAGCGTGGTCGCCGACCTGGGCTGGTTCGCTTTGACCAACCCCCAGCCGAGCGGCCTGATGGCGAAGGCCGTCGCCGATATCGCCGACACGCTCGACGTGGAGTTCTGCAAGATCCTGGAACTGCTTCCCGACGGCAAAGAGATGCTCCTAAAGGCCGGGGTCGGCTGGAAGGAGGGCTTGGTCGGGCATGCCAAGGTAAGCTCAGGGCCTCATTCCCAGGCCGGATACACGCTCCTCTCCAGGGCGCCCGTCATCGTGCGCGACCTCCCGAATGAGACGCGGTTCCGGGGCCCGCCTCTCCTCCTCGATCACGGTATCGTCAGCGGCATCAGCGTCATCATCCACGGCAGGGACAGGCCCTTCGGCGTGCTCGGCGCGCACACGAGCACGCCTCGAACGTTCAGCAAGGACGATGTCAGCTTCGTCCAGGCTGTCGCCAACGTGCTGGCCGCGGCGATCGAGCGGCGGCAGGCGGAAACGGAGCTGGAGGAGAGTGAGGAGCGCTTCCGCCAGTTGGCAGAGCATATCCAAGAGGCGTTCTGGATGACCACGGCCGACGGGAGCCGGATCATCTACGTCAGCCCCGCATATGAGGAGATATGGGGCCGTACCGCGGAGAGCCTCTTCGAGCACCCCGACGCCTGGCTGGAGGCGATCCATCCCGAAGACCGGGAGCGGGTTGCCACGGCGTTCCGCTCCCCCGAACTGGCGACGGGCGGCTTCAGCGAGGAGTATCGCATCCTCCGGCCGGACGGATCCATGCGCTGGGTCCGCGACCGCGGCTTTCCCGTTCGCGACGCCGATGGAAAGGTCTACCGCATCGCCGGCATCGCGCAGGACATCACGGCGCTCAAGGAAACGGAGGAGACCCTACGCCGACAGGCTGAGCTCCTGGACCTTGCTCACGACGCGATCTTCGTCCGCGACTGGAAGTCCAGCACCATAACGTACTGGAGCAGGGGCGCCGAGAGGGTTTACGGCTGGTCCGAGAGCGAGGCGCTGGGCAAGGCGTCCTACGGCCTCCTGGCCACCCAGCTCCCGCAGCCGTATCCGGAGATCGAGGCGCAGCTCGTACGCTGGGGCCGATGGGAGGGGGAGCTCACTCAGCAGAAGCGCGACGGCTCGAAGGCCGTGGTCGACACTCGCTGGGCCCTCCAGCGCGACGACCGCGGGCAGCCGGTAGCCATCCTCGAAATCAGCTCCGATATCACGGAACGCAAGCACGCCCAGGCGAGGATAGAGCAGGAGCGCCTGCAGGCGCTGGTGAGCACGTCTCCCGTGGGCATCTTTGTCGCCGACTCCGGCGGCAACGTGCTGGTCGTCAATCGAGAGGCGGAGCGGGTTCTGGGCTTCCTCCACAGCGAGGAGTACAGGCTGGAGGACTACGAGCGCGCAATCACCCTTCAACGATCCGACCGCACCGTCATCCCAAACGAGGAGTCGCCCTTCAGGAGAGCCCTGAGCAAGGGCGAGACCGTGCGCGCCGAGGAAGTGTGGCTGCGCCGGTCGGATGGCAGCACGGTGCCCGTGCTGGTCAACACGACGCCCTTCTACGGCGCTCAGGGCGAGATCACCGGTGCCATAGCTGCCATCCAGGACATGACTCCCCTGGAGGAGCTGGAGAGGCTCCGCAGCGAGTTCCTCGGCATGGTCAGCCACGAGCTGAGGGCGCCGCTCGCCACGATCAAGGGATCGGCGTCGCTGGCTCTCGCCGGTCGTCACCCCCCGGACGCCGCCGAGACAAGGGAGCTCTTCGAGACCATCGACCAGCAGGCCGACGGGCTGGCGGAGCTGGTGAGCAACCTGCTGGACATGACGCGTATCGAGGCGGGCGCCCTCTCGGTCTCCCCGGTGCCCCTGGACCTGCGGGCGGTCATCGACGACGCACGATCGACGTTCAGCAGGAGCGGCGGCGCGCAGGAGGTGCGGATCGACTGGCCGGACGACCTGCCCGCCGTGAAGGCCGACAGACGCCGGGTTGGCCAAGTGCTGATAAACCTCTTCAACAACGCTGGCAAGGTCTCGCCGCCCGACGCGCCCATATCGGTTTCGGCCGAGCGCGACGATCAGTTCATCACGGTGCGAGTCCGCGATCAAGGGCCGGGCGTGCCGACGGACAAGCTGCCGCTGCTATTCAAGAAGTTCAGTCAGATCCAGTCGGAGGACGGGCACTCGGTCTCAGGCACCGGACTCGGCCTGGCCATCTGCAAGGGAATCGTGGAAGCACACGGGGGTCGCATCTGGGCCGATACCGCCGGCGCCGGGCAGGGCACTACGGTAAGCTTCAGCCTGCCCATCGCCGCGCCCGAGCCTGTCGTGGCGCCTCCTGCCGGGAAGACGGAGGCGGAGCCGGTGGAGAAGGTGACGCGACGGGGGGAGCAGCTCCACGTGTTCGCCATCGACGATGACCCGCGCATCCTGCGCTACCTCCGACGCGCCCTCGAGGACGCCGGCTACCAGACGTCCGTGACCGACAGACCGGCCGAGGCGATGAAGCTCCTGGAGCTGGAAGAACCGGATCTGCTCCTCCTCGACGTCGTTCTCCCCGGCACCAGCGGCTTCGACCTCCTCAAGCGCATTCGCGAGTTCTCCGCTGCCCCTGTCATCTTTCTCACGGGCCGCGATCAGGAGGTGGACATGGTCCGCGCCCTGAAGATGGGGGCCGACGACTACATGACGAAGCCTTTCTCTGCTTCCGAGCTGCTCGCCCGCATAGAGGCCGTCCTCAGGCGCAGCGCCGCGCCCAAGGCGGCGGTCCGACAGCCCTACGTCCTGCACGATCTCGTGGCCGACTTTACGGAGCGCCGGGTCACCGTCGGTGGGCAGCCGGTGCACCTCTCGGCCATCGAGTACAAGATCCTGCGGGAGCTGGCGGCGCACGCCGGCATGGTGCTGACCCACGACCAGATCCTGCAACGGGTCTGGGGCAGCGAGTACGAGGGAGACGCGGGCCTGCTGCGGTCCTCCATTCGGAACCTGCGCCGGAAACTCGGCGACGATGCCCGCAACCCGCGCTACATCCTGACCGAGCCCCAGGTCGGCTACCGCATGCCGAAACTCCAGGCCTAACCTGCGCCCGTAGAGGGGCCCAGACGGCTCGACACCGTCCAGAGGCGCTATTCCCCTTAAACCTCGTTCACGCTCCCGCCGGACCGCAAATCCGCCTTCATTTTTCACGGCTTTTTCATAGCCGTGCCTGCCCTTTTCATACGCCTTTCATCCTCGGATGCTAGCTTGTTCGGTAGCGAGAGGAGACATAGGGCTGGCCCGCTGAGGAAATGCGGGTTGCCGCTCAGGAGGAGTGAAATGAGTACCGAAGCGCGTCGTGTGAAGGCCCGCGGCATGGGCGGATTCTCCATAGGCCGGGTGGCCGGCATCGACATTCTCGTCCACTGGAGCTGGCTGGTGATCTTCGGCCTGCTGACCTGGTCGCTGGCGGAAGGACTTTTCCTCCATGACTACCCGAGTTGGACCAGGGGAGAGGCCTGGCTCGCCGGCGCCGCCACCAGCCTTGTGCTCTTCGGCTGCGTGCTGCTTCATGAGCTGTCCCACTCCCTGATGGCGCGAAGCAAAGGCATCAACGTGGCCAGCATCACGCTGTTCATCTTCGGCGGCGTTTCCGGCCTTACGAAGGAACCAGAACGCCCCGGACAGGAGTTCATCATCGCCATCGTCGGTCCCCTCACCAGCTTCGTTCTCGCCGGGCTCTTCGGGCTGGGCGGCCTCGTCCTCAGTGGTGGGATCGGCACCGCTTTCCTCTATCTTGCCGCCATCAACGCTGGCCTGGGGGTATTCAACCTGCTCCCCGGTTTTCCCCTGGATGGCGGACGCGTTCTGAGAGCGCTGGCATGGGCCCGCGACGGCAGCCTCGTGAAGGCGACGCGGCTCGCTTCCCAGGCCGGGAAGGTCATGGCCGTCCTGCTCATGGCGGGCGGGGCCGTCGCCGCCGTCCTGGGCGCCTTCACCACTGGAGTCTGGTTCCTGGTCATCGGCTGGTTCCTCTTCTCCCAGGCCGACATCAGCTACAAGCAGGTGCTGGCCCGCAGGGTCCTGAGCCACATCCCGGTGAGCTCCGCGCTCTCCAGCGACTTCCACGCCGTGGAGCCCGACCTCAGCCTTTCCGACTTCCTCTCCGATTACGTGCTGACGTCCCACCAGCGCAGCTATCCGGTGATGTCCGGCGACCGGCTCGTGGGACTCGCGTCGCTGCCCGACCTGAGGAAGTACCCCAAGGAGGAGTGGCACAACCGCAGCCTATCCGAGGCGATGACGCCGCTGGAAAGGCTGCTCATCGTCAGTCCGACCGATGACCTGCAGAAGGCTGCCGAGGACATGGCTTCGGCGGACGTGCACCAGCTCCCGGTGATGGATGACGGGCGGTTCCTCGGTTTCGTGACGCGGGCGGACATCATCCGTCTGATCAGAGTACGCAGCGATCTGGGGGGCGCTGAGATCGAGCGGCTTGCGAAAGACGCCGACGAAGTCGCCCCAAGAAGCTAGAAAGGAACAAACTCAAATGCTTTGGCTAAAGGCTTGCAAACGGTGTCATGGCGATCTGGAGCCTCAGTCGGACCTGTACGGCTCATACCTGAGCTGTATCCAGTGCGGCGCAGAGTTCAGCGAAAGAGAGATTCGTGGCGGTTCTACTTCGGAGCAGCGCAAGGTTCGCGGCGTGCCGCCCACCGCAAGGCCCGCAGGTCGGCCGCTGGCGGCGTGATGAAGGAGGGAAGCCAATGTTGCGCAGCCTAAGGGGACTCTTCGGATTCGCGATCGAGGCGACTGACGGAGAGATCGGCAGGGTACACGATTTCTACTTCGATGACCACGCATGGGTCATCCGGTACTTGGTGGCGGACACGGGCCACTGGCTCATGGGCCGCCTGGTGCTGGTATCGCCTCAGGCGCTGCACGCGCCCGACTGGCGAAGGCGCACCTTTCCCGTCTCCCTCACGAAGCAACAGGTGGAGGACAGCCCGAGCATATACAGCGATCTGCCCGTATCGCGCCAGCACGAGATCGAGCTACACAGGCACTATGGCTGGACGCCCTACTGGGGCAGCGGAATCTTCCCCGGGGACATGCTGACCTTCTACCCGGGACTAATCGAAATGATCCGGCGTCCGGAGGACGAGCCGCCCCCCTATGACCCAGCGAGGAACGGGGGAGACCCCCATCTCCGGAGTGCGCGCGAGGTAACCGGCTACCACGTCCGGGCCGTCGACGGAGAGATCGGCCACGTGGAGGACTTCCTGGTGGACGATGAGGCGTGGGCCCTTCGCTATCTGGTTGTCGACACCCACAACTGGCTGCCCGGAAAGCGGGTCCTCCTCTCGCCCCGCTGGATCAACGAGGTGAACTGGAACGAGTCGTGGGCTAGGGTCGCTCTCCGACGCGACGTGGTGAGTGGGGCCCCGGAGTACCACCACGGGATGGAGATCGACTGGGAGTACGAGGAGGCGCTCCGCTGGCACTACCGTCTGGCCAAGTCCAAGCCTGCGGAGCGGCCGCGGGCAGGAGCGCCGCGCTAAGGAGGAAAGACAACGCCATGCAACCATTACCGCCAGAGACAATGCCGGCCGTCCCACATGTCGCATTCTCCGTATTCAACCTGGCCACACCCAACATAGCCATCTGGCTGGCGGTGATAACCGGATTCGCTGTGGCCGCCTGGACACGCCTGCCGCGCACCTTCGAGCCGCCAGAACAGAACGAGGCTGGTGATCCGAGATGAACCTGACACGCCGCGCCCAGCGAATCGCTGCCGACAACTTCTCCCTTGAAGACGCGCTGCCGACGCGGATGCCGGTCTACGTCAATTCGGTGGCCTACCTGTTTGGCGTGACCGCTCTCTCGGCCCTGGCGGTGCTGATCCTGAGCGGCGTGGTCATAAGCGTCTTCGGTCCAACGTGGTACCACGGCTCCCGGGGCGGCCACTTCGTGAACTCTCTCCACTTCTGGGGTGCTCAGGTGTTCTTCGCTGCCCTCGTCCTGCATGTCACCACTAAATACCTTACCGCCGCCTGGCGAGACGGTCGGTGGAAGACCTGGATCGTGGGAGTGCTGGCTTTCGGGGTTGCCGCCTTCACGGCACTGACGGGGTTCCTATCCCAGACGAACTGGGACTCGCAGTGGATCGCCGTTCAAGCGAAGGACGCAATGAATGCTCTGGGCATCGGCGCCTTCTTCAACACGATGGACACAGGACAGGTCCTCACGCTGCACATCGTCCTTCTGCCATTGCTGCTGGTGCTCCTGGTGGGCCTTCACCTGCTGCTCGTCCGCCGCGAAGGCCCGGTGAAGCCGTTCGAGATGGGGGTGAAGAGTGAGCAGAAGGACTGACGCCTATTTCCGCAACATCCCGATGAAGCCCTACGACCTTTTGAGGGAGGGCCTGATCGTCCTGGTGGTGGTCATAGCGGCTGTGGTCATCCTGTCCGCCGTCCTCAGCTCACCGGATTATCCGACGGTCCGCAGCCAGGACGTCGCCCGGAAGCAGCCGCTGGCATTCCTCAAGACCAGCGCCAGCATACTGGCGGGCGATAGCAGTCTGCAGGACTATGGCCCGCCCTACACCCCGGACAAGAGCAACGCCCAGAACATTGCGGGCTTCGCGCCCGCGAACGTGCTCGGCGTGACGAACCGCATCAATCCGCCCCAAGACTTCATCCTCAAGCCGCTGTCTCGTGCCTCCGCCCTCAACAGTGACGTCGGTGCTGCCCTCAACACGTACGAGAACGCCAGCCCGACTCAGCAGCAGGCCTGGGTCGCGGCCTACATGTCGGCTCTCGACAAGGCGACCGTGACGGACGCCGGCGTACGGATCCTTCCGGGGGACTACGGGCCGGTCGCAACGATGATGCAGGGGATGCTCGACCTGGGCCGCGGCGGCCTCCTGGAGGGCGCCCTGGAGAGCGACGCCCGCGCGCCCTTCACCACGGACTTCACGCGGTCCCTCCTGTTCTTCCAGGACGACGTGTACTCGGGCGTCGCCGACAAGCTCGACATGACGGGTGACCAATGGGGCATCAGCCACGAGACGGGCCGCTATCCCGGAGCCTGGTGGCTCTGGCCCTACACGTTCCTCTATCAGATCCGACCAATGTCGACCTCAGCGAACGCGGACCTAGAGGTAGGAGCCATCATGGTCGGCCTGTTCCTCTTTCTCCTTCTGGTGCCATTCATACCCATCATCAACCGTCTTCCGCGCTGGCTCGGGGTGCACAGGATCATCTGGCGGGACTGGTACGCGCGGACGTCGGGCCGGTCAGGTGCGACGCACGATCGCCGACACGGACAGGCCAGCTCCAACTCGCCAGGTGTTCCGAGGGAGGCACACCGACGAAGGCCATAGCCTTGACACCGGGCACAACGGCGCTCCATCTCGTCGACCGACCGGAGCCGAGGATCGCCGCCCCGGATGAGGTCAAGCTCTGGGTGCTTCAGGTCGGCATCTTCGCCGCCCACCGCAAGGCCCGCAGGCCGGCCGCTGGCGGCGTGATGAAGGAGGGAAGCCAATGTTGCGCAGCCTAAGGGATCTCTTCGGATTCGTGATCGAGGCGACTGACGGAGAGATCGGCAGGGTACACGATTTCTACTTCGATGACCACGCATGGGTCATCCGGTACTTGGTGGCGGACACGGGCCACTGGCTCATGGGCCGCCTGGTGCTGGTATCGCCTCAGGCGCTGCACGCGCCCGACTGGCGAAGGCGCACCTTTCCCGTCTCCCTCACGAAGCAACAGGTGGAGGACAGCCCGAGCATATACAGCGATCTGCCCGTATCGCGCCAGCACGAGATCGAGCTACACAGGCACTATGGCTGGACGCCCTACTGGGGCAGCGGAATCTTCCCCGGGGACATGCTGACCTTCTACCCGGGACTAATCGAAATGATCCGGCGTCCGGAGGACGAGCCGCCCCCCTATGACCCAGCGAGGAACGGGGGAGACCCCCATCTCCGGAGTGCGCGCGAGGTAACCGGCTACCACGTCCGGGCCGTCGACGGAGAGATCGGCCACGTGGAGGACTTCCTGGTGGACGATGAGGCGTGGGCCCTTCGCTATCTGGTTGTCGACACCCACAACTGGCTGCCCGGAAAGCGGGTCCTCCTCTCGCCCCGCTGGATCAACGAGGTGAACTGGAACGAGTCGTGGGCTAGGGTCGCTCTCCGACGCGACGTGGTGAGTGGGGCCCCGGAGTACCACCACGGGATGGAGATCGACTGGGAGTACGAGGAGGCGCTCCGCCGGCACTACCGTCTGGCCAAGTCCAAGCCCGCGGTGCAGTGGGCCAAGGGGTGATCGACAAACACCTGAGCGGGAGGTAGGACAAATGAGATTCGGGATCGTAGGGCTCGGGAGGATGGGTGCCAACCTGGCGCGAAACGCGATCGAGAAGGGCCACCAGGTCGTCGGCTATGACCCCAACGAGTGGACCAGACGCGAGCTGGCGGCGGAGGGCGTAGAGGCCGCGGAGACGCTCTCGGACATGGTGTCAAGCCTGACCCGACCCCGTATTATTCTCGTCTACGTGCCGCACGGAGAGCCGACCGAGGCGGTCTGCCGGGAACTGCGGCCGCTCCTGGAGAAGGACGACATCGTTGTCGACGGCGGCAACTCGCACTGGGCCGATTCCCGGCGGCGACACGACTCCTTCGCCGACGTGGGCATTCGCTTTCTTGACGTCGGCACGAGCGGCGGCGTCAGCGGCGCCCGCCACGGGGCCTCCTTCATGGTGGGCGGAGACCGGGAGGCCTTCGACATCGTCGCCCCCATCTTGAGGGACCTGGCCATAGACGACCAGGCGACATTCTTCGTCGGCGAGCCGGGTTCAGGCCATTTCGTCAAGCTCGTGCACAACGCGATAGAGTTCGGCATGGTGCAGGCGATCGCGGAGGGTGTCGAGCTGCTCCAGCGTTCCGGATACGACCTGGACCTGGCCGACCTGTTCGATAGCTGGATGCACGGCTCGGCCATCCGCGGCTGGCTGGTGGAGCTCATGGGTAGGGCTCTGGGCGATGCCGACTTCGGCGGCCTGTCGAGCTACGTCGAGGACACGGGCGAGGTCAAGTGGGTGCTGGACTGGGCATTGCAGCGGGACGTCCCGACACCAGTCGTCAGCGCCTCCCAGACGGCGCTAATGCAGTACCGCGACCTCGACTGGCCGGCAGCGAAGGCGGTCGCCCTGCTCCGGAACCAGTATGGCGGACATCCCGTGCACGCAGCGGTCGAAGCGGTAACAGTGCGGCGATGAGAGCGCATCGTCGGCCCGGTCAGACGGGAGCAAGCCGACACGGTTGCAGCGCCGGGCCATCATCGCAAACGACGGGCCCGTGCTAAAGGAGGAATGAAATTGAGTCGCGCGAAAGGTCCAGTCCTGGCAGCACTGGTGCTGCTGGCCCTGCTTGTCGCAACGGCCTGCGGAGGCTCTAGCGCCTCTCCCTCTGCCTCCGCCACGAGCACGGCCTCGCCTGCTGCCGCCACGAGTACGCCGGCGACTACGACCCCCACGGCCTCGACCTCAGGAGCGGCGATGGCCACGCCGGATCTCGTGCAGCTTCTCCGCCCCTCCGTCGTCCGCATATTGAGCGAGGCGGCGAGCCTGGACATCTTCGGTGAGGTCGTGCCCAGCAGCGGGGTCGGCACCGGCATCATTATCGACGACCAGGGTCACATCGTGACCAACAACCACGTGGTCGTTCAGCCCAATACCTGCGACCAGCCGGCACAGCGCATTACCGTGACCCTGAGCGACGGCCGCGAGCTCCCAGCGAAGATCGTGGGCCGCGACGTCCTCACGGATCTGGCGGTCCTTCAGGTCGACGCCGCCAACCTCACCCCGGCTGTCCTCGGCGACTCCTCGAGACTGGCGGTGGGCGACGGGGTGGTGGCCATCGGCAACGCCCTGGACCTGCCCGGAGGGCCTACGGTCACCCAAGGAGTAACGAGCGCCAAGGACCGCCTCATTCAGGAGCAGGACTGCGGCGTAACGATCCCGGGAGCTATCCAGACAGACGCCGCGATCAATCCGGGCAACTCCGGCGGCCCCCTCGTGGACATGAACGGCCAGGTCGTGGGCATCACCACGGCCATCATCGGCGGCACGGAGGGCATCGGCTTCGCCATCTCCATGGACACAGCCAAGCCGGTGATCACCGAGCTCATTGACAAGGGAAAGGTGGAGCGCAGCTTCCTGGGCGTGGGCATTGTCGAGGTCACGCCGTCCCTTGCCCAGAGTCTCGATCTCCCCGTCGATCACGGCGTCGGCGTGCGGCAGGTGCAGCCGGGCGGCCCGGCGGACAAAGGGGGGCTCAGGGCGGGCGACATCATAGTGGGCATGGCAGGACAGAAGATCACAACCTCCGGGGATCTGTTCAAGGTGCTGGCCGACCATCTGGCCGGCGAAAGCGTAAAGGTCGAATATTACCGTGACGGCAGCCAGCAAAGCACCGAAGTGACGCTTGGCTCACAACCATCGTAGTCCGGGTGGCGCACGGTGACGACCAAAGAGAGGATTGGCAGGAACACCATGAAGACACTTCAACTTTCCGACACTGAAAGCATCGGCTCGCTGATATCGAACCTGGCCAGCGACGACGGATGGGTGCGCGAGACTGCGCGGCTGTCCCTGGTGGACATCGGTAGCAGCGCCGTCCCGGCCCTCATCGAGGCGCTGGGAAACCCACACCGGCGGGTACGATGGGAGGCGGCGAAAGCCCTGGAGCAGATTGCCAGTCCGGAGGCAGCGCCCGCGCTTGTAGGAGCGCTCGAAGACAAGGAGTTCTCCGTCCGCTGGCTGGCGGCCGAGGGTCTAGTCGCCATCGGATCTGAGGCACTGGGGCCCCTGCTGCGGGCACTCATTGAGCGCTCGGACTCGGTCTGGCTACGGGAGGGCGCGCACCACGTGCTGCACGATCTGCACAAGCTGGCCCGAAGGCGCCTGGGGGCGATGCTGAAACCGCTGCTGGCTGCGCTGGAGGATCTCGAGCCGACGCTAGAGGTGCCCATGGCAGCGAGGGCAGCGCTCGAGGCCCTGAAGTAGGGAGACGGCCAGTAGTCCAGGCGGAGACGCCGACGCGTCAGCGTTCTCCCGTTCCGACCGCGGCTGCACAGCAGGTCATGAATGACAAGCGTCGGGGTACCAGCTTCTTTGCGTCATGACTCCCTTTCAGGCCGGGCGAATCACCGGACAGCCTCCCCCTAGCCCGACCGGCACGGCGATGCGCCGCCTCAGCCACAAGTCAGAGTGAACGAGCAGCAGCGGCAGCGGTCGCGGACGCCCTGCCGGCCCGTAGGGGCAGGAAGCATCGCTCCGATTAGCCTGTGGCGCCCAAGAAGACTTGTCGGATCAAGAGGGCATCGAACGACGCAGCTCGCGTCGAGGGGACGACATCGAGCCAGTGGGTGCGTGAAATACGCTCGTCGAGCCGGGGGCTGTCAACGGCGTGGGTGGCGGAGCGCGTTTATTGGACGCGCTCGTTGTACTTCTCGATGATCTGGTTCGCTTCCTTGGCGGCGTCGTCCAGCGCTTCTTTGGGGTCCTTGCCGTTCAGGATCATCTCCTCCAGCGCGTGGATCACCGTCTCGCGGACCTCGAGGAAAGGCCCCAAGAGAGGGCCGATAACGGTCTCGTCGGCCGGCGATGCCAGGAAGGCATCCACGGGCACACGAAACTGCGGGTACTTCGCCATGATCTCCTGGGCGGCGGGCAGGTCATAGGCGGAGTTGCGCACGGACAGGTAGCCGCTGCCGGCGAACCACTCGGCCTGCTGTTCGGGCTCCATGAGCCACTTGACGAACTTCCAGCCGGCCTCCTGCTCGGCCGCCGGGCTATCCTTGGGGAACCAGAAGGCGCGGCTGTAGGAGCCATAGTGGCGGGTGCCGCCGGGCAGGCCCGGCGCCAGGGCGACCCCCAGCTCCAGGTCAGTCTGCAGCGTGCCACTTTCCAGGACGTCCACAATGGAGCGCAGGGCCGCCGAGCTGCCCCAGGTCATGACCGCCTGATCGGCGGCGATGGGCAGGAGGGTGTCCGCGCCGGAGGTGTTGCGGCCGACGTTGATGGCCAGTCCCTCCTTGATCATGTCGTCCCACCACTGGAACAGCGCCTGACCGGCCGGCCCGTTGAACAGGACCTCGGTGGCGCGGCCATCGCGCCCGTTCTCATTGTTTACGTAGAAATCGCCATGCTCGCCCAGCGTCGCCTCTACCATCCAGGGCGATAGGTCGAGGGTCATGCCGGTGCGTGTCACGTTGCCCTGCGCGTCGCGCACCACCAACTTCCGCGCGACTTCTTTCACCTGGTCCAGATTCTGGGGAGGATTATCCGGGTCGAGGCCCACCTCGCGAAAGGGGACCTTGTTGTAGTAGAAGAGGGGCACGGCGATGGAGATGGGCATCGCCCACAGCGTGCCGTCTAGCGTGAAGTACTGGATGGTCTTGGCGTCGAAGTCGGAGAGATCGTAGTCCTCCGCATCGATGAACTCCTGCACCGGCCGGAAGGCCCCGCTATCGATGAGTTGCTGGACCCGCACCTCATCCAGGCAAGCGATGGTCGGTAGCTCACCGCCCTGGAGGGAGGCCATGACCTTGGCCATGTTGTCGTCGGGGGTACCCTGGTAGACGAGCTTGACCTTGACCTCGCTCTGAGAGGCGTTGTAGCGCTTGACCAGGGCCTCGAGGCTGTCCAAGTTGGAGGCCGTCTCCGAGTGCCAGAGGGTGATATCGACGGTGCGGCCGCTGGGAGCGGCGGTGCCGGCTGCGGGGGTGCCCTGGCCTTCTTGCTCTCCGCCGCCTCCGCAAGCGGCCAGTCCCAGGAGAAGGGCCAGCCAGGCCACCAAGAAGAGCGCCCTCGCTACCGTCGCTCGCCTGTCACCCATAGCCTAGAGAGTAGTCGAATGAGCCTCCCGAGGAGGCATCCAGCTAGATGGCGGGGCGGGCCTCGTTCAGCGCTGCCTTCACGGCTTCAGCCGAAACCTCGGTGATGACGTTCTTCCGTGACAGGCAGCAGGCCCAGGCAAATGATAGGCGCGCGTCCTGGCAGTGTCAACTTGCCGCACTCATCCAGCAGGGGCCCTTGCCATTGACGACCGCTGCCGCATCGAGTCGGCCATCCGGCGCCCCGGACATGGGTGTCGAGCCGCTGCTTCCGCAGTCGAATAGGTGTCTACCGGAGCCGTAAGGGTGCTTGTAGGGGAGCCTTTCGAGGACTCGCGCGGCGCCTAGACGGCCCTGTCCGCCGCGCTGCCGATGGCACAGACTCCTGGCCCAAAGGGGGGCCTAGGAGGCCACAGACATCAGATAGAACCGCTGCCTTGATGCTCGGCCGATGAACACCTGGGGCACATTGCCGGCGAGCGACTCCTATCGCTCCATCGAGCCGTTCGCAGGAATCGTGTCGGCCATGAGATGCAGGCTCTCGGGAGCCTCCACCGTGACCGGCAGGTCATACTGACCGAGGACTCGGTGCACACGCAGTCTCAGCCTTCAGGAAGCGGCCCGGGAGGAGGAGCTACCGGGCGACCATCTTCCTCAAGAGCAGCGGCACTTGCCCCATGATTCCCTGGGTCTGTGGCCGCCGGCCTGACCTTGTCGCGCTCCCCCAGACGGAGAAGATGTCCCCTGACCCTTTCGTCCCGCCTAGCATGGCGCGTGCCCGCTCCCTTGCCAATCCTCCGCTCCATGGATCGCACCCGCCGTCGCTCCTGCGCACAGCGACCAGATTCCGGACCTTCGCGGTCGCGGACTTGCGACTAGCCACAGCCACCTGGTGATACATCATGTTGCTCCAGGGAGCAGTCTCAGATTCGCGATCAGACATGGCTACCTCCAACTGAACTTGTTTTCGGACTCCGCCGCCCTTTGCGGTTCATGCTAGAGGTTGGGTGTGCATCCGGCGTCAACTCTGCGGCGCCGCACGTCAAGGCTTCGTGCACGTCCGCGTGAGGAACGGGCCTCGCGCACGCTCAAGAAGGGTCAGGAGTGCGATGAGACGTTGCCTGGAGAAGGGCCAACGGCGGCACTCGCCAGCGCGGGCGAAACGGAGCGGTGCTGCCGCGGCCGGGGCAAGGACAGAACCAGCGACAGGAGCGACGACGGGCGCTCAGCGCGGCAGCCGTAGACGGTGGGCTGGGAGACAGAAGGCGCCCGCGCGTCGTGCCCCCTTTAGCCGGCCCCAGTGGGGAGGGCGCCACAGCACACACTGAGTCGCAGGTGCCCATTGAGACACGGCCCGGCCTCGACGACGTCGAGAGGACGCGCCTACCACAGGCTGCGCGAGCGCACCGGCGAGGAACAGAGGCTCTCGGTCTCCCCTGTCCGCACGGACGTGTTCATGGTGGGCACACGTACTCGTGTGGCCCCACGTGTTAAGCAGACCAACCGAGCGCTAGGGCCGGCGCCACAACCCGGCCTGCTCCGTGTCCGTCAAGTGACCGACGCCGGCGGACATGATCACAAGATCGCGACGCTTGCCCTCCCGGTCGAGCGCGAAGCCGCGAAGTAGCGCCTCCTGCTCAAAGCCCAGCCGCTCCAACCTGGCCCGCGTCCTCTTTTGCTCTGTAGTCATGCGGGCTATCACTTTCTCGATGCCCGCGTCCTTGGCGATCGCGAACACGTCGGAAGCCAGTTGGAGGCCGAGACCGAGCCCGCGGTAGTCGGCCCTCACAAGCACTCTGATCTCGCCCATGTGCCGCCCCCAGAACGTCTCGTGGAGCAACAGGCTGGCATAGGCAAGAAGCTGGTCGTCCTTCTCGGCCAGGACGGTCACGGTGCGCCCACGCTCGATCTCCCGAACCCACTCGTCCACGACTTTGGGGTCCGTGATGTCCCTGCGCAAGAACAGAAGGTCGTCGGGCGATAGAGCGCGGGCGAAATTGACGATGCGGTCTCGATCCGTCTTCTCCATCAGTCGCAGGGTCACTGTGCGGTCGTCGGCCACCGTTACCTCGCGCGGATATGACCCAAGAATGGATGTGCTCTCCTCGGCCATTGTGTCTCCTCCTCTCCCAAGATCGCCCGCCTGACGGCGGCCAGCGATGGCCCTATCAAGGTAGGAACGTATACTGTGAGTACCTCAGAGCCGCTCAGGTCTCAACGATCGATCCTATTCTAGTGTGAGCAGTTCTTCATCGCCAGCCCGCCCGATCGGCTCATCGAACCCGGCCGCAAACGGGTTCATTTCCGGCCTTCCTGGCTTGCCGTGAAACGATCTCATCTCGCACAAGCGCCGCCCGGAAATCGAAAAGCACCTGCGTGAGGCGCTTTCCGGCTGCCGCCATCTGGCGGCAGAGACTGCATGAAGCCGCGCTTCGCCAGCCGTCTACGTCACTGCCGGCGCCTCTGACTTCTCTTCGAGCGGCTCGGTAGTGTCCTGGGACCTGGGAAGGCCGGCTATCCGGAGCGGTGTTCTGAAGGTGCCGGGGAAGAGCCGGTAGAACTCCTTCCTGGCAAGGCCGAGGGCGGTGCAGAGCTCCTCGCGGGAGGGCGCGGAGCCAGTGCGGTCGAACCGCGACCTTATGAAGTAGATGACGGCCCAGTGGTCGTTGCTGAGCTGGTCCAGTGCCTCGCCGAAGCCCTGGTGCCGCGCCAGGTACTGGGCCACCTCTCGACTCCACCGGGAGGGATCCTTCATGAAGCCCCTCTCATCGACCTCGACGGGCTGCTCCCCGATGACGGCCCCGGGGATGGCGACTTTAGGCTCTATCACCAGGGCATTGGCGACGATCTCGCACACGTTGTGCACCTTGACGCCCAGGTTGTAGTGTCGGCTCAGCTCTGCGATCTGGTCGATGCAGTTGTGGCAGGAGGTGACGACGATCTTGGCGCCGGTGGCCCTTATCTGGTCCGCCTTTATCCTTCCGGCCTCCAGACGGCGCTCGCGGAACTCCGACATGACCAGCGCACCGCCGCCACCGCCGCAGCAGAAGTTCTCGCTGCGGTTGGGAGTCATCTCCCGGAAATCCATCACGGCCTGCCTGATAAGGTAGCGCGGCTCCTCAACGATTCCACCGCTTCTCGCCTGGTTGCAGGGGTCGTGATACGTCACGGGCTCGGGGTTCCTGGTCGGGTCGAGCTTTATCCGCCCGCGCCTGAGATAGTCCGCGGCGACCTCGTTGTAGCTGACCATGTTCACCGGCAGCGGCTTGCCGTACCAGCCCTGGGCCTCCCAGCGGTTGACCCTGTAGCCGTGCCCGCACTCCGTCAGGACCAGCGTCTCAGCGCCGAGCTCGGCGGCCGAGTCCACCAGGCGGGTGACTATCTGCTTGGCGGCAGCGTCGTCGCCGCTGAAGAGGGCGTAGTTGGTGGCATCCCAGGCGTCGCTGCATACTCCCCACTCATCGCCTGCGGCGTAGGCGGTCTTGTACTGAGCCAGGAACAGCAGTGGGTAGAACTTGACCTCTCTCGGGTTGAAGCACATGAGCTTCTTGACGCCGGGCTTGTCGATGGGAATCTTGAAGCTGGGGTCGCCTACCGCGCTCTGGATCTCTTCCTCCATCCACTCGACCGTCTCGATGAAGTCCTCCCGGCTGATCCCCATGTTGTTGCCGGTCTCGAGATGGACATCCACCGTTTCCTTCAGCCCCTGCGGGAGCCGGCCCTGAGCGGTGAGGATCGAGCGAGCGGCGCGCATCATGAGCCCCATGTCCAGTCCCATAGGGCAGCTGAAGTTGCACCGTCGGCACATCGTGCAGGAGCCGAACGCGGCGTCGTAAAGCTTGGCAAGCTGCTCCTCAGTCGGCTCCTTGGCATGTACCCACCAGGGAAAGAGCCTGCCCATCCAGTCATACTTCCTCTTGTAGAGGGAGCGTAGCTGCTCGGCCTTGTAGGCCGGAGTGAGCGTGGGGTCTCCGGTGGCGAGGTAGTAGTGACAGGAGTCAAAGCACAGGCCGCAGTGCACGCAGGCATGCATGTTGACGGCGAGCTGCCGAGTGAGCTTGGACGCCAGCACATCCATGGCCGCCTTGCCGGCGGTGCCATCCGTGGGGGGTGTTTCTGCTTTGGTCGCCATCAGCTATGCCTCCATCCTCGAACGCAGCGGTGGTACCGTCACGCCGCGCCGGCCGAACAGGAAACCGTGGTAGAAGCGGGTGAACGGCATGTACAGGTAATGGGAGATCTTGCTCCAGGGGACATAGACCAAGAGGAATGTGGTCAGGCCAAAGTAGGCGATGAGCCCCCAGTTGCTGTCGGACACGAGACCCCAGATCGCGACCGGGAAGTAGATAGTGATGATGCTTGCGGTGAAGTAGTCGTCCGGCGTACTGATCGCCCGCATCTCCGGCCTCGACAGCCTCCGTACCACGCGCAGAGCGCCGGCCAGCGTCCCCACAGCCAGGAATCCAACGAAGGTGTAGACGACCGGGTCCGTCAGCGCTCCCTTCGCATACGGGTGTATGAAGGTGGCTCCGATGGCGATAGCCACTGCGATGTGGAAGAGCGCGAACTCCGCGTAGACGGCAAGGTGCCTGCGGGTGCTCTCCATGCTCCACGGCATGAACACTGAGCCGAACGAGAGCAGGATGCCTCGGCGTGCCGAGCCCTTCGGCTCCATCTTCTCCATGGGCTGGCGCAGCGACCTGAGCCACAGCAGGCGCACAGCGTACATCAGGGCAAAGAGGGACAGAGCCGCTATCTGCACCTCGTTTTCCAGGACCTTCACGAACTCATCCAAGATGCCACCTCCCCATACTGGGGCCCGCGCCCGGCTTTGCACAGCGCTCAGCGACCCTCAACAGCCACCCGCCGTGGGCGGTCCCTCGGCGACGGGGTCGTCGTGAGCGAGAAATGATATATTCATGTATAGATATATACCATGCCCCCACACCATAGTGCCCGAAGGTACTTTTGTCAAGACTTGGTGAAGCCGGCCACAACTGGAAGAAGCCCTCCCTCAGCGCCGGCGATGGCATGAGCTAACGCCCTCGCTGGTGGCGTGAGGACATGCCCCTGCCAGAGCCGGGTATCAGGTGCTTCCCATCTTGGAGAGGGCGTGTTCCAGGCGGGGCACGGACGACTACCGACGTGGACGCCCCTCGTCGGTGTCAGCCTGAGCTTCGTTGAGGGGTCTTCGGACTACTCTCCGTCCCTGACGACTCCGCCGCCTTACCACCGGACGGCGGCTTCGTCGCCCGCAGCGGACGGACGCGAGGAAACTGGCTGGCGAACGCCTCGTTGTCCTTCATGCGATCCGCCAGGAACTCATGGAAGAGGTCGCAGGCCCGCACAACCCTCTCGTCCACGAGGGAGTAGAAGATCGTGTTACCCTCGCGCCGCGTGGCAACGACTTCCTGCGTCCGCAGAGCCGCCAGGTGCTGCGACACGGTCGCCTGGGCAAGGCCAAGCGATTCCACCAACTCGCCGACGGACTTCTCACCGGCGTGGAGGTAGTCCAGGATCATCAGTCGCGTGGGCTGGGCGAGAGTCCTCAGGATCTGGGCATGCAGGAAGTAGATGGAGTAGGTGAACTCGTCCACAATCGAACCCTAGCTCATTATACCGCAACGCAGGCCAGAAGGCTCGGCGCTCTCAACTGTGAGGCTATCGCGGGGCTGGTCCCTTGGGCGCGGGTCGCATCTCTCGCAGACTGGCACCATGCTGTCATGTCGGCCCCGCGGCCCGTCACAGGCCCGTTGCAGCCCGCGCGTCCTCGCCGGTCGAACCGTCGACCCGCACCGGCGTCCTACAACACCCGGCCCCCGGACCGCCTTTCTTGAGGCGAAACCAAGGTTCCCCTGAACGCCCTCAATCTACGGTCTATACCACTACGTCTTGACAGAAGGGGGCCTTAACCAGCATCCTTCCCAATCAGAGGGTGGTGGGCCTGCCCGCCGGCAGACGGTTTCTACATCTGCCGCTGACACGCACTTTGCCGGCTGCGACGCTGCCCGTGGCTGTGCACGGCCGCCGGAGCGCACACGACTCTCGATCGTCGAACGCCAAGAGGGTGCGCCCGCTCGCCCCCTCGAAGCAGATGATGCAGCGAGCCATTCTGCGGCAGGCCAAGTCACGGCGGCACTCCAGCTAGAGACGCGGGGGTGCGGCCGGCAAGGAGGTTCTCAAGATGACTACTGGCACTATTTCCCGCATCGTCCGCGACCGGGGGTTCGGCTTCATCCGGCCGGAGGGCGCGACAGATGACGTGTTCTTCCACAGGAGCGCGGTCGAACAGCCGAGCTTCGATGATCTCAGCGAGGGCCAGGAGGTTGAGTTCGATACGGAGCCAGACCCCAGGCAGCCTCAACGCAGTCGAGCCGTCCGCGTCCGGCAAACGGGCTGAGCACGAGTTAGGAGTCTCGCTTCTTGACTACGGTATTCGTCGGAAACCTGTCGCCGGAGGTCACCGACAGCGATCTGCGGGAGCTCTTCGGAGCGTACGGGAAAGTTGGCTCAGTCCGTGTTATTCGCCGGCGTGGACTCGCCTTTGTCGAACTCAAACCCGAGGCCGCGGCCGCCGCCATGGACGCCGTTCGCGGCACCGAGCTTAAGGGGCGCACGTTGGACGTGGCCGTGGACGACTCGCCCCGCGGCCGGCCCAAGAGCCGACGTAGTCGGGGAGGCATCCGCCGCAGGCGGTGAGCTGCACCAGGACATACCGACCGGCCTCAGCGACCACATCCACCACCGGCTCCAGGGCTGCACTGGGCTTGACCTAGCCCCACTCTGCCCCGCCAAGACCTACTCACTCATCCACGTCGACGCGGGACATCGGTGATGAGGTAGCCCGAGTCTCATCGACGCAAGAGGACAGAATAGCCCACAAACGGTTGCGCATTCGAAGGCCCAGCGTGTGATGGCCGTAGTGACTTCTCGCAGAGATGCCTGGCTGAAGGAGGACGTCGACGCGCTCCTCAAGGACTGCCGCGTGGAGCGATACCGCGCGAGCGGGCCGGGCGGGCAGCGCCGGAACAAGGTGGAGACAGCCGTCCGTCTGCGGCACCTGCCGAGCGGCCTCACCGCTCAGGCGGAGGAGTCGCGCTCCCCGCAGGAGAACCACACACGCGCGGTCCGGCGACTTCGCGAGCGCATCGCCCTGGAGCTGCGGGCGCCGTTCGACCTGGAGGCGCCGATCCTGGACGCAGAGTTCGCGGGACAGCGTGGCCCGAAGGGGACCCTCGCCGTCAACCGGCGCAACCCGGCCTATCCCGTGGTCGTGGCGACGGTGCTCGACGCCCTGGAAGCGGCGGAGGGCGGCTACGCGAAGGCGGCCCGAGCCTTGGGACTGACCACGAGCCAGCTACTTCGCTTCCTCCGCTCTGACCCACAGGTGTGGCGCGCGGCAGAGCAAAGGAAGCGATCGCGCTCACAAGGGGTGGTCGGCCCCACGTGAAAGGGCCGGACATCACTTGGGGAGCGTCCCGACCGGGGCTGTCCCAGGGGCGTCTGCCTCGAAGCCGACAGCTCGCAGCGAGAAGACACAGCACAGGAGTAGACCCATGAGCAAGGATTGGCCCTTCTACCTGGCGGGACGGTGGGAGAAGTCATCGGAGACTCTGTCCGTCACCAGCCCCTACGACGACAGCGTCGTAGGCACCACCTACCTGGCCACCGCCGCACAACTGGAAGAAGCGACGGCGGCGGCTGAGAAGGCTTTCAAGACTACGAGTCGCCTCGCATCATTCGAGCGCGAGGAGATCCTTCTCTCCATCTCCCGCGGCATCGCCGAGAGGCGCGACGAGCTGGCGCGGCTGATGGCGCAGGAGGCAGGCAAGCCGGTGCGGGACGCCGCCGTGGAGATAACGCGCGCCGTCAACACCTTCAAGGTCGCCGCCGAGGAGTCCAAGCGGATCGGCGGCGAGGTCATCCCCATCGACTGGCTGCCTCTGGCAAAGGGACGCCTGGGCATCAGCCGGCGGTTCCCCATAGGGCCGGTGGCAGCCATCTCGCCCTTCAACTTTCCCCTCAATCTCGCCGCCCACAAGATCGCGCCAGCGTTCGCCGTCGGCAATCCGGTGGTCGTTAAGCCGCCTTCGGACGCGCCGCTGGTGCTCCTGACGGTCGCGGGTATCGTGCACGAATCGGGACTGCCCGCGGGCGCGTTCAGCGTCCTCCCCATGACGCGCAGCCAGGGCGACCGCCTGGTGAGCGATGACCGCTTCAAGCTCCTCACGTTCACGGGCTCCTCGCCCGTGGGCTGGGGAATGAAGGAGCGGGCCGGCAAGAAGCGCCTGGCCCTCGAGCTGGGTGGCAACGGCGCCGTCATTGTCGACCGTGACGCCGATCTGGACTACGCCGTGCAGCGGGTCGTGACCGGCGCCTTCTCCTTCGCCGGCCAGATCTGCGTCTCCGTGCAGCGGGTGTTGATCCACGACGAGATCTATGACACCTTCATCCGCTCTCTGGTCGACGCCGTCAAGCGCCTCAAGGTGGGCGATCCCCTCGACCCCGAGACTGACGTGGGCCCGGTCATCAACGACGCGGCCGCCGAGCGCATCGAGTCGTGGATCGAGGAGGCGGTGCGGGCCGGGGGCCGCATCCTCGTCGGCGGAACGCGCCGGGGCCGCCTTTTCGAGCCTACCGTCCTGGCCGACGTCTCCACCGACTGCAAGATATGCAGCATCGAGGCGTTCGCCCCCATCGTTGACGTCTACGCCTTCCACGACTTCGAGGAGGCGCTGGCGCGCGCCAACGATTCGGACTACGGGCTCCAGGGCGGCGTCTTCACCAACAGCCTCGAGCACGCGCTGCGCGCCTTCGAGGAGATGGAGGTGGGTGGCCTCATGGTCAACGACGTGCCCACGTTCCGCATCGATCACATGCCCTTCGGCGGCACCAAGGACTCGGGCTTCGGCCGCGAGGGCGTGAAGTACGCCATCGAGGAGCAGACGGAGCTCCGGCTGATGGTCTTCAACCGCCCGCCGAGCAAGGCCTGATACGCCCCAGGCGGTCGGCGTCGCGCCCGGGGAGCGAGCCCGAGCTGGCCCCGAAGACCGGCAGGGCTCGCTTTACTCCGATGGACAACGGGCCTACGCTATATATATGAGACAGCGCAAGTTCGGGACAACTGACCTCGACGTATCGGAGCTGTGCCTGGGCACAATGCAGTTCGGCTGGACGGCGGACGAGCGCTCCGCCTTCGCGACGATGGACGCGTTCGTGGAGGCGGGGGGCAACTTCCTCGATACCGCCGACGTGTACAGCAACTGGGCGCCCAACAACCCCGGCGGCGTGGCCGAGGAGATCATCGGCCGCTGGCTGAAGGCGCGCGGTAACCGCGACCGGGTCGTCATCGCCACGAAGGTTCGCAGCAGGATGTGGGAGGGGCCCGACGGTGAGGGGCTCAGCCGCTCGCACATCATGCGCGCCGTCGACGACAGCCTCCGCCGCTTGCAGGTCGAGACTATCGACCTCTACCAGTGCCACTTCCCGGACGAGAACACGCCGATCGAGGAAACGCTAGCCGCCTTCACCGAATTGATCGACGCCGGCAAGGTACGCTACATCGGCGCCTCCAACTACAAGGCAGAGGAGTTGGAGGCGGCCCTCAACACCGCCGATGAGAAGCACCTGCGCCGGTTCGTGTCGCTCCAGCCGCACTACCACCTCGTCCTCAGGTTCGGGTTCGAGTGGGCGCTCGGCGGCCTCTGCCAGCGGGAAGGGATCGCCGTCATCCCCTACAGCCCGCTCGCCAGCGGCTTCCTCACCGGGAAGTACCGCAAAGACCAGCCGCTGCCGGAAAGCAAGCGCGCCGAAGGCGTGAAGCGCTACATGACCGAGCAGGGCTTCCGCGTGATGGACGAGGTGGACGCGACGGCGAAGGCGCACGCGACGACACCTGCCGCCGTCGCGATAGCGTGGCTGCTCGCGAAGCCGGTGGTCGCCGCGCCCATCATCGGCGCCAACACGCCCGAGCAGCTCGCGGACCTTCTGCCCGCGACCGACCTCCGGCTCAGCACCGACGAGATCGACGCGCTCAACGCGGCGAGCCAGGGCATGTAGGCCCCGCCTAGGCCTGTCAAGCCCGCTGAGTCAGACCGGCCACCCCTCCTGCCGCCATGCCATCTCCCAGAAGAGGTACTCGTAGCGGCTGCTGGTGAGGAAGGCGCCCTCCATGCGCCGCAGGGCCTCCTCCGGCAGCCCGGCTGCCACCTTGTCGACCAGCTCGCGGCACCAGTCGGCCAGCTCGGCGAACTCAGGGGAGGAGTACATGTCGATGAACTTGCCGTACCGCCCGTCCTCCGGCCGCGGCTTCTCGGCCAGCCGCTCGCCGATCTCGCAGAAGCTCCACATACAGGGGAGCAGGGCCGCGACGAGCTCCGAGAAGTCACCGACCGACGCCACGCGGAGGAGAAAGTCCGCGTAGCCGTGCGTCGTGGGTGCCTTCTCCTCCGCCTCAAGTTCGCCGAGCGAGATGCCGAACTCGGCGGCGTAGGAGCGGTGCAGCTCCATCTCCACGTTCAGGGTCTCCTGGGCGAGGTCCGCGAAACGCCGCATGGTGAGGAGGTCCGGGGAGCGGGCGACGGCCAGGCCGAGAAGGCGGGCGTAGTCGATGAGAAAGAGGTAGTCCTGACGCACCCAGAACTTGAACTTCTCGATATCGAGGGTGCTGTCGCCGATGCCGCGGACGAAGGGGTGATTCTGCTGGGCCTCCCAGACGGGCCGGGCCAGACGGTAGAGGCGGTCGCTGAAACGCTCGGCCACGGGCGGTCTCCTAGCGCGTTCGCACGCCCTGGCGCATAGACCGCGCAGTCGTCCCGGCGGTCGACTCGATGATGCGGGCGGCGGCCCGTGTGATGGCGGCCAGGTGTTCGCGGTCGATCTTGTCCAGCGTGTCCTCAGAGTCGAACAGGTACACCGGCGCCGACAGGAAATTCACGAGGGGCACCCCCTCCCGATGAAAAGGCCCGCCGTCGGTGGTCGGCGCGGGCCCGAAGATGGTCGGCGGTATGATGAGGGAGCGGCGCAAATCTTCGGCGCTGATGGCGGCACGGACGGCGTCCTCCAGGCCCGGATTCTCGGTGGTGAACCACCAGCGCGGCTCGGGTTGACCCGTCGGAGTCAGCTTTCCGTCCCGCTCCACGTGCTCGAGCGCCGCATGCTCCAGGTGGAGCTCCAGCACGACGCTCTCCAGAAGCTCACGGTGCGCCGAGATAAATCCGCGCGAACCCGAGCCACCGCACATGTGGCCGCTGGTGAGAAGGAAGAGGAGGTTATGCGGCCGCTCCTCCCGCGGGACGGCCGCCCAGTAGGCGGCCTGGGCCATGACCATCGCTATTCCGCATCCATCCTCCACTGCGGAGCTCCAGGGGCCGTCGTGGTGCGACCCGATGATCACGGTTTCCCCACTCTGGCCGGGCAGCTCGCCGATGATGTTGTACGTCTCTTCCTCAGAGCGCCGGGACGCTACCTTCAGCTCCGCGCGAACGGCGCCTGCCGCCAAAGCATCCCGCAGCAGGCCCGCGCTCTCCCGGCCCACCCAGACGCCGGGGATCGGCCGGGCGACGCCATCGTAGGGAACATAGTAGTCGTGCGTGCCCGGCGGATAGTCCTCCAGCACGCCGACGTAGGCCCGGGCGCCCGCCTCGATGGCCGGTTCCATGACAGCCTGTCTCCTAGGACCGAAGGGCAGAACGTGCGCGAAGCCGTCGAAAGTGCGGTCCGGATCGAAGATCCAGCTTGAGCGCTTCACGAAGAAGTCGAAGCGCAGGGCCTGCATCGACAGGAAATCAACGGCGATGGCGTCGCGGACCCCTCGCTCTCTGTCCGCCAGGGGGACCAGCGGTCCCTCAACGACGCCCGACGCTGTGTGCGGGAGCGGAAAACACGGCACCTCCCTCCGTCGCCCGTCGGCGGAGGCGATGACCAGGGACCACGACTGCGGCTCCCAGACGGCCAGGCGAATGGGCTCGCGGCGGACGTTCTCCAGCCCGAGGGCCTCGAACCGCGCCTGCGCGAAGTCCTCCGTCCAACGGTCGGCCGCATATCCCGGACGGCGGACGCCCCGACGAAAGACCTCCTCGATCCAGCCGTAGATCTCGTCGTCGTGGGGGATGAGTTCGGGGCGCATGCGGGCCTCCTTCTCGTGAAGCGCGACGCCGTCCCGACCTAGGGCAGCGACACCTCGTACATGGTGTCCCAGTACATGAGCTCGTAGGCCTGAATGAGACGGGCGGCGCGGGCCGCGGCCGCCAGCTCCACGCCGCGGTCGAGGCCATCCTGAACGACGCGCAGGGAGTCGGCCTCGAACTGGGGCGCGGGCTCGGCAAACGCGTCGAAGAACGCCACCGCTTCGGGTGAGAGCCCGTACTTCCCCTTGAGCGCCGCGCTCATTCGGCCGCAGGCGGCGCCCCAAGCGGCCAGGTTGAGCACGAAGGCGGCCGCGAAGTCAGCGTCCGACCCGTAGAGCGCCAGCCAGGCCACATAGGCCGCGTAGGCCTGGCAGCCAGGCAGGGGCTCGTAGTGGCGAAGGTCGTCCTCACTCATCCCCAGCGCACCGGCGAAGGCGAGGAGAGCATCCCGCGCCCCGGCCTCACCCTGGAGCGACGCGAGGAGGTAGTCGCGGCTCGGCAGGTGGGCGTGGCGGTTGACGACGAGAGCGATGCTGCGGAGGTCGGAGTTGATGATGTAGTACTGCTCGCCGGCGAAGAAGTGGAGCCTGTCCCTGGGGACACGGCCCTCCTCCAGGGCGGCGAGGTACGGATGAGCTAGCAGCTTGTCCTCGACCGGCTTGAGCTGCGCGCGCGTCTCCGCTATGAGCTGACGGGCGTCGGCCACGGGACACCTCCTTCGCGGCGTGGCACGTTCAGGGGAAGGGCTTCGTCATTGCCAGGTCGTCGAACGCCTCAAGCCCCTTCTGCCTCATAGCCGCCATGAAGCGCTCCCTATCCATAGAGGCCTCGCCGCCATGCGCCCTCCCTCCTCCGGCAGCGGCGGGGGTCTGCAACGAACATCCGGGCGCTGAAATCAGGAGACACCGCTCAACGGCCATTCAGGCTCAGAGCCGTTGGGAAGTCGGTCAGTCGCGCTACGCCGTCGGCCAGGACCTGGAATGTGTCCTCCAGCCGCACACCGCCCACGCCCGGCACCGAAAGCACGGAGTGCCCCACGGTAAGGGCCATCCCCTCTCGAATCTGCACAGCCGAGTCGCCGGGGTGAATCGTGGGCGCAGGCGTCTCTTCGAAACCGAGGCCAATGCTGTGGCTGATGCCCGGCACGTATTGATCGCCGAAGCCTGCCCCCTCGACGACGGCCTTAGCGGCCATGTCGATATCTCTCATGTGCGCTCCCGGTCTGAGCGCCCCGACGCCAGCCTCCTGCGCCTTCCTGTATACCGCAAACAACTCGTTCTGGTCCTTTGTGGGAGCACCGACCACAAACGTGCGACAGAGGTTTGCACAGTAGCCTTCGTAGCGCGGCACAAGGTCAATCACTACGAGCTCGCCTTCTTCAATCTCCTTCGCGGTGGCCGTGCCATGTAGCCAACCGGAGCGGGCGCCCGAGTTCACGAAGACCGGGGTGGCGGTGCCCTGCCCACCGGCCTTTCGCATCGCGTACTCCACCTCAGCCGCCACTTCGTTCTCAGTGATACCGGTGCGCAGTGCTTTGGCTGCTGCACCCATGCCGACAGCCGCGATTTCTCCAGCGCGACGCATCAGACCAAGCTCGGTTTCGTCTTTGATCATACGAAGCTCGTCCATCACGGGCGCGATATCGACAACCTTGACCTTCGGGTTGGCCCGCTGAAACATCGTGAGCAGAAAGGCGGGGGTCGAAAACCACATCTGCACGCCCACCGTGAGACGCTTCGTGGCACCCGTGAGTTCGCGCATCACCCCCACGACATCTTTGATCTGTTGCCCTACGGTGCCGAAGACGCGCACGTCATCTATCCCGAACCGCTCTCTGATCTCACGCTCCTCACCACGAAACGCGACCAGGATGGCCGGCCCCGCCGACGGCACGATGGCGCGAGGCTGGTACCTGTCTTCCCCGAAGAAATAGATGTAGTCGTCGTGCGTCAGAATCAGATACGCATCTATCCCCCTCTGCCTCATCCGCTCCTGCGCTCGCTCGAGGCGTTCTTTGTTTACCACGTTGTTCTCTCCCGGCTTCCCGGCGACTCGGTGACGAGACCGTTGACACCTTCGCTCGCTCGCGGCTTCATTCTCGCAGACGAGAACGCCACGGAGCCACCTCTCCCCGGAGACGGGGGGCACGTTCAGGGGAACGGCTTCGTCATCGCCAGGTCCTCGTAGGCGTGTACTCCCTTCTCCCTCATCGCCGACAGGAAGGGTTCCGGCTTGAGGCAGGCCTCGGGAGCGTAGACGCCGCCTCCCTCAGCGATGATTTCGCCGCGGGCGAGCATCTGAGCGCCGACGGAGAGGGAGACACCCGTCGTCTCCCGCATCCCGCCGATGCCGCATACCATGCGCTCCACCTGTGATCCGTCCTTGTCGCCCCACACGTCGACACGAATGGCACCCGGCGCGGGCGCGCCGCCGCCCGTCAGCCACTCGACGCCTGCCAGAAGACGAGCCACGACGTCGATGCGACGATCGCCCGCGAATAGGCCCCGCCGCGCCAGCCAGACGAGCAGGCGCGCCCCGCGCCCAAAGCCCATGAAGAAGTTGCACTCGTCCATACCGGAGAGGAAGCGAGGGAGCGTGACCGGCTCGGTGTGGCCCATGTTCCAGACTTTGATGCGGCCGTAGCGCGGGAAGTCGACGGTCTGGGCGACGCTACAGGCCCAGAGCATCACCTGCCTGCCCCAACGCCAGCCGGCCACCTGGCCGCTGAGGACGAAGAGCATGTGCTTGATAACCGCCTGGCCGCCGCCCGCGTTCAGGGGCTGGTAGACGTTGACGTCGACTCGCCGGATGTGGTCGAGCTGCCCGGCCAAATAGCGGACGCCGACGTTGGTGATGCCGGGGCTGGCCCCGAGGCCCGTGAGGACGATACGGCCGGCGCGGCGGGCCGGCTCGTTCAGGTCAGACAGCACCGCCTGGGCGGCGCTCCAGTCGTCGCAGATGCTCGCATAGTGCACCCCGGCCTCCATAGCGGCGCTGGCCAGCTTCGTCTCGAAGCGGTAGAAGGGGCCCAGGGCAGACGCCGCGACGTCGTGCCCGCGCATCGACTCGACCAGCGAGCGCTGGTCGCTGGCATCGACCGACCGGATATCGACGTTAGCGCCGCGGCCCGATAGCGTCGCCGCCAGCTTCTCGGCCGCCGACACGTTTCGGTCGGCGACGGTCACCAGCTCAACGCCCGGCGAGAGGGCCAGGTCCTCCACTGCCCGGCTGCCCATGTCGCCGGCGCCACCCAGCACAATAACCTTCATCTCTTTTCCCCCTTCTTGTCTGGATTCCGGTGTCAGAAGACGAGGCGTCGCGCCATCATTATGCCCCTTAGAGGCACAGCCGTACACCTCGGAGCGGACGAGTCTCCTGCTTTTCGTCATCGCTGCCGTCAGCCCGCGCGGTGCCCGCGCCGGAGGGCAAGGGCGGGCGGTCGGAACATGCACGCGAGGCGGATTGACTCTACGATCAGGTTCGGCTGATACTGTGGTCGGCCGACCTGACGGGTGCTGGCCCATTCCACATGCGGGAAAGGAGGTGAGAGCGATGACTGCGATCCTGCGACAACGTCTCCTTTGAGCGGGCGGTGAGCGCCTGGAGGCGCTGGCGCAGGTGCTGCGCCAGTCATCCGCTCGAGTGGCCTCTCTTCCCGTCCTGCCCTAGCTACCGCCCTGTCTCCGAACGCAATCTTTTGCGAGCCAGAGCGCCGCAGTAGAGTGACGGCCTGAGGCTCACTCCAGCCTCCATCGATCCCCGTTTCATCACCACTCAGACGTTCACCGTAGGGTCGAACAGACCCTACCGACGCCGGCGGACGGTGGCGCCCCGGCACTCGTCCGTCACGAGAAGGAGAAGCCAGCGATGACCGACTACCGAGGGATGTGGACCGAGTTGGACCTTGACCTGGAGAGGCACGACGTTCTGCTGCACGCGCTTTCCACCATGTACGGGGCCATCTATCTGAGCCAGCAGAACCGACCCAAGGCCATGGACTACTTCGACTTCGTGATCGGAGAGATCCACGGCCTCAGGGTGCAAGAGTTGATGGATCACAGAGCAAACGGGGGCAAAGTCGTCGGGCTGTACTGTGTCTTCGTGCCCGAGGATCTGATCATAGCCGCCGGCGCCATACCGGTAGGCCTCTGCGCCGGGACGCAGTTCTCCGTGCCTGACGGCGAGGAGGTGCTGCCACGCAACAGTTGTCCGTTGATCAAGTCCTCGTTCGGCTTCAAGGTGGGCCGCACCTGCCCCTATTTGCAGGCAAGTGACGTCCTGATCGGCGAGACGACCTGTGACGGCAAGAAGAAGATGTACGAGATCCTGGCTGAGTATCAGCCCACCTACGTCATGGAGGTGCCCCAGAAGAAGACACCGCCCGGCCGTGACCTGTACCTCGACGAACTGCGAGGTCTGAAGGGAAGGCTGGAAGCAGAGACGGGCGTAGCCGTCACACCGGAGAAGCTGGCGGAGGCCACCAGCCTGGTCGATGGCAAGCGCCGCGCCTTGCAGCGCCTCCACAACGCTCGCAGGGCCCGGCCGGCTCCCATCTCAGGCCTGGACGCCCTCCTTGTGACCCAGATCTCTTTCTACGACGACTTCGCCCGCTTCACGGAGAAGGTGAACGCCCTGTGCGACGAACTGGAAGAGCGGATCGCCGCGCGTGAGGGCGCTTTTCCGGCCGACACGCCCCGCATTCTGGTCAGCGGTAGCCCCATGGCCATCCCCAACTGGAAGCTCCACGACGTGATCGAGGGCAGTGGGGCGGTTGTGGTAGGGGAAGAGTCGTGCGTTGGCAGTCGCTATTTCAGCTACCTGACCAGCAGGAGCGACGGCAGCCTGGAGAGTCAACTCAGGGCTATCGCCGACCGCCAGTTGGAAACCCACTGCGCCTGCTTCACGCCCAACGATGAGCGACTGCAAGACGTTCTGGAGCTGGCGAGCGGCTGGGCGGTGGACGGCGTCGTGCACTACAACCTCCAGTTCTGTCACACCTTCGCCAACGAAGCAGTGAAGATGGAGAGGGTCCTCGCGAGGGAGAACATCCCTCTGTTGCGCATTGAGACCGACTACGGCGAAGAGGACCTGGGCCAGCTCAAGACGAGGATAGAAGCCTTCCTGGAGATGATCCGCCGATGACCTACGCCGGCCTGGATATCGGTTCCCGCACCATCGTGTTGGTGGAGTTCGGTGAGCGCCCGATGGACTTCGACATCCTCGATAGTGGACCCAATCCTCTCGACCGGTGCCAGCGGCTCCTGGCCGGCAAGAGCCTTCGGCGGCTGGTGGCTACCGGCTACGGCCGTCGCCTTGCCACAACCACTCTCGCCGACGAAGTCGTCTCGGAGATCAGGGCGTATGGCCTGGGCGCCAGATACCTATATCCTGACTGCCGCATGGTGATCGATGTCGGCGGTCAGGACTGCAAGGTCACTCTGCTCTCCGACAGTGGGGAAGTGCAGAAGTTCGAGATGAACGACCGTTGCGCGGCCGGCACCGGTAGATTCCTTGAGATCATGGCCAGGGTCCTGGAGTTAGACATCAGCCAGCTCGGCGAACATGCTCTGGCCGCTAAGGCGATGGTGCGCATCAACAGCCAGTGCACCGTCTTCGCCGAATCGGAGGTGGTTTCGCTGATCGCTCGCGGCGAGGAAAGCCGGGCAATAGCCCTGGGCCTGCACGAGGCCATTGCCACACGCATCGCCGGCATGGCACGCCGGATCGGCCCCAGAGAGCGCGTCCTCTTCGCCGGCGGCGGAGCGCTCAACGCCTGCCTCAGGCGACTGCTCAGCCAGAAACTAGGTGTTGAGTTGACCGTGCCAGAGGCGCCGCAGATCGTCGGTGCGCTGGGGGCGGCACTCGTGGCGAGGGGGCTTGGGTGAGCCGGACTGGTGGGCCAGGCGCTCTGCGATACGCACAGCACCAGCAGCGTGCCTGGCCTTCCGGCCGCGGGCGCACCCGGCCCCGCCGTGCGCATCGCTGAAGGCTCAGCCTATGTAAGGGTTGAAGGTGCGCGTGAAGTCCTTTAGGAGCCCGCCTGGCTAGCGTGAGGCTGCTGTGCACTTGACGAGCACAGCTTCAGGTGGTTCCATCAGTCCTATAGCTGCCCTCCGTCCAGCCAAAGGGCATTCACGGGAGCATCATCTCAGGAGCCGAAACCCGCCAAACACCGCAGCAGCGATGGTGGCAAGTCCCACCACTACACCGAAGATGACCCACAGGGGCGAGTGTCCACCCCCATCTACGTCCACGGAAGCGTCGCCCTCGTCGCTGCTTCGAGCTGACTTCACAACAACCCGATTGCGGTCTCCTCGAATCACAACGGCCACAGCTTGGTCCGCAAGCTCAGCAGAAGGGACCTCGTCATCGTCCTCAAGCCCCGCCCGAATCTCAGCAATGAGTTCCACCAGACTGGTCCTTACCTGGTCTACGATGGACGCAAGCGTGGAAGGCAGCACACTCCAATAGACATTTTGGATGATAGACAGGGGTCACTGGCCTCATGATTCATTAGACGTGCGATGTCGGCGCCCATTGGCAACGATAGCCTGACCGCTTCGCTCTGCCGAGATAGGTCATCGATCTCAGAGATAGGCTGCCTGATCTCCACCTCCTCGGAGATATCCTTGGCTACGACCTCCGGCAAGTTTGCTGGGCTGATGCGTTGCCCCGTGATGATTGCTTCACTCACAAATGCGTTGCCCTTCACTCCGTCGATACAGATGGGAGCTCGAACTCGGCGATATTCCGGTACATCGGGCTGCCCGTGGTAGCCGCGCAGTTCTCGCGCTGCCCATTCCCGCAAGTCGCGGCTACCCGCCCGACCGCCGAGCGCAACGCACATTCGCAGCGCGTCCGCGAGCGACGCGTCGCTAGATAAGGCCGCCTCTTCGATCCTGGCGAGTAGGCTCTTGGCACCTCTTCTCATGATGGAGATCCGAATCGCCTATCACCACTGGACGAACATGGGGATGTGCGTTCAATGACGACGTAAGGGGTCTTCCCTTTGAGCGGCCACCCGTCCAGATTCGATGATGCGGCAGCAGGGCGGCAAAGCCAAGACTTTGGTGCTGGGGCCTCCTCATTGGTATAGGCGACCCCGAGGGGGCTCAAGTCCGACGATACCCACGCCGCCTGGCTCCTGTCATTTGGGAGGGGCAGGCATAGGGGATGACGCCGGCCGCGTCTAGCGCAGCGAAGCGGTACGGCGCGTGGCGGAGGAGCTGCACAGTACCTTCACTAGCGCGCAGGCAGCGCGCGCCCGGCACTGCTACTCCGACGCGTCCTCCTCCACGCACTCCACGTCCACGTCCGGCGACTCGATGCGGATGTGCGCTTGGGCGGGCTCAAGCATCACCATTCCAGTGCACAAGGTCAGAACCACCGCGTCTATTCCTCAATCTGGCTGAAGTCAGGCAGCCGGAGAGTCGACATGGGCACTGTTCCCTCGAACTGCAACGCCCTCGACACCGGGTGCCTCTCGAGCTGAATCGGAAGACCTAGCTCCTGCTCCGCCATCGATACCGACACGGCCCTTATCTCCTGCGTAACCCCGGGCTCCCAGCGGCTCACGGTGGACAGTAACAGCGGTATCCCCTTCGAGGAGTCCACACAGAAAACGGCATCGCTAAACGATGCATCGTCGAACGAGTAACAGGAAGCCGTTCTTCCAGCGACGATCTGGTCCGGGAGTCGCCCTGTGATGTCGAACACCATCACGTAGTGGAGCAGGCCTGGGAACGACGCCCCCTCGCTGCAGGACAGATCGGCCTGCGGCGTGCCGTCGGCCCCGGACGAACCTCGGCGGAACCACAAGCAGCCCATGCTGTCATACGGAAGGTCCGCTGCTAGTGGTGCGTCACTCTCGATCGAGATCCACCCCATCTCGGGCTCGCCTGATCCCGACGGGACGATATCCCATCTCACCACGCCCTTCCCCTGTCTCCAGACGAAGTCTTCCGGCCCGACAAAGTACTGGCTATGCGCTTTGAACATAACAGAGAAAGGGACGTCCGACGGCGCTATCAGGTCTTGGACCCACTGCCGGACGACGGGTGTCGACGCGTCTGCGGTTGCTGGCGGTTCATGGTTGGGTGTCGAGTCCGCTCCTGATGTCCGGCCGCTGCAGCCGACTATGAGGATCAAGGTGAAAGCGGACACTACCGTGAACGCTATCGATGTCGGTGATAGTAGAAGCAGCCTTCGCACGATGTCCTCCTCCGGATCTACCGGTCACCATGGGAATGTGGGATGGAAGCGTGGGAACCAGCCGGGAGCCCCCGGTCTTCCAGGGTACACATAGGGCTCGAGGATACCGAATCTCGCCAGCGCATTGCGCTGGAACGCAGACCACGGCAACTGCCTGATGTCAACCTGGCACCGATCGATTCCGAGTTCGTTGCCGATGGCGCGGGCTTCGTCGATGCTGAACGTCCGATCTGCCATTTCCAACCCCTGTTTTGGCTATCACGCTCTTGCCGGCGGCGAGGAGCCAAGCTCAGTGTAGCGGATGACTAGCTCTGGCCCTTCCCCCTGAGGTAGTCGATGAGTGGCTGCGTGACCAGGGGCACCACATCGCCGATCATGTGGGGCATGAGGTTGTCCATCACAGTGGGCATCAGGTCCGGCATCTGCTCCTGCATGTAGTCCGGCATGGGAATACGCTCGGACACCCGCTCCAGCATGACCGGCATTACCTTTGGCATTATCCTGGCCAGCAGCCTGGGAAACAGCAGGGGGAACGCCGGCTTCATCAACTCCAGGGCGCCGGGAACCTTCCCCATTAGCCGCATCATCGGCCCCATGCCGTACGGCATAGCTTCAACGAGTTCCGGCCACATCGTGCCCACCAGGTCGGCAAAGCCCCGAGGCGTCATGAGCGCGATCATGGCCTCGAAGACGACCCACTGCCTCTGCACCTCTGGGTTGGGGTCCGGAAACGCGTGGCCCAGAGCAGATGCGGCGAATCGTGCGAGATCAACCACCTCAATGGGAATCTGCTTCTTCTCGGCTGTGACGCGAAGCTGAAACTCGCAGCACGGGCAGAGCGCCAGCACTTTCTCGGCCCCTGCTTCCACTGCTTCGTCCAGCCTCACCTTCCCGACGTCGGCAGCGATGGGCGGATCTTTCAGCAGCGTCAGGACGCTGGCGCAACAGTGCGCCGCCTGGCGGTTGTGGCTCATCTCCACCAGCTTGGTGTTGGGGACTGCCTCGATGAGCTGGCGCGGCGGTTCGTAGACGCCTGACACGCGGCCGATGTGACACGAGTCATGCCAGGTCACCGTGACCGGCTGGCGGGCGTTGTCGGGGAAGCTGAACTCGCCCGCCTGGATCTTCTCGGCCACCACCTCGCTGTAGTGCCTCGCGGTGATGCCGTACTTGATACCCAGCTTCTCGGCCCAAACTGGGTAGATGTGCCGCCACATCATGTCACAGGCAGGGCACGACGAGACAACGGTATCAGCGCCGACCTCTTTGACGGCGTCGATGTTCTTTCTCATCGTCTCTGCGAAGACGTCCCACTTGCCGGCCACCAGCATAGGCGTTCCGCAGCAGTTCTCCTTCTCGCCGACGTAGGTGAAGTCGACGCCGGCCGCGTCAAGGAGACGGACGCCAGCCATTCCGATGTCGTGCTCGACGTAGCTGGCGGTACAACCAGCGAAGTACGCTACCTTCGCCTGGTGCGCCGGGCCGTGCTTGTCCTTCAGGTCGTCCGGGAACCACGAGGAGCGGTTTCGCCGGTAGCCGGCCCAGATGTCTCCCTCCTTTCGAAGGGACGCTGCCATCATCTCGAAAGGCGGGAAGGTCATCCGTTTCTCTTCGTCCACGAGCTGACCACGCAGCTTCATCCATGACGGCTCGATGGGAAGGGCTGCCGAGCAGCGCAGGTTGCACAGCTCACAGGTGGTGCAGACCAAGATGGTGTCGACCATGAACTGATCCCACTTCTCGCGGCCCTCCATGTACTCTCGCAGCCAGTACCACTTGCCACGGGGGCTTTGGCTTTCCCACCCCCTGCCGTAGAACTGATCGCACTCCTCGATGCAGTAGCCACACTGGGAGCAGCCGTAGGCATACCAGGCCACGTCAGCCGGGATGTCATGCACGGGCTTGCTGGGCCGCTCCCCGATCTCAGGTATGACGCGGTTCCCAAGCGGCCGGACGAAGGGCTCGACGGGGTTCGCCAGGCCGAGGGCTCTGCCCACCAGCCCGCCGCCCAGCACCTTGCCCGGATTGAGGATTCCTTTCGGGTCGCGTTGCCCCTTGGCCGTCTCCAATCGCCGGGCCCTGTCCCCCCCAGGACTTGCTTCGCCTTTCTCGCGAAGTAGAGCCCGGTCGCGTAGGGCCTGCCGCCGTGCTTCTCGGCGATCTTCATGATGGTCAGCACCAGGCTGAACACGAAGTTGTAGCGGAACGTGCGCTGGTCGCTGGGAATGAAGCCGAGAATGACGACCTCCGGCTCGCCGCCGCGGCCCTCTCGGATGACGACGCCCTCCTTCACGACCGGTTGGTGCACCTTGCGCTCGATGTCGGTCAATACCGGACCAAGGGAGGAGAGCGGAACCACGATCTCGGCCGGCACGAGGCTCGGGCCCAGGCGCTTGACGACCATCAGCTTGAAGCGGTGGTCCCACTCATGCTGGGCGATGCGGTCGCTGAGGATCTCCGCCTCGCAGGCCTTGATGAGCTCTGGAAGCCTGCCGGCAACGGCCTGTCGATCCCTCGCGCGGAAGGCCAGAGTAGTGATGTAGGCCGCCGGCAACAGCACCCGTTCCTCCATTGGGTGGCCGTGGTGCTCCATCAGGGGAGCCCTGTTCTTAAGCTCCGCCATGCGCGGGTTGATGAAGACAAGCGACCAGATGGGCAGCTTCTCATCGACCAGTGATTGCAGCAGGCGCTGCAAGTCGTGCGCGTCCGGGCAGCCGATGGCGACCAGCTCCAAGTCGTCCGCCGGCTGCACTCGCACGGTCACCTCGCTTATCAGGCCGGTGATGCCCTCGGCGTCCGCTACCAGCTCGAGGTCGGTGCCGGAGAAGTCGCTGACGGTGCCATCTCCCAGCACGACGCGCGCGCTCACGACGTTGTCGCTGAACCAGCCTGACTCATAGGAACCGATGCCGGCTCCACCCTGCGCCAGCCAGCCGCCCACGGTTGAGGCTGGATAGCTGGTGGGATAGAGTCGCAAGGTCAGCCCGTGTTTCTTCAGCTCCCGGTCCAGCTTCTCCCACACGACGCCGGCCTGCACGGTGGCCGTCTGGGCGTCGACGTCAACGCGGATGACCCGGTTCATCCGGTAGAAGTCCACCACAATGCCCTTCTTGATGGGCAGCACGCCGCCATAGCCGGACGATGCTTTGCCGCGCGGGGTGAGCGGCACACGACGCTGCGACGCCCAACGTACCAGTTCCACGAGCTCCTCCTCGGTCTCCGGTTGGACCACGGCTTCCGGAGTCGTGTCGCCGATGAGGGGCTTGATGAGGCCTGGAACGGCCGCGATGTCGTGGCCGTAGAGGCGGCGCTCCGACTTGCGGAAGCACACGCGGTCACCGAATGCGCGCGCCAGATGGGACCGTTGTCTGGATCCAAGCTTCGTCATGGTAGTCTCCTTGATCCTTCCAGCGGACGGCAGCCAGCAGCCTCGTGCTCCGCCAAGCGCCGAACAGAGCTTGGCCTCGCTGAGGTGAATACTATGCTCGCCTTCGATCACAACAGCGGGATGACAGGTGCCCCATTGGGTCAGGCTCCTCTCGACGCCACCCCTAGCGCCACGCTCAGAGGCGAGAACGGCGAGGACGACGAGCAAGAGCGCGGTGATATCCACTTCCACACCCAAGGCTCCCGCAGAGCCGCATATGGATGCCGCGCAGCCGATTATAGCACTGTCTGGACCCTCAACTCAGATGTCTTGTAGGGCGACGATGGGGAAGGATAAGTAGCCGAAGCCTTCAAGTCTTCAGGCTGGGAAGGCGGCCACGCAGAGGCGATGTCGCCTACGGAGACCGCGCACATTGTGACCCACGATTGAGACGGGTTACGAAGCCTGCGCCGTTCCCCTGCTCCTGGCTCCCACCTGCAATCTCCCCTAGATGCGCGGGTCTTGGGGCGATGAAAATCGTCCACGAAGAAGCAAGAGCTACGGGGTTCAAGACCCGGTGGCTTCGCAACTAGCGAAATCTGCGGACCGAGCACAAGTTCCAGCCTAGGCGTTATTCGCAGGCGGATTCACTCGGTGGGACACGGAGGCGACATCGGGGACATGCGCAGGGGGCCACGAGCCGCCAGCCAAAGGTTGGCCGCCCCGACCCTAATCCGCTGAATTCGCTTCCAGCGTGCGCGTTTGCAGAGCATCTCTGTTCCGACCACTCGCGAGGGGGAGCCAGAAGCTGAATGTCGTGCCCCGGTCGGGGCTGCTCCGGACGCTAATCTCACCGCCGTGGGCGCGTACCAACTGCCGAGCGATGGCGAGCCCCAGGCCGGAGCCGCCGGTGGCGCGGCTGCGCGACGGCTCGGCACGGTAAAATCGATCGAAGACGCGAGGCAGGGCCTCGGCGGGGATGCCCGAACCGGTATCGGTCACTTCGACGACGACGCGGCCCGCCTCAGCCCGGGCAGCTACCGTGATGCGCCCGCCGACCTCTGTGTGGCGGAGCGCATTCGACAGGAGATTCCGAAGGACCTGCGAGATGCGGTCGCCGTCCACGCTCACACCCGGCAGCCCGCCATCTGCCAACAGCTCCAGCGTCACGCCCTTCTCCTGGGCCCGTCCAGCCACAGCCGCCAGCGCTCGCTCTGCGATGCCTGCCAAGTCATGTTCCCGGCGCTGGAGCGAGAGCTGGCCCGAGTCAGCCAGCGACAGAGTGCGCAGGTCATCGACCAGACGGGCCAGCAGTTCCGTCTCCTCGTGAAGCGAGTCGAGCCGCTCGGGTGTCGCTCCGGTCACCCCGTCCTGAAGAGCCTCAATCTCTGCCTGCAGTACTGCGAGCGGGGTCCTCAGCTCGTGTGCAATGTCGGCGACCAGTCGATGCCGGGCCTCCTCCTGGCTCGCCAGGGACTCGGCCATAGTGTTGAAGGCTGCCGCAAGTTCTCCCAGCTCATCGGCTGATGACTCCGCCACACGGCGAGAAAGATCGCCCGCCGCTATCGCGCCGGCCCCCTTGGCCAGGACCCGCACTCGGCGAGTGATGTATCGCCCCGCGACGAAGGCGGCCAGGCTCGCCGCGACGGCGCCCGCTCCTCCCGACAGGACGAGGGACCAGCGAAGCCGATCAAGGAAGCCCTGTTCGGTGGGGCCCATCATCGAGGCCATGTCCTCGGCCGCACCACCCATCATGCCGCGCATCGCTTGCGTGTGGGAGAGGTAGGTCTGAAAGCTCTCCGTCGTGGCTCTGTCCAGCGCGAAGAGGACCGCCGCCAGCGTCACCGCGAACACAGCGAAGAAGGCCAAAGCCAGCTTCCAGGCTAGCCCGAGGCGGCTAGGCATCAGCCATCCTCCAGAAGCTTATAGCCCACGCCTCGCACCGTGACGATTTCGCAGCGATGCGGCCCTGGCACGCCGTGCACCTTCTGGCGAAGGTTCTTGATGTGAGCGTCGACGGTGCGCTCGTAGGCTTCGTAGCTCTCGTTCAAGGCCAGATCCAACAACTGCGCGCGTGTGAACACCCTCCCCGGCCCCCGAGCGAGGGCCCAGAGCAATCTGAACTCCGTGGGAGTCAACGGTAGCGGCTCTCCGTCACAGGAGACTTCGTGTTGGCGGGCGTCGATGACGAGTCCTCCCACCTCCAGGCGTCCGGGCTCCGCCGGTGGCCTCGACGCAGAGCGTCGCAGAACGGCGCGGACCCTTGCCGCCAGTTCCCGGGGGCTGAACGGCTTGGTGAGGTAATCGTCGGCACCCAGCTCCAGGCCGATGAGCTTGTCAACTTCCTCCGCCCGCGCCGTCAGCATTACGATGGGCACATCCGACTCTCGCCGGATGGTGCGACAGACCTCGAGGCCGTCTAGGCCGGGCAGCATGAGGTCAAGCACGACGAGGTCGGGCGACTCGGTCTGGAAGACCTTGAGTGCCGATGGGCCGTCGCGGGCCACGAGCACTCGGTGACCGTCGCGCTCTAGATAGAGGCGGACCATCTGCACTATCTTGGGTTCGTCGTCGACGACAAGGACCTTGCGCGGCATGTCGGGTAATCGCGGCGTGGGGTGTAAGGCCTTTACATTATAATAGCGGAACGCGGAGAGCCGGCCGCCGCCAGCCCTCCGCAGCTTCTTCTCTGTGCCGGCTACCAGCCCATCATTGTCCCGCCGGGGCCGCCGCCCGTCATGCCGCCGCTGGAGCCGCCGCCCATCATGCCGCCGCCAGCGCCACCGCCCATCATACCGCCGCCAGCGCCACCACCCATCATGCCGCCGCCAGTGCCGCCGCCCATCATGCCGTCCTCGTCGGCGTCATGGCCTTCGCCATGCCACCACTGTCCCTCATGCATGTACTGGAGCATGGAGTCGAAGGCTCCCTCGCCGTGGACAGCGTCCATGCGCCCGCGCATGGCGCCGATGTCCTCGGGGCTGTGAATTTCCTGCATGTGCTGCCACATGTCCTCGAGTCCCGCATCTTCGACCATCTGAGCTGGCTTCTCGCCTGCGGTGGCCGCGCCGTCGGCCGACGAGGAGTCAGGCCCGCCAGGCCCGAGCGCCAGCGCTGAGGGCACGCCAGTGCCCTGGGCCGATCTCGCGAGGATGGCCCCCGCACCTACGGCCGTGGCGAAGACCACCGCAACGACTGCCGTGATTAGCACCCTTTTTGACATGGCTTGCCTCCTCGATATCGTTCTTCTTCTCTATGCCTGGTGGAGCAGGTCGCGGCGACGTTCCATGTACTCCTCGCGCCCAATGTCACCGCGGGCATACCGTCCTTGCAGGATGTCCAGGGCGTCCTGTTCTCGCGGCGGCGAGGGGCTCCGGGAAACCAACGCCCAGACGCCCAGCCCGATGAGCCCGGCCCAGAACAGGGTAGGGATCAGCATCGTCAGCCATCCCCAACCGTCGAGTCCCCAGTGCCACATCATGTTCCTGTCCTCCTCTGTTCACGCGTTCAGGCCGACACGGTGTGCTGTCTGGGACCATCGTAGCTGCGGCGCGTGAAGAGCTTGTGAAGCCGATGCGAAGATACGAGCAAGATTACGGCCGCGATCTCTCACTGGGTCGCTACCGAAAGCGAGTGAGGCGCAGGGCATTGCTGAGTACCGATATGGAGCTCGCCGCCATCGCGACGGCGGCTATGGCGGGGTTGAGCAGAGCGCCGATGACGGGATAGAGCACGCCCGCCGCCAGGGGAATTCCCGCCGAGTTGTACACGTAGGCGAAGAACAGGTTCTGGCGGATGTTGCGCATGGTCGCGTGGCTGAGCCGAAGCGCGGTGACGATGCCGGTGAGGTCTCCGCTGACCAGCGTGATGTCCGCCGCCTCCATCGCCACGTCCGTGCCGGATCCGATGGCGATGCCGACGTCCGCCTGGGCCAGGGCCGGCGCGTCGTTGATGCCGTCGCCCACCATGCCGACAAGCTTGCCTTCTCTCTGAAGCTTCTTCACCTCGCCGGCTTTCTGCTCGGGCAACACCTCCGCCAGCAGCCGGCTGATGCCGACCTGCTTCGCCACCGCCTCGGCCGTGCGACGGTTGTCGCCGGTGAGCATCGCCACCTCGACGCCCATCTCCGTCAGCTCGCGCACAGCGGCTGCCGAGGTCTCCTTGATGGTGTCGGCGACCGCCACCAGACCGGCGGCCCGGCCATCCACGGCCACGAACATTGGCGTCTTCCCCTCCTCGGCAAGGGCCAGGGCCCGCTCCTCCAGGCCGTCCAGCGAGATGCCGCGGTCGGCCATGAGCTTGCGGTTTCCCGCGAGGACAGTTCGGCCGTCGACGTCCACCTCCACGCCGTGGCCGGGGATGGCGTTGAAGCCCTGCGGCTCGGCGAGGTCGATGCCGCGCTCCTGGGCGCCCTTGACGATGGCCTGCGCCAGGGGGTGCTCGGAGCCGCGCTCGGCGGACGCCACGAGGCGCAGGAGCGTCTCTTCGTCCGTGCCTTTCGGAGTGACTACGTCGGTAAGCGACGGCTCGCCGCGGGTCATGGTGCCCGTCTTGTCTAGGATGATGGCCTGCATGCGATGGGTCATCTCAAGCGCCTCGGCGCTCTTGATGATGATCCCTCGCTCCGCGCCCTTGCCCGTGCCCACCATGATGGAGGTGGGCGTCGCCAGGCCCAGCGCGCAGGGGCAGGCGATGATCAGCACCGAGACCCCCGCCACCAGCGCCAAGAGGAACGGCGTCTGGCCGACGCCCAGATACCAGCCCACGAAGGTGGCGATGGCGATGAACATGACTGCCGGCACGAAGTAGCTGGTCACCTTGTCGGCCAGGCGCTGGATCGGCGCCTTCGAGCCCTGGGCCTGCTCCACGAGCCGGATGATCTGGGAGAGCGTCGTCTCCCTGCCTACCTTCGTCGCTCGGAACTTGAAGGCGCCCGTCTTGTTGATGGTGGCGCCTATGACCTCATCCCCTTCGCCCTTGCTGACGGGGATGCTCTCACCGGTGACCATAGACTCGTCCAACGTGGAGCGCCCCTCTTCGATCACTCCGTCAACCGGCACCTTCTCACCGGGGCGGGCGAGGATCACGTCCCCCGCCTGCACCTGCTTGACGGGGATGTCCTCCTCGCGGCCATCGCGCACGACGCGGGCCGTCTTCGCCTGCAGGCCCATGAGCTTCTTGATGGCGGCGCCGGCCTGCCCCTTGGCCCGCGCCTCCAGCAGGCGCCCGAAGAGGATCAGCGTGATGATGAGGGCGGCGCTATCGTAATACACGTGCACGAGATCCTTCGGTAGCAAGCGGTCGAGGAAGGTCGCGACGAGGCTGTAGCCGAAGGCGGCGGTGGTCCCGATCGTGATGAGGGTGTTCATCTCCGCCGTGCGGTTGCGCAGCGAGGCGAAGGTGGTGCGGTGGATGGGCCAGGCGACCCAGGTATAGACCGGCGTCGCCAGCAGAAAGAGGAACCAGTACTCGGTCATCACCCCGGGCATGAAGCCGAACCACTCGTTGAAGCTGCCGAGGAAGATGGGGATGGAGAGGGCGGCTCCCACGGCGACGCGGCGCGTCAGGTCGTTGACCTCGCTTCGTCGCGCCTGGGCCTCGCGGTCCGCCACGTCCTGAGGCGGCGCCTCTGCCTCCCGCAGCTCGGCGCGGTAGCCGGTGCTCGCCACCTTCCGCACCAGCTCCTCGACCTTGACCTGGCCCGGGTTGTAGGCCACCCTGACCCTCTCCGCGGCGAAGTTGACGTCGACGCCCTCTACCCCGGGGACCCTTTGCAGGACGTTCTCGATGTTGACGACGCAGGTGGGGCAGGTGACTCCTCCGCCGAAGATCGCGATCTCGGCCTCGGCCGGCGCGCGGTCGGGCCGAGGAGTGGGATCGTCCGCCGTCTGCCTCTCGCCGTGGTCGAAGACCGCGCCGGCACCGTCGGCGGGCAGAGGCATCCCTTCTTCCGGCTCCGCCCCGTCTTCCGCGACGATGAGCTTGCCGTGGACCATGTTCATGTGGCAGCTAAACTCGAACTCGCCGACCTCCTCGGGCGTCAGCTCGAGGGTGGTGGTGGAGAAGGCGGGCAGAGTCTTGCTGACCTTGAAGTCGGGGAAGATGACTCGCGAGGTGCAGTCGCTGCCCTCGCGACGGTCGAAGTGGAGTCGCAGAGGCACCCCTTTGCGGGCGCGCACGATGTTCGGCGAGTAACCGCCCTGAACGACGATGGTTACCTCTTGAACGCCGCCGGCAACCGCCGCCACCGTGGCCGCTCGCTTGCCGAAGAAGAACCAAGCCAGAAAGGCGGCGACGCCCAACGCGCCGATGACTACGATGACATCCGCTACCATGATGACTGTTTCCCTGTGCTAGCGCCCGCGTCCTGCCGTCAGCGTCCCGCCATGCCCGGATCGCGGGCGGGCAATCCTATTCCTTGTCGGCGTACTTGGCCGGGTTCGAGTCGAACTCCTGCTTGCAGCCCGGCGAGCAGAAATAGTAGGTCTTCCCCTTGTGGGTCGATGAGCCCGCCGCCTTGCCCTCTTCCACCTCCATGCCGCATACCGGGTCCTTAGCCATAATGCCCTCCTTCTAGGTTTTCTGGCTGTGACACAAGAACATAGTCCCGAAATAGCTCTCCTGATAGGAGACGTTGGCCAGATGCTTTTCCATAGTCTCCTTCCAGGGCCGTACCTGAGAGAAGTCGGCGCTGGGGTCGGCGAAGCCATAGTGATCGGTCCACCACTCTACGAGGGGGGCCAGCGGCCGCAACGGCCCTTTGTCTTTGTTGAGCTGGGCGAGGAGGGAGTCCTTGTCGGGGGCGTAGGATTTCGACTTCCTTGGGATAGCCATGCCTCACCTCCTTGTGCTATACTCCCTGGTAGCATATAGTATCACCAGGCGAAGGCCCGGTCAAGGAGTCCCAACATGGCCAATAGCGAAAAAGGCAAGGCCGCCGAAACCCCCGGCACGGAAGATACCCTGACAACGCAGCATCGCTACGACCGGCAAGCGGCTCTGTACGACCTGATGGAGGGCGCAGTCGAGCTGACGGCATTCAGAAGGCTCCGTCGGCGGCTCTGGTCGGAGATCAATGAGGCACGCGTGCTCGAAGTCGGCGTGGGCACGGGCAAGAACATCCCGCACCACGGCGATGGCGTACGGGTAGTGGCCGTGGACATTAGCCCCCGCATGCTGCGACGGGCGGCCAGCCGCGCACGGCGTATGGGGCGTGCTGTCGACCTCGTTCTGGCCGACGCCCAACGGCTGCCGTTCCGCGACGACGCCTTCGACTCGGCGGCCGCCACTTTCGTCTTTTGCTCCGTGCCCGACCCTGTGGCCGGGCTTCAGGATGTAAAGCGAGTTGTCCGCGAGGACGGACGCGTCCACCTCCTGGAGCACGTGCGTGCCAGCAATCCTGTCATTGGCCGGCTGATGGATCTTGCGAACCCGATAGCGGTCCGCATGTCCGGAGCAAACATCAATCGAGACACGGTGTCCAACGTAGTGAAGGCAGGAATAGCCCTGGATGTGGTCGAGTCGCGAGGGCTGGGGATCGTCAAGCTAATCCGCGGCAGGCCCGCGAACGGCCCCCGGGTCAAGATGACCCATTGAGAGTCAGGAGGACACGATGGTCACACAGACGACATATGGTCTTTCCAGGAAGTTGTCGCTTCCCTACGAGGAGGCTTTGTCGCGAGTCAAGGCCGCCCTCAAAGATGAAGGCTTCGGAGTCCTGACTGAGATCGACGTGAAGGAGACGTTACGCGAGAAGCTGCAGGCCGATTTCCGCAAGTACGATATCATCGGCGCCTGCAACCCGCCCCTCGCCCACCGTGCCCTGCAGGCCGAGACGCAGGTCGGACTCCTCCTGCCCTGCAACGTCGTCGTCTACGAAGAGGACGAAGGCACGGTGGTGGCCGCCTTCGATCCGGAATCGGCCATGGGTTTGGCACGCAATCCCGCCCTGGAAGACGTCGCTCGCGAAGCCAAGGAGCGTCTCAGACGAGCCCTCGAGCGCGTCTAGGATCGCCAGGCGAATTAGACATGGAAGGACGACGACATAGTGGGTTCGTTGATACTGTGAACCGTCGTGATGATGGGTCTCTTCTGGGTCGGCGTCATGCTGGCCTGGATATTCACGGAGATGAGAGACGGCCGATCTTGAGGCGCCTCAGGTTCGGCTGCAGGAGTAGACTGCGCAGGGAGTTGCCCTTGGCGACATCGTGAGGGGAGACCTCACGCCCGGCGATGTCGGCGGCAGGCCCTCGGACGCTCCAAGAAGGGCCGCCAGCACCAGCCCCATGAAATAGGCCATTTGGCCCTTGCACGTGGCGAGTGGAATAGGAATACTATGCTGCAGTACAGCTTTGGCATTCAGGGGGCCAGGGAACGATGACCCGCAGCAGGCGAACGAGGAAGTCGAGGCAAGCGAGCAGAAGGCGGCGCTTCCCGAGCACACTGGCCGTCGGCGGCTCGATCACCGCCGCGGTGGCGGTCGTCGTGTTTCTTATCGTCTACGCGGCCACCGGCGACGGGGGAGCCGATAGGGCCGACCGGCAGATCGTCGAGACGCGCGCGGAGGGCCAGGCGGGCGAGCCGTTCAGCGGCGGGCCCAGGCTTTACTTTCCGGTTGAGTCGGTCGACCTGGGCCAGGTCCCGTTCAACCAGCATGTCCAGTACGCCTTTGCCGCGACGAACGTGGGTGACGCCGCACTCCATATCGACGACGTCCAGGTCAAGATGCTGGAGGGCTGCTGACCTTTCGAGCCGGTCGTAGGTTCTACGACCATCGGGCCCGGAGAGGAAACGACGATCTCTTTCGACACGCACATGATGGAGGGCATGGGCGGAGCCCACCTGTTCGAGGTATCTGTCCTATCGAACGACGCGGAGGAGCCCGTACAGAAGCTCTACGTGAAGGCATTCTTCGGACCCCAGTAGTGGAGCGTCCCTAGAAGAGGTCATCCAGTCATGAGGCGGCAACTGGTCCTACTGGTGGTGCCGTTCATCCTGCTGCCGGGCCTGGCGGTGATCGCCTTCACGGTGCTCGTCGGGGGGAAGGAGCAGGAGCAGGCTCTGAGGGCGACGCCATCCGAGTTTCCGGAGTTCGTCCACTACTCCGCGAAGGCCGAGGAGGGCTATCGGATCGCCGTGGAGCACCAGCAGCTATTGGAGGGTCTGCCCTGCTACTGCGGCTGCGGCGTGATGCCGGAGGACCCGCACCGCAACCTGCTCGATTGCTTCATCAACGACGACGGCTCCTTCGACTCGCACGCCAGCGGCTGTGAGGTCTGCGACGACGAGGCCATCGACGCGGCCCAGTGGCAAGCCGAAGGCAAGAGCGCAGCCGAGATCCGCGCCCTCATCGACGCCAAGTACGAAAGCTACGGCCCCTCTACCAGCGCCCGCCCGCTGGATTGGGCAGGAGGTGAGGCGTGAGCCAGCCCGATCCGTTCCATTACGGTGATCTGCTGGCGTACGTTGGCGAGGGAGAAAAGGGGGCGAGGGGCGAGAGGCGTCTTTCGAGAAGGCGCCTCCTGAGGCTGCTCGCCGCCGGGGGCACTGTCGCCGCCGGCGGCGCCCTCTTTGGTGCTGGCTTCCTCACGCGCTCCCTGACCGCGACGCCGCCGAGAGCTGAGAGCCAGGACCTCAGCCACATCGTGAGCGGGCTCCTCCCCGCCGACGGCTTCTCCATCGACGCCCCCTGGGGCGATGCCATGCCCCGCCTGGTAGAGCTCGGCGTCGTCGATCTTGACAAGTTCAGCGCAGCCGCCTCGCGCTCAGGCCACCCCCTGACCGACGGCCAGCGGCGGATCCTGACGGCTCCTTCCAGCGAGCCCATCCACATCGACGCCAGCAACGGTCGGTTCGTCCTCAACGCCCTTTGGGCACTCGGCGTCGCCAACCGCAATCCGATACTGACGGACGGGCCTATGGCGACGCTGGAGGGGACGCAAAGGGAACGGCTGGCCAGCACCGCCGGCTGGACGCTGGGCAGGGAGCCCGGGTCCCAGTACTTGGCCCGGTTCGATATCGTTTTCCTGAGCCGAGAGCAGCAAACGATCGTGGAGGGGGTGGCCCACGGGGCGTATCGGCCGTGCTGTGACAACCCGACGGCCTTCCCCGACTGCAACCACGGCGCGGCCGCCCTGGCGCTGGCAGAGGTCGCGGCTGCGGCGGGGGCTTCGGCGGGCGACATCTTCGCAGCACTTAAGGGGTTCAACTCGTTCTGGTATCCTGACCGCTACTACGTGTTGGCCACATACTTCGACCGGCAGGGTCAGGCCTGGGAAGATGTGGAGCCGAGCCTGGTCCTTGACGGCGAGCATTCGTCCCTCAGTGGCTGGAAGCGTGTCGCTGCCGCCGTTCAGTCCGGGGGACTTCCCGGGCAACTGCCGGGCCAGTCGAGCGGCTGCGGGGCCTAGGATGGGAGGACCATTTTCACCCTCAGCGGAGACACAAGGCATGCGATTCGGGTCGCCAGTCACAGCGACCATCATCGCCGCGGGGTTGGTTCTCGCCGCGTGCGGTGGAGGCTCGGCGACAGAGGTCGGCCTCGACAACGACTCCGTGGGAACTCGGGTCGAGGTGGACGGCGGCGCGTACACGGACATCACGCCGCGCCTCCTGCGCTCGTGGCTGGAGAACAAAGACTTCCTGTTTGTGAACGTGCACATTCCTTATGAAGGCGAGAGCGAGCCCACCGACGAGTTCATCCCGTTTGACGAGATTGAGGGCCACCTCGACTCGCTTCCGCAGCGCGACGCGAAGGTCGTCCTCGACTGCCGCAGCGGTTCAATGGGTGCGACCGCGGCTCGCACGCTCGTGCGCCCTGGCTACACTAACTATGGAACCTGGACGGCGGCATGATAGCCTGGGAGGAAGCGGGCTATCCTCTCCTTCGCCGAGGAGGCTAGTGCCTGGCCCGTTCGACGATGGGAAGGCGAAGACGCTGCGCTCAAGTGAGGGCTGAGGTGGCGGAGGGAGCATGAGCTCCCGGTGAGAGAGGTATGACGCGGTCGCGGCGCTCACGCATTGCCGCGCTTGCGTCGACGCCGTTGCTAGGCGCGGACAGCCCGCCGGATGACCCCCATGAGCTCGCGGATCATTTCCTCGCCATGCTCCTCCCGAATGGCGTCAGCGACGCAGCCTTCTATGTGGTCCCGAAGGAGCAGCAGTGATACCTCCTCAGCAGCGTGGGAAAGAGCCGTTAGCTGCTGGATGATGTCCGGGCAGTACCTGTCGTCCTCGATCATCTTGTGGATGCCGCGCGCCTGCCCCTCGATCTTGCGCATCCGCTGGAGCAGGAGGTCTTTCTGTTTGCTGTAGCGGTACTCTCGAACATTTCTTGCTGCGTTCACCATGATCGCTCCTCTCGCCCAGATAGGGGCCATACCAGCTACATACTAGCACAGAGTAGCACGCGGCGGGGGAGCTCTCTTGAGATGTGTTCGATGGGTCGGCCTCGATGGCTGAGCGAGTAGGTGCCGGGGAGACGCAGCGGACATCGCCGCTCTCTGGCAAAGGACAGTGTGCAGGAGCCGTGGGGACTTCGCGGCCCTCCTCGCCGGTCCCCGTGTCGCCGGCGGGCCATCGCTGTCGGTGCCGGAGGTGCGCAGCCTCCGCTAGGACCGGCCGCCGACCAATGGGGGAGAATGAAAGCGCCATCCCGAAGGATGACGCGAAAGATCCTGGCGACCCCGAGAGGATTCACGTTCGGCAATACCCACGCCGCCTGGCACCTTTCGGCTGGGAGCCGAAGGCGGGAGGGGCCGGCGCCCGGCAACTTGGGCTTCAGGGCTGGTCAGCCCCACTCGAAGGGAAGCGGCAGCTTGAGATGCGGAAGGAATTGCGTGGGGGCATCCGGCACAACGAGCAGCAACAGAGAGGACCGCGCCGCCCCCGGCTTGCCACAGAATGGTTGGCGGGTTGGCATGCGCGGGCCGCGCCAGGGCGCAGTCGAAAACACGGGAGCTTCGCAAGAGCAACAGCCTACACCCCGCACTCGCCCTCACCTCTCTCGTCGAGCGAGAAGAGCTTACTGGCACCCCAGTCCACGAAGGCCATGGGGTCCCGGTCGAAGGCGGGCATCTTCCTGAACTCGGCCAGCGCTTCCCGGATGTGGTCGGTGCCCACCCGGCGCGTATATTCGGCAAAAGGCTCGCCGTCGCGGCGCTCTTCGACGTAGGTGGCGATGAGTTGCGCGAAGGCTTCTGGGACGTGACGGGCTGCCACCTTCATCACCGGCCAGGCGATGACGCCCTCGCCGCTGCCCCGGCCGCCGACGAGCATCTGGAAGGCGGGCACCAGCCGCCCGTCGCTGTGGACGGCGCAGCCGTGGAAGCCCACGTCAGCGATGTGGTGGTGGCCGCAGGAGTTGGGGCAGCCGCTGATCTTGACCCTGATCTGTCTCACCAGTGGGTCGGCGAAGGGGCCGTCGCCGTTGAGGACGGTCTCGCGCAGGACGCCGGCCAGCCCCCTCGATGATGTGATGCCCAGGCTGCACGTATCGGTGCCGGCGCAGGCCATGATGTCGGACAGCGTGCCGGCGCCGGCCTCGCCCATGCCGGCCTCAACGAGGTCGGCGTAGAGGGACGGCAGGTCAACCTCGTGTACCCAGCGCAGCACCATGTTCTGGACCGCTGCCGTCCGGATGCGACCGCCGGCGTAGCGACGGGCCGCGGCGGCCAAGGCGCGCATCTGCTCGGCCGTCAGGTCGCCCAAGGGCAGCGCGACGTGGACCAAAGAGTAGCCGGCCTGCCTCTGGGCGACGACGTTGGTGGTCCTGCAGGCCTCGAAGTCCTCGAGGGGCGCGCGGCCGTCGTTGTCACCGGTCGCCGGCGGATGCATGGGCGTCTCCTCCAGGGCGAGGTCCGGCGAACGATAGGCTCCGCCTCCGACGGGCGGCATGGCCGTCAGCTCGTCGCGCACCAGGCGGCGCAGTTCCTCCATGCCCAACCCGGCCACCAGGAACCTAATGCGCGCCCGGTTGCGGTTGCGGCGCTCGCCCAGGCGGTCGAAGACGCGCACGACGGCCTCGACGGTGCGCACGAGCTCCTCTTCGGGCACGAACTCGTCCAGGACTTCCGCAGCACGAGAGACAGCGCCCAGACCACCTCCGACGCTAATGCGAAAGCCCCGGCGCTCCGCTCCATCCTGCCGCCGCACGACGGCCATGGCGCCCACGTCGTGGATGGGGATAAAGCCGTAATCGTGCGGGCAGGCGGAGAAGGTGATCTTGAACTTGCGGGGCAACCTCTGGCACAGGGGGTTGCGCAGGAAATGACGGGCGACCGCCTCCGCGTGGGGCGTCACGTCGAAGACGGTGTCGGGGCAGAGTCCGGAGAAGGGGTCGGCGGTGACGTTGCGCACCGTGTTGCCGGCGGCCTCGCGCGTTGTGAGGCCGGCCGCGGCCAGGGCCCGCATGACGGCCGGCACGTCGGCGAGCCTGACGAAGTGAAACTGTATGTCCTGCCGGGTGGTGACGTGCCCGAGCCGACGCGGCACGAAGCGCTCGGCGATGCCGGCCAAAGCGTCTAGCTGGTCGGCGGTGAGGCTGCCGTGGGGTATCTTCACCCGCACCATGTGCTGGCCCCCGGCCTGGCGCTGGCCGTAGACGCCGTGCTGGAGGCGGAAGGGGCGAAAGGCGTCGCCGAGGCCGCGGCCTGCCAGGAAGGCCTGCGCCTCGCGTTCGAAGACAGCGATCTCCTCCTCTACCTCCGGCGTCGTGACGGACAGCCGACGGCCGGTCTTCACTTCCGTGGTCATTGGCTCCTCCCTGAGGGCTCCCCGCTGGGGGCTGGGCTTCTCCGGGCATGATGATGTCGACAAAATGGGTTGACTTTATCGAGATACTACTACCGCCCAGTACTTGTGTCAACCCACAAGATGGGGGGAACCCGTCTTCTTCTTGAGGTCGGAGGGCTCAGAGGATGCCGGAGTTGATGCTGGGAGCTAGCGGAACCGAGTAAGACGAAGGGCGTTGCTGATCACTGACACTGAGCTGGCCGCCATGGCTACGGCGGCTATAGCGGGGTTCAGCAGAGCGCCGATGACGGGATAGAGCACGCCCGCCGCCAGGGGGATTCCCGCCGAGTTGTACACGTAGGCGAAGAACAGGTTCTGGCGGATGTTGCGCATGGTCGCGTGGCTGAGCCGAAGCGCGGTGACGATGCCGGTGAGGTCTCCGCTGACCAGCGTGATGTCCGCCGCCTCCACCTCTCACACAGCACCTCCGCCTCCAGAACCGTGTCGAACACCTCCCCGTTCAGAAGCTCATCCCGCAGCTTGCTGTTGAAGGATTCGATGTAGCCGTTCTCCGACGGACTCCCAGGCTCGATGTACAGGGTCTTGACACCCACCCGCTCCAGCCAGTCCCACACTACCCGCGCGGTGAACTCCGGCCCGTTGTCCGAGCGAATGTGGGCCGGCGCTCCCCCCAGGACGAAGAGCTCAGTCAGGCGCTCCAGCACGTCATCGCTGGTTATCCTCCGCCCTACGTCTATGGCCAAACACTCCCTGCCGTACTCATCCATGACCGTCAACAGCCTCAAGGGGCAGCGTCGCTCATCCTCGTCATCATGATGTCATAGCTCCACACGTGGTCCTTGTAGGCCGGCCTCAGCCTGACGCAGGAACCGTCTGTCAGCCACAGCCTTCCCCGTTTGGGCTGCCTCGCCGGCACCTTCAACCCCTCCAGCCGCCACAGCCTCTCCACCCGGTTGTGGTTCGCTCGCCACTCTTCCTCACGCAACATGGCTGCTATCCGCCGGTAGCCGTAACGCCCGTACTCCGTCGCCAGCTCCACCATACGTCTCAGCAGCCCAGGCTCATCGCCAGGAGCACAGCGCTCCCTCCTCTGTGTCGAACGGACCTGACCCAACACCCTGCACGCCCGGCGCTCGGAGACGACATCGCGACCGAGCGCGTCCCACACCCACTCGACCGCAAGCCTTCTCTTCATCGGGCTGAGGAGTTTCCCTGCGCCGCCTCCCTCAGAATAGCGTTGTCCAACGACAGATCAGCCACAAGCTTCTTCAGCCGGGCATTCTCCCTCTCCAGTTCCTTGAACCTCCGGGCCTGGTCCAGCCGCAGTCCTCCGTACTCCTTGCGCCAGCGGTAGTACGTGTACTCAGCTATGCCGAGCTTCCTGCAGACCTCGGTTACCTTCATCCTCTTGGCCAGCTCTACTTCGGCCTCCCTGAGCTTATTGATGATCTGCTCCGGCGTATGACGCCTCTTGCCCACAGAAAGTGCCCCCTTTCTCCGGTCCAGAACCCACATACACCAACATTGGGACTGGACTCGTTCATGGGGGCAAGGTCAGTTCCACCGCGGAAACGTAGTGTGCACAACCTAGTCCGGCTTCGTCACCATTGCAAGAACATCGGCATGCACGTCCGGCAAGCACTTAATCTCCGATGGAAACAAGTTCGTCTTCCACCGGGAGGTTGTGTGACGTCGCCTTGTGCACAGTTCATTTGCCCCGCCTGGAGGGTGTGAGCCGCTCGATCCAACTCTTTGGCCGACTCCTCGCATTTCCCAGCCGGTCGTTGAACTCGCGAGAGGCCTCAATGACGATAGTCCTGCCCTTGACCTTATGCTTCACGGTCTGGGGGAGGTGACCCGAATAGGCCCGGATCTCCGGGTACTGTATGTCGCCCTTGAAGTCGATGAGCAGCCGGTCCCCGTCCTGTGTGGTGGCCACAAACCCACATGGCGTTCGCGCTTTGCGCGAACGCCATTGGCCGTGACCTCAGCAGCTCAACCCGGGCTACACCTTCACCAGGTTCACCCGCGTGTCGTAGAAGGAGGCGCTGCCGCCGATGGGGTCAGTAAGGCATGTGTTGGTGCTGTGGGAGTCGGCCTGCATAACCGCGTTGGGGCAGAGCCCCCTGCCGCGTCGTTCGTCCCCCTCGATGGTCTCACCATCGATGACAACATCGCGGGCGCCGTAGGCCCAGTGCCCATAGTGCCAGGAGACGGCGACCACACCCGGACGCATTCCCTCCACAGTCCTGACCTTACCGGACACGGGCCTCTTGTCGCCGTTTCCTAGATCCCAGATCCCGTCAGGGTTGGAGCGGGAAACGAGCCTCACTTCATCATCATCGCCCAGGCCCAGGCGGTCCGCGTCCGCCTGATTCATGATGACGTGGTTCTCGGGCATCAGCGAGATGTTCGTCCAGTAGGTGGGGATGGTGCGGCTGTGGCCGCCGTGCATCTCCTTGAACGTGATAAGGGAGAACCCGTAGCCAGAATCGTCGAGCGGTTCGCCGTTGCTGTTCCGAATGGGCTCGGCGCGGGCGAGTCCGTCGAAGCGTTCGCCGGTGACGGCATCGCGGGCCTTCGCCACCTTTTCCACATAGAGATGGACGGGGCTGCCATACTTGTGGCCGAGGTAGTCCCCGTCGTAGGCCTTGTCGAACGCCTCAAAGCGGCCGCCGCGGTTGAGCATGGTAACCACATGCGGCCAGTGCTCCTCGCCCGTCGCGCTGATCCACTTCTGCTCATCGAACACGGCGCTCGGCAAATGGCGCCGCGCGTCCAGCAGGAGCTGCATCTCCTCCGGACCTGCCTCGGGGAGCTGATCGCCGTCGGGCTTGTCGCCCCAGGCGATATTGGCGGCCATCTTCAAGTAGTAGTCCTCCGGCCGGTCGAAGTCCGTGTTGGGGCCGAAGCCGCCCACACCGTACCCGGGCATGCCCAGCTCCTTGGCGATGGCGATGAGCACGGACTCGTAGGAGATGGGCATCTCCTCTCCGTCAATGTTCACCACCTCGGTTAGCGGGGAGGCGGCTGGCTGACGGAAAAGGCTGTTCTTGGTAGCCGGCTGAGGATTGTCGTGGGGGGTGCCCCAGCGCTCCAGGTAGGTCAGGTCAGGGAAAATGTAGTCGCAGTACATGGAGGTCTCGCCGATCACGACATCGTCGGCGATGACCAGCGGGATCTTCTGGGGGTCCGCCAGAGTCCTGACGGCGTCGGCGCCGAACGGGGCCGATAGGATGGGCGTGCCCTTATGGATGAACAGCGCCTTGATGGGGTACGGGTACCCGTCTCCAGCCGAGGGTATGATCTCCTGGTAGACGTTGCCGGAGAAGGGGTACCACTGACGCTGTGCCGGGAAGCCGCCGTCCCGGTCAAAGAGCGTGGACTCATCGTACTTGGATTTCTCCCGGGTCACGGCGACCCCAAAGCTGGCGATCTTCCCCGGGTGCAGCTCCTTAAGGTTATAAGGCTGACCCTCCTTGTCGCCCGCCTCGTGCCAGTGGCCGCCGCCAGAGCCGATGCCGCCCTTCCAGTCGACGTTGCCGATAAGGAGGTTCAGGGTCATGACCGCTTGCTGGGCGTAGTAGCCGTTGGTGTGCTGAACGAGCCCCCGGTAGGTGTCGATACCGGCCTTCTTGTCGTGAGCCGTCAGTTCGTCGGCCAGCTCCTCGATGTCGTGGACCTCGACGCCGGCGGCGTCGGCATACTCGTCGAGGCTCTTCTCCTGGGCCCGCTCCTTGAGGAGCGTGAAGACGCTCTTGACGGGGATGTCGTTGAAGACGGTATCCACCTCCAGGAGCCCGTGCTCCGCTTCGTCGTGGCGCTGGAGGCCGCTGTCCGTCATAACGACGAAGTAGTCGGGCTTCTCCTCGCCTTCGGCGGGCTCTGGCACCGGCAGGCCGATATCCTCGGCGCGCAGAAAGACCATTTCGTCGGTGCGCACCAGGTGGGTGGCGTCGCTGGAGGTAGTCTCGCCGTCGGCCTCGGCGGCCGACTGGTTGGCGTTCTCGAGGTAGCGCGCGTCGTAGCGCTCCGTTTCGATCATGCGGCGGATCATGCCCATGGCGAGGTCAGCGTCGGCGCCGGGCCTGACCGGCACCCACTTCCACGCCTTGGCGGCGGTCTTGCTGAGGCGCGGGTCGATGACCGCCACTTTCAGGCCCTTCTCCACCTGAGCGCGCGTAACCAGTTGAGCCATGGCGGTCGAGCCAAAGTTGGCCTCGAAGGCGCCGGTGCCCCAGAAGATGACGAACTCGGCATTCAGGAAGTCCGGCTTGAAGTGCTCCTTGCCTCCGCACATCATTTCCGTTGCGATGTGGTGGCTTTGCTCGCAGATGGTGGTGTGCTCGAAGAAGTTCACGGAGCCGAAGCCGTCGTTGAGCCAACGCTTGGCGAAGTCCTTGCGGCCGTGCTGGATGCGGCCGTTCATGATCACAAGCTGGTTGTTCTTCGGGCCGAGGTCCGGGTGGTCCGGGTCGATGAGGACGTCCAGGTGGGCGCTGTGCTTGGCCTTGAACTCCCCGACCGTCATCTCCTTCTTCCGAATGGCAGTCACATCCTCGGCCATGGCCTTGGCCACCTGGGCGTCGCGAAGGACGAAGATGTCCTTGAGGCCGAGCACAGGGCCCTCGCCGAAAAGGTCACCTCCGTTGGCGATCTCGTCGATGGCCTGCTGGAAGTCGACGGTCTGCCACCTGCCCCCGCCACGGGGCCCGGCCCTCTTCAGCACGCGGCGGACGCGGTAGGGATCGTAGTAGATCTGGACGCCCGCCTGGCCCTTGGGGCAGAGGTGGCCGTCCATGAGGGCCGCCTCCGCCGGAGGTGTGTCGTAGGCGGTGTTGGGCAGGAAGGTCTTGGCGGCAAAGGGGCTGCCATCAATCTTCGTCAGCACTCCGTCGAAGAACTTGGCCTTGATGGGGCAGCGGACGTGACAGCTGAGGCAGACGGTGTGGATGATGTTCTCCGGCTTGGCGAGCAAGTACTCCTCGGTGGGCGAGAGGTAACGTGCCTCGGCCCTGGTCGCCATGTTGAGCAACCAGGGGACCTGGGTGGCGGCCAGTGCGGAGCCGCCGACCAGCGCTGAGGTCTTGATGAATCGCCGGCGCGTCACCGGCTCCCCAAGAGCGCCGCCGTTCTCTGGACTACGGTTCTCTTCGGACACGGCCTACACCTCCTCCGCCTCACGTCGCACCAGCGGCAGGGCGCGGTACCCAGCGAAGAACAGCCCCAGCACAACGGCGCCGACGAAGAAGACCAGCAGCCACTCCATGACGCTGGGGAAGTACTCAAAGGTCAGATACGAGTCCTGGAAGGCCGTTCTCAGCCCCTCAAGCTCAGGAACTACGAGCCCGGGTATCACAATGTTGAGCCGGACGGAGATGAAGGTCGTCGCTATGAGGAAGGCCGCCGCGCCAACCCAGGTGAGAGAGCGCGGTCGCAGAAACAGCAGCGTCGCCGGCACAATGACCCCCAGAAGGACGTGCAAAATCCAGAAGACCCAAAAGTAGTGGCCGAACAGCACCTGCATCCAGGGCTCCACGTGGGAAGGGATGCCGGCATAGACGCTGATGCTGCCCTCCGCCCACTCGACGATGGCATCGAAGACCAGCAGCGCCAGCGTGATGCGGCCGAGAGTGAACACCAGCTCCCGGTGCTGGGGCGAACCCCGCTCAGGCCACAGGGCGGCCACGATGAACGTCAGGAGGGCCCCGCCGGAGGCGAGGGCGCCCGAGAGGAAGAGAATGGGGTAAACGGTGGCGTTCCAGAAGGGACGCGCACCCGCGACGCCGAACAGAGCGCCGACGCCGCCGTGAAAGGCCACCGCCAGAGGCACACCCATGGCGCCGAGCACTTGCAGAACTCGGCGGTCCCTGTCAACGGCGACGGCACTAGTCGAGCCCCGCTGGCTCAATACCTGGCCGACGATGGCGGGCAGGCTGCCGATGCCCTCGGGCGGAGGATCATCTTCCGCTTCTGCTGCTGGCTCAAGCGCAGGTGCGAAGAGCAGCGCCCGCCCGACGGCGCCCCGGAAGCCGGTGTCTCTTGCCCAGACAGCCAGGTCCGCCCTCATCGCGATCCACAGCTCAGCTACGATCAGGACAAGATAGGCGGTATAGAGCCAGACCATCCAGGCCATCATCGACGTCGGCCTTCCGTACACGTAGACGTACCAGAAGCGCTCCATGTGGCCGATGTCGAACCAGATGGAAAGTAGGGCGCCCAACAGCGTCACGGCCGCCGTGAACAAGGCGATCTTGCCCACCGGCTCCAGGCGGCGCATGCCGAAGACGTAGATGAGGCTCGACACCAGGAAGGTGCCTGCGGAGAGACCAACAAGGTAGATGTAGGTCGATACGCCGAGGCCCCACGGGACATAGGTGCTGTATCCGGCCAGCTCGTGGCCCGTCGTCTGGCGCAGGGCCACGCCGACGAGGCCCGCCGCAAGGAGAGCGACCCACAGCACGCCCGCCGTGCCCAGGAGCAATCGATTTCTGGTTATCGCCATGGCCGCCCTCCTCCTATACCAGGTACCAGACCTTGGGCTCGGTGCCCTGCTCTTCCTTCAAGCGCATGGCGTTGAGGTTGCCGATGAGCTCAGACACCAGGCTGTCCGGGTCGTTCTTGTCGCCGAAGAAGGTGGCGCCGCCCACGCAGGTCGTCACGCAGGCGGGAAGCATGCTCGCGTCCAGGCGATGGAGGCAGAACTGACACTTGCGGGTAACGCCCTCGACACCGCCCCGATCCCAGCTGTGGCCGTACTCGGGTGCTGGCGTCTCTTCATATGCCTGCCGCTCAGGCGTGTCGTCCGTGTAGTTGCTGCCGAAGTCGAAGGTGCGGGCGCTGTAGGGGCAGGCCGTGATGCAGTAGCGACAGCCGATGCAGCGGTTGTAGTTGATCTCGACGATCCCGTCAGGCCGCTTGTAGGTGGCGCCCACCGGGCACACCGGCACGCAAGGTGGTTCGTCGCACTGCATGCAGGGTCGAGGCGTGAAGCGACGCGCCACCCGCGGATACTCTCCCAGCTCCTCGTCGAGGACCGGCCGGTAGACGACGCCCGGCGGCAGATGGTTCTCCGCCTTGCAGGCGATGGTGCAGGCCGAGCAGCCAATGCACTTGCGCAGGTCTATAACCATAGACCAGCGTCGCTCCTCGATGGGCTTATCAAGCGCCCGCCGCAGGTCGTCCTGCATGCGCGTCAAGATGTTCTCGAGCGGCCGCTCGTGCCTGAGCGACACGATAGGGGCCGGATTGGGTGCAGGCTCTCCGATTACGTCCGTACCCAGCGAGCGGGGGCTCATCGCCGTGCCGGGCGCGGTGAGAGTAGCTACCGCCGCCCTCGTTGCCTCGCCGTCCGCCAGGCCCGCTTCCGGCGCAGCGGCGCTCCTGGCCTCCTTCAAGAATGCCCGGCGCAGCCGCTCGGTCTCGCCTGGTGTCAAAGGCGAGCCATCGCCGCCTTTCGCCAGGGCGGAACGGACGCCGAGCGCGCCGACAAGGCTGGCAGCTGCCGCTGGGGTCGCCAGGCCAAGGGCGCGCAGGAACCGCCTGCGACCGAGGTGTTTGGCGCTACCTCGCTGCCCGTTCTTGCCGCCGTCGGCGCCACTATCTTTGGAGCCCATCGCCATCTCTCCTCGGAGGGGAGTCGTTCCTTCCGTCACAAACTAACTCTAGCGGTGCGTCGGGGACGCTGTCCATCGCCAGCAGGGGCGATAATTGGCCGCTCGTCTCCTGAGAGAAGAGGGATCTGCCTGGCGGAAAAGTAGGGATACGGACGGGGCAGGTATAGTGGATAAGCGGTGAGGAGCGCTAGGAGCGTTCGCTGGTGAGGAGGCCCTTTGCTAGGGCGTAGCGAACCAGCTCGGCGCGACCGCGAAGGCCCAGCTTGTCCATGATGTGAGCGCGGTGCGTCTCAACGGTGTTGACGCTTATAGAGAGGTGGTCAGCGATCTGCTGGCTGGTGTAGCCCTGGGCTACCAGCCGCAGAACCTCGGTCTCACGCGTGGTCAGCTCCTCGCCGGAGCCAGCGGACGGGGTGGACTCCGGCCGCTCCAGATATCGGTCGACGAGCACCTGCGTGAGAGAGGGATAGACGAAGGTCTCGCCGCGTTGGACGGCCCGGATCGCCGCCACCAGCTCTGTGTCGGCGGCCTTCTTAACGACGTAGCCCGACGCCCCGATCTGGAGGAACTGGCGCAGGTAAGCCTCGTCGTCGTGCATGGTGAGGACAAGCAGCTTTACGTCCGGGGCCTTGCGCTTGATCTCTCGGGCCGCCTCCAGCCCGCTCAGGCCCGGCATGGTAATGTCCAGCAGGACGACGTCGGGGCGGAGGGCGGCGGCCTTCTCTACGGTCTGCCACCCGTCACCGGCCTCGTCGATCACGTGCATGTCTTCCTGGCCATCGAGGAGGAGGCGGAGGCCAGCGCGCATCACGGCGTGGTCGTCAGCTATGAGGATTCGAATCGGTTCCATGACCATCGACATGGGTTGGTATCTCTACGAAAACGGCGGTGCCTGCGCCCGGCCGGGACTCAATTGTGAGGCGGCCGCCGAGGAGCGCCGCCCTTTCCTCCATGCCGAGAAGCCCCAGGCGGCGGCCTCTTGCCGCCGAGAGCTTCAGGGCCTCCGGATCGAAGCCACAGCCGTCATCTTCGACCACCACGACAGCGGTGCCATTGCGCTCCTCCAAGGTAATGCTGACGTTGCGGGCGGCGGCGTGCTTCGCCGTGTTCGTCAGCGCCTCCTGAACTATGCGGTAGACGGTGATTTCGTGCTGGAGGGGAAGGCGACGGTCGCGGACGGTGCCGGGGTGGAAGTCCACGTTGATCCCGTGCTTGCGAGCGTAGTCGTTGGCGTAGCGTTCCAGGGCCGCCACCAGCCCCAGGTCGTCCAGAGAGCTGGGCCGCAGGTCCAGAGAGAGGTCGTGCATGAGCTCGAGTGTGTCGGACGCAACGGCACGTAGCTCCGCCGCCTTCGCCCGAGCGCTCTCGCCCGCGGCCGTCTCCTGGAGGTGCTTGAGGCCGAGCATCAGGGACGTGAGGGCTTGGCCGGCCTCGTCATGGAGCTCACGCGCCACCCGTTTACGCTCCTCCTCCTGGGCGGAGATGACCTGCTCCAGGAGGTGGCTACGGTCCTCTTCCTTTTCCTTGAGCTGCTGCGTCATGGTGTTGAAGGCGACGGCGAGCCGGCCCACCTCATCTCGACTCTCGATCGCGACCTGCTGCGAAAGTTCGCCGCGGCCCACCGCGCGGGCCGCCTCAGCCAGACGGGCCAGCGGGCGAGTGAACACGGTGGCCAGGAGGAAGGCTATTGTGAGGCCGGCGAGGAGCACTCCGCCAGTGAGAGCCAACAAGGTGAAAGTGAGACGAGCCACCTGGGACTGGGCGGGTTCTCTTGATATCCCCAGTCGGACAATTCCTGCCTTTCCCTTCAGAATGGGCATCGCCACGTCCAGCATCGGGCCCTCGCTGGTGTCCAGCTTCTTCACCGACGATAGCTGGCCTGGGGAGAGCGCGTTCGCCTCGCGCAGCCCCCTGGGAAGCCCGGCGGGGAAGGTGCTGGCCCTCACCGTTCCCTGGGGGTCTAGCACGACGATGTAGCGGATGTCGCTGTTCGTGGCCTGGACGCTGCTGATGTCACGGTAGAGGCTGTAGAGGTCATTCGTCAGCAGAGGCTCGGGGGCATGGGTTGCTATGCTGCCCGCGACGGCCGTGGCCCGCTTCTCTAGCTCATCCTGGGAGATGCCGGAAAGGGTCAGCCGGGCGTGTATGGTCCCGCCCAGGCCCAGGGCCAGGACCAGTCCGGCGATGGCTATCACGATCTTGAAGCGGAGCTCCATAGCAGCCCTTGCGCTACTCGGTCAGGCCCTTCTCTCGCAGGTAGGTCCGCATCTGCCGGACGGAGTCGTAGATGCTATCGTCCGGCACGATGAAACGGTCGATCAAGAGTCGCTGGAGGAGTTCTCTTCCTTGGCTGTCCCCGTCCATCCCCAGGAAAACCTCTCGCAGCCTCGCCTTGAGCTCTGGGTCGAGGTGGGGGTTGACCACGACTGGACTGATCCCGAAGGGCCCCCACCTCTCGATGACCTTCACCTTGCTGACTAGCTCTGGCTCCGTGATCTGCAGGTACTCGTAGACCTGGCTGTCTACCGCCGCCGCATCCACAAGGCCGTCGGCCACGGCGCGGATCGAGTTATCGTGAGCGTAGGTGAAGATGGTACGGCTGAAGAACGACTCCGGGGTCTGGCCCAATAGCGCGAGTTGGTAGAGCGGAGCCAGCCGTCCGGAGTTCGAGAGGGGGTCGGTGAAAGCGAAGGTCATCCCTCGCAGGTCCGCCAGGGAGCTGACGTTCAAGCCCGTGGGAGCAATGAGCAGCGAATAGTAATAGGGTTGCCCCACGACCTCCGGTGCCGCCAGCAGCTCCATGCCGAACTCTTCCTGCCCCTGGAGGAACGGGTTCGTGCAGACCAGGGCCAGAGTCACGTCGCCCGACTTCACCAGGTCGTTGATCTCGGCGTAGGTCTTCCCCAGCACCAACTCGACCGGCTGACCGAGCTTCTCGGCCATGTAGTCGGCTAGCTGGTCGTACAGCGTGAGGGAGGAGACGGGCGAGATGACCGGCGCCACCGCCATGCGGATGACATCGCCCCTGGGGACTGCCAACTGGGCTGGCGCCTGCTCCTCAACCTGAGAGAAGTCGATGCTCGCAGAACCGCTTCCACAGGCCGCAGCGAGGAGCACCAAACCGGCGAGGAACAGTATCGAACGTCGCCCTCCCGCCATAGCGGAGCCCTCCCTTTTGCGGTCATTCTACCACCGCCGCCTCACTGCGTCCTTATCGGGAGCAGAAAGGGCTCAATGGCCCACTGACAGAGGTGTGCACTCGGGGCCACAGGCTATCTCATGGCACATCGACCGTGGTCTGCGCACTAGGGGGCGCACCTACGGGGGAAACATGGGACAGGTCGACAGTGATGGACAGGTGGGCAAGGCGGAGCCGGCGCGGGCGCAGGCGGTCAATTTGATTCCGGATGCCCTACGCCGGAGCTGGTTGCGGGGCGCTGTAGCTCGTCCCTGTCGTCTGGACCCACCGCCATCGGGCGCTGGCCCCCAGGCTCACACGGAACACCTGCTGTGGCTTTGGTTCATCGTCGCCCGCAGTTTCACCGTTCGGTGAACAGGCCCCGGATCATGCCCCGACGTCCGCGTTGGGCGTAGGTTCAAACGGGGAGCGCGGTGGGTTCTCCAGCAGCCGTCTAGATTCAGTGAAAGCAGAGGCTTATGAAATCTGTCACCACTGGACGAACATCGGGATGTCCGTTCAATGACGACGTAAAGGGTCTTCCCTTTGAGCGCCCACCCGTCCAGATTCGATGATGAGGCACCAGGGCAGCAAAGGCAAGACTTTGGTGCTGAGGCCTCCTCGTTGGTGTTGGCGACCCCGAGGGCGCTGAAGTCCGACAATACCCACGCCGCCTGGCGCCTATCTGGTGGGGGGCACGGGCATAGGGGTATTAGCTACAGCCGGTTCGCGGCACGATGGCTAGCAGGTTAGGGCGCGTGTCCTCTGAGCCGGAGACCAGCGGTTCTTGGGCATCTGTTGCTGAAGGCTAGCCTGGCCCCTGCGCGGTGGAGGGCGGGGCCGAGTTCGAGCGCAAGGTGGAGCTTGGGGCGTAGTCTTGAGTCACGGTCGGTGCTGGAGGCGGGCCTCGAGGCGCTGGAGTGCTGGCGCAAGCAGATTCGGGGCCGGCTCCTCAATGCGTCATTCGATGTCGAGGGGCGAACCCTTATGGTCTTCGGTTTCTAGGTCTTTGTTCACCCCGACGAAATTCACCTCGGCGGTGAATTCGGCGACGTCGCCGCAAATCAGGGCTCCCGACCCCGGTCGAAACAGATGTCCAGCCTGCTGCTCATGGGAACACAACCATCGAAGGCTCTTGATGCTGGGTCGTGGGGCCTGGCTTACCGCGGAGTCGCTTGATGGCAAATGAGATCGAGCGAGAGCCGCCGCGGCTCGGCAGCTCCAGTGAATCGAACGAGGAGCTGGAGGTAGTTCCGGAAGCCAGGCGCGGCCTTCTCGATTCCAGCTCTCCGCAGCCTACACCGCCTCGGGCGCATGGACAACCTCCGCCGTTTCATCGGCAGAGCCGAGAGAAGTTGACATGATAGGGAGCCGGAAGTAGCATGCAATCCGCCGGGGGTGTTGGCGCGTCTTGGCTTCTCAGGTCATAGTGGTGAGCCCCGCTTGGACCGAACATGCCCAGCTGGGCATCGTTGGCTGGGCCATCACAGTTGGCCGCTGGAGACGATAGAGTCGGTGTGATTGTCTTGGAGTGACAATCGTCCCGTTTGTGTGGTTCCCTACTTCTGCCGGGGTCTCTGGGGCTCTTTGACGACACATCGGCGAAAGCTTTGGCCTAGGCGGCAGTACACGGAAAGGGGACCGAGCCATCGCTAGTGGAGACCTCTGACCGCGAAGCCGGCGTCGGAGTCTGGCGTAAGAGGTGTCTTGTGACGGACAGCATCGAAACACGCACGAAACGCATTCTTCTGGAAAGACTCCAGAATATGTCTGAGCCGGAACTCACGAAGACGGTCATCATGCCGCTCCTAGAGGCGATGGGCTATGAGCGAGTTGAGTACTACCATGGGCCAGACGAAGCTGGCAAGGATCTCGTTGCCTGGCGAAGGGATGACTTCGGTTCGCTGGAGCTAACCGCTGTTCAGGTCAAGAAGCTAAGGCCCTCTCGGGTGGCTGCTTCGACAAGTAGCTTCTCTGGGATAATAGCTCAACTCTCTCAAGCTCTTGAGAAGCCCCTTCCTGTCGCTGACGGCTCGTCTTGGACGCCATCATCCGTCTATTTCATCACTCCATACGCGATAGACACCAAGACACTAGCATCCCGCTTCGAGAAAGTGCAGGAGCTCCGTGACAGGAATGTACGCGTGGTTGACGGCGTGACCCTGGTTGATCAAGTCGTGCAGAGACTGCCTCGCGTCGCTCGAGAACTCTCTGGATCGGCCTTGAGCATCAGCTCAACCCTCGCGCCACTTCTTAGGAATGACATCCTTATGAGGGCTCTCGATGCCCGCGAAGGTCGCGACGTCCGAGAGTACTATACCGCTCTGTACCTGGCTATCGAAGGCGGATCCTCGGAATCGTTTCTTGAAGTAGAATACGACCCGGAGGTCTATGAGGATACGGCCTTGCTCGATGACTGGGAGGCAATGCAAAACGCGGTGGCCGAGCTGAGCCCGAGCTTTGACGTTAGGTCGTTCCAATCCCAGATCGCGGCCTACCGGAAGGCCCACGACTCAGCCAGAAGGCGGCAAAAGGATCTCAGTGCCAGGTTTGCCAAGGTGTCGGCCAATCTCGAATCCTTGGACAACAAGCGCAGCACACTAGAGAATAGGATAGGAGTTCAGAGAGACAGAATCCGCGCCAAAGACGGCTCAGTGCGAGAATTGGAAAGGAGACTCAAGAATGCTCAGTCACGCCTCGGCAGCCTGAGGCTACAGCGGACTCTTGAGACGCAAGAAGACCAGAGGCGGAGTCTGACTAAGGCAATCACACAGCACGAAAGCCAGATAAGCCAACTCAAGAAGCAGATCGACATTCGCTTCGCAAGTTCCGGGCTGGACCGGCAGCTCAAGGCGTTGAACGATGTTCGTCTCAAGCTTCGGCAATCCCGAGACGAGCTGAGGCAAATCCAGTTAGAGATGGGACGTATCGGAATCCAGACTCGACTTGACGGCAAGCCTCTGGCCCAAGCGCTGACTTCCCGCCGAGACGATCTGCGTGCCGAAATTGCCGCCCTCAGGCCTGCAGCTCGGCCAAGTGTTGATGAAATACGTCAGGTGATGGTGGCGACCGCAACAGCCATACGATCAGCAAGCCCGGTCCTTAGGAATAAGATGCTGTCGAACATCCTGGGCATCGAGGCCGAAGCCGCGGACTCTCTCACACCCAATAGGCCAAGACTTGAACTGCCCATCGGTAGGCTGTTTCAGAGCCGACTCAACTTCTTGCTGCTTGGTGACGCTGGTGCGGGTAAGTCTACAAGCCTCCAGAACTATGCCGCAGAGCAACTAGGGACTCGAACCGAAGAGCACCTAGTCATCTATGCGCCCTTAGTGCGCGTTGTTGATGATAAGCCAGCTGACTACCGTGTCGAGGCCGTGAATCTCGGCTTCTTGCTTTCTGAGGGCTTATCGCGCTACTTGGGGGACCTCGGATGTGACATCAGCGCGCCGACTCTGTGGAAGCTCTTTGCCGACGAACAGAGCACACTCATTCTGGATGGAATCGATGAAGTTATCGGCACCGCATCCTGGGTCCCGATGGCACTCACTGACCTAGCCACGCGATTTGAACGTCTTCAAGTGATTACATCATCGCGTCGACTTCTCAGCGGTCTGGAATCGATCGACTTTCCCGCAGTCAGCCTGCTTCCGTTCACCGACGAGCAGCGCAGAGAGTTTCTTCGCCGATGGTTTAGAGATGACCTGAGCGAAGCCGAATTCATCGAAGCCTACTTGCGGGACGACCCGGAGCTGTCCAGCATCGTGCGAAACCCACTCCTAGCGACTATCTTGTGCGTCCTACGTGAGCACGGCGTCAGCCTGCCTGACAAAGAGGTTCGTCTTTATGAGGAGAGGATGAGACTCCTTGTCGGCGAATACGATCGCTATAAGGGTGTACCTAGGCGTGTGAGCAGCAATAGGTACGATCTGCTGCTAGCAGCGAGGAAACTGGCCTTTCGCTTGCATGTGGGGAAACGACGCGAAGCACGTAGAGATGAAATGATAGATTGGCTCAAGGAGGGATTGCCCGAGGGATACGCGCCGGACCAGTACGAGCTGCTGGTGGACGAGCTAACCAAACCATGTGAAATCCTACTGCCAGCTGGCGTCAGAGGTCTACTGAGTTTCGGCCACCTAAGGTTCCAAGAGTATCTCGCCGCGGAGGAGCTCATTGGCAACCGCGCCCTGAATCCGATGGAGTATGTTGACGACCCATGGTGGAGAAGTGTATTGGTGCTTTTCGCTCAGCTAGGTGCGTCGATAGAATGGTTTGTCAAGCCTCTGGTGAGACCGGCGAACAGCAGGGTGACGAATGACACACTCTTAGCGATGTGTGATGCGCGACCCGAAACAGAACGGGCGAAGCTTCGCGCTGAGATTCTGCGTTTCGTTCTCCGGAATCCTGGCGACCTCAGGTGGTCAACGTAAGTAGCGCAGCTCGAGGGTTCGGAATAATGGAGCGCGAAAACAAGGACTACGCCCTTCAGATATGCAAGCAGCAGGACGTGAAGTTCGTGCGCCTCTGGTTCACCGACATCCTGGGCTCATTGAGGAGCTTCGCAATCACTGTCGAGGAGCTGGAGGCAGCGCTGGACGAGGGGGCTGTCTTCGACGGCTCCTCCGTAGAGGGCTTTGACCGCATCGAGGAGAGCCACTTGGTCGCGATGCCCGACCCCAGCACGTTCCAGCTTATCCCCTGGCGGCCGCGTGAGCGGGGCGTCGCTCGCCTGTTTTGCGACATTCTTCACCCCGACGGTCGGCCGTTCGAAGGTGACCCCCGCTACGTCCTGAAACGCAATCTGAAGCGGGCCGCAGACCTGGGGTTCACGTTCTACGTGGGGCCGCAGCTAGAGTATTTCTACTTCAAGAGTGCCGACGTCACGGAAGGGCTAGATGAAGGTGGATACTTTGACCTCACGCCCCTGGACATGGCCAGGGACCTGCGTCGTGACACGGTCCTCACCCTGGAGGACATGGGCATCGGCGTGGAGAGCAGCCACCACGACGTCGCGCCCAGCCAGCACGAGGTGGCTCTCCGGTTCACGGACGCCCTCACCATGGCCGATAACACGATGACCTGCCGCCTGGTGGTGAAGGAGGTGGCCCTTGCCCAGTCGGTATACGCCACCTTCATGCCCAAGCCGCTGCCCGGCGAGAACGGCAGCGGCATGCACATTCACCAGTCGCTTTTCCGCGGCGAGCGCAATGCCTTCTTCGACGCAAACGACAAGTACCACCTCTCGCCGATCAGCAAGGCCTTCATCGCCGGGCTGCTGCGCCACTCGCAGGAGATCACCCTGGTGACGAACCAGTGGGTCAACTCCTACAAGCGTCTGGCCGCTGGCGTCGAGGTCCCTTTCTACGTCTGTTGGTCATGCGACAGGCCCTGGAGCGTAATCCGCGTTCCGGAGTACAAGCGGGGAAAGGAGATTGCCACACGGATCGAGTACCGAGCGCCCGACCCGGCCTGTAACCCCTACCTGGCCTTTGCCGTGCTGATCGCAGCCGGGCTGGCTGGTGTCGAACGCGAGTACGCGTGCCCAGAACCAGTGGAGGAAAACGTGTTCCACATGGCCGACGCTGAGCGCAGGGAGCTGGGCATCGAACAGTTACCCCGCAGCCTTTGGGAGGCCATCGAGTGCGCCAAGGGGGGCGAGCTACTGCGCAGCGCCCTGGGTGAGTACGTCCTCGAGAACCTACTCACCAACAAGAAGATCGAGTGGTGCGATTACAGCCGACAGGTCACGGATTACGAAGTGCGGCGCTACTTGCCCGTCCTCTAGCAGCGGCCACAACTATTGACAGTCTACGTGTCTTCAGTGACCTGGCGGCCAGTTTCGACTTCTAGTTCCCCGGTCATCACAGGTATTGCCTCGAAGGGCTCGGCAGGATGGTCGCGCGCCCCGGGCTCCCTTGGAGGCAGAGTGACCTGTTCGCTGACGTGGGAGCGACAAATTCCAATACCGGCGTCCTGTGGGTTCTGCCGCTCTACAGGCGAGCGCGATGTGACCAAGTCTGCCACGGGCTTGGTTTCTGGCAAAGGAGACTCAGAAGGGCTTCATGAAGGTCTTTGGCATGACTGTTCCAAAGGGCGGACGGTGGCGGGACGCTGCGTTCAAGGGCGCTGGGGTGGCGTCGTGGCCATCTGGAGCGATCGAGTATAGCTCGCTTCTCCTCATCGGCGCTAGGTCACCCCGCCAACAAGAAAAGGTGATGCAAGAGAGCTGCGTCACTTTTTTGAAGGCGGCGGACATTCAAGCGAGGGTGCTGGCCGCGCAGCTCGTCAAAGGCGACGATGAAGGCGACAATTGTGTCCAGGGGCCAAGAGGTGCCACTCTTGTGCATGTGGGGTTTCCCGTAACTGGCACTGTTGCGTTCATCTGCCCATCCTAGAGTGGGCACGCCGTTCACCTACACCCCTTCTATCTCACATGGTTCTGGAACACCCCACAACTTGACAACGCGCCTCGATGGGCCTACCTTGCGCTTGGCCGCGGGAGGCTCTGACGGGTGTAATGTCACGAACCGCGGCGAAGGTCGGTCGGAGGCCGGAGTGCGCGAGTAGACTCCCGGTTCGCATGCTGGGAAGGATGGCCCCGGCGCAGATTAGGCGCGATGTGACACTTGCTCCAGGAGAGATCCGCGAAATCCAGATTTGGCTCCACTGGCCAGGTACACTGCTACGCGGACGAATCGAGCTCCACCTAGCGAGGACATAGAGAGATGACCACACATGACGCAGCACCAGCGCCAGTGCTGGCGAGAGTGCTTCTAGTCTGTCTGCTCGCATTGCTAGTGACCCTGGCTACCGGGTGTTTCTACGGGATTGCCTACGGCCCGTTTCGGGACGGCCAGAGTCCCGACAGTGTGTATCCGACCAGGACGGAGATTCGCGAGGACTTGATTCAGCTTCGCTCTGTGACTACTAGGATCAGAACCTATGGGTCAGCCGGCCCTTTGCGTAACATCGCGCTGGAGGCCGCCGAGCTGGGCTTCTCCATCACGGCCGGCGCTTTCTTGGGTCGTGACAAGGCTGTCAATGAAGCTGAGGTCTCGGCCGCAATTGATCTCGCCAACCGCGGGCTCGCGCAATCGATTGTCGTTGGCAACGAGACTCTATTGACGGGAGCCCTGACCGAAACAGAACTCCTGGGTTACGTGAAGCGGGTCAAGGCTGCAGTTCCTGACACGGTGTCCGTTACCACAGCAGAGCCTTGGAGCGTCTGGCTTGCAAGCCCACGGCTCGTCTCGGAAGTCGACTATCTCATGGTTCACATCCACCCTTTCTGGGAAGGTAAGACAATAGAGGAAGCAGCTGGCTATGTCCTCGACAAGTATCTCGAAGTTCAAGCCGCGGCGAAGGGCAAGCCGGTGATTATCGGCGAAACAGGCTGGCCTTCTAGCAGCGCACCCGGCGACGTAAGAGTGCCAGGGGGCGCCGTCGCGAGCGAGGCAAATCAACGCCGGTTCCTGTCCGAGCTCGCCGCAGTCGTCGTGCAGCATGGCATCCAGTGTTTTCTGTTCAGCGCGTACGACGAGGAGTGGAAGTGGAGTGAAGCTCTAGGTAGTGGGCTAGTTAGCGGGGATCTCACACGATACGCGGACAGGACCTTCAGCGGTCGCTCCACTGGCGCCAGTTGGGGGATCTTCCGGTCTGACGGAACCCTTAAGCCGCAACTTGCGACACTGTTTCCAAAGGCAGGAGTTCCGCCGGCATCCCGTCTGACACGTACCATCCTAGATGACCGTGGCTTGGCTAGCCTGTATGACATGGGCGTAAATTCGTCCAGCGGGAGACAGGACTGGCTTCAAAGAACCGCAGGCGGGATGAGAATGGCGTATCCCGCCGGGCAGGCCTGGGGCGCCGTCTTCATCACCGTCGGCACGCCCGTGGACGCGCCGAGACCGTGGAAGGACTTCTCCTCTTTTCGCACGCTGAGCGTAGAGCTTCGCGGTGAGACAGGAGGGGAAAGCGTAGAGATCGGCTTGAAGGATGCCACCGATCCAGACGACGGTAGTGAATCGAAGGTGAGGGTCGCAAACCTATCTACTGCATGGCACACATATCGGTTTCCGCTCAGTACTTTCCACACCGCCGACTTGGAGAAACTCTATGTAGTGCCGGAGTTCGTTTTCTCCGGCTCCGCTCCGCAAACCGTCTACCTCCGGAATGTGAGATTCCTTCCGTAAGGGCTCGGTGGCTGGACATTGCTGTTGGACCTTCGTGAGGCAGGCAGATGAGGGGATTGCTGTCCAAGCGCGATACCTGGATGACCATCGGCGTTGTTGGGGCCTTCCTGGTAGCTTTTGCAGCGTTAATGCTCGATGTGTTGCCCCCGCTGATACGTGAGGACCCATGCCCAGTCGGACACTTCCTCCAGATCATGGACATGGAGGCTGACGCGACGCTCGAGGGCAACGTCGACAAAGCGGTCAGCTTGTATGCACCGGACGGGGTGGTCAGGGACGCGGGGGCAGGGACGAGTTCAGTGGGAGCTGATGAGATTCGTGACCGCTACTCAAACCTGCCAGAGTTCAGCAAACTACGCCATGTCGATGTGACCGTGACGTGTGACGAGGGTGGTGAACTCGCCCGCGCCCGAGCCAGCACTACGGGCGAGATGATGGAGGACGGAAGGATGGTGCCGATCTCAAGCGTAGATGGGGAGGAGTGGACGTTTCAGAAGGTGGGAGGAAGCTGGAAGATCGTCAGTTTCACCTACAATACGCGTTGACGCTTGGCGCCTAGTTTGTGCAGTGCTCGGCGAACTTGATCCAGGCACAACTCCATTGGCCAGAGGCTTTGATGGTCAGAAGAGGTAGAGTGTGCCCGAGTCGACCGCGAACTGGCAGAGGCAAACACCCGTCAGCAATGGGCTTTCTGGATGAAGTCCGCCCGCACCTCGCTCCGTCGCGCCATCCCGGATCATCAGACTGAGAGGGATGAAGTGTTGGTCAGGACCTATGAGGCGCCGAACGATGAGAGTTCCGACTAATCGAGTCATCGGCCTCAAGCCGGTAGAGGGCGAATCGCGCTCGAGCTTGGTGTTCCGCGCCCGCTACCATGACCCGACCATCGGGCGGTTCTTGAGCCGTGACCCGTCTGCAGGCCTGACAACAGTCCCTAGGTCCCTGAACCGATACGCACCGCCCTGGGTGATGAGGTAGGATTGTGACTGCCCCCATTCGTGCGTGGTGGAGACCTCAAGGGGCTGAAGTCCGGCAATACCCACGGCGCCTAGCGCCTGTCAGCTGGGAGCCGATGGCATGAAAGGCCACCTGGCTGGTCGACGAGGCTAGAAGGCCACAACCTGCCACCGAAGGCCAGCATCGAGCGCCAACGTCTGAGAGTCCCCCCAATCCGTCTTAGAAGAGGGACCTCGGCCTTTCGGTGACCCTTGCGACCGTCGCAGCTCGGCCGCTAAGCATAGCCCTGCTCGAGGCTAAGACAAGCAGGGGGCTCCACTGTGAGCCCCTCTAGTTATCCTGGATCGTGCGCAAGTCTATCCAAGGGCCGGTGTCACGGGACTAACAACGTTTCCCCAACTGGCGAACAACGATGTCCAGATCTCTGAAGTTCACGTTTCCGTCGTGGTTCACGTCGTAGCGTGGATTCTGGCTCCTGAACATAAGCGCGATAGTTTCGACGATGATATCCTTCACGGTCACGTGTCCGTCACCCGTCACGTCGCCACAGATGGCGGCCGGCGTCGGAGTAGACGTGTTCGTGGCTGTCGGGGTGTTGGTCGGCGTTGGCGTGGACGTCTCTGTCAGAGTCGCCGTCGGCGTGTCAGTGGGTGTCGGCGTGCCGGTCGGCCGCTCCTCAACGGTAACAACCGTCGTGTACTCCGTGTACCCGCCATCCTTGTCAGCGATGCGGCCCGTGACGGTATACTTGCCCGGCGCATCGAAGACTGTCGGTCGTCAGCAACTTCCGGAATCTGTGTAAGCAGTTCCTAACGGACACATCCAGGCTTGCTCTCGCTCCGCAGCGGGCGGTAGGGTACCGCCCAGATGGAAGGAGCGAGCAGTGCCCCAACAGCGTTCCCCCGCAGAGATCCAGGCAGAGGCCAGGAGCGAAGAGACCCGCCAGTTCGGCCGCCAGGTGAGGAGGGTCACCCGCCGCAAGTTCACCCCCAGGAGAAGGTGCGCATTGTGCTGGAGGGCTTGCGGGGTGAGGTGCAGGTAAGTGAGCTGTGCCGCCGGGAGGGTATCCGGCCCAACGTCTACTATGCCTGGCTGAAAGACTTCATGGAGGTAGGGAAGTCCAGGCTTCAGGCGGACACTGTCAGGGATGCCACCCAGGCAGAGGTAGAGACCCTGAAGCGGGAGAATGAGCGCCTCAAGCAGCTGGTGGCAGAGCTCTCCCTGCAGAACCTGGTCCTGAAAGAAACAGTCATTCCGGAGTTCGACTGCAACCGAGGTACGCCAGGATGCAGCCTGGCGAGAAGGCTGCCCTCACAGCGTTGGTGCGGGCCTCGCCTCTGCCGCGCAGGCAGGTCCTGGCCCAGCTAGGGTTGCCCAAGTCCACCTACTACGATTGGTCTCGCCGGCGCCAGGACAGGCCCGCAGGTCTTCGGAACAGGCGCTCTAGTTCCAGGAGGCTCTGGAACAGGATACGGCCCGAAGAGGAGGAGGCAGTACTGGCGCTGGCGAGGGCAATCCGGACCAGGCGAGGGACCCCTTGCGTGTAGCGACGTCACATTCGCCGCGAGCGGACCGCGGGGCGCGCGCGTATCCGGCGTGGCGGCCACCTCACATGTCAACAAGGACGAGACAGATGACGGCGGAAGCTCAGAAGGGGAGCGCGCAATCGGGAACTGGGACAAGCACACGAAAGCGGCAAGCTTTGCCCACTAAGATGCTAGAAGCCGCCCCTTCGTTGCACCTCGACGCCAAACTCGCGTTCTATGTCGGCTATCAGCTCCCATATTTCCTCACTAGACAACTCGCCAAGTGGTGAAGGTGAACCACCGTTTCGAGGAGCTGCTCCATCACCGGCCCGCCGAGATGGCAATTCCACTTGGGTGCCGGGGAAATAGCTAAGCATGGAATATGTTGCGTAAGCTGGCTCCAAGTCCCGAACCAATCGAATGTTCTCGCGGATGTCATCCACTGTCTCACCTGGCAGTCCGAACATGAGGTTCATTTTGATCGCGATGCCAGACTCCTTCGCGCCATCTATCAGTTCACATAGTTGGTTCCTATTGAGGGAGCCTTTGCCAATACGCTCACGGAGCTCTGAGGAGGCCGACTCGATGCCCAAAGTGATTCTCTTGCAGCCAGCGGCCGCCATTCGTCCAAGAAGCTTACGAGAGAGACATTCCGTTCGCGTATTGCAGGCCCACTGAACATTGAGACCCTGTAGTTGCGACAGCAGGAGCTCCGTCCTTTTGCGGTGAAACGTGAAGGTATCGTCGACGAAGTAGAACTCATCAATGCCATAGGTGCGCTTAACATCCCTGACTTCATCGATGACTCCGCTGACGCTCCGGATTCGGGCGCGATGGCGCCAGAACGCAGTAGTGGGACAGAACCAGCACGAGTAGGGACATCCCCTCTGGGTTATTACGCTCGTCGACGCTGTCAACTCAGCGTAAAGATGCATAGGCAGTAGATGCCGAGCTGGAACCGGGATCGCGTCGAGATCTTCAATTAACCTAGCGGCAGGTCCCTCAACAATGCGACGCCCTTCGCGAAAAGCTATCCCAGGCACCGAATCCAAGGCCTGCCCCTTCTGGATATTGCGAACCACGAGAAGAATCGTTGCCTCAGCTTCGCCCTTCACGATGACGTCAAGGACCGTATTCTCGGCCAGCAGGCGGCTGGCCTCATATGTAACATGCGGCCCGCCGGCTATGACTCGAATCCGGTTGTCGTATTCCTTGACCCGCTGGGCAACATGAACAGCGCGGGGGAAGTTGGCCGAAACACAGGTCACGCCCACGATGTTCGGCTGCAGTTCGTCCAATGCGGACGCTAGAGGTAGTAGGCTGTCCCCGAGAGGCGCGAGATCGAGAATGCTGACGTCGATCGACTCCCGCCCCAGAATCGCCGCTATGTAGGCAAGCCCCAAAGGCGGAGCGGGCGATTCTTGATAATTGGGAATCGGCGGATTAACTAGTAACACTCGCATGAATCGAACCAGCCGCCTCTTCCGTGGGTCTTGGGCTCTCCAGGGGTGACCCACGCTTGACCATCGTGGCGCCATGGAGAAAAGCTTCGTCGCATCTGAGCAGTGCGCAGAGAACCAGCCATTGCCCTACTGGGCGACGGCTGAGAACATACGAAAAGAAGCCTTCGGGGCCTTTGCGCCTCGCCCAGTCAGTGTTCCAGTTGTAACGGAAGACGTTCCCCTCCCGTTCGGCCTCGCCGACGATGCGCCATTCGGCCCTCGACGCGGATGAACCACTGCAAAACGCGGAGATGCCGGGGTCCCCCTCCTCCTTCTGAAGGATCACCGCTCTGTCAACCGGGAGGTGCTGGGGGAAGGATACCTCAACCTCGGTGGCGACAAGAGAGGGGGTAAACACCTTCGAGAAGCTGTAGAGCCCGGGGCCGTCGCACTCCGACAGACAAGTTGAGGAACGAATCTCGTACCTTAGATCCCATATCCGGCCAGGCTCAAGATCACCATCGAACGCTCGCTGTTGATATTTCCTGAAGACAGGATAGGGCTTTTCTTCAGCCCCGAGTCGGTCGGCGAATTTGGAGCCGTCAACAGTAACTCGGTAGTTGCTGCAACCGAACTCATCCGGTAGCACTATGGATTGCTGGTCTAGAAGCTGCAGGTACGTAAATGTGTCGTCTTGGTCGTGCGTGCCGTCGTCATGCACCTCAGACCTCACGTTGCAGGCAACTGGGAATGCGGTGATGCGTGGGCCGTTCCCACCCAATGCCCGCAAGAACGTTTGCAGCACTTCCTGCTTATCCATGTCCGCCCCCCTGCGTTCCGGGAGCGCATCAATAGCTCCCTGCCTTTCAGCGTACACGTCAGACGGTCAACGTGACCCACCTCTTCAATTCCCTCTCGTACGCTTCCAACACCGAGGAGGAGAAGAAGGTGCGAGGCGACAGAAGCAGCTTGCGCGTACCCACCATCGGGTTCCCGTCGAGTATATCCCGAAGCTTGCCCTCCGCCCGTCTCTTCGCCACCTGAGGCCGCTCCGAGGTTATTGCGACGAGTCTTTCCCAGGCGTCGTATCCTGGATCCACGACATGGCTGCGTCCCTGTGGAGTAGCACCGTAGAACCTGAATGTCTCGATCTCCTGCGCTCGCTTGAACTGCCGCACCGCCGAGAGAGACACCCCCAGTTTGTCCCTCTTGGCTACGTCGAGAGCTGAACGTACCTGTCTCAAGAGTCTCCGCCTGCCGCTATCGCTAGGCCGCTCACTTTTCGGCAGCCTGCCAGCCTGCATAGCATGCGCAATTACCTCTTGTGGAAACTGCCTGTACTCCTTTGAGACCCGGGTCACAAGGCCAAGAATCTCGGGTTCATCTTGACTCACGTGAGCAAGAACCGACGAGGTATCCAAGCTGTCGATATTGTGGAGGGCACGCGCGAGAGCTTCGTACACCTGCCAGCCTGCCTTGAGATACCGAGTCGAGGCCGAATCGCCGCCCGTGCTGACCAGTGCAAGGACAGCCCCCGAAGCCCAAGAGTCGGGATCGCGCTTCTTCAGCTTCCGGGCCGCAACTGCGCACAATCGTTCCAACCGTTTCCAGTGATAGCCAACCGGGCTTTCTTCTGTGTCCAGAAGCTCGAAGTGTCTGTCCCAGCGGTAGTAATGGTAGTCCAGCGCTCCCTGAAATACGTGGAGGACGGCAAGGCTCGCTGCAGCCTCCTTGTCTGGATCAGCCAATTGGTCGATACGTGTTGTAGCGTCAAACAAGATACCGCATACATGGCCAAGCAGGTCGAGATTGCGCAGGAAGTCCCGGCAGAATTCACGAGGCGACTTGACGTACCGGTCGAATTCCTGCTTGGTGAGCGGAGGGGTGAAGTCATCAGTGGCGTACACCCACCAATCTTCGCTCGGCGACTTCAAAGGGCGCGCACTAGGTACGATGCGATTCGGTATCGTGAGACCCCTTCGGTGAAGGCGGCCCATTTCGCTATCCTTGATGCCGCACTCCTCCAGTACCGTCACCGCTACTCGTCCTTCCAAATTTCTCCGGACAAGCCATCGATGGTTATCCTGGTCCTGTCGCGCAAGCGCTCTGTAGCGTTCCTCGTTCCAACAATGCACGGAATGCCCCACTCCCTGCAGACGATTGCGGCGTGCGACAGACGCCCACCAGAATTCGTCACGACGCCGCGAGCTCGTATCATTACTGGAAGCCAGGCGGGATTCGTCATCGAGGTCACGAGTATTACTGGACCGTCGATGAGGCCCATCTTGTTGGCGGCATCAGTGGGGTCATCAGCGACAACAACTAGGCCCGTAACGCGACCGCGGCTCGCACCCTCCCCTGTGATGAAAGGGGATCCTCCTACCTCGTTGCTGTCGCCTTCATTGCCTGCGCGCATGTCTTCTCCTTGCCCGTGCGATGGGCATCACCCCTGAATTATAGCGTGTTCGTCAAGTTGACGAGCTTGAGACCGTCTTGAATACTCGTCTGGGGCTGCAGGCAAGACAAGTGGGAGACAGTCCACAGGAGGTAGACTGTCCATAGTGGCTGGGCTCTAGGGCAAGTCCGACGAATCAGATGTAGTGTCTGAATGGCAGGGGCGAAACGGTCTGAAGAGGACCAGCCGTGAGGATCTCTCCGACAGCATCAGCAAATTTCAGCGTGACCGGAGATCCGTCGGCGAAAACGCATGCATTGTAGTTCAACTTCGTGAGAGCCATAATGTCGTTGAGGACGGTCTCGATGTCGGCCTCGCCGCGGCAAACATCGACTAATAGTGGATTGGGGACCTCCCTGCCCGGATAAGTCTGCAGCCGGGGAATGAAGCCTTTGGTCCACAAATAGGCTGTCCTATCATCGCGGATGTACGTCAACCCCCTTAGCACAGGGTGCTTGCCAAGGCGATAGAGCTTGAGATCGCTGGCGTGGCGAATCCGCACTCCGACGAGGTTGGTGTGTGACTCGACGGCGTCTTGGAACCCCCTCCACTCCTCATTGTTGAATCGAACCTTGCCGTGCAAGAACAGTTCTTTGGGTGCTTGGCCTTTCTTCTGGCAGTAGGAGTGGACTGCCAGTGAGACTAGGTCGGTTGCAGCGGCTCGGCCGAGATGAAAGTCTCCTCTACCGGGCGTGTACCACGGGCCTACAGCACCCTTAAAAACGACGCCGTCGCCTGAGTCAAGGAACATCTGAGCGGCGCAACATGCTGATTGGGGGTTGGTGCTCCTTTCGTCTCGTTTGAATACGAGGCCGATGTAGCAGACGCCTTCGCGTATATGGCCGATCTTCCAAGGGCGGCCGCCTTCTTTATAGAAGGCTGCCGTTGAAATGCTCCAGGCGATGTCGGACTGGACTGCATCTAGATCGCGCTTCGGTCTGTTGGAAAGGTCGCGGAAGTCGCGGTGCGCTATGGTGCTTTCGCGCAGAACCTGAGATGGAGCTGTATAGGGAAGAAGCCGCGCCTTCAGTTGGCTGTGGAAGTCCACTTCATAGTGATACGGTATCGCGGCCACGTTATCCTCGGGGAACAGCGATGCTTGATCCTTGAGTAGCAGCGCCCTACTTAGACTCATCTTGGATGGAGCTTCAATCTGGAGTTCGGCTTCGACACGAGATTGTGGCCTGCAGTAGGTGTGGACCTCGTCTGGAATAATGACGAACCAGACATCTACGGCGGATTCCTCCTGCTTGATGGCCGTCGTGATTCGGCTTGAGTACACCTCCACAGTATTGTAGACGCGCTGGTGTCTATCGTCTAATCGCAACGACTGGTTCAGCTCGGCTTCCGGGATCTCTATTTCGAATGCGGGCTGTGGGTCCCATGGCAGACGAAAGACGGCCTCGAACCCGGGGAATATGGGACGCGCGGGGTGTGGGGGGTTGTCGAAGACTGGTCGCTGAATACGCTCAAGCCAGCGCTTGAAACGACGGATCCCGGCTTCGGTTCCGACCACACCAGCCCTTATTCCATATGGTCGGCCTTCGTCGAGCGGCCCGAAGAGCATCAAGCCGTCCTTTGGGTCCTCCATCTCTTGACCGTGCCCGAAGAGAAGTGTTGGTTCTGGAAGCTTGAGCAGAACTGGCGCGGTCATGGTTCGTCCTCATCTAAGCGATCGAGGTCGTCATCGGCGATGTCATCGAGCGCGCGGTCAACGAGGATGACCTCTTTATCGGGGTCTCTGTAAGAGACTGGACTCGTAACAGTGAGGGGGATGGGGATGACCCGAACGGTCGAATCGCTCCCCAGCTTCAGGCAGAGCGTTCCGTTGCGATCAGACAGCCAAGCCATGGCGGCAAGGATTCTGTCTCTCCAGTCCGGATTCCACCAATTTCTACAATGGCTTCGACGAGCCCTGTGGAGCCTCCGCTTGCTGGCCCAGACTTGACTGCCGTCATCGGAAAAGAGGACATGCGGCTTGACTATGTAGGCTGGGGTCGGGTGAAGCATTGGCTTGGCCTGTATTCCGAAATGCCAGAAACGAATGCCCGTGTGTCCGACGACCTTGCGATACGTGCGCCTTCCGCCGACGCGCTGAAAGAAGACAACATCGTCTTGCGCTAGCCCCTTTGTGAAAAAGAAACAGCAGGCCCTATCGGAGAGCTGATAAGTAGGGAGCCTGCGCTCTGTGATCATCTGGTCCCAAGCCAAGGCGAGTAGGCGGACAAGGAAGTCGCGCGTCTTCCTACGATCAAGCGATCGCGATACGGGAATGCCGGCGTCCGGGGCCGTCACGGGTATGGGATATGATTCTCCGATTGACATGCCAAAGCCTAGCCGCTGTCTGAAGTCGTCCGCGGTCGCGAATGAGACGAGGAATCTGCCATGTTGGAACGCTGGATAGGGCAAGTCTGAAGTTGCGGACACGCGGCCGATGCCTGATCGTCTTAGCTCGTGTAGATAGAACTCTTTCGGGAGGAGCGTGATGGGAAACCAGTTGGTCAGATAGTCTTCGGGCTCGTTGAGAATACCTCCAGCAGCGCTGAAGCGGTTTCTCCACCACGAGGCAAGTGAACCAGGCGAGAAGTCAGCATTTCTTGGCACGGCTTCCTTCTCTAGCTTGGCGAGCAGCGTCTGTAGGCCGCTAGCCCATCCATTGGCAAAGGGGATGGCATTTATTCGCGAGAGCTGGATATGGATCTCGCGATGGGGGAGGTCGTCGATGAGTACAGGTATTATGAAGTTTTCTAGCTGCTCGTCACGGGCGACATTCTTGGCAACCTGCAGTTCCTGCAACGGCCCTTCCTTGACGTTCGATGCCTTCGATAGGACGTAGACTAGCTTGATGGTGCGTTCTCTGATGGCCTGCTCGGCATCTTTCCAGAAGTCCTCGCCACCCAAGAGTTGTGTCAAGTCGCACCAGACCGGGTAGCCTTCTCTGGCGAGCTGGACAGCTAGCCAGAGCGTGAAATCGTTATCTTCGGGATTTGCATGGCTGAGAAAGAGCATGTCACGCATTTCGGCGAGACCTTTGGCGACGGGCTGCGAAGCTGTCGCGCGACGGAGCACGGGCTCACCTGGGCCGCACTGTTGTTCTGAGAAACAGGATACCGTCAGGGGCGTAGCGCTGCAAGAGGCGCCTACCCGCCCCCGGTGCATCGAACGCGGGATGCTCCAATACTTCTGGGAGCCTGAGGTTATGAGCTGGGTGTGCGCGGACTTGACGAGGTGCCGATGGCGGTCGACTACAAGCCGCTAGCCCCGCCGGCGGACCTGCGGTACCGGCACGCCGAGGCCCTAGCCTCGCCCCTCTCTCCCTGACACTCCTTGGGTTCGGCGGGGCATTAGGTGAGTTGAGCGGGAGTTGGGGATCCGCGTCGAAGGAAGTAGAATACGCTAGAACAGATGGACGAGCGGAGCGTAGGCTAGAAGATGGGGCTGGGAAGGCTCGACCGGGCGCTTCGACAGACCACTGAGCGACTTCGGATAGCAGGTCTTGAAGCCGCCGAGGCTGTCGATAGGCAGCGGATTGCCATTGAGATTGCCCGGCCGCGCAGGCGTGCCCTGCTAGCGTTCTTCATTATCGCGGCGAGCGTGGCCGTGCCTCTTCTTTCGGGCAGTTTGCCGATAGCATTGAGCCGACTCGGACGATATAAAGGAAGAGACAGGCGGCCGGTCAGCAGGCCGGTGTTGGCGCCGGCCAACTAGGGTCCTTGACGCTGCGGCAGCGCCGCTCTTGACTGAAGGGCTGGGAACCCAAGGGGGCTATTCATCGGAGGACGGTGGTAGAGAATCTTGTGACTACCCTCGATTGGAAGGGCGATGAGGATGTTAGACTCGCCCTTGAGTGGATGCTCGATGCGATGGGGCGCCAGGAGTGGGCTGAGCGGCGCGCCGCAATCGAAGAACACGTTCGTTCAGTGCTGCAGCCTCTCCCGATGACAGCATACGTTGAATGCGCTGAGAGGATTACCCATTCTCAGCTTCCGTCTGATCTCTTCGCCTGGTACCTGTATCTCTGCCACACGTACGTCAACGACCCTGTCAACTTTGAGCATTCGCAGGGGGCCCGCGTGGTCCCGGTTTTCAAGGCGATAGGTGAGTCGCAGGCTGCCCTGTGCAAGGTGCCCGGGATCGATGAGCGAATTGCCAGAATGGCGCGTGCCCATCCCGATCAACCGGACAGCGTGCTATTTGAGATTCTCGTCGCCCGGGCTTACCTGAGGGACGGGTGGGCCGTGAGATTCCTGCCAGAGTCACAGCATCGGTCACCCGACTTGCATCTCTCCAAAGGAAGTCTGGAACTTGTCGCGGAGTGCAAGCGTAAGTTCAAGACATCCGACTATGTGCGTGACGAAAGGTCGCGCTGGCTCGAACTGTATGCTCCCGTCCGCGACTATCTGAAGTCGTCAGAGCAGCCGGTGGTCATAGACATACGTTTTCATAAGGAGCTGTCTCAGTACCAGACGGGGTTCCTCGGAGCTCTCTTGATTCCCAAGCTGAGACTTACGGTTATCCCGGCGACGATAGTCGACAATGAGGATGTGACGGTCAGGGTTCGCTGGACGGAAATCCGACGCTGTCGAGAGCATCTCAGAAGGAACTTAGTGAAGATGTACTCGCCGCCTTTTCTCTACCTTCTATTTGATTTCAGGGAAGCTGACCGAGGTATTACAAGTCTAGGAAACTTCAAGACGCGCGAGACCGGTCGGATGACCTACGTCGAGGATGTCGATTGGGCTGCTGCAGCGATCTGGTCGTGCGACGCACCCGGTGCCATCGAAAACAAGACCCGGAGTCTATATAGGCAATTGCTCGACGCAGCTTCACAGCTTTCCACGTCCCCCAAAGGAGCGATTCATCTCGGTGCTGAGGTCTATGATGGAGAACTGCTCGAACGGGCACGATATGAAAGCATAGGTGGAACAATGGAGAGGACGCCGCTGACGCCCAACGTTCAGTGGGTCTACTTTCATCTCTTTGCTTTTGGCGTCCCGCCCGACCAGAACTGGGAGGTAGAGGAGAAGTGCCACTACTTCGGCAGAGGCGATCCGGCACTGTTCCTCGACAGCACGATGTTGCTCACCAAGCAGTAGCGGACAACCTTTGACTTTCGGTACTCGGCTAGCCCTCTGGCAGCTGCTGGCCGCGCGAGGAAGCAGCATATAGCGCTAGCCCCTTCAATCTTCTCAGCAAGTCCGCTCTGAAATCATTTTCCCCCAGCAAGCGGTCCAGAACATCGTCGGCGCATTTCCTCTCGATGTCTTGCGCAGAAGCTCGGCAGCCGCTTTCTCGTCGAGCGGGAGCCTACGTTTCGAGCAGGAGACATCTGTCTACTGATTCGATTCCTGGCATCGAGGGTACTGTTTCGACTTCAAGCCGTCTGCCGCCTTCGCATGGTACGTCGCGGCCTCTACTGGTCTTCGCCTCATATGAGAGACAGCCCACTTCCTTCGTCTCGTTTGGCTCCATCTACCTCTGCTACGGGTCTTGCCGTGGCCATCTCGACTGGGAGTCTCCGGTGTTCGGATCCGGCAGAACGGTGCAAGGCTAGTCGCACAATAGTTGGGCCTGTTGCCCAACACCGTCTTTCGCGAGCTGAGGGCAAGGATGGAGTGGGAAAGCGATAGGATGGGCCTTCCGGATGACCGAGAGAAAGACTAACTGAAATAGGCCGAGGATCTCCCTCCCAGGCGCAGCTGTCCA
>CAZMGB010000016.1:0-52202 GCA_964565775.1 uncultured Dehalococcoidia bacterium
GACAGGAGCTGACCGCTGCCGTCGGCGCTCGCGTACCACGAGACCCGCAGGTAGACCCGCGAGTCCGGCGGCCCGTTCATCAGCACATAACCCTCGAAGGCGTACGCCTGGTCCGGCTCCACACCTACCACCTGGTACGCCCATACTGTCGTGTCGCTTTCCGATGTGAAGGCACCGGAGTAGCTGCCGCTCCGGGCGAAGGCGGAGCTGCGGGAGAGAGTACCGCCGAACTTGTGCCAGCCGATGGGGACGCCGTCTGTCGCGGCCTCCTCGAAGCCGCCGTTGAGAAGGCTGCCCACGGCGATGGGCACAGGCGTTGGCTCGGGAGTGGCCGTCTGCGTGGGGGTCGACGACGGCGTCGGGCTTGGCTGGGGCGAGGGCGTGGGCGAGGGCGTGCGGGTGGCGGTCGGTGTCGGCGGAGGAGGCGGGCCACTGAAGCTGAGGTCGTCCAGGCAGAGGGTGGTTGTGTCATCGGAAGAGGGAAGGGCCAGTTCAATACGTATCCGGGCGAAGTGGGCGGTCGGTTCCGCCGTGACCTGCGCCGTCAGAAGCTGATACTCGGAGGTGAGCACAGGATTGCGTAGCAGCGGGGTATCGTCAATGCCCTGACGATCAGCGTCCAGCCAATCGGCAACCAGGCGCAGGTCCGCCCCGCCCTCTGCATTCGGGGAGGAGAAGTAGCCGCTGAAGTCGTACTCTCCACCGGGGGCGACGGCGACCTCTTGCTCGATGTAGCCATGCTCGTCCGGGCTTTCGACTGTCAGCGCGCCAGCGTGGCCCTCTCCGTTGGGCGGAGGGCACCCGGGGTTCTCCGTGCCAAGCGTAGCGTCGACGCGATCCCAGGCCGTGATCCCCTCCTCGAAGCCGCCGTTGACGAGGAGCTCTACTGGACCGTCGGCAGCCGCCTGGTACGGAGGCTGAGCTAGAACAGAGAGCAGCAAGAGCGACAGGGCAACGGTGACCGCTCTGCGCACCGTCGGACACTCCTCGGGTCGGCGTCTGCGCGCTTCCGCAGGTCCTGCGGGCGGGCCTTGGCGCCGTGCCGATGCGGGCCGGGGTCAAACGCTATGGGCCGTGGCGAGAGAAGTGGCAGTCGGACATTCCAGTCCTGATCGCCGCCTCGATGCAATCAGAGCACGCGTGTGAGCCGTGGGTTCTCCGTTATGCCGGGAATCCGCCCTCGCTTGGCGACGGGCCTGCCGTCGATCTCGTGCAGGTCGGCTGTGAAGTCTATGGGTGGCGCGCTGGTGATGTAGCTGCCCAGGCCGTAGCCATCGACGGGCGCTCCCGCCTCACGCATCTGGCGAATGCGCTCCGGCGTTACGCCGCCGCTGACGAAGATGCGCACATGGCTGGCCTCCGCCAGGTCGAGCCTGGCGCGGACCTCCTTCACCAGGTCCGGTGTGACGCCGCCGCGCTCGCCGGGAGTGTCCAGTCGGACACCGTTCAGCCGCTCGCCCAGCGCCCGCGCCACTGCCACCGACTCCTCCGGCTCGTCACGAAAAGTGTCCACAAGGACGATCCGGGGCACCTCGGGCGGCAGGTGGCGGTCGAACGCCAGCGCCGCCGAGACGGTGTCACCAAAGCAGAGGATCATGGCGTGGGGCATCGTCCCCGAGGGCTCGACACCGGCCAGGCGCGCCCCCTCGGTCGACGAGCAGGAGACGCAGCCGCCGACCATCGCGGCGTAGTCCATGTAGCCCGCCACACTGGGGTGGACGTGGCGAGCACCGAAGCTGGTGATCGGCACTCCCTCGGCGGCCTCGACGCACTCACGGGCTGCCGTGGCCCAGCCGCTCTCGTGAGCGAGGATGCCGAGGATGGCGGTCTCGTAGACTCCGTACGAGAGGTAGGGAGCAGATATGCGCAGGACGACCTCCTTCCGCACGAAGGTCTGTCCGTCCTCCAGGGCCCAGACCTCGGCGCCGGACGGCAACACCTCTCGAAGGAGAGCCATGACCTCTCGCATGCCGCAGAGCAGCCCATCGCGGGACGGAAAGACCTCCATCGTGGCGCGCGGGTTCAGGCCGTCGCCCTCCATGACCTGGCGCGTGCGCACAAAGTAGATGTCGGCTGTCGCGCCCTCGAGGACGGCGGGCGAAGGGGAGGGGACGGTACCCTGCACGCTGAGACTCCTCGCGTGACTCTGGTCGGCGGCCTAGCCCTTCCTGGCGGCCGGTTCGCCTACCACCCGGGCGCCCAGGATCTTCTCCATGTGCTGGACGGCGAAGCGGTGGGCCTCGTCGTCGAAGGTGGCGACGCAATTGGTCGGCACCTCGACGGGATAGTCGCGGTTGCGGGCGTCGGCTACGGTGTGGAGGACGCAGATGTCGGTGCAGACCCCGCACACCGTGATCTTCTCGGGCGCCAGCTCCCGAAGGCGACCCTCTAAGGGCGTGCCGAAGAAGGCGCTGTAGCGAGTCTTCGGCATGACCTCATCCGCCAGATCGGCCAGCTCGGGGATGATCTCGGCCTCCTCGGTGCCTCGGATGCAGTGGGGCGGGAACATCTCGAACTCTTTGTCGTCAGGGGTGTGGCTGTCGCAGACGAAGATCAGGTGCGAGCCCCGTGCTCGCTCCCGCTCGAGCAGCCGGCGGACGTTTGGGATTATCTGCCGCGAGACGTCGCCGGTGTAGAGGGCGTGACCCTCTTCGAGGAAGCCCCTGAGCATATCTATGACGAGCACCACGTCGGCCATGTCGGACTCCGTCGCGAAGGAAGGGCGCAGCTTTCCACTATGCCACGCCCTCCGGAAGCGTTACGCGCGCCCTGGCCCTCTAGCGTCGCACCCGCACCCGCCTGAAGAACCAGGTCTCGCTGACGATGTGCGCGTCCCCGTCGGCCGGCTCCCGGTCGGGCTCCGCCTTGACCACTTCCGTGCGCCGCCCGCCGTTCTCGGGCCGACGGACCATCAGGCGGGCGCCTGTCCGAAACAGCCGCGAGGCAAGGCCCCGCAGGACCATCTCGGCCACGGTGCCAGCGACGAGGACCGCCGCTCCCTGCACAGCGGGAGGCACAGCGGGCCGCCAGGGAACGGGCTCGTAGCTGGAGCTGGGCACGGCGGGCAGCGTCACCCTCTCGGCGGGCCGCGACGCGTCGTTGAGGGAAGCGCCGCAGCGCCGGCAGAAGTTGTCATCGGCGTCGCGGGGCGCGCTGCAGCTTTCGCAACGGAGGATGATGTCCTCTTCGGGCACGCTCTCTGGGGTCATTGCGCGGCTATTATAGCAAGTTATGACAGGGCTGCAAGGGGTGGTGTGTTACCGCCACTGCGGCATGAATGAGCGCCAATACGACTGGATCGTGGTGCAGCTAGGGCAGGCTGCGGAGTCTTCCCCCCACCTGGCCAACGACCTCGATGAGCTGCTTGAGCCCTTCGACGACAAGGCTGCCATTCCCCGGGCCAGCCTTGTCAAATGCCACGCCGAAGGCGATGTCTCCTGTTACGTCCACGTCGCCGCCTCCTCTAGGAACGCCGGTGACTCTAAAGCACGCGAGTTCTGCGCCCTCTTCGATTTCCCCATCGGCTCTGACCTTGATGGTCTCGACTTTCATACCCGGCGACGGCTTCAGCGAGAGGTTCTTCGCACCGGTCGCGACGTTCGTGATAAGAAGCAGGCGATGCTTATCCCAGTTGGACAGTTCTTGAAGAGCCCACAGCCGATGGAGGGTCGGTGTCTTGCTGCGCTGAAAAGGCTGAATCTCCTCGATACTCGTCTGCGCGTTGGGTGGGAGCCCGCGAATCTTATAGAGTCCGCCACCTCGTTTCGTGGAGTGGAAACGGGCTTTGTCAATGAAGATAGGGAACTCTGTCCCAGTAGGGACGTTTCCTTTGCCATAAGTGGCGGCGATCTCGTAGACCATGTGATCTAAGGCGGAGCGCAGGTCATGGATGATTTCTCCAATCTGAACACTCCACATCTGAGGTGTTTGTCTTACGATGTTGATGAGAATGGAGACCCTTCCTGTCTCAGCAGTTCGATTGAGGGTGAAATTGTACGGCCGATCAGCACCCCGCACGAACTCGCGGATTTCTCCCTCAAGCACATTGAGCTGTGCTTGAGCCCTATCCCACTTGAGTCGCGCACCAACCAACCTGTAAGGCATGGAGTAGGCTCCTAGTCGCCGAGGAATCTAGCAGGCCGCGGGTTTCAACCCGCGGGCTACCTACGACCCGATCGGCACCTCGATCTCCGGCGTCGGTCATCAATGGAATAACCCGACAGAGCTCGATCTTCGTAGGTCGGGGTCTTGAGACCCCGACAGGTTCGCGAGGGTCTAAAGACCCCCGCCTACGAGCCCGTCGCCGTGCCGGCTTATTCTCTGAATGACCATGAACCCTCAGCTTCGATCCAAGCTGCCGTTTCAACAGGCAGAATCGAGTCTAAGAGTCAATGACCATCAACCTGCGGAGTGCACCACGCACCAGGTGCCTACGGCCCGGCGACAGCGGCCTCGATCTCCGGCGTCAGGTCGTAGCCGCCCACCACCTCACCTTCGGCCGAGAGGATGCGCCCTTGTCGGATCGAGATGCGGCCCTGGGCGAAGGCGCGCAGAGTCTCCACCACGAGCGGCAGCTCGCGGGCGACGCCCTGGCGGCGGATCTCCTTGAAGAGCCGGTTCTCCTCGCCCTCCTCAGCCTTGATCTGCTCCAGCGACCTGCCCTCCACCTCCGACCACAGCTCATCGAAGGCGGGGCCGCGCAGGCTGTAGGTGCAATGGGCCACGGGCGGACCCCTGTCCAGGTCTGTCGTGCAGAGGAAGATCATGACGCCGCTGCTCTCTGCCCGCTCCTCGATGAGCTGCCAGACCACGTCCTGCCACATGCCAATGGGCCCGCCGGGAGCGGCCGGGTGGAGGTTGAGCAGGGGAAAGCGCTCGCACACGACGTCGGTGAAGATGAGCATGTAGCCTGCCAGCATGCCGACATCGAATGCATAGGGCTCGACCAGACGCCGCACCTCCCGGTCGAAGTCGTAGCGCCATGCCGGCAGGGGCTGACCGGCGCGGGCCACCTCGGCCCCGTGCTCGCGCCGATAGCGACGGGAAGAGAGGGTGACGAGGGGCAGACCGTAGGACTGGACGAGGTCGAGGAAAACGTCGGTGGGCTCGAACTCGCCTCGTTCCCGGTTGCAGAAGACGAAGGCGATCTCCGCGTCGAGGGTGCCGTCTCGTACGGCGTCCATGGCAGCCCGGAGGAGGTCGCAGGCTGCCTCGTCACGACCCGTGGAGAACCAGCCGACGGAAATACTCAAGCGGCTACTCTGTCTGTGTTGGGCTCAGAGCCCGCCCGCTCCTGCGTTGTCGGCGGAAGACGGGCCCGAAGCTCTCGTCGAAGCGTGCCAGCAGCTCTTCTCTCGTCGGAAGTCCCTTGCGAGCGCCCAGCTCCGTCAGAGAGAACTCCGCGGTGGTGTGCCCCAATGCGCCGCACTTCGCGGGACCGAAACGCTTGGAGAGCAGCCCGAAGAGGAAGCCCGCGGCGAAGGCGTCGCCCGCGCCGACGGTGTCGACTACACGCCCCTGATGTGTTCTGACAGCGGGCACCGCGTATTCAACGGTCTCATGCGCGCGGCCCGTCCTCCGCCTGGTGAAGATGATCGAAGCCTTGGCCTCTTCGGGGTCGGGTGGGGGTGGGCCCTGCCTCGGTTCCCGGCCGCCCCCGAATGTCGCGACCACCGCTTCGCACCCGGTATCGAGGCATGCGTCGGCGGCGGAGCGCAGCTCCTGCCCGGTCAGCTCCCGAAGCTCCTCCGCGTTTGCGAACAGGACCGCACAGCGTCGAAGGAGGGGAGTCATGGCGAGCAGGCCGTGGCGGGCATACACGTCGTCGAGGGCAAGGCTGACCCTGGCCTGCGGCGAAAGCCCCTTGACTACCTGCAACTGCTGCGAGAACGGCGTTTCGCCGACGAAGGATGACAGGTGGACATATCTCGCGTCGCTGAGGTAGGAGAGGTCAACATGACGGCTCTGCAGCGCAGTTTTTGCCCCTGGGATGATGTATATCGCCTTCTGACCTTCTCCGGCGGTGATGCATATCGTCTGGCCGGTGCTGGCGCTAGGCTTGACGAGAATCCCGCCCGTGTCGACGCCAACTTCCTCGAAGGAGCGAAGAATCGCGCTCCCCGCATCGTCGTCGCCGACGACGCCGACGAAGCCGCAGCGCAGCCCCAGCTTGGCCAGCGCATAGACCGTGTTCGCCGCCGAGCCGCCGGGCTCCGCCGTCGACGAGAGCACCTCTGCGCCGCCGTCTCGAATGAGCTGAGGCACCCGGTAAAGGCGGTCCAGATTGAGGGCGCCAAAGCCCACGACGTCGAATCGCGGCCTAGCCGACCGCCCCTCCGCCGACACCTGATCAGCCAAGAGTGCCCGCCGCCTCCCCTCTCGCCAGCTTTCGTGACCTGGCATGGACAGTGACTATCTCCTCCAGGTTGGGACAGTTGACCAGCCAGTGATAGGCTGCCTCTCCGTCGACAGGTTTCAGGTCTGCGGAGAGTATCGCTTTCCGCAAGGGCTCGCGCCCTTGGCCGAGCCAGAGTTGGAGGATCGGAAGCACATTCATCAAGCTGATGCTGGCGGCTCCTACAGTCCCGAAGGGGAGAGCGTACCGGTTGCCGTTGAAGACGATAGACAGGCCGCCGGCGGCCTCGACTGCCTTCAGCATCTGGAAGTCGGTGATGCTATCACCTACGACGGCCGCTTCGCCGAGGTAGGCCCCGGCTTGACGGCAGAAGCTCTCGAGGGCTCTTACCTTCCGCCTTCCCCCCAGGACTTGGACGCTCCGAAACGCGGCTTCCAGCTTCGAGCGAGGGATCACCCGCCAGTAGAACTCGTCCAGCTTGCGACGAACCTGGCCGTCGAGGGCGCCAGACGCGATCTCATCCGCCGACACCCCTTCACTGATCCGGACTATGTAATCCCACATGTCCTGCACGAATCCCAGATCAACTCCCTTCAGCCTGTTCGCCAGACCGTCCAGGTCCATACTCGTGCAGGCGACGTTGCGGGCGGGGATGCCCAGCTCCGAAGCGACCCTCAGGGCGTGCTGTTCATAGCTCGTCGAGATGATATACGCATCCCACCCGTCGGCGAGCAGCGTTGCCACCAGCTCCCTCGCGCCGGCGATAAGGGGCGCCGTCTCCGAGACACGTCGGACGTCCGCCGCCTTCAGACCGTTGCAGACGAGAAAGGGCAACACCAGCTTCAGCGTGTCACCCGGCTCGTATTCCTCGACCCCTTCCAGAGCGAGCAGATCGTCATAGCGGCTGATGACCGCGAACGCGGAGCGCCCGTTGGGGATGAGGCCCACGACCTCGAAGGCGTTGTCCTGCGGAGAAAGGGGCCCCTCAAGGTCGAAGAATACGATCTTGCTCATAGACCTATGCGTCCGAATCAGCGTGCACCTGCGCGCCCCCCAGCGGCCCCTGCCGACAGTGCATCAGGCACCTAGCGCGCCGCCGGCTCTTTCGTTTCCGGCCGCCAGCCCAGGCGCCGGCGGACCTTGGCGTAGGTGCTGATCAGGTGCACCAGGGGGTTGGCCCGACGGCCCACGACGCGCCCCTGCCGCAACGCCTCCAGGAACTCCTCCGGCCCCTCGAACTCAGGCATCTCGACATAGGCGCCGCCGATCTCCCAGGGGGAGTGGGCATCGCTGCCAGCCCCCATGGGCAGCCCCAGCTCCTCCGCGAGCTGTCGCGCCCGGTCGTTGTCGCGCCGGAAAGTGGTCCTGCAATTGAACACTTCGATGATATCGAGCTGAGAGAGGATGCGCTCGCGGGCCCGCCTGCGCAGCGGCTCCCGGCGCACACGGTCGAAGGGGTGGGGCAAGGAGACGAGGCCTCCCTGCGCTTTGATGCGCTCGATCGTCTCCTCCGGCGTCAGTCCCGGCGGTATCTCTTCCTTCAAAAAGAGGCCGGTGATCTCGCCCTCGGTCGTCTTGATCTCCTCAGCGACTATCACCTTGAACGGCGCTACCCGCTTGACGGCCAGCGCCCCCTCGATGTTGTTGTGTTCGGTCACTGCGACGCAGTTGATGCCCTTCATCAGGCATCGCTCGACGAATTTCCGAGGGCTGGTGACGCCGTCGCGGGAGAAGTACGTGTGGCTGTGAAGGTCGGCCCTCAGCAAGAGCTCTCGGCCTCCCCCTCTTCCTCGGGCGCGGCATAGGCGGCGAACGCCTCTTTGAGACTCGTGATCTTCAGCTCGGCCTCCTGAAGCATCTTCTGGCAGCGCTGGGCCAGGCCCATGCCCTGCTCGTAGAGAGCCAGGGTCTCGTCCAGGGTAAGGCCGCCCTGCTCCAGCTTGGCGACGGTTTCTTCCAACCGGCGGTAGAGGTCCTCGAACCTCTCGCGACGCTTCTCAGCCGCCATCGTCGTTCCTCGATTCGCTCTTCTCCAGGGGCAGGTCGTTCGCCTGGAAGAGGAATGGCTGCACGCCCTTCCCGCCTGCCTTCGCCGTCTCTCTCTGGCCCTGACGTGTTCGCCTGCGCTCCGGCCGCTCCACGCGCACCGGAAAGCCGCCGTCGCGCACCCTCACGCCAAGCCTGTCGCCCTCGACGACATCGCCGACACGGCTGATTACCTGCCCGTCGCGCTGGACGACGGCGTAGCCCCGCCCCAGAGTAGCGTATGGGCTCAGCGACTGGAGCCGCGCAGCGAAGCTCTCGACCCTGGCGCCGGTAGCCCGGACGAGCTCGCCGCCCAGGCCGGCGCATCGTCTCCAGAGCTCATCGACGCGCTGCCGCTGCCGGTCGACGTCGGGCAGGCTGCCCTCCATCGCCGCGCAGGCCGAGGAGAGGCCGTCCTTCCGCCCATCGACCTCCTCACGCGCCGCCGAGAGGAGGGATGCAGCCATGACTCCCAGCCGTACGGTCACCTCCAGCCGGTCGGGCGCCACGAGCTCCGCCGCCGCCGACGGCGTGGGCGCCCGCAGGTCCGCCACGTAGTCGGCGATCGTGTAGTCGGTCTCGTGGCCAACGGCGGATACGACGGGCACGCGGCTGCCGTAGATCGCCCTGGCGACGACCTCCTCGTTGAAGGCCCAGAGCTCCTCCAGGGAGCCGCCGCCGCGCCCGACGATGACGACGTCAATCTCCTCCTCGCGGTTCAGGGAGGCGATGGCCGATACGATGCCGGGAGCGGCCTCCGGTCCCTGGACGGCGGTCGGCGCGAGGAGCAGCTCCACCAGGGGCCAGCGCCGCCCCAGGACGTTCGAGATGTCGTGGAAGACAGCGCCGGCGGGGGAGGTAACGACGCCGATGCGCCGGGGGAATCGGGGCAGGGGCCGCTTGCGCGCCTCGTCGAAGAGGCCCTCCTCTTCGAGCTGCGCCTTCAGGCGCTCGAACTCCATCTGGAGGAGGCCCACGCCCTCAGGCTGGACGAAGTCGACATAAAACTGGAGGTCGCCCCGTACCTCATAGAGCGATATGCGGCCGTGCGCCACGACCTGCGCCCCGTTCTCGAGGCTGGCTCCTGTCGATCTGTCGTCGACTACGAGGCCGCGCTTGAAGAGGACGCAGCGAAGGGACGAGTTCTCGTCCTTCAGGGTGAAGTAGGCGTGTCCGGATGGGGGACGGCTGAGATTGGAGACCTCACCGCTGACCCAGAGGTCGGCCAGATGGGTGTCGCTCTCCAGCAGCTCCCGCAGGTAGGACGTGACCTGGCTGACGGCGTAGACTTCCATCGTAGCTACACCCAGCCCTGTTTGTACTTCGCATAGTTGAACTCATCGACTAACTTGAGGAGAGGTTTGCTGCTTGGGTTGCCGAGATACCGCCGACCGTCAGGAAGCTGGGTCAAGTGCTCGCGGGCCGCAGATAGAGCCACCCCCTTGTCCGCAGCATAGGTTGCCATGACATTGACGACCACGTCTCTAATGTGATCAAGAAAACGCACGTACTTGCGGGGAGCGTCCGCCGGTCCATACCACATGCAACCATATTCTCTCGCTATGCTATTATCCCACAGCGCGAGGAAATCTGGCGCTAGCAGATGGAGGGCTTTGGCAGTAGCGACCGGACTTCTACCTTTCGCGTTTCTAAGGGCATCCATACATTCCCGGAAAAGGTCAGCAAGGTCTGCCTCACCCAACGGAGATTCCTCCTCCAGGCGTTTTGTGCGAAGACCCTCAAGCACTGTCTTCCTGCGTTCAAGAAAATCCTCCAAGTTCTTGAAGTCGAAGGACCCATAGCGATAGAATGCCTGATTCCACGTCAGAAGAAGTACACCCAATCCATCCGCCATGTCGGCACTGCTGCCCCAGAACTGCTGGACAATGTAGGTCGCAATCCAGTACATGGGATCGCGGGGCTCTCGCACTGCGAACGCCTGGGAGCCGCGAAAGATCTCCTCGTAACCAGGACAAGGGGATACGGGACGCCCCAATGCCGCCTCCTCCTGCCTCCGCCCGGCTTGGCTAGGTGCTGACGCGCTCGAGGTACTCGCCGGTACGGGTATCGACCTTGATCATGCCGCCGGTGGTGACGAAGAGCGGCACCTGCACAACCAGCCCCGTCTCCAGCGTCGCGGGCTTGGTGCCTCCCTGGGCCGTATCGCCTTTGACCCACGGCTCCGTCTGGGCCACCTGAAGCTCAACCGCCGCCGGCAGCTCCACGCCGATCGGCTCATCGCCGTAGACGAGAATGTCGCAGGTGGCGTTCTCCCTCAGGTACTGGAGGGCATCGCCCATCTGCTCGCCGGACAGGGCCACCTGGTCGTACGTCTCGGTGTTCATGAAGTAGTGGAGGCCGCCGTCGGCGTAGAGATACTGGACGGGCTGGCGCTCGACGCGGGCGCGGGCGAACTTCTCTCCGGCCTGCACCGTCTGCTCGATGGTGTGGCCGGCCCGCACGTCGCGCAGCTTCAGGCGGACCTGGGCGCTGCCCCGTCCGATCTTGATGTGCTGGAAGTCGATAACCGTGTAGAGGGTGCCGTCCAGCTCCAGAGTGATGCCTTTCTTCAGGTCGCCGGTGCTGATCATGATCTATAGGCTCCTGCTCGTAAAGATGCCTGCGGCCAGCAACGCTCCGAATAGGAGGTTGAGCTGCGCTGTCTTCTGCGGCACGACAGCCAGAGCCTGCCGAAGGTCACCCGCGGCCAGCCGGACCTGCATGAGTAGCCGGAACGCGACGGGTAGAGTGAGGATCGGCAGGAGCGCCCAGGGCGACATCGTGGCCCCGAGGGAGACGACGAAGATGTAGGGCGCCACCAACAGCAGATAGAATACCAGCTTGGCCCCGCGCGTCCCCGTCAACTGGGCCAGGGTGAGGGCGCCGGTGCGTCGGTCCGCCTCGACGTCGCGGAAGTTGTTGACGTGCAGGATAGCGTCGACGAGCAGACCAAGGGGCACGGAGACGATAAGCGGCAGGAGGTCGATACGCTCCGTCTGCACGTAGTAGGCCCCAAGGACGAGGAGCGGCCCGAAGGAGGCGAAGATGCCGATGTCGCCGAGGCCCCGGTACTTGTATCCGACAGGCCCTGCCGTGTAGAAGAGGGCCAGGGCCGTGCCGATGGCACCGAGAACCAGAACGGGCCAGCCTGCGATGTAGGCGAGGCCGCCGCCCGCCGCCGCGCCGAGGGCGAGGGCGGCACCGCCAGCCCACAGTATCCCTTGCGGCGGAAGAAAGCTGTCCACGAGCGTGCGGTCGTCCGCGTCCAGGGCGATATCGGTGCCGCGCCGGAAGTCGAAGTAGGTGTTCATAAGGTTGGCGCCGATGTGGAAGAGCAGGCCCCCGAGGAGCGTCAGCAGCAACAGGGGGACGTCGAAGGATCCCTTGCGATAGGCGAGGGAGGCACCGACGAGCATCGGCATAAGGGACGCCGGAAAAGACCAGGGCCGAAGGGCAAACAACCATGCCTTGACCCCGGAGAGGGCCCCCATCTCCTCGCGCAGTGCCCAGCCGTCGCCCTTGCGGAAGAGGGTGACGCTGGGGAAGACGCCGCCCGGGAGGTCGGACACGGCCAGCCGGTCGGTCACGATGCGCACGAGGCTGAGGCCGGGCACAGCCTCGAGGAACTGCCCGAGCTCAGGCACCTTCGCTGTCATGCGTGACACCGGTTCCGGGAACTGGTCGACGGGGCCCAGCACGTGGGCGATGCCAGTCCCCTGAACGAAGCGGTCGGGCACCTGACGGTTGACGGTGAAGGCCACGCGGGGGCTCTTGCGCATGTTCCGCATCGTGGTGGAACGATCTTCGACAACGCACAGGATGTCGAGAGAGTCCTCCTCCTTGCAGTAGACCGTCGCACACCACGGGGACTCGGCCGTCCCCGTCGCCAGGTTCATCACCCGGTTGTCCGCCAGGATCTGCGCCGCCGTAGTCTCTAAGGTGGTCCTGTCCTGAGCCATCTCTCCACCCTCCTTGTCTGGGGAAGCTGACACCGTTGCGCTACGCAGCCAGCACCTTCGGCGCGTGCGACATGACGCGAGCCTTGCCGTTCTCCAGCACTACGATGTCCTCGATGCGGACGCCGCCCCAGCCCGTAACGTAAACGCCCGGCTCGATGGTGAACACCATACCCTCGGCGAGGAGATCGTTCGAGGTCCTGCCGAGACGGGGCGACTCATGCGTGTTCAGTCCGACACCGTGGCCCAGGCCGTGTCCGAAGTTCTCCCCGTAGCCTGCCTCCTCGATCGCCCGCTGGGCCAGCATGTGCACCTCCTCGCCCGTCATGCCCGGCCTCACGAGCTCCTCAGCGGTGAGCTGGGCGCCCAGTACGATGCCGTAGATCTCAGAGAAGCGGCCGTCGGGCTTGCCCAGGAAGATCGTGCGGGTCAGGTCCGAGCAGTAGCCGTCGAGGCGCACGCCCATGTCGATGACCACGCCCTCGCCCGCCTCCAGCGCCCGGTCGCGCGGGTAGGCGTGCGGCATCGCGCCCCAGGGCCCGCCAGCGACGATGGTATCGAAGGAGGTGCCGTCGCCGCCGTGCTCCCGGATGTACTTCTCGATCTCCCAGGCCACCTGCTTCTCCGTCCAGCCGGGCTCCACTCGCGCCGTCACCTCTTGGAAGGCGGCGTCGCCCAGGTCGATGGCGGCCTGGATGGCGGCCAGTTCCTCCGGCTCCTTGACGGCGCGCAACGCCTCGACGACGCCGGTGGACGCCACCAGTCGCGGACGCTGATCCTGAGGCAACTCTCCGGCCGCCTTCCGCAGCGTGCGGTAGAGGGACAAGGTGACGTCGGCCGACTCAAAGGCGAGCTTCTTGCCGCCCAGCCCCACCAGGAGGCCGGGCAACCAAGTCTCCACGGAGCCCGTGGCCTGGTGGAGGCGAAAGCCGGGCGCCTCCTGGACCGCTTGCTCGTAGTAGCGGAAGTCGGTGGCGATGACGGCGTCGGTGGGGGTGATCAGCAGGTATCCTGCCGAGCCCGTGAATCCGGAGATGTAGCGCCGGTTTTGGGGCTGCGAGACGAGCAGTGCATCGAGGCCCAGGGCCTCGAGCTTCTCTCGCAGCTTATCGACTCTTCGGTTCACCCCGTTCCTCTTGCAGGATTTGAACCAGCATCTCAAGGGCCGCCACGTAGCCCCGCCAGCCCAGCCCCGCTATCAACCCCCGGCAGACGGCGGCGGTGACGGAGCGGCGGCGAAACGGCTCACGCCCGTGGATGTTCGAGATATGCACCTCGATGGCCGGCAGGCCGGTGGCGGCGATGGCATCGCGGAGCGAAAGCCCGTAGTGGGTCAGGGCACCGGGATTGATGACGATGCCGTCGGCGCCTGGGGCCTGGGCCTGTACGAAGTCTATGATAGCCCCCTCATGGTTCGACTGGAAGCTCACCACCTCGACGCCCAGAGCAGTCGCCTTCTCCTGCGCGCGCGCCTCGATGTCGGCGAGCGTCACGCGGCCGTAGACCTCCGGCTCCCGCTGGCCCAGGAGGTTCAGGTTAGGCCCATTGACAAGAAGGATCTTCATGTTGGTTATCGATGATCCAGCGGGCTGCGAGGGTCTGATGGTCGTGAGCAAAACAGCTCGACACAACAACCCCCAGAAAGGCTTCCGAAGGCCAGGCTTGAGCCTGGCCGCCGCGCCAGCCTGAAGGCTGGCCTTCGGAGGTTATCCCCCTCAATGTCTCGGTCTATTGTCTCACTAAGCATCAGGCCCCCACGGCAACTCTGCGGCGGTCTGAAGACCGTCACCTACGATATCTATTCATCGACGGATGGCTCCCCACGCCTACGGCTCTCAGCCCGTGCTTCGTGCAGCTCCCTGAGCTGTTCGGCGATACCGTCCAGGCTGGTGCCGATGGTCCGTCGCTTCGCCTGCTCCGTCACGTGCGTGTAGATCTGCGTGGAAGCGACGCTGGAGTGCCCCAGCAGCTCCTGTATCACGCGCAGATCGGCGCCGCCCTCCAGCATATGGGTGGCGAAAGTGTGACGCAATAGGTGGGGAAAGGCCTCCTTCCCGAGCCCCGCCGCCCGAGCATACTTTCGCACCAGTAGCTGCACCGACCGCGCCGAGAGGCGCCCGCCGTCTCGGTTCAGGAAGAGCGCCGTCTGAGCGCCTCGTGCGAGACGGGGTCGGCCCTCACGGAGATAGCGCCTTAGCGCCTGGGCGGCTGGCCGGCCGATCAGCACCAGTCGCTCCTTGTTCCCCTTTCCGCGCACCCACAGCACTCGGCCCTGGAGATCCAAGGCAGCAGCGTCGAGGCTCGTCACCTCGCTGACGCGGACGCCGGCGGCGTACAGCAGCTCGAGGATTGCGCTATCGCGCAATCCTTGCGGCTTCTCAAGGTCGGGAGCCGTCACCAGTGCCGTGATCTCCTCGTTCGAGAGGAAGCTGGGCAGGCGCCGCGCCCGCCGGGGGCCCCGCACCCCCTGGAAGGGGCTGATGTCGATGTGACCCTCGTGCTCCAGGTACTTGTAGAAGCGGCGGATGGTGCCCACTTTGCGCGTGATGCTGGCGGGGGCGACGCCCCTGTCGAGGAGGCTCGCCAGGTAGCGGCGCAGGGCGTGACGGTCCAGGTTCAGGGGGTCGGCGCGCTCCTCTGCGGCGACGAAGCCGAAGAACGCCTGGAGGTCCGTGCGATAGTTTCGGAGCGTGTAGGGTGAGGGCTTTCGCTGGGCCGCGAGGCTATTCAGATAGGCGCCCAGGAGCGCTTCCATGCGCTCTGCCCACGGCGGCGTCTCCGCGGCAGTCGGGGGGGTGGCCGCTCTTGACAGACTCATGTTGTCCTAGGCGGACGACACGCCGGCGGGCAGCGGCTCCTCTTCGGAGGCTGCGGCTGCGGTTGAGGCCGAGCCGCGCCACGAGCACTGCCGGCAGCGGGCCCCGCTCCTCCCATCGGCGACCAGCAGGCCGCCACAATCCGGGCAGCGACCCGGCAGCGGCCGCGTCCACGAGGTGAACCGGCAGCGGGGGTAGTTGGCGCAGCCGTAGAAGACGCGCCGGCTGCGTGCCGCCCTCTTCTCCACCAGGTCACCGCCGCAGTCAGGACAGGCCACGCCGACCTTCTGGAGGAAACGCCGTCTGCCCTTGCACTCCGGGTAGCGGGTGCAGGCAAGGAAGGGGCCGTAGCGGCCGCCCTTCACCGCCATCGGCGCGCCGCACAGCTCGCACTTCTCTTCCGTGACAGGGACTTCAACAGGCTTGGTGCTCTGACACTCCGGGAATCCACTACAGGCCAGGAAGCGCCCGTAGCGTCCCCAACGGAGCACCATGGGCCGGCCGCATTTCTCGCAGGTCTCGTTCGTCAGCTCTTCCACAACCGGGGCCTTCGCCGCTTCAGTTAGGGATTCGACAAGCGGTCCGTAGAATCCCTCCACCACCGGCCGCCAGTCGCTCTGGCCCTCAGCGATCTGGTCCAGCTCTTCCTCCATCTCGGCAGTGAAGCCCATGTCGACGATGCCGGCGAAGTAGTTGACCAGCAGGTCGTTGACGACGTATCCCAGCTCGGTGGGCTTAAGCTGACGGCCCTCGCGCTCCACGTAGCCCCGGTCCTGGATGGTCGAGAGGATCGGGGCGTAGGTGCTGGGCCTGCCGATGCCGTTCTCCTCCAGCGCCTTCACCAGGGTAGCTTCGGTGAAGCGAGGAGGGGGCTCGGTGAAGTGCTGCTCCGGCAGGAGGGCCATCAGACGCAGCTCATCTCCCGACTCCAGCGGCGGAAGGCCGGCGTGGGGCTCGGCGGCGGCTGCCTCATCGCCTGTCTCGCGGTAGAGGCGGCGGTAGCCGGGGAAGCGGAGGGTGCTGTCCGTCGCGCGAAAGAGGTAGACGTCGGCGTCAACAGCGGGACGCGCCTCGATCTCGACTGTGGTGTTGTCGAAGACGGCGTCGGCCATCTGACTCGCCACCATGCGCTGCCAGATCAGGCTGTAGAGCTTGTGCTGGTCAGGCGTCAGGTTGCGACGGACAGCGGCGGGATCACGGCGGACTGATGTAGGGCGAATGGCCTCGTGGGCCTCCTGAGCACCTTTCACCTTCTTCTGGAAGACCCTCGGCGAGTGGGGCAAGAACTCCGCCCCGAACTTCTCGCGAATGTAGGCCCGCGCCGCCGACTTAGCCACGTCAGCCACGCGCGTCGAATCGGTGCGCATATAGGTGATAAGGCCGACGCGGCGCCCGCCGTCGCCCCCTACCGACCGACCTTCGTAGAGTTGTTGGGCCACGGCCATGGCGCGCTTGGCGGAGAAGCCGAAGCGCCGTGAGGCCTCCTGCTGTAGCGTGCTGGTGATGAAGGGTGGCGCCGGCCGGCGTACCTGCTTCTTGCGCCGCACCTCGACCACTTGGTAGGCGGCCTTTTGCAGCAGCGCCACCAGCCTTTCTGCCTCATCGGCGCTCCCGATCTCCAGCTTCTTCTTTCTTGCGGCGAGGCCCACGAGCCGTGCCCTGAGGACCGCCTCTTCCGGCGGTTTGACGTCGCCGACCGGCGTCAGATCGGCGTCGATAGTCCAGTACTCACGGGGGACGAAGCCGTCGATCTCCCGCTGCCTTTCCACGACCATCCGGAGAGCGACCGACTGGACGCGGCCGGCCGAGAGGCCACGGCGCACCTTCCTCCAGAGGATGGGGCTTATCTTGTAGCCGACCAGGCGGTCGACGATGCGCCGCGCCTGTTGCGAGTCGACCAGCCGCATGTCGATCTCGCGCGGCTGGTCGAAGGCGCGGCGGACGCCCTCGGGCGTGATCTCGTGGAAGACGACGCGTCGGTTGGGGAGGGCATTCAGTTCCGCCGCCTGCACCACGTGCCAGGAGATCGCCTCCCCCTCGCGGTCGGGGTCGGTGGCCAGATACACGGCGCGGGCACCGTCGGCGGCCTCCTTGAGGTGGCGCACCACCTCTCTCTTCTCCTTCGGGACAAGGTAAGTGGGCGCGAAGCCGTTGTCCACGTCCACCCCCAGGCGACCCTTCGGAAGGTCGCGCACGTGCCCTATCGAGGCCCGCACGTCGTAGTCCCGCCCCAGAATGCCCGCCAGGGTACGAGCCTTGGCCGGCGATTCAACGATAACGAGGTTGCGCTTCTTCTTGGTTGCCATCGATTAGGCCTGGTAAGTGGCCTCTACCTCCCTGACGCGCACGTAGTTCATCGGTCCCACCTGGCGCACCATGCCCTTCAGCTCCAGCAGAGCGAGGGCGCTGCTGACCGTGGCGATGGGCAGGCCGCTCTCGCGTCGCACCTCGTCTATGTGCAGCGGCTGCGCCGACAGGTGCTTGAGGAGCGCGGCCTCCGTGGCGTCGACGGGCATGACTTCCTTCATCTCCATCTGGTGCGCAGCCATCGTCAGGTTCAGCTCCTCCAGAATGTCCTGAAGGTTGGTGACCAGCTTCGCCTCGCCCTCCTGGATGAGCCTGTTGGTGCCGCGACAGCCCGGATAGAAGATGCTGCCCGGCACCGCGAAGACCTCCCGGTTCTGGTCCAGGGCCAGGCGGGCAGTGATCAAGGCCCCGCTGGTAATATCGCCCTCAACGACCAGAACGCCCAGGCTTATTCCGCTCATAATCCGATTCCGGCGGGGAAAATACTCGCTGCGCGGCTGCGTTCCGAGCGGGTAGTCGCTCACCAGGGCGCCCCGCTCCATGATCTGTTGAGCCAGCCTCAGGTGCTCCGGCGGATACACCATGTCGAGGCCACAGGCCATGACCGCGACGGTCCGGCCGCCGGCGTCGAGCGCGGCGCGGTGGGCGATGGAGTCGATGCCTCGCGCCAGGCCGCTCACGACCGTCACCTGATTACGCGCAAGACCCCTGGAGAACTCCTCCGCAGCCTGGCGGCCATAGGGCGTAGCCCGCCGCGTCCCGACGACGGCGACTGCCCACTCATCGGCGGAGGAGAGCGTGCCCCGGACGAAGAGGACGGGCGGCAGGTCCGCGATCTCCTTCAGCTTCGGCGGGTACTCCGGGTCGTGCCAGTTCAGGGCGCGGACGCCCGCCCGCTCCAGCCGCTCCATCTCCTCGTCGGGCGAGATCTTCGGTCGGGCGGCGACGACGGCGTTGACGGAGGCCCTGTCGAGTCCGGCCCCCCGCAGCTCGGCGGCGCTCGCGCTCCAGGCGTTCTCCAGCCGGCCGAAGTGCTTCTCCAGCAGCGAGAAGCGCACCCGACCGATGCGGGGGACGCGCCCAAAGGCCAGCCAATACTTGAGGTCGCTTCTGTCGTGCTTCATCGGCCGGTTATTGTAACACGGGGTTATGGGAAAGCAAAGGGAGGATGGGAGCTAGGGTCCTTCGGGGGCGGCGCCCTCGGGCTGCGCCGGGGCGGGCTCCTTGGTAACGCGCACCTTCTTGATGCGGCGGCCCAGGACAGAGAGGATGCGGAGTCGCAGGCCATCGGCGCGAACCTCGTCTCCCAGGTTCGGCATCTTACCCAGGTGGTGATAGACAAAACCGCCGACGGTGTCGAAGTCCTCGCCCTTGAGATCGAGGCCGAGGAGTTCGTTTAGATCGTCCAGGCCGACACGGCCGTCCACGATGGCCTCGTTGTCAGACAGGCGCTGGACAACGACCTCTTCCTGGTCGTATTCGTCCTCGATCTCGCCCACGATCTCTTCCAGAAGGTCCTCGATGGTGAGAAGACCGGCAGTACCTCCGTACTCGTCGACGACAATAGCGATGTGGACCTTCTTCTGACGCAGCTCAGCCAGCACCTCGTCGACCTTCTTCGACTCAGGAATGAAGTACGCCGGCCGGGCAACGTCCTTGAGATCGGGAGGCCGGCCGCCGTCGGCGAGGTAGCGCAGCAGGTCCTTGGCATAGACCACGCCGATCACGTTGTCGATCGTGTCCTCATAGAGAGGGATGCGGCTGTAGCCGCGCTCGATAATGAGGCGCATCACCTCGTCGAAATCGGCGTCAGCCCCCACGGCCACGATGTCGATGCGCGGCACCATGATTTCGCGGGCCGGAGTCTCCTCCAGATTGATGATACCGCGGATCATCTGCCGCTCCTCCTCCTCGATGCCCCCATTGGCCTCCTCCCGCTCCATGAGATGGAGAATGTCGTCCTCGCTCCGAAGCTCCGAGGCTTTGCCTCCTAACGCGCGGACCCGGAGGAGGGCGCGGCCGGGCAGCTCGAAGAGCCAGGCGGGCCTACCGAAGAGGGCCCTTATGACTCCCACGAACGGCGACAGGAGGATGCTCCAGCGCTCCGGGTTCTGCGAGACGAGAAGGCGCGGTACGGCCTGGAGAAGCGCCACCACGATCAGACTGCCGGCGGCCGCTATTCCCAGGGCGGTCCAGGTGCTTCCGTCCTGGCGAGTGAGAATGAACAACGCCAGAGCCGTCGCCACCACGACGGACAGGACACGGGCGATGGCCAGCGCCCCAAGCACCGCCTTACGCTCCTGTACGTAGCCCTGGACGGTCTCCGCGCGGGTCGTGCCCTGCTCAGCGAGGAGGCGGAGGCGACCGCGGTTGCTGGCCGCGAGACCGGCCTCGGCTGCCGCCACGACGACGAGGAGCGCAAGGGCTATGATCAGCAGGCTGAGTCCCACCCAACTATGACTGTCCACTCTTCTTGCTCCTGCGGCCCGTCATCGTGGTGCCGACGGTCCGGCGCTCCGTCGCCTTCCGTCCCTTCGGACGCTGCCTGCCCCCTTTCGCAAGCATCCGCGCCGGCACGCCCACAGCGATGCGACCGGCAGGGACGTCGCGGTTCACGACCGCGCCCGCGCCCGTAGCAGCGCCCTCGCCGACGCGCACCGGCGCGATCAGCATCGTGTCGCTGCCGATGAAAGCGCGGTCACCGATGACAGTCCGGTGCTTGCGGGCGCCGTCGAAGTTGCAGGTGATAGTGCCGGCGCCGATGTTGACGTCCTCGCCCACCTGGGCATCGCCGACGTAGCTGAAGTGGCCTACTTTCGTCTTCGGCCCTAGTCGGGCGTTCTTTAGCTCGGCGAAGTTGCCGATGTGAGCCCCCCGGCCGACGTGAGAGCCCGGCCGCAGGTGGCTGAACGGCCCCACCTCGACGCCGTCCTCCAGCACCGAGCCCTCGATCACGGATGACACTACGCGACAGCCCACGCCGATCTCGGCGTCGACCAGAAGGCTATCGGGGCCGAGCACGCAGTCGCGGCCGACGCGCGTCCGGCCGGCCAGCGTCGTATTCGGGTGGATGACGGTGTCCTGTCCGATCGCTACGTCGGCATCGATGTACACAGTGCAGGGGTCCACCAGGGTGACGCCGGCCAGCATATGGCGTCGCCGGATGCGCTCGCGGAGGACGCCTTCGACTCGGGCCAGGTGGACGCGGTCGTTCACGGTCACGGCCTCCGCCGGGTCGGCGGCCGGAAGCGCCGCCCGCGTCGCTCCCTCTCGGACGGCCATCGGCAGCAGCTCCGTGAGGTAGAATTCGCCGTTGTTGCTGCGAGGCAGCGCCTTCAGGCGGGGCCAGAGCCATTCCGCGCGGAAGCAGTAGACGCCAACGTTGACCTCATTGCCCTCCTCGCCTGTAGCGTCGGCCTCCTCGACAATAGCCATCACCCGGCCGTCGCCATCGCGGCGGACGCGACCGAAGCCGCCGAGATCCTCGACGTTGGCCGTGAGCAGCGTCAGGTCCGCCCCGCTCTCGACGTGATGTCTCATAAGCTCCGCGACACTCGCTGAGGAGACCAGGGGCAGGTCGGCGTTGATCGACAGGACGTGCCGGGCGTCTCCGGCCGGGCCCTTGGCCTGGGCCAGGGCGTGGCCCGTGCCGAGCAGCTCCCCCTGCCTCGCATAGATCGGCGAATCGCCCAGGGCGCGCTGTACGTCATCCGCGCCGTGGCCGACGACGACGATGCAACGCTCGAGGCCCGCCTCACGCACGGCGTCGAGCGCGTACGAGGCCATCGGCCGGCCGGCCAGGGGATGCAGCACTTTCGGCAGCTTCGACCGCATGCGCCGGCCGAGCCCCGCCGCGAGGACCACCGCCGCCCACTCAGTCATCGACCCGGTTCCATACGCAAATAGAGGCAACGAATTATGCCCGGACCGTCCGGGCCAGACGGATTCGTTGCCATTTACTCTGTCAAAGAAGCTCGAATAGAGAAAAGGCGCACCGCCGCCAGCGTGGCGTGCGGTCGCGCCTCAAAAGAAGCCCACCGCCACGTTGGGCGCGGGCCTGCGGGTCTCAACCGTTGGTTGCTACTCTGCGGAGGGTCGTCTTCTTGGCTCAACAACGAGGTTGGACCTTCCTCACCCCGGTCCCCGCACCAGACTTGTCCGCAGCATGGAACCGCCTGCGAACCGGCCTGCGGGCCTGCGCCGACGAGTCGAAGCATACCGAGGCGATCTTATAGTAGGGGCGGCACTCATAGGCTGTCAAGTGTAGCACCGAGGGTGTCCGCCCAAATTGACACCCCCGACAGGGCAGCCCTACAATTCGGCAAGAGCCCGCCCGAGGCGGGTAGGCCCGTCTGGCCCATCGTGCCTTCCGGACCGGGCAGAGACACGTAGTTGACATAACGCCCCAGAAGGGATTGCGTTGCCGAAGCGAAGCAACTGGAACAGCGACCGCATCCGCAAGACGTTCATCCGCTTCTTCGAGGAGCGAGGGCACAAGGTCGTGCCCAGCGCGTCGCTTGTCCCGCACGGCGACCCGACGCTGCTCTTCACATCGGCGGGCATGGTGCAGTTCAAGCCCTACTTCGAGGGCCGCGCCCAGCCGCCGGGGCGACGGCTTTGCTCCGTGCAGAAGTGCTTCCGCACCTCCGACATCGACAACGTGGGGGACTCCAGCCACCTCACGTTCTTCGAGATGCTGGGCAACTTCAGCATCGGCGACTACTTCAAAGAAGAGGCCATCCCCTGGGCCTGGGAGCTGGTGACGGAGGTCATCGGCCTGCCGAAGGAGCGCCTCCTGGCAGCAGTCTTCCTCGACGACGACGAGGCGTTCGACCTCTGGCGCAAGGTGGGCGTGCCCGTCGAGCGCATCCTGCGCTACGGCGAAGAGGACAACTACTGGTTCTCGGGCGACGTCGGCCCCTGCGGCCCGTGCAGCGAGATCTACTACGACTTCGGCCCTACGCCCGGCTGCCCCGAGTGCGAGAAGGGGACCTGCCACCCTCAGGTCGACTGCCAGGACGAGCACGGCGTGTCCCGCTTCCTCGAGCTGTGGAACCTTGTGTTCATGACCTTCTACCAGCACGAGGACGGCTCCCGCACGCCCCTGCCGACGAAGAACATCGATACGGGCGCCGGGCTGGAGCGCTGGGCCGCCGTCCTCCAGGGCGGGGGGAAGCGCATGTCTGTCTACGAGACAGACCTGTTCGCGCCCATCATCGCCAAGGTGGCGGAGCAATCGAAGCTTGATGTAGGGCAGTTCTTTCAGGAGGGAGACCACCCGCTGCGCATCGTATCGCAACAGCGCCAACTGCGCGGGCTGCGGATTATGGCAGAGCATGCGCGAGCTGCAGCCTTCCTCATCGCGGATGGAGTCCTCCCATCCAATCAGGGCCCCGGCAACGTGCTACGGAGGGTCATAAGGAGAGCGATGTATCACGCCCGCTGGGGTGTGTCATCAGAGCTGGCAGAGATGGCACGATCTGCCGTGCAAGTCATGGGCCAGTCGTATCCCACGCTAAAGGAACAGGAAGAATTGATCGTTCGAGTCTTGCAAGATGAGGAGCAAGGATTCCAGGCCGTAGTAGAGGGAAGCATCCGCCTGGAAGCGCATCTCAGCTCCCTCACCCAGAAAGGACAAGGCATCGTCCCGGGTGATCTAGTCTTCTACCTCCAGGATACGCATGGCTTTCCTATGGAACTGACACGCGAAATCGCACGGGAGCGCGGCTTCGAAATCGATGAGGCTGGCTTTGAGGGCGAGATGGAAAAACAGCGTGAGCGAGGTAGAGCTGCTCGAGGCAAGCCGGTGCTAGCAGTCTTCCGCATCCCCATGGAAGCGGTCGGGCCGCGCGGTACCGCCTTTGTTGGCTACGACACGCTGCGGCACGAGACGACGGTCGGCGGCATCATCGCCTCCGCCCGGGGCGGATTCGCCTCTGGCGAAGGCACCAAGACCGTCGACAGCGTGGCGGAGGGCGATGAGGCAGAGATCGTCCTCCACGAGACGCCCTTCTACGCCGAGGCCGGCGGCCAGGTGGGCGACCAGGGCGAGATAACCGGCCCCAACGGCCGCTTCCTGGTGGAGGACACGCAGTACGCACTCGAAAGCCTCATAGTCCACCGCGGGCGCGTCGTCGAGGGCCGTATCGCCGTCAACGACGACGTCGTCGCCCAGGTGGACGCCCAGAAGCGCGCCGACACGATGCGCAACCACACGGGCACCCACCTGCTCCACTCGGCTCTGCGGCAAGTGCTGGGCACCCACGTCCGCCAGGCGGGGTCGCTGGTCACGCCCGACCGGCTGCGCTTCGACTTCACGCACATGGAGGCGCCCAAGCCGGAGGAGCTGGCGGCCGTCCAGGCGCTGGTCAACGAGAAGATCCGAGAGAACGTCAGCGTCGAGACGGAGCAGAAGAGCTACGAGGAGGCGATATCCGGCGGCGCTCTGGCGTTCTTCGGCGAGAAGTACGCCGAGAACGTGCGCGTCGTCGAGGTGGGCGAACCGGACATTGACCGCCGCTTCAGCGCCGAGCTCTGCGGCGGCACCCACTGCCACGCAACCGGCGAGGTGGGGATGCTGATCATCGTCAAGGAGGAGAGCGTCGGTGCCGGCGTCCGGCGCATCGAGGCGCTCACCGGCCGCGCCGCCGCCGAGTACGTGCGCGAGCAGCAGGCGACCGTGGAGCACGTCGGCACCATGCTCGGCGTCACGACGGGCGTAGAGATCGAGGCGAAGGTGGCCTCGCTTCAGCAGGAGCTGGCGGCGGTGGAGAAGCGCGCCCAGGCCCTCGAACGCCAGGCGGCGCGCCGCGAGGCTGAGGCGCTGCTGGATCAGGCGGAGCGGGTCGACGGCGCTGCTGTCGTCGTCAGCCGCGTGTCAGCCGCCAGCCCGGAGCTCTTGCGGGAGATGGGCGACTTCCTGCGCGACCGGCTCGGCAGCGCGGTGATCGCCCTGGGCGCCGTCGTCAACGGCAGGCCCAGCTTCGTCGTCATGGCGACGCCCGACCTGACGGCGCGTGGCCTCCACGCCGGCGAGATCGTCAAAGGGATCGCTGCGGTCGCCGGCGGTGGCGGCGGCGGCCGGCCCGAGATGGCCCAGGCGGGCGGCAAGGACGCCCACAAGCTCGATGACGCACTGGCGAAGGGAGGCCGGCTCATCAGGAAGACCCTTGGCTCTCTGGGGAAAGCCTCAGCCCGAACGAGACCTCCGGCCGGACGTCCACGCAAGTCAGGCCCCGGCAAGCCGCCTGACGCTCGACGCAGCCGGACGCGGCGCCCCGGCCGTACGTCCGGGCGGCCCTGACACGATGCGCATCCTGGGACTGGACATGGGCGAGCGGCGCATCGGAGTGGCCATCAGCGACCCGGAGGAGCGGCTGGCCGTGCCCCTGAAGACGCTGTCGAGTCGCGGTCAGGCAGCCGACGTCAGGGCGATCGCCGATCTGGCGGAGCACGAGCAGGCGGGCGCGCTGGTGCTGGGCCTGCCTCTCTCTCTGCACGGCGAAGCCGGACCCCAGGCGCAGCGGGTGAAGGATTTCGGCCGCGCCCTCTCCGAGGCGGCCCCTCAGCCCGTCGAGTACTGGGACGAACGCCTCTCCAGCGTCGAGGCCGAGCGGCTCCTTTCGCGGGTGCCTGCCGCTGCGTCCTCGGGCAGGGGAAGGCGCAGCCGCATTCTGGCCGGCAGGGACGCTCTGGCCGCCGCCATCATCCTCCAGAGCTTTCTCGACCGCCGACGCCGGAAGGGAGCTTCGCCGGGAGGGGAATGACCTCATGCGTCTGCTGCCCCTGGCGGTCCTCTTCGTCTCACTGGCATTGCTAGCTGTCGTCGCCTGGGCCATCGCCAGCACACCGGGCGATGTCATCAAACAGGAGGCTTCCACCATCGTCCTGCCCAGCCCGGAGAGCACCGAGGTGGCTCTTGTGACCGTCTTCAAAGGCGAGAGCGCCAAGGAGATCGGTGACAACCTGGAGGCGGAGCAAGTGATCCAGAGTGGACTGCTGTTCCGCATGATGGTGACCTTCATGGGCGTCGAGGACGAGCTGGTGGCCGGCGACTATGAGTTCGACCGTGGCCTCACGACCCTCGAGGTGATCGGGCGCCTGCGGCGGGGCATCACTCTTCCCCTGGTCGTGACCGTCCCGGAAGGGCTACGGGCCGAGGAGATAGGCCTGCTGATGGAAGAGAAGGGCATCGTCTCCGCCGTAGACTTCGGGAAGGCGCTGGCGACGGGCAGCTATGATTTCGATTTCCTGGCGCAGCGGCCGAGCGGAATGGGGCTGGAGGGCTATCTCTTCCCGGCCACTTACAGCTTCTCGCGCCGGGCGACGGCCCAGGACGTCGTCGAGGCGATGCTGGCTGCGTTCAAGAAGCAGGTGGCCGACCCGTTGAGTACGGAGATCGCGGCCTCAGGCCTCACGCTGCACGAGGTCCTGACGCTCGCCTCCATCGTGGAGCGGGAGGCCAAGCTACCAGAGGAGAGGCCGCTCATTGCGAGCGTCTTCCTCAACCGCCTCAGCCTCGGACTGCCCCTGCAGGCCGACCCGACCGTGCAGTACGCCGTCGCCAGCGACCCGGATAGCATTCGGCGTTACGGCTACTGGAAACGCGCCCTGACGGAAGAGGACCTCCAGGTCGATTCACTCTACAATACGTATCGGTTCAGCGGCCTCCCGCCCGGGCCCATCGCCAACCCTGGTGTCGACTCCATTCGCGCCGTCCTTCGCCCCGCCCGCACCAACTATCTCTTTTTCGTGGCGAAGGATGACGGCAGCCACGCCTTCGCCGAGACGCTCGAGGAGCACCAGCGCAACGTCGACCAGTATCAGCACTGAGAGGACAGACGCACATGAAGCGCATCGGCCTCATCGGGCAGGGGCTGAAGCACTCGATATCCGTGGCCTTTCACCAGGCCGCCCTCGATCATCACGGGCTCGACATCCGCTACGAAACGTGGGACACGCGGCCCGACGAGTTGGAAACGCGAATGGGGACTCTGCGCAGCGAGGACTGCCTTGGCGCCAACGTCACGATACCCTTCAAGGAGGCGATGATCCCATACCTGGACGAGCTGGACGAGGGGGCCCGCCGGATCGGTGCCGTCAACACCATCGTCCGGCAGGGTGATCGACTCGTTGGCTACAACACGGACCGCGACGGCTTTGCGCGCGCCCTCGACGAGGCGGGCTTCGCGCCCCGTGGCGCCCGAACTGTGATACTGGGGGCCGGTGGGGCCGGCCGCGCCGTCGCTGTCGCCCTAATCGACGAGCAGGCCGGAACCATACTCGTTGCCGACGCGGTCCCTGGCCGGGCAGACGCCCTGGCGAGCGACCTCAAGCGCCTGACCCCGCCCGGCACCAGCGTTACCTGGTGCTACTGGGGCGACGGCGCCTTCCTGCGCGCGCTGGCTGACTGCCGACTTCTGGTAAACTGTACGCCAGTAGGCATGAAGTACGGCGAGTCGGAGGGCAAGTCGCCCATAGCCGCCGATCTCATTCCGTCGGGCTGCCTGGCCTTCGACCTCGTGTACAACCCGCCCGAGACGCCGTTCCTGGCGGCCGCGCGCTCCCGGGGGGCGCGCACGGCGGGCGGCCTGAGCATGCTGGTCCAGCAGGGCGCGGCCTCCTTCCGCCTCTGGACGGGCCTGGAGCCTCCCGTACCGCTCATGCTGGAAGCGGCCGAACGGGCCCTGGCGAGCCCGGCGGCCGAGGAGTAGGAGCATGGAGTGGGGCCTCGCCTGGGGATTGCTGGCAGTCTTTCTCTTCGCGCTGGTCGTCTCCTACGCGATCGTCCGCGAGACGCGAGCCCAGCGGCACTGGCGGGGGCTCGTCAAGGCTGGTGACGTCGACGCCATCCGCACTATCGTCGACTCGGAGGTAGGCCGCTGGAGGACGGAGCGGACGCCCAAGGGCGTCCTCCCCAATGTCTGGCGCGGCGTTCAGACGGCGGAGCTCGTCGAGGTGGGCAGCGATCACCTGCGCGTCAGAGCCAGCACCGAGGCGCAGTACGCCGTCGCGGGACATCGCCGCGAGGAAGTGAGCAGCGCACTCCGTGAGGCCATGAAACTCACCGTGAAGCTGGCCGAGATGCTGCTCTATGATATCCCAAACGTCGAGCTTGGACGCGTGCAGATCGACATCTACACGACTTTCCGGGGGCGCTCCGGGCTGGCGAACCAGCGCTGCATCCTGTGCACTCTGGTTCGGCGCTCGGAGGCCGGAGGCGTGGAGTGGGACGAGACGCCACCCGAGGAGATCGTCGCCCACTTCGGCGGCCGCTATCGGGCGGACAGCCAGGGCCGCGCCCAGCCTATCGACCCCGACGACGAAGCCGTCGAAGCCGAGCCCCCGGAGCAAGAAGCGCCGGTTCGCTAGGAAAGGCTCCTATGTTCCGCTTCCTGACCGCAGGCGAGTCCCATGGCAAAGGGCTCTCCGTCATCATCGAAGGGATCCCGGCGGGCCTTCCCCTGTCGGAAGACTACATCGCCCGGGACCTACGCCGCCGTCAGGGCGGCTACGGCCGCAGCCGGCGCCAGAAGATCGAGGAGGACCGGGCCGAGATCGTTTCCGGGGTGCGCCACGGCCTGACCCTGGGCAGCCCAATCGCCCTCTCCCTGCGCAACCGCGACTGGGAGAACTGGCGCCAGGCGATGGCCGTTGAGCCGGTCGACGTGCCGGTGGAGAAGATCACTAACCTCCGGCCCGGCCACGCCGACCTGCCCGGCATCATCAAGTACGCCCAGGATGACGTGCGGCCGATCCTGGAGCGGGCCAGCGCCCGCGAGACGGCCGCCCGCGTGGCCGCCGGCGCCGTCTGCCGCCGCTTTCTCGAAGAGTTCGGCGTCAGCATCCACAGCCACACTATCGCCATCGGCAGCGAGGAGGCCCAGGTCGACGGCGAGCCCGACTGGGAGGCCGTCGAGGCGTCACCGGTGCGCTGCGCCGACCCCCAGGCCGGGGCGCGCATGGTCGCCGCCATCGACGCCGCCCGCGACAGCGGCGACAGCCTCGGCGGTGTGGTGGAGGTGCGGGCGACGGGCGTGCCGATCGGCCTGGGCAGCCACATCCAGTGGGACCGCAAGATCGACGGCCGTCTGGCCCAGGCGCTCATGAGCATCCACGCCGTCAAGGGCGTCGAGATCGGGGGCGGCTTCGGGCTGGCCCGCCTGCCGGGCTCCCAGGCGCAGGACGTGATCCTGCCCGCCGACCAGTGGGGCGACAGGCCCTGGCCCCGCGCCTCGAACCATGCGGGCGGCACCGAGGGCGGCATGACGAACGGGGAGCCGGTCGTGGCGCGGGCGGCCCTCAAGCCGATCTCGACGCTGCCCAGGCCACTGCCGTCCGTCGACCTGAGGACGGGCGAGAAGACGCAGGCGCACTACGAGCGTGCCGACGTCTGCGTCATACCGGCGGCGGGCGTTATCGCCGAGGCGATGCTTGCCATCGTGCTGGCGGAGGCGGCGCTGGAGAAGTTCGGCGGCGACCACGTGGACGAGACCCTTCGCAACTACCGGGCTTACCAGAAGACCATCGGCCCCCGCGGCAAACAGGCGTAGCAATGGCAAGCGACGACCGCATTCCCGCCGTCGACGCCTGGGCCCAGCCCGGCACGGCGCGGCTGGTGAATAAGCCCTTCTTCGCGCCCCTGTTTCGGGCCACCGGCCAGACGGCGCCGCCCGACGGCGTGCCCATCGACCATCTGCTGGCGGAGATGGACGCCGGCGGCGTCGAGCGTGCCGTCCTGCGCGCCTGGTGGGGCCCCGACGGCGTCATCATCTCCAACGAGGAGATCGCTGAGCTTGTGCAGCGCTACCCGAATCGATTCATCGGTCTCGCCGCCGTCGATCTGCTGCGCCCTCTCGATGCCGTACGCGAGCTGAGGCGCGCCGTGAACGAGCTGGGCCTGCGGGGGCTCTACCTCCTCCCCTGGCTCTGGAACCTGCCGCCGAACGACCGGCATTACTATCCCCTGTACGTCGCCTGCATCGAGCTGGGGATTCCCTTTTGCCTCCAGGTCGGACATACGGGTCCGCTCGGCCCGTCCGAGCCCGGCCGCCCCATACCGTACCTCGACGAGGTGGCGCTAACCTTTCCCGAGCTGGTCATCGTGGGGGGCCACATCGGCCACCCCTGGACGGACGAGATGATCGGCATGGCGTGGAAGTATCCCAACGTCTACATCGATACATCGGCCCACATGCCACGCTACTACCCGCCGACTCTGCTGCAATTCATGAACAGCTACGGCAGCGACAAGGTCCTCTTCGCCACCAACTACCCGATGCTCTGGCCGGCCGCCTGTCGGGCCCAGGCGGAGAAGTTGGACCTGAAGCCGGAGGCGAAGGAGAAGTTCTTGAGGCTCAACGCCCTGCGCGTGTTCGGGCTGGCGGAGTAGCGATGACAGCACGAGCCCGCCGCATATTCCTCACCGGCTTCTCCTGTACGGGCAAGTCCAGGGTCGCCCGCCTCGTCGCGGAGAAGCTGGGCTGGGAGGCCGTCGACACCGACGCGCTCGTCGAACGGGCGGCCGGCAAGCCCATCCCTCATATCTTCGCCGAGGAGGGGGAAGCCCGCTTCCGAGAGCTGGAGCGAGAGGCGGTGCGCGAGGCCTGTAGCCGCGAGAAGGCGGTGGTCGCCGTCGGCGGCGGGGCTATCCTCTCGGTGGAGAACCGACGCACGATGGCCGACGGGGGCTTCGTGGTCTGCCTGGAGGCTCGGCCGGAGACGATCTTCCAGCGCCTCCAGAGGGGCAAGCGCGAGGCTCCCTCGGAGCGACCGCTCCTGGCCGGGCCCAATCTCATGGGACGCATCCGTCACCTCAAGGCGATGCGCCAGACCCTCTATTCGCTGGCCGACTCCACCGTTCACACGGACGCGCTCTCGCTGGAGCAGGTGGCGTCCGAGGTGGTGCGGTCCTGGCGGGCGAACGCCGCCGCTGTGGCCCGACAGGAGGGCCGCGCGGAGGCCGTCGCCTTTGCCGGTGGCACCACGGACATTCTCGATGCCGAACTCACCGGCTCGGAGCCGGCCTGCTGGGTGAGGGCCGAGTCGGCCAGCTACCCGGTCTACGTGGAGTGGGGCGCCCTCGAGAGGCTGGGCACCGTCATGCGCGAGGCCAACCTGGCGGGGGCGGCCTTTGTCGTCAGCGACAGCCACGTTCACGGGCTGTACGGCCGCCGCTTAGAGGACATCCTGCGAGATGCCGCATTCGAGACGGATAGCTGCGTAGTGCCGGCGGGGGAGGCGAGCAAGACCTTCGAGACGGCTTCACAGATCTACGACTGGCTGGTCGCCCACCGCGCCGAGCGGGGCCATGCTGTCGTTGCCCTGGGGGGCGGCATGGTCGGCGATCTGGCCGGCTTCGTCGCCGCCACCTTCCTGCGGGGTTTGCCTCTCGTGCACGTGCCGACCAGCCTCCTCGCAATGGTGGATTCCTCCATCGGGGGCAAGGTAGCGGTGGACCACCGCGAGGGGAAGAACCTCATCGGCGCCTTCTACCAGCCGCGCCTCGTCGTCGCGGATGTGGCGACCCTCAAGTCGCTGCCGCCACGAGAGCTGACTTCCGGCTGGGCGGAGCTCATAAAGCATGCCCTTATCCAGGACGCCGATCTGCTGCACCTGCTCGAGACCGAAGCCGCGGCGTTGGCGAAGCTGGAGCCCGACATCACAACCCGGGTCGTGCGGCGCAGCGTGGCTATCAAGGCGCAGGTAGTGGGAGAGGACGAGCGGGAGACAACCGGCCGCCGCACCATCCTCAACTATGGCCACACCGTCGGGCACGCCGTGGAGGCGGCCGCGGGCTACGCGGGCCTTCTGCATGGCGAGGCGGTGGCCATCGGCATGATGGCGGCGGCCGAGATCGGGCGACGCCTGGGTGTGACGCCCGCGTCCCTCGTGGAACGCCAGAGAGCGCTTCTGGAGCGCTTCGGCCTGCCCCTCAGGCCGCCGCAGCTCAGTCTGGATCGGATCCTCAGCACCATCACCCTCGACAAGAAGGTCAGCGGGAAGGTGGTGCGCTGGGTGCTGCTGGCCGACGTGGGCCTGCCCGTGCTGAGACAGGACGTGCCGGCGGCGCTCGTCGAGGAGGTCGTCGTGGAGCTGCTGAGATGAGCGCTGGCCGGAGAGAGCAGGAGTCGGCAGGCGAAGCGAAGGCGGCCTTCCACGCCTTCGTGCGGGGACGTGTCCAGGGGGTCGGCTTCCGCCAGTTCGTCTGGACGCGGGCGCGCGGCCTGGGGCTCAGCGGCTACGTACGCAACGGCGGCGACGGCTATTCGGTCGAGGTGGCGGCGGAGGGCGGTAGGGAGGCGCTCAACCGGCTTCTCGACCACCTGCACAGGGGACCCTTCATGGCGCGCGTCGACAGGGTCGATGTCGAGTGGCGGGAGGAAGGCGGCGGGTTCCCGTCGTTCGAGGTGCGCTTCTAGCCTAAGGCTTCCGTCCGCGCAGCTTCACCATGACGCGAATGCTCTTGGGCGCCTCGACGCCCTTCAGGCCCCCCACCATGCCTGTGACAGCGCCGGCGATCATCTTGCGGACGAAGAGCGCAAGGGGAAGGCGCACGCCGTCGATGTAGACGATGGCGTCTTCTGGCAGGATGCTGGGGAGCAGCTTCAGCTCGACAGCTTCCGCCATTGCAGCGAAGTCGGCCAAACCAAAGCGGCGAACGTCCACATCGAGTTGCCCCTCCGTCGCCACGCCGAGCAGCTCGTCCTTGCGACAGAGGAGGGCGCCCTCGTCAGGCCGGTGGAGCTCGATCTTCGGGAAGCCGCTCTCCCGAAAACCTTCCGCGACGATCAGGTCGTACTCCTCCCCCACCTGCCACGCCAGCTCGTCAAGCGGTATCTCCTCATCGATCCGCTCGATCCGGATCACGCTGTCGGGTGTGTCGACCACCAGCATCTCGCTGCCTGCCGAGACGTAGCGGTCGGCATCTTTGGCCACGCAGTCGAGGACGGGCCCTTCCGGGCTGCGGGCGATCGTAGCCACTCGATACCCACGGCCGCGTAGCTCGCGGACCAGCCCCTCGATGAGGGCCGTCTTGCCGACCCCTTCTCTCCCTACGACACAGACCACCGGAGGCATTCCGAGGGCCTCCTGACCGCTATCCCTCGCTCCGAGCCGAGCTCAGCATCATGACGTCGATCTCCTCCCCCGGCTCCACGACATCGACGTCATGCGGGACGATTGTGAGCGCGTTCGCCAGCGCCATCGAGCTAAGGATGCCGGAGCCCTGGGGGCCGGTCAGGGACGCGTAGTAGCGACCGTCGCGCTCGCTGACGATTGCGCGGGCGTAGATTCGCCGTCCGTCCGTATTGACGATGCGATCCTCGCAGATGGCGCGCAGCCGGGGGCGCTCCCAGTCCGTTCTCCCCATCATCTTGAACAGGGCGGCGCGGCCAAAGAGCTCGAAGGTGATCATGGAGCTGACGGGGTTGCCTGGCAGCCCGATGTGCGGTACGCGCCGTCCGCCGCTCGCGAACGTGCCGAAGGCGAGGGGCTTGCCCGGCTTCATACGCACCGTCCAGAAGTCGACCTCGCCCTCCTTCGCCAGCACATCCTTCACGACGTCATAGTCGCCGCGCGAGACTCCGGCGGAGGTAATGAACAGGTCCGCGTCCAGCCCCTCGCGGATCTTGGCCGTCAGCGCCTCCACCGTGTCCCCGGCGATGCCGAGCGGCTTGGGGATTCCGCCGTTTGCCAGGACCAGCGCGGAGACGCTGTAGCTGTTGCTGTCGTAGATCCTGCCCAGGGGAAGCGGCTCACCTACCGGCACCAGCTCGTCGCCGGTCGAGAGGACGGCCACCACGGGCCGGCGGATCACGGAGACGGTAGCCCGGCCGAGAGACGCCAGCGAGCCCACCTGCGGCGGCTTCAGGAGCGTCCCTTTCGCCAGCACGCGGGCGCCTTTCGAGACGTCCTCACCGGCGCGCCGGACGTTGGCGCCGGGGCGCGCCGCCTTGCGGACGGACACCTCATCGACCGGCTTGGCGAAGGAGCCGAACTGCCGCTGCCCCGGCTCGTCCGTCTCCTCGAAGCGCACGATGGCGTCGGCGCCACAGGGGACGGGAGCGCCGGTCATGATGCGTACAGCCGTGCCGGGGCCTACTTCGCCCTCGAACACGTAGCCCGCCGCCAGCTCACCGATCACACGGAGGCGCGCGGGACGGTCAGGCGCTGCGCCCTCCGTGTCGGCGGCCCGGACGGCGTAGCCATCCATCGCCGTGTTGTCGAGAGGCGGGATATCGATGTGGGAGACCACGTCCTCCGCCAGGACCTGGCCCAGCGCCTCGAGGAGCGGCTTCTCCTCAGGCTCCAGTTGGTGGACGACGCCGAGGATGCGTTCGAGGGCCTCTTCGACGCTTATCATAGGCTCCTACCCCAGCTTCTCGACACCTATGATACACCGAATCACACGTCTGAGTTGCCGATGCCAGCCATCGCGACGGCGGCACGCCGTCGCCGGGTCCTAGCCCAGCCGCACCGAGAGGCAGGTCGTCGTGCGCTGGACGCCCTCCACGCGCTGGATGCCGTCGGTGATGCAGTTGCCCAGCTTGTCCAGGTCATCCGCCTGCATCTGAACGATGACGTCGAACGGGCCGGTGACCGTGTCGACGGCGACGACCTTTGCGTCCGGGTGGGACATCCCCTGAACGGCCTCGCCTACGGCCTTCGCCTTCCCCACCTCAGCTTCGATGAGAACGTAGCCTCGAACCGCCATGGTCATCCACCTCCTGCTACCTGATGGACGCGAATGCTCCGGCGCAGCCATCATAACGCCGCAGCCGTGGCTGTCAAGACCGTGGGGCGTATCGCCTCCGCCGTTGACCCAGCGCCGACCCTTGGCCATAATTGCCGCTAGAAAGCCGCCCGGCCGTGAGTGGCAACCCCTGCCCCGGCTGGGCGTTCCAACCTGGCGATTCGGAGCGCATTAGGTGGCCACGGAGTCTGAGCTAAGGGAGATCGAGGCCCGAGCCCGCGAGGAGCTCGCCGCCGCCGCCGACGTGCCCTCCGTCGAGGCCTGGCGCGTCGCCTATCTGGGGCGCAAGGGCCGGCTGACGACCGTCCTGCGGAGCCTTGCCGGCCTGCCCCTGGAGGAGCGCCAGCGCCAGGGCGCCGCCGCCAATCGCCTCAAGCGGGAGCTGGAAGAGGCGTTAGCCGCCCGCAGGGCCGCGCTGCAAGAGCGAAGGCTCACCGCCACCATCGAGCGCGGCCGCCTCGACGTGACGCTGCCCGGCCGACCCATCGCCGGCGGCCGGCTCCACCCCATCACCCAGACGCTGCGCGATGTGCTGGACGCCTTCGTGTCGCTGGGGTTCCAGGTCGTCGAGGGGCCGGAGGTCGAATGGGACTACTACAACTTCGAGGCGCTGCGCATACCGAAGCACCACCCCGCCCGCGACATGATGGACACCTTCTACGTCGACATGCCACAGGACGGGGAGTACAACGTCGTCCTCCGCACCCACACATCGCCCAACCAGGTGCGGGTCATGGAGCAGACGCAGCCCCCGGTGCGCGTCGTCGTTCCCGGCCGCATCTACCGCCATGAGGCGACGGACCCGAAGCACGAGTGGATGCTGACGCAGGTGGAGGTCCTGGCCGTGGACGAGGGGCTCAGCATGGCCCACCTCAAGGGCACACTCTTCGAGATCGCCCGGCGCCTCTTCGGCCAGGAGCGGAAGGTGCGCTTCCGCTGCGACTACTTCCCCTTCGTGGAGCCGGGAGCGGAGGTAGCCATCGACTGCTTCTTATGCGGCGGCCAGGGCTGCCGCACCTGCGCCGGCGAGGGCTGGATCGAGATTCTGGGCGCGGGCATGGTGCACCCCGAGATTCTAGCGAACATGGGCTACGATACCGAGCGCTATACCGGCTTCGCCGCCGGCCTGGGCGTGGAGCGCATCTGCATGCTCCGCCACGGCATCGAGGACATCCGGCTCTTCTACAACAACGATGTGCGCTTCCTGGAGCAGTTCTGAGAGCGCCCGATGAGAGTCTCCCTCAAGTGGCTGGCCGACTACGTCGACATCCCGATGGCCGTCGAGGAGCTGGCCCATCGCCTGACGATGGCCGGCGTCGAAGTCTCGACCATCGAGTCGACTGGCGGCGACTGGGATGGCATCTCAGTGGGCGAGGTGCTGAAGGTGGAGCCGCACCCCAACGCCGACCGGCTGCGTCTGACCACCGTTGCGCTGGGCGGCGGCGAGAGCATGACCGTCGTCTGCGGCGCTCCCAACGTGGCGGCCGGGCAGAAGGTCGCCTTCGCGCGGACGGGGGCGCGCCTCATCGACGGCCACACGGGCGAGCCCACCGTCCTAACGCCCGCGAAGATCAGAAGCGTGGAATCGGCGGGCATGGTCTGCTCCGAGAAGGAGCTCGGCCTCTCCGACTCCCACGAGGGCATTCTGGTGCTGTCGGACGCTGCTCTCGTGGGCACGCCGCTGGCCCAGCACCTGGGCGATACCGTCCTCGACCTCGACGTCACCCCCAACCGGCCCGACTGCCTCTCTGTGCTCGGCATCGCCCGCGAGGTGGCGGCCATGACCGGCGGAAAGGTGCGCGAGCCTCCCCACACCTATGCGGAGGAGGGCCCGCCGATCCGGGAATTCGTCTCGGTTGAGATCGCCGACCCGGACCTCTGCTCTCGCTACACGGCGGCCCTTATCGAGGGTGTGAAGATAGGGCCTTCGCCGGCCTGGATGCAAGAGCGGCTGCTGGCGGCCGGCATGCGCCCCATCAACAACGTCGTCGATGTCACGAACTACGTGATGCTCGAGGTCGGTCAGCCGTTGCACGCCTTCGACATGCGCTACATCGGCGGCCGGAAGATCATCGTGCGGCGGCCGAAGCGCGGCGAGAAGCTGACGACCCTCGACGACGTGCGACGGGCGCTCTCGGCCGACATGTTGACGATAGCCGACGCCGAAGACGCGGTGGCGCTGGCGGGCGTCATGGGCGGCGCCAGCAGCGAGGTCAGCGATGCGACGACCGACGTCCTTTTGGAGTCAGCCAACTTCAGCCCGACGAGCATCAGGCGCACAAGCACCACCCTCAAGCTCCGCAGCGAAGCTTCGACACGCTTCGAGAAGGGCCTCAGCCCCGAGCTCACCGCCCCCGCGGCTCGACGCGCCACGAGGCTCATGCTGGAGCTGGCCGGCGGCACCGCCGCGAAGGGACTGGCGGACGCCTACCCCCGGAAGGCCAGCGAGGCCCGCATCAGCGTGCCCCGTCGCCGTCTGCACCAGGTGCTGGGCATCGACCCGCCCACGTCAAAAGTGCGCTCCGTCCTCACCTCACTCGGGTTCTCCTGCCACTGGGTGCCGCCGGAGCGATACGAAGTGCGAGTGCCCTATTGGCGCACCGACGTTCGCATCGCTGACGACGTGGCGGAAGAGGTGGCGCGCATCATCGGCTACGACGAGCTACCTACGCTGCCCCTCGCCGGCACCATCCCGGCGGCGCCTCCTCAGCCCTTGCGCGAGCTACGGGAGCGAGTACGCGCCATCCTCGCATCGGCCGGAATGCAGGAGGTCATCACCTATTCGCTGACGAACCTGGAGGCGCTGCGAAAGGTCCTCTCGCCGGAAGCGCTGGCGGCCGCGCCGCCCCTGCGCGTGGCGAATCCCATGAGCAGCGAGCAGGAGTATCTGCGCACCACCCTCCGCGCCAGCATGCTCCAGACGCTCGCCTCGAACCTGTCGCAGGCCGAGGGCATCCTGGCCCTGTTCGAGGTGGCGCGCGTCTACCTGCCCCGTCGCGATGAGCTCCCCTCGGAGCCGGAGCATCTTGTCGGTGCTGTCTGCGGGAGGCGGCTCGACCGCTGGGGCCATCCCGCGGCTGAGGCCGTCGACCTCTTCGACGCCAAAGGCTATCTGGAGTTTCTGTTCGAACGGCTGGGGCTGGCGCCGGCTTTCGTCAGCGCCCAGGAGGACGGGATGATTTCCGGACGCACCGCCGAGCTACGCCTCGACGAGCGGCGCCTAGGCGTCCTGGGCCAGGTAGACCCACGCGTGGCCGCCGCCTTCGACATCGACAGCGAAGTCTTCCTGTTCGAGGTGGCGCTCGACGAGCTGTTGGAGGGACTGGCGCGGCCGCGGCCGTACGAGGCGGTGCCTCGCTTTCCGCCCGTCGTGCAGGACATCGCCGTCGTCGTCGACGAAGGCGTCGCCGCCGGCGATGTCAAGTCGCTCATCGAGGCGGCGCCACTGGTGCGGCACGCGCGGCCATTTGACGTCTACACGGGCGAGCCGATACCAGCGGGCAAGAAGTCCCTTGCCTTCTCGATCACCTACCAGTCGCCGGAGCACACCCTCACCGACCAGGAGGTGTCCCGCAGCCAACGGAGCATCGTCGAACGGCTGAAGAGGCAGCTCGGCGCCACCCTCCGCGCCTAGCGCTTCTTAACCACCACAGCCATTGGTCCGCAAGAGAAGCGGTATGAGAATCCGCCGCAATGCCAGCAGACAGTGAGGAAAGAAGCTGATGCCAAGAAGAATATGTGATGCTTGCGGCAAAGAAAAAGACGTGTCAGGAGGAAAAGTGTGCCCTGACGGGCATTTCGTATGCTCATCGTGCGTCTACGGGGGATTTCTCGGACCAACGCGCACAGCGTGCCCATTATGCGGGAAGCGCCTGAGATAGTAGCCGCTGCAACCGACAGTAGGGAGCTCGCCTACACGCCAAGCGCGTTCTGTTGCGATGGCTTGAAGCGAGCGCAGGCAGGAAAGGAGGGGATAATGGCTTACGAATACAGGATGGTCCAGATCCCACCAACAATTGAAGTGAAGGCGAGAGAACAACGTGGCAACGAGGCGGCTTACTATCTGCAGTCCATCGCGAACGAGCAGGCGAGGGAAGGTTGGGAGTTCTACCGAGTGGATACGATTGGTGTTGTCACGCGGCCGGGGTGCTTTGGCGCGCTCTTTGGGGCAAGGCAAACTCTCGTTGAGTACTTCGTGGTGACGTTCCGAAAGGGCACGCCCTAGCAACTGACCTAGTGCAATCGTCCAGGTGGTGTCAGCAGGCCGACCTGCTGTCCAATGTAGCGCCTGTTCGTCGTTGGACGAGCGGCCGATTCGGGGCGGAACCGACACGCGTGTCTGCGTGGAATGAATGTAACGGCAACCTCTGCGGCGCCGCTACGATTGATCAAACCCTGTCTCGGCCGTTAGCCGGCCGTCCCCAGGGCGCTCTTGGCTACGGCCGCCAGCGATGAGAAGGCGGCCTCGTCGGCCACAGCTAGGTCGGCCAGGATCTTGCGGTCGACCTCGACGCCCGCCTTGGTCAGGCCCTCGATGAAGCGGCTATAGCTGAGGCCCTGGCCGCGGGCGGCGGCGTTGATGCGGGCGATCCAGAGGCGCCGGAACTGCCCCTTGCGGTCGCGCCGGTCACGGTAGGCGTAGTCGAGGGAGTGCAGAACCGACTCGTTCGCCCGGCGGAAGAGCCGGTGGCGAACGCCCTTGTGGCCCTTCGCGAGGGCGATGATCTTCTTGTGACGACGGCGGGCGGTGACGCCACGCTTCACTCGACTCAAGGGATGTCCTCCCGACTGGTTACGCGGGCCCTACCTGAGCCCATAGGGAAGGAGGCGCCGGATGCGCTTCCGCGCCGTGGGATGCACCTCCATCATCTCGTCATAGAGGGCCTTGGCCCGGCGCGACCTGCGGCGGCGCAGGTGGCTCTTGTTGCCCTTGGGCCGCATAATCTTGCCGCTTCCGGTGATGTGGAAGCGGCGTTTGGTGCCCTTGTGGGTCTTGAGCTTGGGCAAGCTATTGCTCCGTAGCTACGGGAACCTCTTGCGTCGGTCCCGCTTCGCTGCCTTCCTTCGGTTCTCTCGCTTCCTTCGGCTGCTTGGGCTGGCCCGGCGCGAGGATCATGTTCATGAATCGACCCTCCATCGCCACCGGCTTCTCGACAAGCGCTACGTCCTGGAGGCGCTCGTAGATACGTCCGAGAAGGCCCCTTCCCAGCTCGGGATGAGTGACCTCGCGCCCGCGGAACATGACGCTGACCTTGACCTTATCGCCCTCCCGCAGCAGCTTCTCCGCCGTCCGCGTCTTCAGGTCAAGGTCATGCGAGTCGATCTTGACCTTCATACGGACCTCGCGAAGCACCACATGTTTCTGGTGCTTGCGGGCCTCGCGGTCCTTCTTTGCCTGATCGTACTTGTACTTGCCGTAGTCGAGGATTCGGCAGACGGGGGGCTCGGCGTTGGGGGCCACCTCTACCAGATCCAGTTGCTGCTCCCGAGCGCGCTCCAACGCCTCAGCAGTCGGTATGACGCCGAGCTTCTGACCGTCTCCCCCTATCAGGAGCACCTCTCGGGCTCTGATGCGCTCGTTGGTGCGGAGTTCGCGAACTATGCTAATTCCTCGCCGAAGGCATAGATGAGCCCCCGAGCTGTCCCCAGAGCGCCCGCGAGCAGTCGCCGTAAACTATAACATCGGTCAACGAAGCCGTCAACGGTAGTGCACCCCCTCTGCCGACGAGGCGGCAGGGCTCTTGCCGGGCGTACCTCACTAGAGCAGCACGAGCAGCGGCGTGCCCTGCTCCACGCGCTGACCGACGGTTGCATAGACTGCCTTGACGGTGCCTGCACGACGGGCGCGCAGCTCGTTCTGCATCTTCATCGCCTCGATGACCACGACCACCGCGCCGGCCTCCACCTCATCGCCGGGAGCGACGAACACCGCCTGCACGACGCCCGCCATGGGCGAGGTGAGAACGCCTCCGCCGCCGAGCGTCTGCTCCTCCGGCGCCTCCAGACGGCCGCCCGTCCGCGCCCCCTCTCGCCCGAACTTGGTGACGACGGCGAAGGCTCGGGCCCCCAGGACGATGCGATAGCCGCGGGGGTCTTCCTCCGCGAAGAACTCGTAAGGGCGGTTGTCCAGGAGGAGCGAGTAGTGGGCGGAGTCGCCCAGTTGCTCCAAACTCACCGGGTGCCAGGCGCCGTCGAGACGGACGCGGTAGGCCTCGGCTTCCTCCTCGACCTCGATCTCGACCTCTTCTTCGGCCAGCTTCACCCGATACTTCGCCATCCTCTGCCTCTCGTGACGCCGCCGCGCAGAGACGCGACGCGGCCCGCCGCCCGCCAGGCGCTCGCGTCGGCGGGAGACGCGGCGCCCGTCATGGCGGCCCCCCGCCGCCGCTTGAGGTGGGTGAGAAGCGCGGCGGCCAGGAGAGCCACCCTTTCGTCGCCATCGCGGGCGCGCGCGGACATGGAGAAGTCCTCGAGAAAAGTCGTGCTCAGCTCGCCCGCCAGGAAGCGCGCATCCGACAGCACCTGTAGGTGAAAGGGGATGTTGGTCTCGACGCCGACGACGGTGAACTCCCCCAGGGCGCGACGCATCCGCTGCACCGCCTCGTCGCGGGTGCGACCCCAGACGATGACCTTCGCCACCATGGGATCGTAGTGGTAGGGGAGCTCCACGCCGGGGTAGAGGGCGCTGTCGACGCGTATTCCGGGGCCGCTGGGCTCACTGACGTAGTCGACCCGGCCCAGGGAGGGCATGAAGTCGTTAAACGCGTCTTCCGCAGCTATGCGGCACTCCAGCGCCCAGCCGCTGAGCTCGACCTCCTCCTGGCGGAGGGTCAGCGTTTCGCCGGCGGCTACGCGCATCTGCTCGGCCACCAGGTCGACCCCCGTCACCATTTCAGTGACCGGGTGCTCTACCTGGAGGCGCGTGTTCATCTCCAGGAAGTAGAAGTGCCCTTCGCTATCCAGCAGGAACTCGACAGTGCCGGCGCTGTAGTAGCCGGCGGCGCGGGTAACGGCGACGGCGGCCTCGCACATTCGCCGCCGCAGCCCTTCGTCGACAGCCGTGGAGGGCGACTCTTCGATAAGCTTCTGGTGGCGGCGCTGGATCGAGCATTCGCGCTCGCCCAGGGCGATAACCTGCCCCTTGCTGTCGCCGAGCACCTGCACCTCCACGTGCCGCACGGGCTCCATGTACTTCTCGACGTAGACGGCGCCATCGCCGAAGGCGGCGACGGCTTCGCTGCTGCTGACCCTGAGAGCGGCCTCCACCTCGTCAGCGCTCCGCACCAGGCGAATGCCCTTCCCACCACCGCCCGCCGCCGCTTTGATCAGGACCGGATACCCCACTTCGCGCGCCGCCGCTTGGGCCTCGTCCTTGCCCCCGAGCGCCTCGGTGCCGGGCACGACCGGCACTCCCGCCTCCTTCACGGTGCGACGGGCCGCCAGCTTGTCGCCCATGAGGCGCATCGCTTCGAGCGGCGGGCCGACGAGGACGATGCCGTCCCTGCCGCAGGCCTCGGCGAAGGCGGTGTTCTCGGCGAGGAAGCCATAGCCCGGGTGGATCGCCTCGGCGCCGCAGCGACGTGCTATCGCCAGGATCTTATCGATGTCGAGGTAGCTCTCACGCGGAGGAGACGCGCCGAGCAGGTACGCCTCATCGGCCTGGCGGACGTGGAGGGCGTTGCGGTCGACGTCCGAGTAGACGGCGACGGAGGCGATGCCCATCTCACGACAGGCGCGGATGATGCGGAGGGCGATCTCGCCCCGATTCGCTATGAGCAGCTTCTTGAACACAGCCGGATTCGACCTCAAGGCTTTTGTAGCACAGAAGGGGGAGAATCACAATGCTCGTGCGGACTTGGTAACCCCGGCGCGATGGTCGTCAAGACGATGAGCCTACACCACAAGCGCACTAATGCCCGAAAGCCAGGCCTGAGCCGGTGGTTTTAGCTCACGACGAGCTTGGCGACGTGCCAGCCCAAAGGCCGGCCTTCGGAAGCCTAGCGGAGAGCTGTAGCTGCAGACCTTCAGGTCTGCCATTGGGATAGCTCTATGGCAGAGCTGAAGCCCTGCAGCTACGAAGTGCTACCCCGGACAGTGCAAAGACGACTCCTCCAGCGCCATAAGGCCGACCTTCGGAAGCCCGGTGGAGAGCGGAGCGCCGGGGCTCAGGAGCGGTCCGTCACCTCGTCCTTCAACCGGTCGACGCACTGGAAGAGCGGCATCGCACCCAGGTCCTCGCCGCCGCGCGTTCGCACGGCCACAGCCTCGCTCGCGGCCTCGCGGTCGCCCACGACGAGCATGTAGGGCACCTTCTGAAGCTGGGCGTCGCGGATCTTGGCGTTCATGCGCTCGCCCCGCTCGTCGACCTCCACCCGCAGGCCCTCGGCGCGCATGTCGCCGGCGACCTTCTGGGCGTACTCGTTGTGCCTGTCGGAGATGGGGATGACCACAGCCTGAACCGGCGCCAGCCAGAGGGGAAAGGCGCCGGCGTAGTGCTCCACCAGAATGCCCATGAAGCGCTCCATCGTGCCCAGGAGAGCGCGGTGCACCATGTAGGGGCGCTGTTCGTGGCCGTCCGCCCCGATGAACGTGAGCCCGAAGCGTTCCGACATGTTGAAGTCGAACTGTATGGTGCTGCACTGCCAGGAGCGGCCGAGGGCATCCCTGATCCAGATGTCGATCTTCGGGCCGTAGAAGGCGCCGCCCCCCTCGTCGATCTCGTACGAAAGGCCGTGCTGCTGCGCCGCCCGCCGCAGGGCGTCGGTGGCCTTCTGCCAGTCCTCCAGGGCCCCCACCGCCTTCTCCGGGCGCGTCGCCAGGTACACCTGATAGTCGTGGAACCCGAAGGTGCGCAGCATGAACAGCGTGAAGCCCACCACCCGCGAGATCTCCTCCTCCACCTGATCGGGGCGGCAGAAGATGTGGGCGTCGTCCTGGGTCATGCCGCGGACGCGCATGAGGCCGTGGAGGACGCCGCTGCGCTCGTAGCGATAGACCGAGCCGAACTCGGCCAGCCGGATCGGCAGGTCGCGATAGCTCCGCAGGGCCGAGCGGTAGATCTGGATGTGGAACGGGCAGTTCATCGGCTTCAGGTAGTACTGCTGTCCCTCGATGTCGATAGGCGAGAACATGTTCTCGCTGAAGAAGTCGAGGTGCCCGCTGGTCTCCCACAGGACCGCCTTGCCGATATGGGGCGTGTAGACCATCTCGTAGCCCGCCTTGTAATGCTCCTGCCGCGAGAAGTCCTCGATGATCGCGCGGACGCGGCCCCCCTTGGGGTGCCAGTAGACGAGACCGGGGCCAAACTCCTCGCGGAAGCTGAACAGGTCGAGCTCGCGGCCCAGGCGTCGGTGGTCTCGTCGCTGCGCCTCCTCCAGTTGTCGCAGGTGCTCGTGCAGCTCCTCCTGCGTCTCGAAGAGGGCGCCGTAGATGCGCTGAAGCATCGGGTTCCGCTCGTCGCCGCGCCAGTAGGCGCCGGCGAGGCCCGTGAGCTTGAAGGCCTTGACCTCGCCGGTGCGCGCCACGTGCGGGCCTTCGCAGAGGTCGAGGAAGGGCCCGTGGCGATAGAGGCTCACCTTCTCATCCTCGATGCCGTCGATGAGCTCCAGCTTGTAGGGCTGTCCGGCGAAGAGGCGGCGCGCCTCGTCCTTCGGCACCTCCTCGTGCTCGAAGGGGCGGTCAGCGGCGATGCTTTCGTTCATCCGCTCCTCGATGACGGCCAAATCGTCGTTCGTGAGCGAGCGCGGCAGGTCGAAGTCATAGTAGAAGCCGTTCTCGATGGGCGGGCCGATGGCGAACTTGGCGTCCGGGAACATGGAGAGCACCGCCTCGGCCATGATGTGGGATGCGGAGTGTCGCATGCGCTTCAGCCGCTCTTCCTTCGATATTGCGCTCTTGCCAGCCATGGTCTCCTCCCATCTTCGCTGCAAAACGAAAGCCTCCCGTCCGCTCGGGACGGGAGGCTCAGCTCTCGTGGTTCCACCCGACTTCTCCCGACGGCAACGCCATCGGGACTCGTTCCGGCCGCTAACGGGTGCCTCCGGGGCCGGTTACTCGCCCGCAGGGCTTTCACCTCCCAGCTCGCAGGTGGTCTTCGCGGCGGCAGTGCGGTAGGGGAGCTTGCAGCCCCGGCTGCCTCGCAGCAGGGCTCCCCCTCTCTGGACCCTTACCGTCGCTACTCGTCCTGGTCGCCGCTGTTACCGTGCGGGGCCGGCCGCTTGCGCCCAGCCCCTCGATCATGGTTTCCGGTTCATGGTGGGCGGTACTGGACTCGAACCAGTGACCTCTGCGATGTCAACGCAGCGCTCTAGCCACCTGAGCTAACCACCCATGATAAGCTGGTCGAGAAGCTTGCGTCCGGCTCCGCTCTTGAGGAACCGCTCCCGGGCCTGCGCCTCCTTCCGGCCAGAAAACTCTTCCGCCACCAGCAACACAAACGGGCGGTTCTGCCGAGTCCAGCGGTTGGACCCGCTGTTGTGCTGCCTGAGCCTGGTTTCCACCGAACCTCGCGTGAAACCTACGTAGCGTTTGCCGTTCCTGAGGCTCCGTAGGACGTAGACCCAACACAAATTTGCGCTCTAGCCCCCGCCTGAGGCGGGTCCGCCTTCGGCGGAACCTGAGCTAACCACCCGCGTGTAGGGATGTTAGCAGATCAGGGGAGTGTCGTCAACGCGGCCCCGGTCGACGGCGGCCCTCGACGACACGTCAGGTAGCTTCGGCTCTCATCGCCGACGCCTCAGGCAGCAGGCCAGCCCGGTCGGTCGATTGGCAAGCCCTTGACGCCGGATATTGCGTGTGCTAGTGTCGCTCCCCAGAAGCGAGGGGGAACCGACTCGGAGTGGGCCCCGCAGTCGCCGAGGCCAGCAGCCGTGTGTCGGTTGCCCGCGCGTTGCCTGAAGACGGCCGGCCGCCAGCGTTCTTGGCCTGTTGCCGCTCCGCCGAAGGCGTATAATGGGGCTAAGGAACAAGGGCCGCTAGCTCAATTGGTAGAGCAGCTGACTCTTAATCAGCTGGTTCCAGGTTCGAGTCCTGGGCGGCTCACCACTCTTGGAAGTCTGACGTTGGAAGTTGGAGGTTAGAGAGCCTGCTCTAAGCTCTGGATTACGAGTCACGGCGGGTCAAGGGAGGGCAGCAGCATCCAACTTCTGACTTCCCACTTCTAACCTTCAAACAGGGGGAAGTGTCGGAACTGGCAGACGAGCATGACTTAGGATCATGTGCCGCAAGGCGTGGGAGTTCGAGTCTCCCCTTCCCCACCAGCGGCGCAACCCTGGCCCTACGCCTGTCGATAAACGTAGTGGAGCCCTGCCTGTGGGCTCCGCTGGCAGACCCGTGTTACTCCACCACTGTGTTCGAGACGTGTCCAGCATGGGAACGCTAGGCCCGTCGGGCTGAGGAGAACCGATGGCTACCCTGTTGGAGGTCAGAAACCTCACGACCCATTTCTTCACCGACGACGGCGTGGTGCGGGCCGTGGACGGGATAAGCTACGACCTCCAGGAAGGGGAGACCATGGGGCTGGTGGGCGAGAGCGGCTGCGGCAAGACCGTAAGCGCTCTCTCTATTCTCAGGCTCATCCCCAACCCACCCGGCAGGATCGTGGGAGGGGAGGTGCAGTTCGAGGGCGAAGACATCCTCAAGGTAAATGAGGAGGAGATCCGTCACATCCGCGGCAACCGCATCGCCATGATCTTCCAAGAGCCGATGACGTCGCTGAATCCGGTGCTCACGATCGGCCGGCAGCTCACGGAGGCCATCGAGCTACACCTGAAGCTGCATCACGGCGCCGCGACCGACCGCGCCGTCCAACTGCTGGAAATGGTCGGCATCCCCGAGGCCGCGACACGCCTGAACGACTACCCTCACCAGTTCTCAGGAGGGATGCGCCAGCGCGTCATGATCGCCATGGCGCTCTCCTGCAACCCGAAGCTGCTGCTGGCCGACGAGCCCACGACCGCCCTCGATGTCACAATACAGGCGCAGATTCTCGAGATCCTGGCGCGGCTCAGCAAAGAGTTCGGGACGGCCGTAATAATCATCACGCACAACCTGGGTGTGGTAGCCCGCTACGCCGACCGCGTGAACGTGATGTACGCGGGGAAGATAGTCGAGTCCGCCAGCGCCCGCGAGCTGTACGGCAGTCCCAGGCACCCCTACACCCTCGGGTTGTTGAAGTCGGTGCCGCGCCTGGACGAGGCCAAGAAGGACAAGCTGGTGCCGATTGAAGGTTTCCCTCCTGACCTGATTCAGATCCTTCCCGGTTGTCCGTTCTATCCCCGCTGCACCTACCGTCTCGATAAGTGCCACCAGGAGGAGCCAGCCCTCGCACTGGCCGACACCAAACACTACGCCGCCTGCTGGGTGGACGTCACGCAGGGGGAGCCCACCGTCCGTGGCTAGCCAGACTCCGACCACCGCATCCACGACCTCTGCCCGGGACGACTTCCTGGTCGACATCCGCGACCTTGAGATGCACTTCCCGGTGACGGCGGGCATCATCTTCCAGCGCAAGATAGCGGACGTGAAAGCGGTCGACGGCATCAGCTTCCAGATCCGGCGGGGCGAGACGCTCGGCCTGGTCGGGGAGAGCGGCTGCGGCAAGTCGACCACCGGCCGCTGCATCCTACAGCTCTACCGACCTACCGCAGGTGAGGTGCTTTTCGACGGCCGCGACCTGGTGAAGGTGAAGGGGGGCGAGCTGCGGTCTTACCGGCGGAAGATGCAGATGATCTTTCAGGACCCCTACGCGTCCCTCAACCCCCGCATGTCAGTAGGGGCGATCATCGGCGAGCCCCTGGCGATTCACGGCCTGGCCCGCGGTAAGGGCCGCAAGGAGCGCGTCGCCGAGTTGATGCGCATCGTGGGGCTCAACCCCTACTACGCCAACCGTTACCCCCACGAGTTCAGCGGCGGCCAGCGGCAGCGCATCGGTGTCGCCCGCGCCCTGGCGGTAGAGCCCGACTTCATGGTCTGCGACGAGCCCGTCTCGGCTCTGGACGTCTCCATCCAGGCGCAGATCATCAATCTGCTGGAGGACCTGCAAGAGCAGTTCGGCCTCACGTATCTCTTTATCGCCCACGACCTGTCGGTGGTGCGCCACATCAGCGACCGGGTGGTGGTGATGTATCTCGGCAAACTCATGGAGCTCACCGACCGCGACGAGCTCTACGCCAACCCCCTCCACCCCTACACGAAGGCGCTCCTTTCGGCGGTGCCCATCCCGGACCCGCGGGTAGAGACCCAGCGAGAGCGCATCATCCTCACCGGCGACGTCCCCAGCCCCCTCAGACCGCCTCCGGGCTGCGTCTTCCACACGCGCTGTCCCATCGCCATCGACGAGTGCCGCCGGGACATCCCCGAATGGCGAGAGCTATCCCGGGACCACTGGGTGGCCTGCCACCGCGTCTAGGCATCGACGCCAGAGACTGCCCCGGCTGCCCCTACAGGAACTGTCGCTCCAGATCCTCGATGATCCGGTGGTAGCGTGCGTGCACCTCCGGACCGGCCTGCTCCCGCTCGATGCGCTCGAAGGAGTCCGATAGCGCCTGCTGCTGCTCCGCCGTAAGGAGGCGGTCGGCCATCGGGAAGAGCACGCCGTTCTCCTTGTCGATGTGGCCTCGCAACAGAGCGACGTACTCACGCACCGCCTCGCCGACGTCGGCCGCGGCCTCTCGGTCGCCCCCGGCCAGCCGGCCCACAGCGGCATCCAGCTCGCGGATGAGGCGGCGCCCCTCGTCATGCTCCATGAGCATCACGCCCACAGGGCCGCCTTCCTTCGGCATCCCACGCGCTACGAGCGCCGGGAACAGCGCCTCCTCCTCCTTGTGGTGGTGGCAGCCGTCGGCGAAGTTGCGGACGAAATCGATCGCGCTCAGGAAGACCTGAGGCGAAACCTCCTCACCCCCGGCAACGCGAGCCCCCGCAGCCTCCAGCACCGCCAGCATCCGCTCGATGACCTCGTGCTCCTCCCTGAGTGAATCCGTCGCTCCCATGTCTCGCATCCTCACTGAACCGCCGATTCTCAGAACGAGAGCACCTCAACGGTTCATCCTAGCGTAAACCACCTACGGCGGAGGAGGCGCTGGCAGGCCACGTTCCATCCGGATCACGTGGCCGTCCCGCAGCTCCAGAAGGGCAGTGGCCAGGGCCGCTATCTTCATGTCATGCGTTACCATGATGCCGAGCTTGTCGCGGCCCCTTACTTCCGCGATCAGAGACCGCACCACGGTCTCCCCCTGCTCCGAATCCAGATTGGCCGTCGGCTCGTCGACGAGGACGAGCAGGGGGTCTCGCATGAGGGCACGGCCGATGGCGACGCGCTGACGTTCGCCGCCGGACAGTTCGGTCGCGAGCGCGTAGGCGCGGGACGTGAGCCCAAGCTCATCGAGGAGGCGGTCGGCCCGTTCGTTGGCCTCCCGGCGGTTTCCCGGGCCTATTTCGCTCATGATCAGCAGGTTCTCCCGGGCCGTGAGGAAAGGGATCAAGTTGTTCGCCTGGAAGACGAAGCCCACCGAGTCGCGGCGGTAGCGTGCCCGCTCGGAGGCGGCGAGACGGGTAATCTCGCGATCGTTGACTCTGATCTTCCCGTTCGTCGGAGTGAGCAGACCGCCGATCATGGCAAGCAGTGTCGTCTTGCCAGAACCAGAAGGGCCGACAATGGCGGTGAACTCCCCGGACTGCGTCTCGAAGCTCACATCACGCACCGCGTGCACGGCTAGGCCACCGCTGCCGTACGTCTTGCTCAGCTCCGTCACCCTTAGTGTCGCGCTCATCTTACTGCTGATGACCGAGTGCGATGATCGGATCGACGCGAGCCAGTTGTCGAACGGAGAGCAGGGCTCCGACGATCCCCGTAGCCACAAGCAACGCGGACGTGACGATGAACGTCTCTCCCGTGAACGCGATGGGTACCGCCTCGGGGAGCTGGTTCAGCGCCCTGTCCGTCAGGAAGGCGAGCGGCACCGATACGGCGAGGCCTATGACGGTCACGGCCAGCACCTGCGCGAGCAACTGGCGGAATACGTAAGCATTGCTGGCGCCCAAGGCCTTGAGAAGCCCGATCTGCGCCACCTTCTGCATCGTCAGAACGTAGAAGAAGATACCGATGACAAGGGCGCCGATGAGGTAGCCGAACGCCCGGAGCGCATCCACCGTGGCCTGCTGCCCCCGCACGCCCTCGATGTTCGCGAACGCCGTTCCCTTGGACACGATCTCATAGGCTCCGGTCCCCTTGCCGACCAGACCCTTGCCCTTCAGGAGGAGAATGCTGGCGACGGGCACGTCGGGGTCGCTGGCGCCGTATTTCACCTCCCGCCAGGAGTCGAGAAGAACGTACACGACCGGCTGGAAGAAGAAGTAGCCCTCGTTCACTTCGCCGACGATGGTGAAGTCGTAGTCGCTGAGCCGGGAGGGAATAGTGACATGATCGCCGACGGACAGGCCCGACGACTTCAGGAACGCCTTGTCGGCTACCAGGCCGCGTCTGTCCTGGTCTGTGAGGGCACTGCCGCGTTCGACCTGCGGCTCCGCGATGGAACCGGGCTCGTAGCCCAGGAGGGCGGCGGTCGTGATGTCGCCCTGGCCGTCGCGTGTGTTGACGCCGACGTATCCCAGCCGCGCCCAGTCTGACACGCCATCGAGCTCGCTGATATCATTAATGGTCTCAGCCGACAGCTCCGACCGAATGACGCTCAGATCGCTGTCCTCTGCATAGGCCAGGGCATCGGCGTCCAGCCCTCGCAGCGCGCTCCCGGCCTGCTCGTTCAGGCCGATGCCCAGGCCGTTGATCATCAGGACGAGATAGGCGACGAGGCTGACCACCAGCGTGATCAGCGCGAACTGGAACTTGCGGCGCCTGATCTCGTTCAGTCCCATCATAGACACGGAAGCCGTTGCATACCGTTCAGTCTAACGCGTCGTGGGATACCCGGTCGAGATAGTCTCTCCAAGCCCAGAGGAGGGCGAGCTTCGAGCGGGGGCCTACGCCCGCGTCCGCCACGCCGGGGGCCTGGAAGCGGAAGGCTGGAAGCTGGAGGGTCCCTCCGAAAGGGGGGAGAACCTCCACATCACTCACTGCACTGCGACGGGGCGAAAGACGGCGAGGTAGGAGATGCCCTTCAGGAGGTTGTGTGTGGATATGGGAATCCGGCTAATCTCCTGCATGCCCTCGACGCAGCGGTCATACTCACCCGACTCCACTGGTGAGCCCTGCCCCCCGACCTGCACAACAACGAGATCGAAGTACCTCAATTCTGAGGGGTCTTCGCAGGACGCCTGGACTACGGCCGTTGACGTGTGCCCGACCTTCTGTGCACGCAGGAGGTGCGGTAGTCTCGCGGCGTCGTAGATGATCTTGTCACCGACGACTCCCACATAGCCCTGGAGATCTCCCAGGCTATCTCCGGCTCCCCAACCGGATGGATCAGGTTGCGACCTGTCGGCTGACACCAGCATGTAGTTCTGGGTGAAAGGCTGGAGCCGCTCGCCAAGCTCCACTCTGTTCCACACTCCCGCGCCCTCTGGCAGCCAACCGACCCCGAACGAGACGGCCCACAACTGCAGCACGCCGAATGCCGCCACTGCCGCGAGGACGGCGCCGGACCGCGGCAACCGCCACAGCCCGGCCGCGGTCATGAGGGCGATGGCAGGTAGCGCCGACATGAGATAGCGAAGGTCCTTGTTGACGAGCAGCGTCGCTATTCCGACGATGCCCGCCCACCAGATGATGATGAGGGTTCTCCGCTCGCTCCGCAGGAAGAGCGGCAGCGTGAGCACCCAAAGCAAAGCGAAAACGAGAGACGTCTGGTGCCAGGTTCCGATCAGGTAATAGAGCAGTCCAGATGGACTCAACGTCCCGGGGTCGCCCTCTGTCTTGGCAGCCAGAGCCTGGTCGTCGGACCACGGGCCCAGGAACCAGCCCAGCCGCGGCGCGTACCAGGGCAAGGCGATTAGCGCCGCCGGAAGCCCAGCAAGGGCGAGGTTGGCAAGCGTCCACTTGCTCCGGGGCGCAGTGAACACAGCGTAGAGCACGGGGAGAGTCAGGGCGAAAACGTAGGTCTGCTTCGTGAGCGCCCCAAGCCCTGCCAGGACTCCGAAGGCTACAGACCAGCGCCGGTCCTGGAACGAGCGGCTCTTGATAAGCGCAAAGAGGGAGATGGCAACCATCGCCGTGAGGGGCAAGGCCAGCATCGGGAATCGGAGATGGACGAAGGTGGCCGGGTAGAGGGCGAGAAGCGCGGCGGCGGTGGCACCGACACGCGGGGACCAAAGTTCCGTGCCGATCGCGAACGTGGCCGCAATGAGCACGGCGAAGAAGGCGAGGTTGACTATCGCTACGGTCGTGTCGAGCTGGTAGCCGCTGAGCAGAAGAGTGGCGCCCAGCAGGACGTGCACGAGCGGCGGCCACCACTGCTGCTCGCGCGTCAAATACTCGATAGGGTCGTTCACGAAGCCCACGGACAAGGAGATGTGGTCCACAGGGTCGTAGAACAGCGGCGCGCGGTCGAGCGCGAGCCAAACGACAGTCACCCACATGAGGGCGACGAACGTGAGGGTAGGGACCAGAGCCCACGGCAGTAGTCGCGTATCGACACGGACGATTGTGGAGCCGGCAAGCGCCCAGCGCCGCCAGAGGGGCGTAGTCGCCTCGCTCTGAACGTATCCGGGCGGATGGCCCGCTTCGAGCTGAGTAGCCATCTCATCAAGGATCATGCCTAGGTAGCTTCAAGTAGTGCTATTGGGCTACTCCCCTATTTCGCTGCCCGCGTGATTGCATGACGCCCACAGAGGTTACGACCGGCTTTGATAGGCAGGCCGCGCTCGACCAGACGCTGTCCGCCGTCTTGTTGTGCACCCAATGCCCGCCTGCTACCATCGAACCGAGATGGACCATGCCCGCATCGGCAACTTCGGAACCTGCCCGCCTCTGGCGGGTCATCGCCCAGCGGGGCCACCGACCTGATGGACCAGAGCTTCATCCGCAACTTCGGAAC
>CAZMGB010000016.1:52302-89665 GCA_964565775.1 uncultured Dehalococcoidia bacterium
CCGACCTGATGGACCAGAGCTTCATCCGCAACTTCGGAACTTGCCCGCCTCAGGCGGGTCATCGCCCAGCGGGGCCACCGGCCTGATGGACCAGAGCTTCATCCGCAACTTCGGAACTTGCCCGCCTCTAGCGGGTCATCGCCCAGCGGGGCTACCGACCTGATGGACCAGAGCTTCGTCCGCAACTTCGGAACCTGCCCGCCTCAGGCGGGTCATCGCCCAGCGGGGCTACCGACCTGATGGACCAGAGCTTCATCCGCAACTTCGGAACCTGCCCGCCTCAGGCGGGTCATCGCCCAGCGGGGCCACCGGCCTGATGAACCAGAGTTTCATCCGCGACTTCGGAACCTGCCCGCCTCAGGCGGGTCATCGCCCAGCGGGGCCACCGGCCTGATGAACCAGAGCTTCATCCGCAACTTCTGTATCATCGCTCACATCGACCACGGCAAGTCGACGCTGGCCGACCGCCTCCTCGAGATGACAGGCACCATCGGGCCGCGCGAGATGGCGGAGCAGGTGCTCGACACGATGGACCTGGAGCGCGAGAAGGGCGTCACGATCAAGGCGAAGGCCGTGCGCATGACCTATCGCGCCGCCGACGGCCAGGAGTACGAGCTCAACCTCATCGATACGCCGGGTCACGTCGACTTCTCCTACGAGGTGTCGCGGGCGCTGGCCGCCTGCGAGGGCGCCCTCCTCGTCGTCGACGCCACCCAGGGCATCCAGGCGCAGACGCTGGCCAACGTCTACGCCGCACTCGAACACGACCTCACGCTCATCCCCGTGATCAACAAGATCGACCTGCCCAACGCCCAGCCGGAGCAGGTCGCCGACGAGCTGGTGCAGGCCCTCGGCTTCGATCGCGACGAGATGATCTTCACTTCCGCCAAGGAGGGGACCGGCACCGCCGAGGTGCTGGAGGCGATAGTGGGCCGCCTCGGGCCGCCGGCGGGCGACGCCGTCGCGCCCCTGCGCGCCCTCATCTTCGACTCCAAGTACGACCCCTACAAGGGCGTCGTGGCCTACGTGCGGGTGGTCGACGGCTCGCTCCCGCGCACACGGCCCCTGCGCCTCATGTCGACGGGCAGGCCCGTCGAGGCGCTGGAGGTAGGCGTCTTCCGGCCGCTGATGTCGCCGGTCGGGGGGCTATCGACGGGCGAGGTGGGCTACGTGGCGACGGGCCTCAAGAACGTGACCGAGTGCCGCGTGGGCGACACCCTCACGGACGACGCCCGACCCGCCACCGCGCCCCTGCCGGGCTACCGGCCGCCCAAGCCGATGGTCTTCGCCGGCCTCTACCCCGCCCAGGCGAACGACTACGGCCTCCTGCGCGACGCCCTCGACAAGCTGCGACTGAACGACGCCTCCCTCGTCTACCAGGCGGAGTCGAGCGCCGCCCTCGGCTTCGGCTTTCGCTGCGGCTTCCTGGGGCTGCTCCACATGGAGATCGTGCAGCAGCGCCTGGAGCGCGAGTACGGCCTCACCCTCCTCACGACAGCCCCCAGCGTCGAGTACCTGGTGCAGAAGAGCGACGGCACGGAGATCTTCGTCGACAACCCCGCCGCCCTGCCGACGCCCCAGGAGACGCTGGAGATCCGCGAGCCCTGGATGAACGTCTCGATCATCGTTCCGGAGCGCTACATAGGGACGATCATGGAGCTGGCGACAGGCCGGCGCGGCGACTTCAAGAAGATGGAGTACCTGCAGGCGAAAGCCGGTGCAGCGCCGGGGCAGGGCCCGGGGGCGGGCCAGGAGAGGGAGGCGCGGGTGCTGCTCGAGTACCGGCTGCCACTGTCGGAGATGCTGGTCGACTTCTACGACCAGCTCAAGGCGCGCAGCCAGGGCTTCGCCAGCATGGACTACGCCTTCTCCCACCACGCGGCCGCGAAGCTGGTGAAGCTCGACATCCTGGTGAACTACCAGTCGGTCGACGCCCTCTCGCTCATCACGCACGCCGACAAAGCGTACGCCCAGGGCCGCGAGCTGGTGCAGAAGCTGCGCCGCCTCATCCCGCGACAGCTCTTCGACGTGGCGGTGCAGGCGGCGGTGGGCGAGCGCGTCATCGCGCGCGAGACGGTGCGGGCGCTGCGGAAGAACGTGACGGCGAAGTGCTACGGCGGCGACGTGACGCGCAAGCGGAAGCTGCTGGAGAAGCAGGCGGCGGGCAAGAAGCGGATGAAGCGGGTGGGGAACGTCGAGATACCGCAGGAGGCGTTCACCGCCGTCCTCAAGCTGGAGAAGTAGGAGCGATCGCCCAAATCGCCCCTACGTGTGGGCCCAGGCCGTCACCATCCGCCACGAGTACGAGCGGGGCCTGCGGCGCTAGAGCCCAAGCGGTAGGACTGGGGGTCACCGATGCCAGGTCAGCGGTTTCGCGTGTCGACGGAGATCAAGAAGCTTTTGCTGTTGGAGGCTCTGGTCGATTATAGGCCAGAGTACGACCCGTACATCTACCTGGCGCGATCGTATTTGGCAAAGGACACCCTAAGAGATCTGCCAGGGCGCTTTGAGCAATTTGTGGGGGTTAGTTCCTACCTCGTTCCTCTCGAGTATCAGGAGAAGTGCAAGGGCAAGTTTAGATTTGGCGAGTTCCCGGGTGCTGGGCGTGGATACTTCAACAGCGATGGCAATTACGAGACGGCAGAGCAGTTCACGGAAGACGAAGTCTCACTCGAGATCATCGTGCGTGATCGGTTCTTTGAGGGCCTCGGCCTCTCCTACTACGAGCCGACAGACAAACTCGTGGTGTATCTTCAGCTACACAGGCAGGACCGAGAGTGGATCAATCCCTATACCGGAGATGTGGTGATCAAATCCGGCGATGGTACGAGAGGTTGGGAGCCCCACGACGAGTTCTTGGCTCTCCGGCACAGTGACCTAGTCGATTACCTCGCCGCCCGGAAGTGTGGTCTTGTCGTCGTTCGCTACGGCCGGTGTGAGCTTGAGACACCGTTTGACCTGCTGGGGCTTCCCAGACCTTTCGAGCGGCAAACAACGCATGGGCGTCAGTGCTGGGTTGCCGAGAAGTCACGAGTAACACCGGGTCAGAACACTTACCTCTCGCAAGTATGGGAGTCGTTTTGGGTTCCACCTGCGTCCAAGCCTCGACGATGGGATGCGTCGCCCCCACGTGAGTTCAAGGATGGTGTACCGTTCGTGCTAGCGGACGGGGAGACATCCACTTTCGGCCCTGATAGAGAGCGCTACTTTGACATCCTCTCATTCAGGGGAGACCTTATTAGGAGTTTCACCACGCTCGCCGCCAACCGGCTGGAGTGGTACTCCCTGACGACTTGTGGCCTCAGGTACGCAGACGGGACACACCTCGACGGTTGCATAAACAGCGACGCGCAGTTTCAGTCCTTGTTTGGATCCGTGGCGAAGCTAGATACGGAGAAACAACGCCATCTTTCCGCGTACTCCGAACCCCAGAAGGCAAAGCCCAGTTACGAGTTCATACGCAACCAGTTCTATGGAGAGTGGACCGACACGCGACCACTTGGGTGGACGTTGTCTGAGGCGCTGAAGGAGGTAAACGCGCCCTGGCGGAATCGATTTGGCAAGGCGCTTCTTTTGGACCCCGAGGAGGCGGATATTCCCGACATACTCGGGCCTGCTGGCGCTGACTTCGGGAAGCTGACCGATCTTATGCTCGAGTTGAACAAGGCGGTGATCCCCGAGGGTGATATCTCTGGCATCAAGTCGGGGCTCGATATCAGGGATCCCGGAGTACCGGCGAACGATTACCAGCAGATGAGGTCGATAGGGTTCACCCGGTTACTTTTCCGGCGCTTCCGCGCGGATGGTCAAGAAGGTGAGGCGCAAGTCCTGATGGTCATCAACGAGTTACGGCGGTGCAAGGCGCACCCCAACGATCTCGGGGATGTTCTCAACCGTCACGGCTTGGACGAACTGTCGCCGAGGAGTGTGTACCTGGCCGTGCTCAAAGGACTCTGTCTCTTTCTGGCGCGGTTCCGCACGGTCACCGAAAGTGCGTTGGGCGTCGAAGTGCATTCTGAGCCGCGTGAACCCGTCCACGACCCCTGGCAGCAGCTTGACATAGTCAGGACCTACTGCGAGAAGCCGTTCTAATGCGCTCTCGATGGCAGGGCGCCTAGCCAATGATGTCCTGGCCCCCTTTCCACGCCGATGCCGTTGCCCGTCATCCAGTTCAGGCGCTCGTCGGAGAGGGCGACAATGGCCTTCGACGCGTCATCAGGGGGCGACCTGGGGCGTCGCAGGCGGGGCGGCAGGAGTGGGGAGCGACCCGGACGATGGAGTGGGCGTCGGCGCCAATGGGCTGGGCACGACGATGGGCGACACCTGGCCGAAGTCGGAGTAGCTATACGTGACGCTCCCCTCACCCGGTGACAGCTCGGCTTCGACCAGTACGGAGTCCTCAGCTCTGATCCGCGCGTTCATCGTGATCGATATGTCAGGAGGGCACTCAGTCCCACCGGTCTGGTAGCCCTCTTGGATCAGGATCCCCAGCAGCGTCTCGCAATCGACATCGCCGGTCAGCGCAATCACTTGAGTCCCGTCGGGCTGCGTCTCGGTCTCTGTATGGGGGTCGAGCACGGCGCTGAGGTAGATCCACGGCCAGTAGAAGATCTCCGTCATCGCCAGGCTCTCGTCGGGACTGAGAGAGTAGACATGCCATTCCTGCTCATCGCAGAGATGCCAATACGTCATCTGTCCGATGATCATCTGCTCGTCCGGGGTGCTGTCACAGTTGCCCTGCTGTCTGACCAGCCAGCGATCCGGCGCCACGTGGTCAACGTCCAGGCTCGCCGTCGTGCCGTCGCCGAACGGCCCGGCCATGTGCAGATGGTAGTCAATCTGGTCCATCGCCGCCTGCACCTTCCCCGCCAGCGTGTCTTGCGGTAGCTTCGCTGGTGTGCTTTGCGCTGGCTCCGTCGGCGTGCTTTGCTCCGGCTCCGAGGTGCCGCCGCCGCCGCAACCCGCCGCTCCCCAAGCTACAAGCGCCAGCGCGACCATGGCGACGGGCAACCACGCTCGGCGCACAGGGACAAACGGTATCCTCATCATGACCCCCTGGGGCTTGCAGCGCCCTCCCAACAGTGTACACCAAACGCCCTGCTTGTTGTCGACGCCGTGTCCCTACGCAAGGGCGGCGGCGGCGCTAGCGTCCCGGCAGGAGGTCGGTGAACACGAAGCCGTCGCGCTCGACGGTCTCGCCGACGCGCACGTCGATAGGCCCGGCGAACATCGGGCCGTCCCAGACGAACGTGTGGAACTCGCCGTTCTCGCCGCAGGGGTCGACGGACTCCGGCAGCGACGCCAGCAGCGACTCGTCGTAGGCGCGGCCAGCCATCTCGCGCGGCAGCTTCTGCGGGTCGATGCAGGTGACATAAGCGCGGAGGCCGCCGCCGACCATCTCGCGGGCGAGGGACGCTGTCTCACGCATCCAGAGGGGAAAGCGCGCCTCCATGCCCACCTCCCGCAGGCGCTCCTCGCGGTAGGCGCGGACGTCGTGGAGAGCGATGTCGCCGAAGACGACCTGCGTCACTCCCTCCGCGCTCGCCGGCTTGAGCGCCGCCCGCATTGCGGCGTCGTACGCTTCGTTCGGGCAGGGCGACGATATGTGGACGCGGTGGAGGGGAAGCCCCAAGGCCTCGGCCTGGGCCTCGACGAGCGACTGGCGAACGCCGTGCATCGAGGCGCGACCGAACGATTCGGTGATCGTCGTAAGCAGCCCAACGACCTCGACCTCACGAGACTGCCGCACCGCATGAAGGGCCCAGGCGCTGTCCTTGCCGCTGCTCCAGGCCATCCACGCCTTGGGACGTCGCATGCGCTACGCCGTGAGGTCTTCGCCGCCGTCGACGCCGATGACGTTGCCCGTCATCCATTGCAGGCGCTCGTCGGACAGCGCGGCGATGGCCTTCGCCACGTCCTCTGGCGTCGTGGCGCGGCCGCTGGGGTTGCGTTCCCGCGCCCTTTCGTACAGCTCCAGGCCGCCGGCGATGCGACGCAGGGCGGGTGTGTCGGTGACGCCGGCGCGGATGGCGTTCACGGTGATCCCGGCGGGCGCGAGCTCGTAGGCGAGCTGACGGACGTGCGACTCCAGCGCCGACTTCGCCGCCGATACGGGGCCGTAGTGACTGATGACGCGGGTGGCACCGGCGCTGGTCATGGCGAAGACCCGGCTGCCGGCTCGCATCAGCTTCGCCCGTACCAGGTCCTGCACCCAGTAGACGAGGGAGTTCGCCATGACGTCCAGCGTCATCTCAAGCTGGCGCAGGCTCACCGCCTCCTTGGGTGAATCGGCTATGAAGGGCAGAAGGTTGCCGAAGGCCAGCGAGTGCAAGAACACCCGCACGTAGGCCGAATCGCCCTCCGCCTTCAGCTTCTGCTGGATCGCCTCCAGGGTGGCGGCCCGCTTCCCGGCGTCGGCGGCGTTGACGTTGAAAAAGACAGCCTGCCTGCCGCACGACTCTATCTCATCGACGACGCGCAGCGCGTTGGGCAGCGTCGACCGCAGGTCCAGGTGCACCCCGAATACGTTCATGCCGCTGCGGGCCAGCTCGACCGACGTGGCGGCGCCGAAGCCGCTGGAAGCGCCGAGGATGAGGGCCCAGTCGTTGCCGGCCGGTCTGGTCACTGCTTCTGACCTCCTCGTCTACGGGCACCGCCGGCCTCCACGGGCGATGCCGACGGCTCGTCGAGGGCGACCTCGCCCTCGGCGGCGAGAAGCCGCGCCCTGAACGCCGCGACGGCCGCGTCGTCGCCCTCCAACGCCTTCTGCACTGCCTCGAACAGCCGGTCCGACGTGAGGACGCCGTAGCGCATGCTCTCAGCGGCGACGCGCAGTGCGTCGATGAACTGGGTGGGGCGCTCCCCGGGCGCTCTCAGCCGGTGGCCGTTCACGACCACGAGGCCCCTCGGCGCCTCGCCCGTGCGGGCCAGCACCTCTTCCCAGCGCTTGCGCAATCGATAGTGGGGCTCCATGCCCACCGCCTCCCGTGCGCCCTCCACCTCCAGAAGCACCGACTGCCCCTCGAAGGACACTTCGGCGGGCCGGTCCAGGTCCTCGCTGACGGCGAAGCCCAGGAGTCGTAGCGCGTCCCGCACGGCCGACTCGAGCCCGTACTTTCCCTCTTGCCAGAGGAGCCGCCGATAGCGGTCGACCTCCTGCCGGCGGCTGCGGGCGGCGGCCAGCTCCTCCTCGGCCCGCGAGAGGCGCTCCCCTGCGTCGCTCTCGGCGGCCTCCAGCTCCGCCAGGCCGGGGAGGGGAAAGGCGGCGAGCCAGGCCGGGGCGGGCTCCTCCGACTGCGCGTCCAGGGCGCGGCGAATGCAATCGAGCATCGTGCGGGCGACGAGGTAGCGCTCGCTGCCCCTGCCCGGCGAGCGTATCGGTGGCAGGAAGACAACCCGTCCGCCGGCCTGGCGGTCAGGCTCGCCTGCCTGACGGGCAGGCCCGCCGCCAAGGCGCAGCTCCACGCCGACAGCGGCGCCGCCGACGCTCCGCGCGAAGACGCGCCCGAATGTCGGGAAGCCTTTGGCCGTCTCGACGAAGTGGGCCCGATAGGCGAGCTTTGCCCGGAAAGAGTCGATATAGGGCGCGAAGGGATGGTCGCTCTCGGTGGGCAGCACTTCGCTGCCGCCGGCGGGCGCCAGCAGGCCGGGGCCGTAGTCGAGACCCTGAGGAGCGGGCAGCCAGTAGTAGCGGTGGCAGCCGTTGAACCCAACGACGCCCGGATGGGGAACGTCCGGGTAGGCGAAGCAGACCACGAGCCCGCCCCGCGCGAGAAGGCGGGCGGTCTCGTCCTGTCGGCGGCGCAGCAGGTCCGCGAGGCCGACGGCCAGGGGAGAGGTGGGCCCGTTCACGACGGGCTCGTTGAAGTGGGTCGCGCGCTCCGCCGTGCCCTCGACCACCTCCTCGATGACCTGCGAGACGCTCGACGGGTCAACCACCAGGGCGTCGTAGTCGAAGAAGGAGGGTGCGCTGACGAAGCTGTAGTTGTCGATGAGGGGGTCCGGCAGGGGGAAGCCGATGACCAGTACTCGCATCTCTCCTGTCCGCATCCGTGGCAAAGGCTACTCCGGGCCGAGGTCGAGGCGGCGCAGGAAGCGCCGGAATGCGGGGCCGATGTCCTCCCGTCGCAGGGCCAGCTCCACCGACGCCTGGAGGAGCCCCAGCGGCCGGCCCGTGTCGAAGCGGTCACCCTCGAATAGGTAGGCGTGGATGGGCTGATGGCCCAGCAGCAGCGCCAGACCGTCCGTGAGCTGAATCTCCTTGTTCGTCCCCGGCGCAGTCCTGGCCAGGGCCGGAAAGATATCGGGCGTGAGCACGTACCGCCCGACGATGCCGAGGTCTGAAGGCGCGTCCTCCGGCTTCGGCTTCTCCACCATTCCCCGAACGACAAACGCACGCCCCGACTCGCCGGCCGCGCCCTCCACCGGCGCCACCTCAACGACGCCGTAGCTCGCAGTCTCTTCCCGGGGAACTCGTTCCACTGCCACCACACAGCCCCCGTACCGCTCGAACACGTCGATCATCTGCCTGGCTACCGGCACCTCGGAAAGGATGACATCATCCGGGAAGAAGAGAACGAAGGGCTCCTCGCCGACGACGTCTCGGGCAGTGAGTACGGCATCGCCGACGCCCCGTTGCTCCTTCTGGCGTACGTAGACGATATCCGCCAGGTCGGAGACCCTCCGGATCTCGTTGAGGAGCCCCTGTTCGCCCTTCACCTCCAGTGCATGCTCCAGTTCGAGGGAGCGATCGAAGTGGTCTTCGACGGCGCGCTTCCCTGCGGCGGTGACGATTATGACCTGCCTCAGCCCGGAAGCGACCGCTTCCTCGACGCTGTACTGGATGATCGGCTTGTCGACGAGGGGGAGCGCCTCTTTGGGTTGTGCTTTGGTTGCTGGCAATAGCCGCGTGCCGTAGCCGGCGGCGAGCACCACAGCCTTTCGAACCCGTCCAGGGTCGGCCATTGGCGGGCGGGGCCTCCTAGGGTGAGTCGCACTCGTGTTGAGAGCGCTTTCGCAGGGACCGTGCCCCATTCTACATCAGCGCCCCGGAGTCATCAAGGAAGCGGCCAGTGCGGCGGGTAGGCCGACTCATGACCTCCAGGCCCAACGGCGCGTCAAGGAGGCGAACGTCGCTTCAGCCGCCTCCAGATGGTACGGTTAGCACTTGACATACGCACACCCATATGTATAGTATGGCGCGCGGTCGTGCTAGACGGGGAGCTAGCGGTGCCCTGAACCCGCAATCCGCTATAGCGGGGTCGAATCCCCAGCTCGAGGTCTAGGCACCTGGGGACTGGCGTCGCCAAGCGGCGTTGAAGGCTTGGCCCCGCGCGGCGAAACGCTACGAACCCCGTCAGATCCGGGAGGAAGCAGCGGTAAGTAGTTGCTTTCGGGCGCCGCGGGAGCACCGAGCCGGAGCTGGCTGGTTCCGCCAAGCCTGGACGTCAGATCGAAAGCGGGTGCACGGCCGCATTTGAGTGTCGACCCACCGTAGGGATAGTCCCGCCGGGAAGGAGGCTTGTTGCCGTATTCGCCGGAAGGTGTGCGGGAGCGTTCGAGAGCGCCGCGGCGGTTTCCGGTCAGAGCAATTGAAGCACTTTTTCGAGATCCTCATATCCGCTTCCACGTCGCCGTACTTGTGGCGCTCGGCTTCATAGCTCTCCTCGCATTCCTAATCCTGCCCGTCCACCGGGTCCGCGTAGAGGTAGACGGCACTGAGAAGACGGTTCTGAGCCGCCAGCAAGGCGCGCTTGCCGTCCTCGAGCAGGCCCAGGTTGGACTATCGCCTGGCGACGCCGTCCAGGAGGGACGGGTGTCGGGCGAGACCGTGCTGGCCGTGGAGCGCGCAGTGCCTGTCGCGCTGGACGTGGACGGTCAGACGCTGACCTGGCGCACCCGCGCTCAAACGATAGGCGGCGTCCTGGCCGAGGCGGGCACCGTCCTGGGGCCCTTCGACACTATTACGCGCAACGGCCTTCCCGCGTCCATCATGGACCCCATCGGCTCATCGCCCCGCCTGGTGGCGTCTCGGTTGCTCAGACTGAGCCTCCCGCCCGGCATCATGGGCGACGACGACGAAACCGCCAGCATAGCCATCAGACGTGCCGTACCTTTCACCGTCGTCGAGGACGGCGTGACTAGCGAGCTGGCCTCGAGCGAGCCGACGGTCGGTCTTGCCCTCCGCCAGCGCGGCATCAGCGTGGGCCCGGGCGATCTCGTCGACCCCAGCGCTGGTTCCCCTCTCGCGTCGGGACTGGAGGTAAGCGTCCAGCATGCCCAGCGCATCGATCTCTCTCTGCCAGACTTCGACACCGTGATCTACACGCAGGCGAAGACTGTCGGGGAGGCCCTCTCGGAGGCAGGGGTAAGCATCTCGTCCACAGACGAGGTGGAGCCGTCGCAAGACGCGCCGGTGTCCGACGGCATGGAGGTGAGCGTGCTGGCGCTGAGCGAGGAGCGGTACCTGGAGAGCGAAACGGTATACCACGACACCGTCTCCGATGTGGGCTACGGCCTCCCAGCGGGCCAGGTACGCCGCGTGGAGGGTTGGGACGGCACGCTCTACCGGCAGTACGTGATCCACTACGAGAACGGGGTAGAGGTAGGCCGCGAGCTCGAGAGTGAATGGTACGACCCGGCTCCCCAGGATACGATCGTCTACCACGGACCGAGCGTGGAGTACAGAGCCGCGGGCGGCGTGCCCGACGGCCTCGATGTGGCGAGCGTGATGAACGTCTGCGCCACCTGGTACAATGCAGCGAGCTCCGGCGTCGCCCCCGGCAGCCCCGGCTACGGCGTGACCGCCACGGGCGTGCCCCTCACCAAGGGCATTGTGGCCGTCGATCCCAGCGTGATACCATTGGGCACACACATGTACATCCCGGGCTATGGATTCGGTGTGGCGGCTGATACCGGAGGCGCCATCGTCGGCACAATCATCGATCTCGGTTACCCCGACAGCGTTGTCGGCGACTGGGGCAATACACGCTGCCTCGATATCTACATCCTCAACCCCTAACCCCGGGAGCACAGGCCTAGCGAGCCGGCGAACCCCAAGTCTCAGGGGCAAACGCGTCGCTGCCCAAGAGCGAGCGCGACTCGCTTCCCGCCGTCGCGTGCGGCCCGCGCCCCCTCTGGAGCTGAGAGAGGCAGGGGTTCCAGCCCGTAAGAGCCTGGGGCAGCACTTCCTGACGGACCGCCGCATGCTGGCCGGCATCGCCGAGGCGGCACTCCTCGCCCCTGGAGAGACCGTGGTCGAGGTAGGTGCCGGCCTGGGGTCGCTGACGGCCGAGCTGGCGCAGCGCGCCTCGAAAGTGCTGGCCGTGGAGATCGACGAGGAGCTCTGCTCCTACCTGCGCCGCCATCTGCGTCGCTTTCACAACGTTCACGTCGTGTGCGCCGACATCCTGGCGCTGACGCCCGAAGAGCTGCTCCAGGAGGGCGCCGCCCGTCCTCCCTATGTGGTGGTCGGCAATCTCCCGTACTACATCACGGCACCCGTGCTCCGTCACTTCTTGGAGGCGTCGAGCCCGCCGCGCCGACTGGTGGTCATGGTGCAACGGGAGGTAGCGGAGAGCATCGTAGCGGGCCCCGGCCGCATGAGCCTCCTCGGCCTCAGTGTGCAGTTCTACGGCACGCCCCGGATGCTCTTTTCAGTGGCGCCCTCCGCCTTCTATCCGCCGCCCAGGGTGCGCTCGGCCGTGCTCGCCATCGACGTCGGCGAGAGCCCGGCCGTCGCCGTCGCCGTCGACGACGCCGACGCCTTCTTCTCCGTGGCGCGGGCCGGGTTCGCCGCCCCTCGAAAGCGGCTGCGCAACTCGCTGGCGCTGGGGTTGGGGCTGCCGCCGGAAGCCGCCGAGGCGCTGCTGCGCGAAGCCGGCCTCGACCCGCGCCGGCGGGCTCAGGAGCTGGCTCTCGATGAGTGGGCCGCCCTCTGTCGAGCCTGCGGCCGCCTCGATGTGAGCCTGAGCGGCACCAGAGAGGCCGCGACGTGACGATCACCACCGTCGCCCCCGCCAAGATCAACTGGACGCTGGAGGTCCTGGGACGCCGCGACGACGGCTTCCACGAGGTGAGGACCGTCCTCCAGGCCATAGACCTCAGCGACACGGTGCGCGTGTCGCCGCTGGACCGCATCGAGCTGCGGCTCACCGGACGCACGGAAGGCCTTGAGGCCGCTCCCGAGGACAATCTCGCTTACCGGGCGGCGGCCGTGCTCCGGGAGAAGGCGGGCGACCCATCCCTGGGCGCCCTCATCGAAGTCGAGAAGTCGATCCCGGTAGGCGCCGGGCTGGGCGGCGGCAGCAGCGACGCCGCCGCCGTCCTGCGCGCCCTCAACCGGCTTTGGGGTGTCGGCCTCTCTGTGCCGGAGCTGGCCTGCCTGGGGTCGAAGCTGGGGGCGGACGTACCCTTCTTCTTGTCCGGCGGCACAGCGTTCGGGCGCGGCCGGGGCGATGAGATACGCCCTCTGCCGGACATCGCGGCCCGACGCCTCATCATCGTCGCGCCGCCCGCGCGGATGGCAGAGAAGACGGCCCGGATGTACTCTCGACTGGGGCCCAAGCAGTATAGCCACGGCGCCGCCACCGAGGCGCTCGTCGAGAAGCTGGAGGAGGGCGGCGAGCCGGGGAGCAGCGACATCATGAACGCATTCGAGGAAGTCGCCGGCGAAGTCTTCCCCGGTCTCGACGGCATCCGACGGAGCGCGGCGGAGGCCGGCATAGGCATGTTGCACCTGTGCGGCAGCGGGCCCGCCCTCTTCGCACTCCCAGGGCCGGAGGTCTCCCTCGAGGGCCTGCGCCGGGCCCTAGCGGGATCCGGCGTTGACGTTCTAGAGGCGAGGACGCTGGCCGCCGCTGATGCTACCGCCCTAAGAGAGGGGCCCTGACTTCGATGAGTGAGGTGCTGGCCGGCCTGGTCTGCGGCTACATCCTGGCCCTGGTGTCGACACCCCTCGTCGCCCTAACCCTCTTGAACATGCGAGCGCGCTTCCCCGCGGTCGAGCGGACGGTCCCCTCGCAAGTGCCGCTGCTGGCTCTCGCTGTCGTCATCCATGGCTTCACCATCATGATGTGGACGGCGCTGGGCATGGTCTTCGGCCTGATCCTCAGTGGCATCGAGGAGCGAGTGCCGGAGGGAGGGCTGGGGAGCCCGAACGGCGTCTTCACGCTCGTAGTTTTGCTGTGGACTGTAGTGGCTTCCGCCCCTATCATTATGCTTCTGCGCCCTGTCCGACGCCAAGCTGCGGCCATGGCCATACTTTTCGCATTGCTCTTCGGCTGGCTCATGCCCTACCTGGCACAGTGGGGCCCTACCAGCTCATAGGGAAACGGGGTGTCCATGTCCGGAACCATCGTAGACATGCACCTGCACACCACGCGTGGCGCATCGGACAGCGGGCTCAGGCCCGAGGAGCTGATACACGAGGCGAGGCGCATCGGCCTCACCGGCGTCCACCTGACCGAGCACGACCGTCTCTGGGAGCCGAGAACGCTCGCCCGTTTCCGGGAGGAGTCGGGCCTCTTCGTCGCGAACGGCATGGAAGTCTCGACAGACCTGGGCCACATCCTGGTCCTCGGGCTCGACCGCTATGTGCCCGGCATCCGCCACGCCGAGGAGCTGCGGCGGATCGTGTCCGACGTGGGAGGCTACATGATCGTGGCGCACCCCTTCCGCCACTACTTCGATCCGGCGCACTTCATGCGACAGGGCGTGGAGCCGTTCAGCATGACGCCGGAGCAAGCGGCGCGGCTGCCTGTCTTCCAGCTTGTGGACGCCGTGGAGGTGGCGAACGGCGGCAACACGAACCGGGAGAACCTGTTCGCCCTGCGGGTAGCGCAGGCGCTGGGGAAGCCGGGCACCGGCGGCAGCGACGCCCACTCCTCGCAGGGCATCGGCATCAATACGACGTTCTTCGAGAAGACGCTTGAGTCTCGGGAGCAGATGCTCGAGGAGCTGCGGGCGGGACGCTTCTACGCCCAGCAGGGCCTCCCTCAGGGCCAGCCAGTTCCCGTCAGCGAAGACACGCTCTCGTAAACGCCGCCTCTGCCAGCGGATGGACGTGCTAGAATGGCCCCGTCGACGGCAACCGACCCCTGGAGAGGAAGCCCCGCTTGACCTCGACCTACGTGGCCCTGGACCTGGAGACCACGGGCCTGAGCCCCGAGAACGACGAGATCATGGAGGTCGGCGCCGTCCGGTTCAACCAGGACAGCGTCGTCGATACCTTCCAGACCTTCGTGAACCCGCGCCGCCACATCCCCTTCGAGATCCAGCGCCTCACAGGCATCAAGCCGGTGGACCTCGAGGGCGCCCCCTCCTTCGCCGAGATCGCCTCCGAGCTTAGGGCCTTCCTCGGCAACGAGCTCGTCGTGGGCCAGAACGTCTCCTTCGATCTGAACTTCTTATCGTGGCGGGGCATCCGCCCTCCGGGCCCGGTGTTCGACACCTTCGAACTGGGGCGGCTCCTGCTGACCGAGCTCACCTCGTACGGGCTGGGCGCCCTGGCGAACCATCTCGGCGTCCGTCCATCAGCCCGCCACCGGGCGCTCGCCGACGCTGAGACGGCCTGTCACGTCTTCCTGGCCCTGCGCTCCCGCCTGGCGTCGCTGCCATCCGCCACCCTCGAGACCGCCGAACGGCTGGCTGCCGCGGGCGACTGGTCACTGCGACACCTCTTCCGCCAGGTCCTGGAAGACCGCACCAGCCCCGACGCGCCCGCGCCCAACGAGAATGAAGTCGCCCCGCAGCTAGGCGCGCCCGCCCTGGGCCTGGTGCGGCGGCCGCCCGACCTGGGCCCGGCCCTCGTTCCCAGCGCCGAGAGAAGGGCGGTCACTCCTGATGAGGTGGAACGCCTGCTGGAACAGCTCGCCACCAAGGGCGACATCCTACCTCAGTTCGAGCGTCGGCCCGAGCAGACCATCATGGCGCGGGCGGTCGCGGAGGCCCTGGCGGCTGGCGAGCACCTCATCGTCGAGGCGGGCACGGGGACGGGCAAGTCCCTGGCGTACCTTGTGCCCGCCGCCTGCCACGCCCTTCGCAACAGCGAGCGGGTGGTGGTGTCTACGAACACCATCAGCCTCCAGGAGCAGCTCCGCGGCCAGGATATCCCCGTCCTGCGGCGACTGCTGGAGGACTGGTCGCCCGACGGCGCCGCCGGGCTGCGGGCGACGCAACTCAAGGGCCGTCGGAACTACCTCTGTCTCCTGCGCTGGGCCGCCCACCTGCGTTCGCAGACTCTCACCACGGAGGAGGCCAAGCTGCTGACCCGCATCCTCCTCTGGCTGCCCCGCACCGACACCGGCGACCGGGCCGAACTCAACCTGACGCCCGAGGAGGAGAACGTCTGGCGCCGCCTGAGCGCCCAGAACGAATCCTGCCTTGCCTCGGCCTGCTACTACGTGAGAGAGGGCACCTGCTTCCTCTGGCGGGCGAGAAAGCGAGCCGAGGCCGCCCATCTGCTCGTCGTGAACCACGCCCTCCTGCTCTCCGACGTCGCAGCGGGAGGACGCGTCCTGCCCCCCTTCTCCCACCTCATCATCGATGAGGCGCACCACCTGGAGGATGAAGCGACCCAGCAGTTCGGCTTCCAGGCGGGCGAATCGGACCTCATCGATTTCCTCGACAGGGTCCACCAGCGGCTGGGGCGCGGTCGCGAGGGCGGCCTCGCGGGAAGCCTGCGCCAGAGCATACGCGGCGTCCAGTCGGCTCTAGCGCCAGCGTCGCTCCTCTCCCTCGCCCAGGCGCTGGCAGACGGCGCCGGACGCGTCCGTGAGCGTCTACCGACGCTCTTCGACCTCCTCTCGGCCTTCGTCCGCCAGCAGTCCGCCGAGGAGGGCGACTACGACCAGAAGCTCCTCCTCAGCCGCGCCATGCGGGTGCAGCCCGACTGGACGCCGGTCGAGATCACATGGGAGAGCGCGGAGGTTGCGCTGCGGGAGTTGCTGAACCTGCTCGCAAGGCTTCAGGGGGTGCTCCAGGAGGCGGAAGGCTACGGCCTCCTCGACTACGAGGCGCTCGTGGCGGAGGTAGGCGACCTCATCCAGAGCGGGCAGCAGTTGCGGGAGGGGCTGAACTCCATTATAGCGGTGGGAGACGCAGCGACGATCTGCTGGCTGACGGCGGGACGGGGAGACCGGGCCGTGACTGTGGCGTCGGCGCCCCTGGACGTCGCGGAAGCGCTCCGAGACGGCCTCTTGAGTCAGAAGGAGGGCATCGTCCTCACCGGCGCCACCTTGAGCAGCCAGGGCAGCTTCGACTACCTGGCGCAGCGCCTCGGTCTCGAGCGGCCGCGCGAGCTTCTGCTGGGGTCTCCCTTCGACTACGAGCGCTCCACCCTAGTGCTTCTGCCGCAGGACATCCCCGAGCCCAGCGACCCCCGCTATCACGCGGCGCTGGAGCGTGCCCTCATCGAGCTATCCCAGGCCAGCGAAGGGCGCGCCTTAGTTCTCTTCACCTCCCACGCCGCGCTGCGGGCGGCCCACGCCGCGATCAAGGGGCCCCTGGAGGGGCAGGAGATCCTGGTGCTGGGCCAGGGCATCGACGGCTCACCCAAGCAGATGCTGCAGGTGCTGCGAGAGAATTCGCGCACGGTGCTGCTGGGAGCCGCCATCTTCTGGGAGGGCGTCGACATCATGGGTGAGGCCCTCTCGCTGCTCGTCATAACCCGTCTGCCCTTCTCAGTCCCCACGGATCCCGTCTTCGCCGCTCGCTCCGAGCTCTTCGACGACCCGTTCATCCAGTACGCGCTGCCCCAGGCGACCCTTCGCTTCAAGCAGGGCTTCGGCCGGCTCATCCGCCGCAAGACGGACCGCGGCGTCGTGGCGGTGCTCGACCAGCGCATCCTCAGCAAGTCGTACGGGAGCGCCTTCCTGCGATCTCTGCCGGCTTGCACCATCGAGGAGCGGCTGCTGCGGCAGTTCCCCGAGGCGGTCGGCCGCTGGCTGACGGCCGATGCGCCGAAACGATAGTGGCAGGTTCGCGCCGGAGCAGGGCAGGACGCTCTTTTTTGGCTGCGGTTAGGCTACGCACAGATGCTGCAAACTAAGGCGGGCTGGCGCGGTTTGCCGCTGGGGGTCGTGTGGGCAGCGCGGCGCGCCGGCGGTCGTCTCGCAGGAGGGAAGGCAGGCGACGCGTCTACAGGTCATCGGCACAAGAAGCCCGCATAACGAGGGAATCTGTCTCCGAAGGCCAGCCTGAAGGCTGGCCTTCGCGTTTGAGGCAGGCGCCCGGCCCCAGCTGTTCCGCTGAGCCCTCGGCCTGAGGCTTCGTCGTGAGCTTGGCCGGACGCCCCGGCCGAAGGCTGACCGAAGCCCGGCTCTCGAAGACCCGGCGGGTGACTTCCCTTCAGCGCCCAGGCATCCCGCAATCCCGGAGACAGAGGAGATCGTGGTCGAGCTGCTGGAGCGTATCGGCTAGGGTGCCATCTCCTCCCTGTACATCAAGAAGCCGCCCACAGCGAGCGCCGCTGCCGCGATGATGCCCAGGTACAAGCCAAACGCCGTGTAGTCGTTATTACTCAGGAACTTGATCAACAGAAACACCAGGGCAACCACGCCGCCGCCCAGATGGATCTTGGGCCAGGTGAAGCCGCCCACGTTATCCGGGATCTCCACAGTCGCGAAGTTCTTCAGGACGATCACGGCCGCCATCGCCAGACCGATGAGAATCGCCAGGATCGACCAGAACGCGTCGAATTCACTCCATGCGTTCCAGCTAGGCCCATGGCTAACTTTGTACCAGGGCAGGAACCCGACTATGAACAGGACCACGCCCGCCACAAGGATGATCTTCTCTCCGATGCTCAGGGCATTGAACTTCTCGAGCCACTTGTCCATCCGGACCTCCTCAAGAAAGCTAGTCGGGCCACCCCGAACCCGAGATTCGGCAGACTGACAGCGGCGATGTTCTTCATGACCGTCGCCGGGCTGCCACAAAACTATTGATTACCGGCTGCGATGTCAATAGGCATGTTCGCCAGGTTCTCAGCCAGATCTCCTCTACCACGACCCCAATCGGGCGAAGGGTGGGCGGCGTTCAGGATGGCCCCTTTCCGCTACGAACGCCCCGGCCCGCGAGCCCTTCGCTCTTGGCCTGCTGGCGTCGCTGCACGAACCACCGCGTCGCCATGTGCGTCAGACCGAACACCACGGCGAAAAGGGCAACAATGGAAACGACGAAGTAGACGGGCGGGGAGATGGCAGCTTGGGTGCCGAACAGCAGCCCGACGGCGAAAGCGAGGAACACGGGAAACGTCCGCCACTGCCACGCTGGGGGCGCAGGCGCCGCGACCTCGGGGCGCGCCTCCGGGCGACGGCGTCTCTTACGGGGCATGAGCTGCTCTCCTCGCCGTTAGGCCGTCTCGCTCCCTATCGCTTGCGGTAGCGCCGCCGGATGCGGGAGCCCCGGGGGCGCACCAGCCGAACGGGACGGCGCGGCGCCCGCTCAGCCCCTGCCTGAGGACGCTGAGCCCGCCCGGGCTGCCCCTCGCCTGACGCCTCGGCCGAGCCGGCCTGGGCGGCGCCGCGCCCAAGGCAATTTGAGCACGCGTACTCAAGAGCTAGATAGGCCTCGTTGAGCCAGACGTCGCCGCAGTCCTTACCAGGCCGGTCCCTTCTCACGATGAGGTGATATCGGCCTCCGCAGGCATCGCAGACGGCGGAGTTCACCTCGTCGAGCCGTTCACCGCAGACGACACACCGGTCTGGCTTCACCGCTTACCTCGTCGCGGGCCCTTCACACCGACCGGCGCGGCCTGTCGCGACAGCTCCGCGCGGCGTGCAAGCACCACGGCCACCTCCTCGCGTCGAGACCCTACCCGACCGTCCAGCCGATACGCGCGAAGACGCTCCAGCAGGGCCCCGACCTCCGGACCCTGTGGTATTCCCAATTCCAGCAGATCGCCACCTTTGAGGGAAGGGCGGGCGTAGCGCCACTCCCGCAGATAGCGCTCGGCACGCTGGCGGGCCAACGAACGAGGGGCCGCCAGCGCGAAAGCGGCGACCGCGGAGGGGCTCAGTGGCTCCAGGAGCCGGCTGGCTTGGCTGGGCGGCAGATTCGGCTTGTCGAGTTCGGATACGAGAGAGCGCAGTCGCACCGAAGACTCGATCGCCTCAGCCGTCCGGCTCGGTAGAGACAGCCGCTGGATCAAGGAGCCAACCGCTTCTCCCGTTGCGGCTGCGGTCAGGAGGCAGAAGTACGTCTCTATCGGCGGCGCCAGCTTCCGCTCACGCGCCCGGACGAAGGCCGCGGCCGTCGCCCTGTCGAAGGCGAGAGCCGGGTGAAGAGCGCTGAGGACGCCGAGCGCCGCGCAGCGCCGCAGGACCGCCTCCGGCTCGTCCTCAGCCATAATCAGGGCAAGCTCCCGCCGCAGGCGGGCACCGCTTATCGTCCCAAGGTAGGACAGATCACGCTTCAGGATGCGGACCGTCGACGGCGCCAGGCGAAAGGAGAGCCGCACCTCGTAGCGCACGGCCCGCAGCGTCCGCGTCGCGTCGTCATGGAAGCTCCTGTCGTGCAGCACCCGCAGCCGTCTTCGCTCCAGGTCTTCACGTCCGCCGTAAGGGTCGATCAGCTTCCCTTTCGCGGGGCCGCTCAGCGGCAGGGCCATGGCGTTCACCGTGAAGTCGCGGCGTGCCAGGTCGTCCGCCAGCGACGCCGGCCGCACAGTGGGAAGGGCGCCGGGGCGCTTGTAGCTCTCGGAGCGGGCGCGCGCAAAGTCGATGGCCCAGCCGTCGCCGCGGAGGCTCGCCGTCCCAAAACGTTTGTGCACCACCAGCCGCGCCTGGCGTCGCTCCGCCAGGTGGCGACCCAGGGAGATGGCGTCTCCCTCCAGCACCAGGTCGAGGTCCACGTTCGGGCGACCCAGGAGGAAGTCGCGCACGCTGCCGCCAACGAGGTAGACGGCCTCTCGACGCCCCTCGGCCTCTCGCACCGCAGCGGCCATCACGGAACGAGCTTGAGCGGAGAGGCGCGCGCTGAGCGCGTCGATGAGGCTCTGAGGCGGCATAAGGCGAGCCTGTTACGAAGAAAAGAGCGCCTCTGGACACCGTCGGGCGCCCGGAGCGCGGCCAGCGCGGGTTGCCCCATTATAGCACGCCTTCCTTGACAAATCGTCGAGAGCGCTCCTATGATCGCCACTGACCCCGTGGCCCGAAGCGTGGCAAGCCGCGAGGTCACGGAGAGACGGTGAGCGCGCCAGCGATATCCCGGAGAAGATCGCAAGGAGGTGCCGCGCCGGGCGCGGGCCACAGAATCAAAGCTCACCGATTCCCCTGCGGTCAAACCGCAGATACGACCCCTCGTACGGTTGCGAGCACAGGACAGACCGCCTCAGGCGGTCTTGCCGCTTTCTGAGGGGCTCGATCACATGGGCGGCCTTAAGCGGGCCGCTCGCGACGGAACATGTGGGACCCAAGAGAGGCAGAGAAACGACTCGGCGTTAGATTCAAGGACCCGGCCCTCCTCCAAAAGGCGCTGGTGCACCGCTCGTACCTGAACGAGAACCCTGAGAGCAACCTTGAATCTAACGAGCGTCTCGAGTTTCTCGGGGATGCTGTGCTGAGCCTCGTCATCGCCAGCAAGCTCTACACCGATTTCCCGCAGAAGGAGGAGGGCTCCCTCACGGAGCTACGCGCCAGCCTCGTTCAGCGGCGAACGCTGGCGCGGGCGGCCGAGCGGCTGGGGCTCGGAGATTGCTTGTTCCTCGGTCGGGGCGAGGAGGGGGCCGGCGGGCGGCGCCGTCCTACCAACCTGGCCGCCGCCCTGGAAGCGATGATCGGGGCCGTCTACCTCGACCGCGGGCTGCGGCAAGCGCAGTCCTTCATCACCAGAGCGCTCGCCGAGGAGCTCGAAATCATCCGATCCCACGGCGTTCCCACCGACCCGAAATCGCGACTCCAGATCCTCGTGCAGTCTCGGAAGTTCAAGCTCCCAGAGTACCGCACGCTTGGAATCGAAGGTCCCGACCACTCGAAGATGTTCACGATCGAGGTGTACGTCAACGGCGAGGTGCTCGGCAGGGGCCGAGGGAGGAGCAAGCAGCAGGCCGAGCGGGAGGCAGCCCGTCGCGCGCTGGAGAAGCTAGAGGCGGCCTCCTAGCGCGCTCAGTCCCGCGACTGTGCAATGTACCTGAAGAGGCTGGAGCTACTGGGATTCAAGAGCTTCGCCGCCCGCACCGTCTTCGAGTTCGGGCCGGGCATCACCGCCATCGTCGGCCCCAACGGCGTGGGCAAGACAAACGTCGCCGAGGCCCTGCGCTGGGTGCTCGGCGAGCAAGCCAGCCGCTCGTTGCGGGCTCGCAGGCAGGAAGACGTCATCTTCGTCGGCAGCTCCAAGAAGGCGGCCGTCGGCATGGCCGAAGTGTCGATCACTCTCGACAACAAGGACGGCTGGCTGCCCATCGACTTCAGCGAGGTGGTAGTTGCCCGCAGGACTTACCGCGACGGTGACAGCGAGTACCTCATCAACCGCGGGCGGGTCCGCCTGAGGGACGTACTCGACCTCTTCCAGCGGGCGCAGGTGGGCCAGAATAGCTACGCATTCATCGGGCAGGGGCTGGTGGAATCCGTCCTCAGACTCCGACCGGAGGACCGAAGGGCGCTGGTCGAGGAGGCGGCCGATGTCCGCCGCTACCGCCTCAAGCTTGAGGAGGCCCAGAGCCGCCTGGTGTCCACTCACGAGAACCTAGACCGCGTGGGGATGCTGGTGAGGGAGATCGCCCCCAGGCTCTCCCAGTTGGAGCGCCAGGCTGACAGGGCCGCGACCTACACTCGCCTTAGCGGGGAGCTGGCCGAGGCGCTCCAGATCTGGTACGGCCACCGCTCGCAGCAGGCCCAGGAGGGACTGACGGCGGCCCGAGCCCGGTGCGACCAGCGCCGCGAGGAGGTTCGCCAGGCGCAGTCGAACGCCTCCGCCTGCGAGGAGGGCCTCGCCGCCCTCCAGTCTGCCATCGAGGGACACCAGCGCGACATCGCCGGCCGCGACTCGACCCTCCGCGAACTCACCAACCAGCTTCACCGGCTTGACCAGACCATCGCCCTGGACGAGGAACGTCATGCCCTTCTATCCTCCCGCCAGGAGGAGCTCCGCGCCGAGATCGGAGAGCTGGAGAAGGAGCTGGAGGGACAGGCCGCCGCCGTAGCCGAGACGGCTGAGCGCCAGGCCACCCTCGAGCAAGAAGTGGAGGCGGCGCGCTCCCGCTGGGCAGGGGCCCGAGATGAGCTGGAGACGCTGGAACGGGAGCTGGCGGACGCTCGACAGAAGACGCTGGCCGCGGAGGAGGAGGACGTGCGCTCCCGGACGGCCCTGGAAGAGCAGGAGGGCCGGATTCAGGCGCTGGAGACGCGGGCACAGTGGGTCAGCGGCTCCGAGGAGCGGGAGGAGCGCAGGACGGACCTCCTGGCCCGCCTGGCCGCTCTGGGACGCGAGTTCCTGGAGGTCGTCCATGAGGAGAAGGAGCTCGAGGGACGCTTCGAGAGCTTGACGAGGGAGCAGGCGACCCTCGAGGGGAAGCTGGCTGACGATAGGGCCGCCCTGGCCTCGGCCGAAGAAGAGCTGAGGAGCGCCCGACTGCAGCGGCAGCAGGTGGAAGTGCAACTGGAGCTTCAAAGCTCGGCGCAGGGCCGCTACGGCGCCTTCGACGCCGGCGTGCGTTCTGTCCTCGCTGCCGCCGGTCTGGTCATGGGCGATGAGGGCAACGCCAGCGGGCCAGCCACGCTTGAGGGAGTCGTCGGTCTCGTCGCGCGGCTCCTCCGGGTGCCCGCGGGTCTGGAGCGGGCGATTGAGGCAGCGCTGGCGGAAAACCTCGAGGCCATCGTCTTCGAGCGGCTGGACGATGCCCTGGCCGCCATAGAGATGCTTGCAGAGCAAGACGCCGGTCTCATCACCGCCTACCCCCTTGATTCCCTTCGGTCCGTACACCCTCTGAACCTGATGCGGGAGAGAGGGGTCATCGGCGTCGCGTCGAAGCTCGTGGTCTGCGACAGCCGCTACCGGCCGCTGGTCGACACGCTGCTGGGTCGCACCATCGTCGTCGAGGACCTGGCGACGGCCCACAAGGCGATCAAGCGCGGCCTGGGAAGCGTCGTCACCCTCGACGGCGTGCTGCTGCGGCCGATAGGCTCGCTCAGCGGCGGCGGTTCGCCACGCGCCGAGGCATTCTTCGTCCGAGAGCGGGAGCTTCAGGAGCTGCCGGAAGAGCTGGAGCGTCTAGACCTGGCCCGCAAGGAGCTGGAGGAGAGAGTCGCATCACTGCGCGAAGGCCTGACCCCGACCGAAACCTCCCTCGCCGCCGGCCGCCAGGAGCTCGACGCACTGCGGACGCGCCGCATCGCCGCTGGCGAGGCGCTGGCACGCCATCGCAGCCGGCTCGCCGTCCTCCAGGGCGAGGCGCGATGGTTCTATGAGGAGCGGCGACGCGCCGAGGAAGCAGTAGCGCGGACCTCCGAGGAGAAGCTGCGACTGGAGAAGGCGACCGCCCGCCTCCGCGGCGAGCGGGAACGCTCCCACGAGAAGGCCACGCACGCCCGGGAGGCGGTCGCCGAGCTTGCGGCCCGGCGCGCACCCCTTCAGGAGGCGCTGGCCAAAGCTGGCACCGCTCTCGCTGCCCTGGAGGGCGAGCGCCAGTCGCAGGCCCTCCTGGAGAAGAACCTCGAGTCGGGCCGGGCGCGCCTGGAGAAGCAGCTCGAAAGCCGCAGGAAGCACGTCCTCGAGCTGGAGACTCAATGCGAGCGCCTGAGCGAGGGGTTAGAGAAGGCGCGTCGGGAGCGAGAAGCCAGGACGCGAGAGGTGACCCAGATCCGGCAGGAGCTGGAGCCCGCCCACCAGGAGCTCGCACAACTGGAGTCACGCGAGCGCAGCCTCCGCGACGAGCTCGCCACCGCCCGCACTCGACTCCTGGGTGCGGAGCGAGCGCTGCTGGAGGCGGAGAGCGAGCTGCGCCGCCGCGAGGAGGATCTGGACGCCCTGCGTGCGGACCTCGAACGCGAGGGGCTTTCCCTCACGGACGATGGCGAAGTGGTGAGAAGCCCGGAGCCCTCGCCGGCAGTCCCTCCCTGGCTGGCGGTGCATTCGCAGGATACGGGCGCCGACGATCAGGTGCCCCCCGTCCGCGGAGGCGCCCACGTCGACCCGGTGCAGATGAAGGAGCGCATCAGCGAGCTTCGGTCGAAGCTCCGCGCCGTGGGACCGGTGAACGCTCAAGCCCAGGTCGACTACGCCCAGAACAAGGAGCGCCACGACTACCTGACGGGCCAGGTGGCCGACCTGAAGCAGGCCGAGGCGTCGCTGCGAAAGGCGATCACCGAGCTGGAGGGCATTATCGGGAAGCGCTTCGACGTCACCTTCCAGAAGGTCAACGAGGAGTTTCAGCGCTACTTCGCCACCTTCTTCTCCGGCGGCCGCGCCGAGCTGGTGCTGGACGGGGACGGCGGCCTGGAGATGGTCGCCCGGCCCCCGGGCAAGCGCCTGGGCAACCTGTCGCTCCTCTCGGGCGGCGAACGGTCGCTGACGGCGGTGGCGCTGCTGTTCGCCCTCCTTCAGACCCATCCCTCGCCCATCTGCGTCCTGGACGAGGTGGACGCCATGCTGGACGACGCGAACGTCGACCGCTTCGCCGAGGCGCTGCGCCAGCTTGCGGAGCGCACGCAGTTCGTCATCATCACCCACAACCGGGGCACCATCGAGAAGGCCGACCACATCTACGGCATATCGATGGGGCCGGACAGCACCTCCAGCGTCCTCTCCCTCCGCCTCCAGGACGTGCCGCCCAACTGACTGACATCCGAAGCTGCGGGATCACGGCCACGAACGAAATGGTCCGACAGGTTCTGGTATCCGTAGGTCGGGGTCTTGAGACCCCGACGGGTTCGCAAGGGTCTAAAGACCCCCGCCTACGACGCGGTCGCCGTGTCGGCTTATTCCCCCAAATGACTGCCTCAAACGCGAAGGCCGGGCTTGAGCCCGGCGCCCTCCCTCAAACGCGAAGGCCGGGCTTGAGCCCGGCTCCGTGCCAGCCTGAAGGCTGGCCTTCGGAGATGAAATCCCTCCACTTCGCGCTACGTCACCCCCTCCATCCGACATGTCTCAAGCTCCGTGCCAGCCTGAAGGCTGGCCTTCGGAGATAGACCCTCTCCACTTCACCCTCCGTCACGCCCTCCATACCACATGTCTCAAGGCGCAAGGTTCCTTGACCCCCTTATGGCCTGATGCTAAGATCGCCTGCAAGATAGGGGGTACACCCTGATTCGCCTGTTCCGTCGCTCCCCCAAGACCAAAGACGAGACTGAGGAAGCCGGCCCGGCTGAGCGTTCGGCTGAGCTCACGCCGGCACCTGCCGAAGACGGTGCTCCTGAGCCTGTCGAAGGGCCTCCGCCCCCTCTCCCCACCGAGGCCCTCGAGCGCACGCGCCGCTCCTGGTTCGGCCGCGTCGCCGGCCTCTTCGAGCGCGCCCGCATCGACGACGACCTCTGGCTGGAGCTGGAGGAGTTGCTCATCGGCGCCGACACGGGCGTGAGCACGACTCAGGACATCCTGGCGCGTCTCCAGGAGCGCGTGGAGAAGGAGCGCATGCGGGAGCCGGCACTCGTGCGGGCCGCCCTCAAGAGAGAGCTCGTTGCCATCCTGGAACGGGTCGAGCCACGGGGTCGCCTCTGGCTCGACGGCGAGGGCGATGCGCGTGCTGAGGCCCCAAGGCCGGCCATCGTGCTTGTGGTGGGCGTCAACGGCACCGGCAAGACGACCTGTATCGCCAAGCTCGCCCACGCCTATCGCCGCGACGGCGGACACGTCGTGCTCGCTGCCGCCGACACCTTCCGCGCCGCCGCCATCGACCAGCTCAAGCAATGGGGCGAGCGCATAGACGCCGATGTGGTCGCGCACAGGGAAGGGGCCGACCCCGGCGCCGTCACCTTCGACGCCCTGTCGGCGGCCGAGAGCCGGGGCGCCGACGTCGTCATCATCGACACGGCCGGCCGCCTGCACACCAAGGCCAACCTCATGGAAGAGCTGCGCAAGATCCGGCGGGTCATCGAGCGCAAGGATGCCTCCGCGCCGCACGAGGTGCTGCTCGTTCTCGACGCCACTACCGGCCAGAACGCACTCGTCCAGGCCCGCGCTTTCTCAGAGATGACCGACGTTACCGCTATCTGCCTTGCCAAGCTCGACGGCACTTCCAAGGGAGGCATCGTCTTCGCCATCTCCGACCAGTTGGGCATACCGGTGCGCTTCGTCGGTACCGGCGAGGGGCCCGATGACCTGAGCCTTTTCTCGCCCGAAGACTTTGTCGAAGCCCTCTTCGCGTAGATTGCCTTTCGCCGTCCGCCAGAGCCCGGGCCAACGTCTCCCGGCCCGATAGCGCACCCGCCCGCCGGACGGCCAGGTGTTTCCCGGGGCGGGGGCGGCCTGCCTTAGGATGGGAGCGTGAGCGAAACCCTATCTTGGTGGCTCATACTGGAGCTGATGGGGCTGGTGGCCTTTCCCCTCGCCTTCGCCCTGTTCCGCCGCCTGCCCGACGGCGGCTACTCCTTCAGTAAGCCCCTGGGCATCCTCTTCATCGGCTACGTCTTCTGGATCCTGGGTACCATCGGCATCCTGCCCAACACCGTGCGCGGAGCGGCCTGGGCCCTGACCTTCGTGGCGGCGGCAGCGGCGTGGACCGTCTGGCGCCGGCGCTCCGACCTGGCGGCCTACCTGCGTGAGAAGTGGCGCCTGGTGCTCTTCATCGAGGTGCTGTTCACAGGCGCGTTCTTCCTCGCCGTCTTCCTTCGCTCCTTCGTCCCCGACATCAGCGGCACCGAGAAGCCGATGGACCTCCTCTTCCTGAATGCCGCCAGCCGCAGCGACGGCTTCCCGCCCCAGGACCCCTGGCTCTCCGGCAGCTCCATCAGCTACTACTACTTCGGCTACCTCATGGTGGCGATGATAGGAAAGCTGGCGGTGGTTCCGACGAGCATCGGCTTCAACCTGGGGGTAGCCATGATAGCGGCGCTGGCAGTGACCGCCGCCTTCGGAATCGTCTACAACCTGATGGCGGCGCGGCGATCGAACAACCCGGCGCCCGCGGCTGCAGCGCCTCTCTTGGGAGCGCCGCTCCTCTTCGGGCTCGTGGCAGCGGCCTTCGTCGCGGTGCTTGGCAACCTGGAGGGACTGCTGGAGCTGTTCGCCGCTCACGGCATCGGCCCTTCCAGCTTCTGGAGCTGGATCGACATCAAGGGGCTCTCTGCCAGCAATACCACGACCTCCTGGTATCCCACCGAGCAGTGGTTCTGGTGGCGCGCCACCCGCATCCTCAGCATCCAGCCAGACGGCATCACCGAGTTTCCCTTTTTTAGCTTTCTTTTGGGTGATCTCCATCCTCACGTCATGGCGCTGCCCTTCGTCCTGCTCACCGTGGGAGCAGGGGTGGCACTCTTCCTCTCAGGCGAGAGGCTGGATCTCGCGTTCTGGTCCCGGCGACCGCTCGTTCTGGTGGCGCTGGTCATCATGGTTGGGTCGTTGCTCTTCCTGAACACCTGGGACATGCCCACCTTCGCCTTCCTCCTGGTCGTCATCGCCTTCGCCCGCAACCGGCTGCTCGCCAGCGGCTGGCGCTGGAGCCTGCTGGCCGATACGGCAGGGTTCGCACTGCCGCTGGTCGTCCTGGCGGTACTCGCCTATCTCCCCTTCTACTTCGATTTCCACACGCAGGCATCAGGGCTGGAGCCGGTGGAGGGGGGCGCCACCCGTCTCAACCACGAGCTCATCTTCTGGGGCCCCTTCGCCGTGCTCCTGGTCCCCTTCGTCTTGTGGACGCTCCTGCGGGACGAGGGCTGGCGCTGGCTGACCGCCGACCGGGTGCAGCTCGCCGCGGTCCCTTCTGCACTCATTCTCGTAGTCTGGGTCATCTGGGTGCTGGCGAAAGGCGGCGTCGGTAACCTGAGCGACCAGCTTTCGGCGCGGGGGGCGAACTGGCTCACCGACCTGGCGCTCATAGCGCTTCTCACTACGACGATCCTCGCCCTGTGGCGCGAACTGGGGGACTCGGGAGACGAGGAAGACCGGCGCCTGGTCGTCTTCGCCCTCATCGCCAGCGGCGTGGGCGCGCTGCTCGTCCTCGGCACCGAGTTCTTCTTCGTCAACGACACCTTCGGCAGTCGCATGAACACCGTCTTCAAGCTCTACTATCAGGCGTGGCTCCTGCTGGCCGTTGCCAGCGCCCTCGCCCTCTATCGCCTGGCATCGGCCTGGCTCTCAGGGCCACGCGCGCCCTGGAACTGGCGTCGGACCTTGGGGTGGGCATGGGCCGGTGCCAGCGGCCTTGTTCTCGCCGCTGCCCTGGTCTATCCTCTAAGCGCCACCCTGAACCGCACCGACGAATTGGGGGGCGCTCGTGGCCTGGATGGCCTGGCCTTCGCCCGGCGCAACGACCCCGATGAGTTCGCGGCGGTGCGCTGGCTCGCGGACCACGTCGTGGGCGAAGCCGTGATCGCCGAGGCCGTGGGCGGCAGCTATAGCGCGGCCGGGCGGGTATCGGCGTGGACGGGAATCCCCACAATCCTCGGCTGGCCCGGCCATGAGCTCCAGTGGCGGGGCTCCTACGCCCCCTTCGAAGGCCGGGAAGCTGATGTGGATCGTATCTTTGGGGGTACGGACGAGGCCGAGACGAAGGAGTTGCTGGCCAAGTACAACGTGCGATACATCTTCGTCGGCAGCGTGGAGCGCGACAAGTACTCGCCGGAGGCGCTCGCCAAGTTCAAGGACATGTTCCAGGTAGCTTTCCAGCAGGGCAACGTCACCATCTACCGCGTGGTGGGCCCTGTGGCGCCGGAGGCGGCGCCCTAGAATACGGTGAGGGTGGAGAGCCACGCCGATGCAGGCTAGCGCCGTCTCCGACTGGGCGCGCGACCGCCAGGACGACGTCGTCGCCTGGTTCCAGGACAACTTCCCTCGGGGATGGGATCTCTTCGCCCTCGGCGTCCTCGTCGCCATCGCCTTCGGCCTCCGCTTCTGGGACCTGGGCGCCCGTGCTCTCCACCACGACGAGAGCCTGCACGCCCAGTTCAGTTGGTACCTCCAGCAGGGTCGCGGCTACAGCCACGACCCTCTGATGCACGGCCCCTTCCAGTTCCACGTGAACGCCCTGTCCTTCGTCCTCTTCGGCGCCAGCGACTACACGGCCCGCGTCCCGGCGGCTCTCTTCGGCACGGCACTGGTGGCGCTGCCCTTCTTCCTGCGCGGCTACCTGGGCCGGGTCGGCGCCCTGGTGGCGGCAGCCTTCATCACCTTCTCGCCGACGCTCCTCTACTTCAGCCGCTTCACCCGCGAGGACATCTACACCGCCTTCTGGACCCTGGGCATGGTGGTGTTCATCTGGCGCTACCTGGCGGAGAAACGCAACCTCTACCTCTACCTGACCGCCGCCTTCATGGCGTTGAGCTTCGCCACCAAGGAGACGACGTATCTGACAGTCGCCATCTTCTTCGTCTTTCTCGAAGTCATGCTGGCCGGGGAGCTCGTGGGCCAGGTGCGCCGCAGGCACGACTTGAGCCCGGAGCGCACGGCGGCACTGCTGCTGGTGCTCCTGCCGACGGCGTGGCTCGTGGCGATCTCCTGGCCGCTGACGGGCGGCCTGCGTCGACAGTGGGGCATGGAGGAGCTCCCCGCCGTCGCCAATCTGCTGATCGTGGTGGGCACGCTGGCGGCGCCCCAGTACGCCGGGGGAATCCAACTACTCCACGACAGGGCTCTTGCAGCGGCTATCCTTCTTGGAGTGGTGGCGGGCGTTGGCGCGGCGGCACTGGCTGTGGTGCTTGCTCGCACATCCGGCAGCTCCCTTGCTCAGTCCGCGATGATGGGGGCCGCCGCCCTCATCGTCGTCGGCCTGTGCGTCGGTGCGCTTGTCGCGTGGCTTGGCTCCGTTGTGCCCCCGAACCAGGGCTACCAGCGGGCGGGCGGCTGCTACCCCACCGAGTGCGACACGCGCAACGCTACTGTTTCTGTACTGCTCATCGTCAGCATCTACGTCGGCCTTATGTGGAACCCGGTAGTCTGGCTGATCAGCGCCGGCGCTTTCTACGTTCCGTATGTCCTCCTGTTTACGACGTTCTTCTCCAACCCGGCGGGGTTCTGGTCCGGCATATGGGGCTCCACCGACTACTGGATCGAGCAGCAGTCGGTCCGCCGTGGCGACCAGCCCGACTACTACTACTTCATCCTGCTGCCGCTGTACGAGTTCCTGCCCCTATTCTTCGCTGTGATGGGCGCCGTGTGGTACGCGATCCGCGGGACGGCGTTTACCCGCTTTCTCGTGTTCTGGGCCGTCGCCACTCTGTTCGCCTTCACCCTGGCCGCCGAGAAGATGCCGTGGCTCAACGTGCACCTGGCCCTTCCAGTCGCCCTGCTCGCCGCTGTCGCCATCAACGACCTCTACGGCCGGTTCGCCCGCCCGATACGGCTCGAACTGCCCGACCCGAGGGTGCTGATGGCGCTGGCGGGCGCATCCGCGCTGCTGGCGATCGCGGTACCGCTGGCGATGGGCGGCGGGCCGGCCGCGACGGCCATCGGCCTCTTGCTGGCGCTGGTCACGCTGGGAGCCGTGGCCGCCGCCTACTGGGCCGGCGGAGCGAGGAGCCTCACTCAGGCGGGCGGCATTGCCATCGGCGTCTTCCTGGCGGTGCTGTCGGTGCGGGCGGCCTGGACCGCCAGCTTCGAGTACGGCGACATCCCCAGGGAGATGCTGGTGTACACTCAGACATCGCCCGACATCCCCCGTCTCGCCGATGAGATCAAGCACGTCGCCGAAGCTACGGGGCAGGGGTACGACATCCCCATCGTCGTGGACTCGAGCGAGGGCTTCAGTTGGCCCTGGGCCTGGTACCTGCGCGACTACAAGAACGTCAGCTATCCGGCGCTCACCAGCAACGAGTCTGTGACGCCCGGCGCTATCCTGCTCGTCAGCCAGTCCAACGTAGCGAACCTGAATCTGGACCCTACTCTCTATGGAGAGAGTATCCCCTACGTGCACCGCTGGTGGTTCCCCGAGGCCTACCGGGGCGCCACCCTCGGAAGTTTCCTCACCGACTTGTTCACGGGCCGCGGCTGGCACACTTGGCGTCAGTACTTCATTTCGCGCATCCCTCCGGGGGCCACCGGACCAGCCGACGCCGAGCGGGTGCTGGGCACCGTGAACGCGACGGCCTTCTTCCCGACGAGCTACGAGACCGCCATCAGCGAACTGCCCGGCGGGGAGACACTGCCGCCTGCAACACCTGTCGTAGTCGAAGGGCAGCTCATCATCGGCGGGCCCGGTGCCGGCCGGGGCCAATTCAACGCGCCGGCGGGCCTGGCGCTGGACGCGCAGGGCAACCTCTATGTGGCGGACAGCAAGAACAACCGCATTGAGAAGTTCGACGCCCAAGGCGAGTTCCTGGGAGCATGGGGCACGTTCGGCGGCGGCGAGGGTCAGTTCAACGAGCCGTGGGGGGTCGCCGTCGACGGGGACGGCAATATCTATGTGGCTGATACATGGAACCACCGCATCCAGAAATTCGACGCCGACTTCCACTTCGTCAAGGCCTGGGGGCAGCCCTTCCTGGAGGTGGGCGCGAGGGAGCCCGAGCCTCTGGAGCTCTTCGGGCCACGGGACATCGCCATCGACGGCGATGGCAACCTCTGGGTGACCGACACCGGCAACAAGCGGATATTGAAGTTCTCGCCCGACGGCGATGTGCTGGGCGCCTTCGGACGCGAGGGGGACGGCCCGGGCGAGTTCCGCGAGCCAGTCGGCATCGCCGTCGGCCCTGACGGCGACATCTACGTGGCCGACGCCTGGAACCAGCGCGTCCAGGGCTTCGACAGCGATTTCAGCTATCTGGGCGAGTTTGCGGTCAAGACCTGGGGCAGCCAGGATGTCACGGACAAGCCCTATCTCACCGTGCTGGACAGCGGCGACGTCGTCCTCACCGATCCTGCCAACGGAAACGTCCTCGTTTACAGCAGCGCCGGTGAATTGCAGGGCACCTGGCAACTGCCCGCCGGCGCGGGCGGCCCCGGGCGCCCTGTAGGTATCGTCGCCGACGGACAGGGGAACGTATTCGTGTCAGACGGCACCGCCAGCGATGTGCGCCGGATCCCGATTTCGACTATCATGGGCCCCTAGGACGGCCCGGAACCGAGCGGAAAGGCGACCGCGCCGTTGGAACTCCTCCGCGATCTTGCCGATGCTTTCCTCGCCTTCGCCGACGCTCACCTCTACTTGGCCCTTTTCGTCCTTATCTTCATAGAGGAAGCCGGCGTGCCCCTGCCGGTTCCCGGCGACACCTTCATCCTCCTGGCAGGCGCCCGGACTTCCGGTGGCGAGGGCAGCCCCTTCATTGCCGCCCTTCTGGTGGTCCTTGCCACCCTCTTCGGGTCGTCGATCCTCTACTGGATCTCGCGGCAGGGCGGCATGCCCGTCCTGCTGCGCATTTCGCGCTTCCTGCGCATCCGCGAGGATCGCGTGGATAGGGCGGGCCGCTGGCTACGGGCGCACCGGGGCCCGGCAATCGTCTTCGGCCGGCTGACGCCGGGACTGCGTACGGTGACCTCGGTGGCCGCCGGCACGTTCTCGGTCAACTACGCGGCGTTTCTGGGCTATACGGCGATCTCGGCGACCCTCTGGGCCGCGATATACCTCACGCTGGGCGCCTCGATCCGCTCCTTCTACCGCACCCTCGGCGACTGGCTGTGGCCTCCCAACCCTCTTACACTGGCGCTCGCGATCTTCATTATCGTGGCGGCGGTGGTGGCCCTGCGACGCCGTGCCTGGCTCGCGGATGCCAGGGCGGCCCTGTCGCGACGGGGCACCAAGGCGACCTCCTCCAAGCAGGACGCTCGCCTTCCCCGCCGCCTATCGCGTTGACCCCCTTCTCGGCGCCACCCTATAATGAGTGCCGTTCACCGCCGATCGCAGTGATGAGGCAGGCTCTCAGTCCCGGGAGGCACCCCCGTAGCCACCGCACAAACGGCCCTCTGGCGAAGCCCTCGAATCTGGTTGGGGCTCCTGGTGAGCGCCCTCTTCATCGGGCTGTTCCTGTGGGGGATTGACCTCCGCAAGGCCTGGGACGCGCTCCTCAACGCCAACTACGGCATAGCCCTGCTCTCCCTGCCCGTGTACGTCGTTGCGGTTTGGTTCCGCACCATCCGCTGGCAGGTGCTCCTGCGCCCCCTCGGCGAGTTTCGGGGGGTGCGGCTCTTTCCCCTCGTGATCATTGGCTTCATGACGAACAACCTCATTCCGGCACGGATCGGGGAGCTGGTGCGCGCCTATCTACTGGGTGAGCGAGAAGGGACGAGCAAGGCGGCGGCCCTCGGCACCATAGCCGTAGACCGCCTTTTCGACGGCCTGACGCTGGTGCTAGTGCTGGCGATAGTCGGTGCCGTCGCGGGCGTCAACGACGTGCTGCGCGCCACCGCCATCGTCAGCGCCGCCGTCTTCGGCGCGGCGCTCGTCGTCATGCTGGCGGTAGCATCATCGGAGACGCGGGCGCGGAGGCTCGTGGGGCTCGTTCTGCGGCGACTGCCCGAACGCCTCCGCGCTCCGGCCGACGCCCTTGTCGAGCGATTCCTCGTAGGCCTGCGCTCGCTGCGCAGCCCTTCCGACATGGTCCTCGTGGCCCTCTGGTCGACCGTGTCGTGGCTCCTCGAGGCCACGATGTACTACATGATCGGCCTCGCATTCGACCTCGGCCTCGGGTTCCACATCTACCTGCTGATCACGGCGGCCGCCAACCTGGCGATCTCGATCATCCCGACGTCGGGAGGCGTGGGCCCCTTCGAAGTGGTAACGAAGGAGACGCTGGTCTTCTTCGGCGCCGGCGAGAGCAGTGCCGTCGCCTACGCCGCGGCCCTCCATGCCCTCCTCTTGTTCCCGGTGATCCTCCTTGGGCTCTACTTCCTCTGGGCCATCAACATCTCGTTGGGCGACCTGCTGCGCCGGCCCGCGCGGGAGCCGGCAGCCGAAGCGCCCGGCGCGGGGGCCGCCCCGACGGGCAAGGGGGGGCCCGGATGAAGGTAGGCATCGCTGGCGGCGGCGTCGCTGGCCTGGCGGCGGCCTATCGGCTGGCGCAGCGAGGGCAGCAGGTGGCCCTCTTCGAGGCGAGCCCCTTCCTGGGCGGGCTCGTGCGCACCTTCGAGATCGGCGGCGGGCGCATCGAATCCTTCTATCACCACCTCTTCAGCACCGACACCACCGTCATCCGGCTCATCGAAGAGCTCGGCCTGGGCGAGCGGCTCGTCTGGGTCGACTCGAAGGTCGGCTTCTTTCACGGGGGGCGCACCTACGACTTCGTCACCCCGCTCGACCTGCTGCGCTTCACCCCCGTCTCGCTCATCGACCGCGTGCGGCTCGGCCTAATGGGCGTCTACCTGCGTCGGCGCAAAGACTGGGAGGCGTTCGAGCACGTCACGGCCCAGGACTGGATCATCAAATTCGCCGGCCGTCGCAACTTCGACGTCGTCTGGGGACCCCTGTTGCGCGGCAAGTTCGGCGAGCAGGCTTCCGCGCTGGCCATGGTCTGGCTGTGGAACAAGATCCACCTGCGATTTGCCTCCCGCAGCGGCGGGCCGCTCCAGCGCGAGAAGCTGGGATACCTGATGGGCAGCTTCGGCGTCTACATCGACGAGCTGGAGAAGCGCCTGCGCGGCCTCGGCGTTGAGCTCCACACGGGCCGGCCGGTCGAGAAGATACTGGCGGAGGGCGGCCGCGTCTCCGGCCTGCGCCTGGCCGACGGCGAGACGGTGCACTGCGACGCCGTCGTCGCCGCCCTCTCCTCGCGCGTCTTCGAGAAGCTAACGTCAGACTCGGCGAGCGGCTCGCTTCTTCCCGAGGAGTACATGCGGCGGGTGAGCTCCGTGCGCTGGCAGTGGGCGATGTGCCTGCTGCTCTCGCTGAAGCGCCCGCTGTCGCGCATCTACTGGCTGAACATCAGTCAGCGCGACATCCCCTTCATCGCCGCCATCGAGCACACGAACTTCATCGGGCCCGAGCACTACGGCGGACTGCACGTCCTCTACCTGTCGAACTACCTGGAGCCGTCCTCGCCCCTACTCCAGATGGACACCGACGAGATCTGCGACCTCTACCTGCCGCACCTGAAAAAGATCAACCCGGCGTTCTCGCCCGACTGGGTCGTCGACCGCTGGCTCTTCAAGGGGCCGGACGCCCAGCCCATCTTCACCTGCAACTACCGCGATATCTTGCCCGACCACCGGACGCCGCTGCCCGGCCTCTACCTGGCGAACATGAGCCAGATCTACCCGGAGGACCGGGGCCAGAACTACAGCATCCGCATGGGCGAGCAGGTGGCGGAGATGGTGATGGCCGATCTGGCGCCGGAGGAAGCCTGAGGTGCCCACTCGAAGGCAGGGACTCAAGGTCAGCGCCAAGATTCCGGCTCGGTCGCCATCCTGTTGATCCCGTCCCTGTCCGAAAGGGCGGACGGATGCTAAGCTAGGTGTGAAAGAACCCCGACCAGGGACCCAGAGGAGCGTCCATCATGATAGTCTCCGGATACTGGCCCAGCCAGGCCCCTTACGAGGAGATTCCTCTGCCGGAACTGCTGCGCCGCTCGGCCGAGCGCTTCGGCGACAAGCCCGCCCTCATCGGCGCCGACGGCACGACGCGCACCTACCGCGAGCTGTGGAGCTACGCCCGCAGGGTGGCTCGTTTCCTTCAGGACAAAGGCATCAGTAAGGGGGACAGGGTCGGTATCTTCTCTCCCAATCACGTCGACTATGCACCTGTCTTCTACGGCAGCCTTCTCGCCGGCGCGACGGTCACTACCGTCAACGTCCTCTACCGGGAGCATGAGGTCGAGCACCAGCTGGACGACGCGGAGGCCGTCGCCCTCTTCGCCTTCAGCCCCATGGCCGCTCCGGTGGAGGCGGCCCGCCCGAAGCTGCCCCGTCTGCGCGAGGTCTGGCCCATCGAGGGCCTGCCGGAGCTGCTGGGCGGCGTCTCGGAGGAGTACCAGCCGGTGCCGGTCAACGCCCGCGAGGACGTGGCCGTTCTGCCCTACTCCAGCGGCACCACGGGCCTTCCCAAGGGCGTCATGCTCACCCACTACAACATCACGTCCAACGTCAAGCAGGGCCTGGCGACGGAGCAGCTAACGTCGGACGCCGTCAGCCTCTGCGTGCTGCCCTTTTTCCACATCTACGGGATGACCGTGCTCATGAGCACGGGCCTCGCCCTGGGAACCACCGGCGTCGTCATGATGCGCTTCGATGTCGAGCAGGCGTTGCACCTGGTAGAGAAGTACGGCATGACCAACCTCTACCTGGTGCCGCCGGCGATCCTGGCCATGGCGAACGTGCCGGACCCCTCCCGGTTCGACACCTCTTCCCTGCGAGTCATCGTCTCGGGGGCAGCGCCACTGCCTGTCGAGGTGGCGGAGCGGGTGAGATCGAGATACGGATGCCTGGTGTCGCAGGGCTACGGCCTCACGGAGACGAGCCCCACTACAAACACCAACCCCCTGGACCGCATCAAGCTCGACTCCTGCGGCCCGCCCGTCGCCGATACGTTTGAGAAGATCGTGAGCCTGGATACCCTCGAGGAGCTGCCTGCCGGCGAGACGGGCGAGGTGGTGGTGCAGGGACCGCAGGTGATGAAGGGCTACTGGCGGCGCCCGGAGGAGACCGCCGAATGCCTCAGCGAGGACGGCTGGCTGCGCACCGGCGATGTCGCTCGGCTGGACGAGGACGGCTACCTTTACGTCGTCGAGCGGAAGAAGGAGATGATCAAGTACAAGGGCTACCAGGTGGCGCCGGCCGAGCTGGAAGCCGTCCTCCATCAACACCCGGCCGTCCTCGACGCTGCCGTCATCCCCAAGCTCCACCTGGAGGGTGGCGAAATACCCAAAGCCATCATTGTAGTCAGGGAGGGCTACCAAGTTAGCCCCGAAGAGCTGATGACCTTCGTGGCCGAGAAGGTCGCGCCCTACAAGAAGATCCGCGAAGTGGAGTACATGCCGGATATCCCCAAGACGGCCTCCGGCAAGATCCTCCGCCGCGAACTCATCGAGCGGGAACGCGCCAAGAAGGACTGACCCAGCCGCCCTCCCTGGCCGTGGCGCTCTCCTTGAACCTAATCCGCCGCTCCGGTACTTCATGCTCACCTGTCAACCCACTTTAGCAGAAACGAATGGGCGCGTCGAGCGAGCCCCGTCGTGGTGGTGGTACGCTGACGGGGCGCCGGTGGTTCCCGACGCCCCGTTGTGACGGGCGACCGGCGTCACGCTGCCTGCGCGCCAGCGGGCCGCCACCTACAGTACTGCGTGCGGCCGTCCGGCCTCTCCCCGATGGCGACGGGACAGTAGAGGCCCCACCTGCCGAGCAGCGCCTTGCC
>CAZMGB010000017.1:0-24153 GCA_964565775.1 uncultured Dehalococcoidia bacterium
TCGATGTCGGGCACCGAGGCCATCTCCTCGTTGAGGAAGCGGCCCAGGAACAGGCCATCGGCGATGGGGTCGATGTGCGAGAGGCCGATGAGGTAGCAGATGAGCGACCCGACGGAAGAGCCGCGGCCCCGACCAGGCGGCGAGTGGGAGGGGCGACCACGCACCTCCTCGGCGACCTGGTTGGCGAGCTGGAGGATCTCGCGGTGGATGAGGAAGAACCCGGCGAGGCCGTGGCGCTCCACCAGGGCCAGCTCCTCCTCCAAGCGCTCGCGAACCTCGGGCGTGATGCGTCTGTACCTCGCTTCCGCCTCGCGGTAGCAGAGTTTGCGGAGGTAGGAGTCCGGCGTCTCGCCCTCGGGCACGGGGTAGTCAGGGAAGCGATAGTCCAGGTCGCGGGTTAGGTCGAACTGACATCGCTCGGCGATGAGCATCGTGTTGGCGACCGCCTCCGGGTAGTCGCGGAACAGCTCGGCCATCCCGGCGGGCGGCTTCAGGAAGTACTCGGAGTTCTCGCGGCGCAGCCGGTGAGAGGCGTCCAGGGTCGTGCGGTGCTTGATGGCGAGGAGCACGTCCTGCAAGCGGTGGCGCTCCCGCAGGTGGTAGTGTACGTTGCCGGTAGCGACGGCACCCAGGCCGAGGTGCTCCGCCAGGTCGGCAAGGGCGCGGTTGCGACGTGCGTCGCCGTGGACCAGGTTGTTCTGGAGCTCGACGAAGAATTTGCCGGGGCCGAACCAGCGGAGGTAGCGGCGGGCCGCCTCTTCCGCCTCACTGTAGCGGCCCTCGGCGACGAGCGACGGCACCTCGCCCCGGCGGCAGCCGGAGAGGGCGATGAGTCCCTCGCTGTGACGGGCCAGCGCCTCAGGCTCGACGCAGGGCTTGCCCCTCTCGTGGTCGAGGTGGGAGTGGGTAAGGAGGCGACAGAGGTTGGCATAGCCCCGCTGGTTCCCGCAGAGGAGGGTCAGGTGGTGGCCCGAGGCGAGCGTGACCTCGGTGCCGGTGATGGGCTTGATGCCCCAGGCGCGGGCGCACTGTGCGAACTCCATCGCCCCGTGGAGGCCGTCGTGGTCCGTGAGGGCGAGGGCCTCGTACCCCAGCTCTCGCGCTCGCAGCACCAGCTCCTCGATGTGGGACGCGCCTTCGAGGAAGGAGAAGTTGGAGTGGGCGTGGAGTTCGGCATAAGGGGCCATCATGCCACAACGCGGACGTCGTTCAAAAATCTATGTAGCGTTCGAGGTCAACCGACTGGCTGCCGTCCTCAAAGCTCACCCGAGCCAGGCAAAGCATCGGCCCATAGGCCGATACCTCTAGACGGAAGTTCGCGTCGCGGTTAGTCTTCACGATGGTCTGGTCTGAGAACATTGGGCCCAGATGATACGCGACACTCTTAACGAGCCCTCTGCTTAATGGGCAATCGTCACGCTCAGAATCGCCGTGCTGGCGCAGGTAAATGACGATGTCCGCGATCTGATCGGGTTCTGACGATGGCCGCCAAGTATGTGCAAGAAAAAGGCCTCGGTTGCCCCGGTATATCCCAATCCGTCTCCGCTCACGTTCCTCCCAGGATTCGTCGCCTCTTGGGCCGGCCGCCTGGCTACTTCGGACGTCCGGCTGAAATTCCGTAAGAAGGCGTTCTGTTAGTTGATCGGGAGTCATGGCCTGATTGGTTCTACCAACTCGGATGTAGGCATTGTTGTAGGCGAAATGAACCTTGTTGGCTGGTGCCTTGTCCACCGTAACTGCCACCACAGTCCTTCCCTCGATGCAGCATTGGTAGATGCGCGGAGCCAAAGGCGACTGCGTATTCGTGTGGACTTGATTGGCAAAATCCTCGACCGTCTTCCTGCCAAGTTGAACTCCTGTGACAGCCCCATCGTCGCGGACTCCAAAGAAGACCGTCCCACCATCAGCATGTGCGAAACTGCATAGAGTCTCAATCGCCTTTCGGGCTTCCGAAAAGCCGGCTTTGAACTCCACTTGTTGTCCTTCACCCTGCTGAATCAGCCGTCTAGCTTGATGCGGCTGCATGTGACCTCCCGACAGGCAGGCTGAATGCTTCGAAGCGCTCGGCCTCGAGAGTCATTTGTCAGGTAGGATTATACCCGTTGCTCATACCAACTTCCCGTCACTAGGTCCCGGTACACCGTGGCCGTTCGCCCGTCCTGAAGCAGCAGAGAGTAGTACACCCGGCTCACGGGCCGCTGCCGCCACCATTCATCATCGATGCGCCAGGTCTCCAGCACCGCTTCCACAGTGTGGCGGCAGCCCGACAGCCAGACGGCGACAGGCCGGCCGTCCCCGCTGGCCTCCACGCGGGCCAGCCGCGGGCGATTTAGGGCTCGAACTCGACCAGCGCGGCCCTGCGTTCGGAGATGCGCGACCACGGCTCTACCTCCACCACCTTTCCGATGAAACTGCGCCCCTGCTGCGCCTGAAGTTGTCGCACCGCCTCCGCCACCTGCCGTCCAAGCTTCGCCCGGCCGCCGTCGAACATGGTGGCCTGCTTGCCGGATTGTCCGGTCAGGCCCACGAGTTCAACCTCTAGCTCCTCCACCGGTCGCCCCGGCGGCCTGCGTTCGACGGCGCTTCTGACAGCGAACCAGGCGTCGTTGGGATCGGCCAGCGCCTCACGGAATGGGACGGCCAGCTCCCAGGTGCCGCCGTCCAGAGCTGCGCGCACCACCGTCTTGCGCACCCAGCGGCCCCGCCGATCCGGGGTCGCGTAGGCGGTGTGCACCAGCCGCTCCACGCCCATGAGGATCGCGTCCAAGGAGACGACGGGCGCGGGGAACTGTAGCCGGCGCACCACGGTCTCCTCCTTGACCCGCGACACCAGCGGCTCGCGGTCGATGCCGTTGGCCAGCTCCCAGTAGCGCTTGCCCTCCGGGCCGAACTGCTGCTGGAACGCCCCCAGCGGAATCCGCGCGACCTCGCCGATGGTCTCGATGCCTAGCAGTCGAAGCCGCCACAGCATCGACTCGCCCGCCGGCAGGTGGTCGATGGCCAGCGGCGCCAGGAAAGCGGCCTCCCCGCCGGGCGGGACCGCCTTCGCCAGGCCGGGGCGGCTCGTCGTCGCCGCCACGCGCGCTGCGAACTTCCTGCCGGCGATGCCAACCGCTGCCATGAACCTGAATCGCCGATGCAGGTCGGAGATGACACCTTGGCAATAGGCGTTGGCTTCCTCTGAGAGGCCATCCAGGGAGAAGAACGCGGTGCCTAAGGCACCTGGCTCCACCGCCGGGCTGTACTCCTCAAGGAAGTCGAGCACCACATCGAAGCGCCGCTGGTAGTGCGGCAGGTCCGGCGGCAGCACCACTGCCCGCGGGCAAAGACCGATGGCCTCCGACATCCTCGTCCCTTGTTTGATGCCTAAGGCCTCACCGCCCAGGGAACAGTCGAAGACGGCCGACTCGCCGATCAGGATCAAGCGCGCCGCGATGTCCGGGCGACGCTGCCGCTCGATCTCTATGGCGAAGCGCGGGATGTGCACACTGGCGATACGCATGGGGCGGTCTCAGCGACAGAAATGGTATAAGAACATACGTACTACTGTCAAGCGCCAAGGCTGGCCTCTGTCGTGCCTGATCTGGACCGCCACCATATCCAGCATCCCCCTCGTCGACGCTCTCCAGGGGCAGCCTGCCAGTCGTCTGTGTCCAAGGGCGGAAGCGGAGAAAGGCGCGTCGACTTCGTTGGGCTGGTGCCGCAGGCCGATGTGTATGATCCTTAGCGGAGGCTGTTGCCAACATTGGCATCACCTACCTTCACGGAGGAGAATTAGCCTTGACAATGCTGACCAAAGATCTTGACGGACACGAGCTAGTCGCTGTGCTCGGCGCCGGCACCTCCGCCTCCGTTGGGTATCCCCTATATCGCGAGCTTACTTCAGAGGAATACATAACTAGATTGGATCGGATTCAAAAGCAGACGCATCAAGCGATCCTTGATGACATGACGGAATCGCTAGTCCCGACTGCACGCGCTCTCAGTCGATCCGGAAGGCATTTCGAAGAAGTGATGGAAGTAACGTACGACCACAATAGGGACTTGTTCGAAGCTCTCCTTGGATACTACAAGACCCTTTTGCTCATGGCCGAGTTTACGTGCAAGATCGAGCCTGGCTTTCCGGTAGGCGAGCCCTTTCTAACCTTCTCCTTCGTCCTCAGGAACCTCCTCAGTCGCGGGATGCAGTTGACGTTGATCTCTTTCAACCATGATGTTGCCATCGAGCAGTCGCTGCTTTGGTCGAGCGTCGTCTACCACGCGCGCCCGGAGTGCCTAACAGGCTGGCCATCGGGCCTACCGACGATTAGCAAGCGCGGCGCATCTGACTTCTATCTAGCAGCCAATGCCGCTATCCCCCTTGAAGCCTATGCCGACTTCAGCGCGGAGTCGCCCGTTGTAAGAGCTCCAGAGGTCGCGCCGACGGCGAGTGGCCAAGTGCTTCTACTCAAGCTTCACGGGTCCTTCAACATGCGCGCGTGCCAGGATTGCGGGCAAATCTACTTCGCCTACTTCTATATCTGCGCGCCGGATCCGAACTGGGCACCCGTCCGCTACCGACAGTGTGAGAAATGCGGTGGTGAAGTTGTCGACTCCATCGTGCCGCCCAAACGAACGAAATCGCTCGTTGCATTGCGCCAGATCTGGGCCGCGGCGGAGGAAGCGATCCAATCAGCTAATGAGTTATTCGTCGTCGGTTACTCTCTTCCAGCCTATGACGTCGAGGCCGTCGAGCTCTTCAAGACCACCTCTCCCAACTGCGTCTCCACTGTGTTCAACAGGAATAGGCGCCGGGAAACAGTGAATCACTTCAAGTCGATCTTCAGCAGGGCTATCGTGCATTCTGGCGGCTTCGCCGAGTTCGTCGAGCATCTATGCCGGAGATATGGGATCAGCCCGGGGTAGCGGGATTGCCCATTCCAGTCCGCCTCTGCCATCCTCTTCCCGTGACAGAGATGTCCCGCTTCGAGCGCAACAAAAAAAGCGGGGATTCCCCGCTTTCTTTGTGCCCAGGCGACCTCGGAGCCGCCGGATGGCTATCGCTTGGAGGAGCGGCTGGCCACGGCATCCGCTGACCCGCCCCCATCGGCTCGCAGGTAGATGAGGCGACGCCGGCAGGCGAGCCAGCTACGCCGCATACGGTCAGCGATGGCCTTCGGCGGCAGGTCCGCGATAGCGAGCAGGCGCTGGTCCTCCTCCTCGGTCCAGGGGGCTCCTCGCCTCTGGCGGTTCCTGAGTCGGGTCCTGACTGGCATCTCTCTACCTCCTTCGTCCTTCACGCGGCCTCGGCGCGGCGGCCGTGGCTGGTCGGACGCCCGAGGAGCGGCGCGATCAGGTCCATAAACCACAGGCTATCGACCTTCCGCAGGTCGATGTCGTAGGGGTGGTCGCGCAGCAACGTCACGACCGCCTCGTCGGTTATCAACCACGAGTCGCCGCCCTGCTGAGCGGTGCGCTCGGCGTGGCGATGGGAGGCCCGCAGCCTTCCCGAGCGGATGCGGGCCAGCACCCAGTGCGGGTCAACGCCGAGGGCCTCGGCCAGGGAGCAAGCGGTGTAGCCCTCGTCGTACTTCCGCAGGCCGAGCCGCTTCGCCTTCAGCCGCACGGCTGTCGGCGACCGGCCAAGCTTTCGGGCCAGCGTCTTCACCGATGCATGGTGGAGGTTCGCTTCAATGTAGGCCTCGTCCTCTGTGGACCAGGGCCTATCCTTGGGCCGGCTCAGGCCCAGGGCGGCGGCCCGGCGGTTGACGACCCACCGCGGCACCTTCAGCCGGGCGGCGATCTCCCGCGACCTGCCTCTTACGGTCGGGTCGTACATGCGGCGCAAGAGACCGTCAGTGATGTCATTCCAGAACCACTTCTTGTTCGGCACGCGACATTCCTCCTTATTCAGCTCCCCTGAGCATGGCGAGCAGGATCTCCGGCGCTCGTTCACGGCGGCGCTGGTATGCCTCATAGCTCTCACCGCGCGTGTCCCAGGGGCCGCCGGCGATGCGGTCCGCCAGCTCGCTCGGGCTCGACCAGCGTCGGTACAGGACGACGGGCACCGTCTCACGGCCGACGGCGTCGCGGACGAGGTAGACCTGGGGCAGCGAGGCGATGCAGGTGGCGTCTGGGGGCAGCTCCGGCGCATCCTTGTACAGGCCCTGGTGGACGGCCTCCCAGACGGCATGGGCCAGGGGAGCGGGCGGCTCGGTCCACAGGGACAGGTGGCAGTCACGGCCGCCCCAGTGGTCGTGGCCGCCGTTGAGGGCGAGCCCGGCGCCGGCCGCCAGGAGCCCCAGGTGGCGCGCAGCGTCCCCGGCCTGGGCCACGACCTCCTGAGCCAGGGCGGCGTCGCCCAGGTAGACGAGAGCCCTCGCCGGGTTCGAGCAGCGCGGGCACGGGTAGTAGCAGACTAGCTGGCCGTCGATGGGCGCCTCGCCGGGGCGGCTGATGCGGGCCCGGTGGGCGTCAGGGTCGAAGGTGATCATGCTTGCGAACCTCCTTCGTTTGGATTGCTTCCCTCCCATATCGAGGCGAAGTTGGTGTAAACATGTTCAGCTTGCACGCGGGCCGATAGGGGAAGAGTGGGAGCCTGCGACAGCCCGACCGCAATCGCCTGTTACGAATCCCCGTCTCACACGACGAAGCAGGCGCGCCGCGGGTGACGCTCTCCCAGTTGGGATATTGCAAGGCGCAGAACACACGTGCTAGGATCGCTCCGGAAGGGAGGCTGCTGACAATGGAATACCCAGAGGTGCGGGTCGCCTACGACGGAGCGCGGGACAGGCGGCGGAGCGCCGCCGACCGGCTGGAGGGGCTATTCCCGCCACGGAATATTCCCATCCACCTGCGAACCCCAGCTCTCAGCCATGACCACCTGGCAGAAGCTCAGGCTCAGGTGCAGGCTGCGCTCGCCGACTTCACCTCGGCGTCAGCTCGGCTCGTAGATGTCGCCAAGCGGGAGTGTCCGGATGTCTTCGTCCAGTTGGGGCCCGAGGAACCGTTCGACGAGTCGAAGTTGAGGGGCTGATACGTTGGAGTGGGTTCTCGCTGTCGCCAGCCCCTTCCTGATCGTTCTCGGCGGCATCATCGGTGCATGGGTCACGCACCGCCTCCAGGAGTCGCGGGAGATCGAAGAGCGGCTGTCCGGCGAGCGGCGCAAGGTATACGCCGATCTGATGAAGCCGTACTTCCTAATCTTTAGCGGGAAGGCGCAGGACGCGACGAAGCTGATAGCTACACCCGACTACCGTCGTACCGCCTTCGACTTCATGCTCATCGCGCCGGACAGCGCGGCCCAGGCCTACAACAACCTCATGCAATTCACGTACAGGGCCGGAGACCAGGTCGGCGAACGGACGTGGGAGATCATGCTCCACTGGGGTCGCGTCCTTCTTGAGATCAGGAAGAGCCTGGGCAACAAGAACACCGTGCTGAGCGAAGCCGACATGCTGCGGTTCCTGATCAAGGACATCGACCAGATGGAGAGGGAGCACAACATGAGGATGTCCGAATGACCAAGCTCTTCGATTCCGGCCCGCGCACTCGTGCTTCAGGCAGACGCTACAATGAGCCGATCTATTCGTTCCTTAACTCATCGGCGTGGCGATCCGTAGAACGCGTTCGCGAGTTCTGGGAGGGCTGGTTCGCCCAGTACCCCGACGACAAGAAGGAGGGCCTTGCTGCGCGGTTCCAGTCGTACGACGATCATCCCCATCTGTCGGCGTTCCTGGAGCTGTTCACCTTCGCCGTGCTGAAGCGCGCGGACTACAACGTCGAGGTCGAACCACCGGCGGGCGCGCGGGCGCTGGAGTTCCTGGCGACGGAGGCGCGCGGAGACCTGAAGTTCTACGTGGAGTGCACAGCCACGGGCCAGCCGCGTGCTGATGCCAGCGCGGACTCCCGCGAGGACGACGTGAACGAGGCCCTCAACAACGTGCCGACGGGACGCTATGTCCTCGGCGTCAGCTACCCCAAGCGCGGGGCTGGTGCACCGCCGCTGAAGCGCATCCAGCGGGATGTCGCCGAGCGGATGTCGTCTCTCGCGCTGGGGCCGCCCCGTGAGTGCGAATGGACGTGGGAAGATGCGGGGTGGAGCATCCAGTTCTGGGCCGTCCCTTACGACACCGATGTTACGGACGATCCTGATGATGACGAAGCCGGTCTGGGCTTCATCGGGCCGAAGGTCTTCGACAGGGTCGAACACCTTCGCCTTCGGTCGGCCATAGATCGGAAGGCGAGCAAGTACGGCGACCTGGGCGAGCCGCTCCTCGTCGTCACCAATTCCACTCAGCATCAGTCTGAGCGCGACCTGATGACAGCACTCCTTGGCGACGTCCTGTGGCAGATCAACATGGTCTCCCGCGACGTCACCGTCACTAGGAAGCCGAATGGCGTCTTCTACGACGCGCGAGGGCCACGCAACGTCGCCCTCTCCGCTGTGCTGCACGGGCACTTCGGGGTGCTGAGCTTCGCCAGAGACCAGCAAGAATACACCTTGGTTCACCACCCCTTCTCGGCTCACCCGCTCCCACAAGGCCTGTTCCGGTTCTGTGAGGAGCGGAGCTTCCACCGTCAAACTGGAGATCTACAGGTCACTCCTCCCACTACGACCGTCGGCGAATTCTTCGGTCTTCCCGATGGGTGGCCGTTCTTCGACCGAGACTGAGCAGCCCGATGGCTACCAACTGGGATGTCGAGATCATGGCCCTGCGTGACATGAGCACGACGGCCTTCCGCAACCACCAGGTTGCAGCCGCTGCGCTGGTGGAGAGGATGGCGAGCGCTCAGCAGCGAGAAGACGGCCCGCTGGAGCAGAAGGTGCTCATGGCCAAGACCGCTGCTGAATCAGTGGCTGCCCTGGAGGAGTTCGGGGCTGTGTCATGGGCGGTGGCAAATCGTCAGCGCGGCGGCTTCCTCCGAGCCTACCTGGGGTATCAGGCTTCGAACGTGGACGCCTTCTACCGCTCGGTCATCGACACGCGGCTATCAGCCAGGACGCTCCTGAGCATCCCTTCAGACTCTCGACTCCGACGCTGGCTGGATTCGGAGGAGCGCCGACTCGTTCAGGCTTCACTACAGGAAATTCGTCGACTTCTGACTGTCGCAGCCAAGGACTACTGGCTAGACCAGCGCATGGTTGTCAGGGCGTACAACAAGATCAAGCACGGGTTCGTCGTTGTCCAGCGCCTCGACGCGCTCATTCCTGGCCAGACGCCACCGACCAACTGGCAGCAGCACGTCAACATCCTGCGAGGTATCAGGCCCAACGGGAGTGTGAACTACGTTGATCTCGAACGGTCAGCAGGCATGGTCGAGCACCTGATGAGAATTATCGACATGTGCTCCGGTGGCTGCAAAGAAGTCGCCTCCCTGCTCATCTACCTCTCGGAAAGAGGCGCGCCGGTCGATTAGCTGCCCGCCGGTCGCCCTGGCCGAACCAGGTGGTCGCGCAGGGCGCGCGCCATCTCGTCGACGTCGCCCGCCAGCAGGTCGCATCGGAGGGCCAGGGCTAATCCCCCTGGCCCTCCTCGCGCTCGTAGCCGCTGACGAAGCGGCGGCGGGTGAACCTCTCCAGCACCTCCGGGCTGGTGACCAGCGCCTCGGCGTAGGCCTTGATGTCGGGCAGGTCCTCCAGCCGGAAGTCGTACTCCTCGTAGTCCAGCCCCTCGGCGATGGCCTTCCGCTTGCAGTCGCACAGCAGCTCCATGTACTCCTCGATGGTGCCCCGGCAGGTCAGGAAGTGGACGTGCACGTCCCGCTCCTGCTGGGGCCGCAGCACCCGTGAGAAGGCCTGCGCCATCACCGACGGCACCCAGTCGTAGTCCAGGAAGACGACGACGCTCGCCTCGGGGATGTTCAGCCCCTCGGCCAGGCAGGGCGTCGTAGCCACCAGCACCCGATGGAAGGGGCTGCGACGGAAGGCGTCTATTCGCTCGATGCGGGGCGAGGTCCAAGTGCGACGGTTCAACTCCAGGCTGACGCCGCCGTCCACGTACAGGGGGTCGCAGCCCAGGCGGTCGATGCGCCTGTACATCCACTTGGCACCCTCCTTGTTGCGTGAGAGGACGATCACCTTGCGGCCGTCAGCGAGGGCGTCCTGGACGATCTGGAGCACCCGTCGCTGCTTCGCCGTGGGATCCTTCCACTCCGGGTCGAGGAGCTGGGGGAAGGAGGCGCAGCCGATGAGCGCGGTGAGCTTGGGCAGGATCTGCTGTCGGCCCAGCGCGCGTCCTTCGGCCTCAGCCTCGGCGGTCGCCGCCTCGTACCATTCCTGGAAGTCGGCCAGCACCACCTCGTAGGCCCGGCGATGCTGTTCGTCCATCTCGATCGCCTCGTAGTGGAGGTGGGGCTCCGGCATGCGCACCGCCGCCGTTACCTCCGGCTCCGTGTTCAAGCGGCGGATCATCTTCGGAGCCAGCATCTCCTGGAAGCCGTGCGGGTCGCGGATCTTCGGCAGCAGCTTCTTCTTCCCGCGGTCGGCTGTGCGGCGGTGCTCCTCATCGTAGTAGACGTAGGTGCCGAATCGTCGCAAGAACTTCTCGACCGCCCCCTCGACGAAGAAGCTGTAGTCGGGCCAGAGGGCAGAGCCGTTGCCGAAGGCCCAGTTCAGCAGCGACAGGATGTTGTTGGGGTAGCCGCGCACCGGCGTGCCGGTGAGGAGCACCTTGTGCTTGGCCCGCAGGTGGGTTACGGCCTTCGTCTGGTTCGCCTCCACGTCCTTGAGGGAGTAGGCCTCGTCCACGGCGATGAAGCCGAACCGCTTGCGCAGGACCGACGCCAGGCTGTGGCGCAGGCCAAGCTCCTCCACGATGCGGTCACCGCGCTGGTGCGACCGGTAGTTGGCGCCCCGACGGTAACGGCCGTCACCGACGCGCCGTAGGGGGCTGTCCTCAGGCAATCGCCAGAGGTCGGTGAGCGCCACCAGGTTGAATCGCTTCAGGTTCCGACAGTCCTCCAGCGTCTCCACGACGTGGAGCTCATGGGCGAGGCCGATGGCTCGGAACTCCGTCACCCACTCGCCCATCAGTCGCTTGGGGACGACTAGGAGGTTGCGCTGGCACCCGTACAGCAGGGCAAGGGCGATGGCGACCCGCGTCTTGCCCAGGCCCATCTGGTAGGTGAGGAGCAGGCACTGCTTCAGGCTGGCCCGCACCACGTCCTCGAACTGGAAGGGATAGAGCCAGCGGTCCAGGCCCAGAGCCAGCGCCTTCTTGCGGGCGGCGGCCAGCTCCCGCTGGTAGCAGGCCTCGAGGCCGTCGTCTTCATGGAGTTTGGTCCAGTTTGTCGTCACGAGATCTCCTCCAACTAGCGTCCCAAGGTGGCAATCTGTCGTTTCGAGGTACGCGAAGAGGTCCCTCACGTGTTAGAATGCGGCGTCCCTTGGTCGCCGCGCATTCGATAGAGAAGCCACCTTGAAGCAGTGCCCGTACTGTAAGGAGCAGATACAGCCCGATGCAGCCAAGTGCCGCTATTGCGGTGAGTGGCTGACCAACGGTGCCGACCATTCAACAGGGAGGAAGGTGGAGGAAGTTGTCTTGCCCCTCCCGATGCGCGCACGAATCAACAGCCGCTATTGGCCAGGCCCCTGGTTCTGGGAGCGAGTCCGAGACTCGGTAACCAATAACATCAGCGAATACGAGAACCAGGGCTGGGAACTCGTGGAGCACGAAATCGGCCCCGATATGCTCGTATGGCATAAGGTAGACAACGGCTTCTTCGAGGGCGTGGTCATGGTGGTCCTCACGCTGTCAATCGTCGGAATCCCAATTGGCTGGTGGCTGAACCGCCGCTGGGAAAGCAGCGGAATATATGAGCTCCGCGAGGCGCGCTTTCACGTTAGGGGGAAGAGAGCGCCCCCGGGTCAATAGTGCGCAGCACCGCCCGCGTGGCGGGCTGCTGAACGTTCGATGATTAACTACTGTCCAGGGTGCGGGGCGCAACGGCCGGACGAATCTAGTAGCTTCTGCGGACATTGCGGGCGCGCTTTCGAAGCCCCGGCCGTTAGGGAGTCCCTCTGTGACAGTCCGGGTTGCGAATCGCCTGTCAAGGAGCGCTGCCGAATGTGCGGCGGCTCGTTCTGCACGCGTCACGTGATGCTGCAGCAGTCATTTGGAGCAAGTGTGTACTTCTGTGACCCTTGCGGTGCTGCATACGAGAAAAAGCTGATCGGGACCGGGCCTAGGTTCCTCGGAAGCACCTTTTCGGAATGGGGTGCCTTTCTCCTTGCAATCGTCGCATTCGTTGCTTTGTTGCCAGCCTTCTACCTTCTTCTCACCACGCCGATCCTGGGCATCCTGTTAGGCGGTGCCTGCATCATCTATCTTGGATGGTGGTATCTGACGAGGTAAGTGGCTAGCCCGGCTGCTCCTCGGGATCGCCGTCCGAGCCGCCCTGCTGGATGACCTCGAAGCGACCGGTGCGCAGGTCCAGAGCGACCACGGGTGCGCAGGACCTCCCGTTCCATCTCCATATCTGTGTCGCCGGACTCGGCCGGGACCTGCCCCTTGTAGGTGCGGCCCTTGACCAAAGCCTGCAGCGGCGGCCAGGTCGCGCTGATGGCGGGCCTCCAGCCCGTCGTCTTCATGCAGCCTTGTCCAGGTCAACGTCATCGCTGCTCCCCTGCTTCGAGCCTTTCGATGGGTCGACGGCGACCCACCGGCTCAGCGGCGCCATCTGGCGCTCGTACCAGCGGCGCTGCCCCGCCAGCCAGCGTTCGCTCTGACCGTCGAGGGCGACCTCCATTCCGTAGCAGCGGAGCCGCTCGGCCACGTCCTCCAGCCCGAGCAACGGCGGCCGCTCCAGCAGCTCCTGCCAGAGGCTGATCGACACCTCGCGCTTGCGGTCGTACCGGCTGCCCATCTCCTCGTCGAGCAGCGCCAGCTTAGCCTGGGCGGCCCAGGCGTTCGGGACGAGCCGCATCCGGCCGTTGGCGACGCGGACGAGCACTACGTCAGAATCAACGAGCGGCAGGGTATCGGCTCGCTGGCGTCGCTCCTGGCGGCTCGGCGGCGTCCAGGGTTGGACGGTCACCGGACCGGCGTCGCTGGCTAACCGTCGCTGCTCGATCCGCTCCCGCCAGGCCAGCCGACAGGCCGCCAGCAGATCGCGCTGGTGGGTCGGCCAGCGAGCCAGGAGGCTCTCGATCGCATCCTCGCCCAGGGTGGCAACGCGATCGCGGTACGTGCCACCGTCGAGGTCCGCACCAACGACCCACACGAACAGCGCCGTCGGCCAGTCGCTGGAGGCGTGGGCATCCGCCGGCAGGTCGATGCAAGCTGCCAGCCGCGCCTTGCCCTCTATCCAGCGAACCACCGTCGGCTCCAAGGCCTCGAGGGCGTTGGCTGGGAGCACCGCGGCTACCACGCCGGGCCGGGCCACGGCGAGGAAGGCCTGCTCCAGCCAGAGCGCCTCGGCGCGGCCCCAGCCGTCCCAGCCCACGTGCTGCCAGAGGCGGCGGCGGTCGCGCAGGCGCAGGCTGTAGGGCGGGTTGCCGAGCACCAGCTCGAACTGTCCGTCGAAACGATGGTGCTGGAACTCATCCACAACCAGGCAATGTCCTTCGCCCAGCAGGGCGCGGGCGACGATGACGGCGTCGCGGTCGACCTCAACGCCCGCGACCCGGACGCGTTCCGGCTCGGCGATTAGGTTGCCAATGCCCACGCACGACTCGAGGACACGGGTGCCCTCCGGCGGTTCCAGCAGCCGGAAGAGCAGCCGCCCGACGGCCGGGTTGCTGAAGAACTGCCCCCGGTGCTGCTCGCGGGCGCGCTGGATGTTGAAGAGACCTGCCGGAGGGCGGTGGATGGCGCCCAGATCAACGAAGCGACGGCGGATCTCGGCGAGGACATCGGACTCTATCGCCTCGCCCCGCTGGCGTCGCGCCAGAACGTGTCGGGCCAGGCGGACCGCGTAAGCCCGACCGGCCACGAGATCATGATCCGGCGGTGGAGCGAGAATCTCCTCAACGTCCGGCTCCGGCGGTCCTGCCGCCGTCTCTGCTTCGCCATCGCCGTCGAGCGACGGCGGCGTCGCTTCGACGAGAGGCGCCGTCGCTTCGAGCACTGTGCCCGCGCCGTCGTGGCCGTCCGCTCCGGCCCTGGCGGCGAGCCGACCGTCACAGCGACGGTTCGGGCACGGGTCGCCGTCGGCCCAGAGGCCCATTGCCGCCTGCCCGCAACGCTCGCAGACCAGCAGCGTGGGATAGGTGTCAGTCGTTTGCGTCATCATCACCTCCGTGTCGGGAATAGCAGGAGCCCCGGAGGCTCGAACGCTCGAACCCTCGGGGCTCGTCTCCTGCTGGCGGATTAGGGTCAGCTACATTCTCGCCGGCCGGTGGAGCCTCCCTCAACTTCTTGCTCAGAAGCGAATAGTCGACGCCACGTGGGCAGCACTTGGTTGTGCTCGAACTCCTGCATCCTTGAACGCATACTTTCTAGCCACTCGCTAAGCTGTGCGGGCTTGTCGATAGCACTGACGAACGCGAGCGGTGCGTAGTGAATCAGCGCCAGCGCCTGTTCCCAGTTGATGTGCAGGATCAGGTCTGCGACTGCGGGGCGCTCGATGCCGAAAAGCCCAAACCGAAACTGCGGGGGTTTACCGGGCTCCGACGTATCAAATGCCAACATCACCGCGCCGAACTTGCCTGGGTGCGAGAGGTCGCTTAGTGCGCCCCATCGCTCCTTCAAGCGCTGGTTGTGCTCACCCCTCCTCTTGATGGTGTCGCCGGTGCTCACAAACTGCTCACCTCTCAGCCACCGGTCGATCCTCGCCTCGGTTTCGGGTGGGATGCCGGTTGCGTCGATGTCGAGATCGATCACAAGCCAGAGGCCCTCGAACGCGGCGCGGGAGAGTATCACAGCGTCAGACAGATAGCCTTCCAGAAGCCGCCTGTAGCTGTTTGTGAGGCGGCCCAGGCAAAAGGTGTACAGAGATGCGAGACCCAGCTTCCGCTCCTGCCACCCTTCCTGCTGTGCTGTTGCGAAGGCATCGGCCATGACCCCATGGAGTTTTGCCAGCGTCTCCTCGAACTGCTCGTGATAGCATCCCAGGCGTTCGCGGCTACGCTGCGACAGCGCTTCGTCGGCGCTCCGTAGCTGTGTCTCGAGCTCAGCCCAGGTCTTCATCGCGTACCTGAAGGCGAACGCTCTACGCCTGGTGGTCTCCGCTTCGAGGAGTATATCTTACCCCGGCGGCTCTTATTGCCGCACGCAAGGACATCTATATTACGCCGCGTTCCTTGAGGCTGACGACTCCCCCGTCCCCTATGATCACGTGGTCCAGAAGGTCGATGCTGAGGAGTTGGGCGACCTGGGCGGCGTCCTTGGTCAGCTTCACGTCCTCCGGACTGGGCTCAGGGTCACCGCTGGGGTGGTTGTGGACAAGGATGACGGCTGGGGCGTTGGCCACGACGGCGTCGCGGAACAGCTCCGCCATGCGCGCCATCGCCGTGTTCACGCTGCCCTGGTAGACCATGACCACATCCAGCACCCGATTGCGGGTGTCCAAGAGGATGACTCGCAGTTGCTCCTGGGGCAGGGCTTCCATCTCGGGGGACAATAGGTCGGCGACGTCCTGCGGGCAGCGCACCTGCCGACCATTCGGTCCGCCGCGGCCCGCGGAGCGATAGCTCGACCGCAGGTCGGACAGGAGGCGCAGGTTTTCGCGCACGAGTTCGAGAACTGCCGCGTCCTCGGGGGGCAGGAAAGTCAGTTGTCCGTCGCCGTCACGCCGCCTGCGGGTCATCGGGTTCCTCCAGGTGCCGGTCCGTCCGTTCGTAGAGAGTGAGGTGGAGAGGCGCGTCGCCGTCCGGCCCCAGGGCGAGCACCGAGTAGGCGCGCCAGCCAGGGACGGGGCACTGAGGCTCCGGCACCTGCACCACGTATCGCGGCCCGGCGCGGGTCTGAATGAGCCGCACCAGGCGTCGCTGAGCGAGGTTCACGGCTATGCAGCCTGTCGACGACCGCCCCGCCCACCGGCGGTCAGGCCGTTGCGACGGTTGAGTTCGTCGGCCAGGGAGCGGACGGCGTCCGCGACCTGCTCTGCGCTGAGGGCATCGAGAGGCTGGCCGTAGCGCTTCTGCACCCAGGCCAGCGCCCTGCCCTCGTCGACGCCGAGGCGCGCCGAGAGCTCCACAACCTTGCGGCGCATCTCCTCGACCTTTGCCGGAGAAGCAGGCGCCGAGGGTTGCGGCGTTCCCTCGCCTTCGCCGAGGGCAAGCATCGCATCAAGGCCGTTGCGACGGTCATACAACCTGTTGCCGAACTGGTCGCCGAAGTGACGTAGAGCCCGCTTCATGGCGTCGGTCACCGCTCCCTTGTAGGCGGCCTCGTGAGCCTCTGCCGTGTCCTGCGACACGAAGGAGCACCCGACGTCGGCCTTCGGCGGCCAGCCACGGGCAGTGACCCGTACCGTGGCCATGTACATCCCCACGGCCACCGTCTCGCCGCTGTCGTGGTCGGCCAGGCTGAGAGGGCGGTAGGCGACCTCGCCGACCACCTCCGCACCCCAGCCGTCGAAACCGAAGATGCGGTTGGCCTGGCCGATAGCGGCCCAGCCCTCCACGTACTGGATCAGCCGTCCGTCCCGGGTCTCCCGCTCCGAGACGAGAGCCGGGTCCAGGGGCTGCCCGAGCAGGTCGAGCACCCGGTTGAGCAGCCCGTCGCTGTGGGTGTCCTCAGCACGCCTGCGCAGCCTCAGGCGGCGCGCTGAGCGAGCACGGTGCCGTGCGTATCCCATCGCCTCTCCTTTCTGTTGTTCGCTTCTTCCAGGCATTGCAGAAACGCATCTCGCCCTTCGGGCAGGCGTCCCAGGTCATTCAGGTCGTGGACGCCACGCGGCAATTCCACGATCGCGGCGCGAGAGTCGAGCTCAGCGGCAAGTTGGGCGGCCGCCCGGCTGCCAGCCTCGTCGGCGTCCAGCGCCAGGTAGATGCGCCGGAAGCGGTTCAGGGCCTGCACAGCGGAACGCGACGCGCGGGTGCCGAGCAGCGCCACGGCCGCCAGGTCCCACTGGACGGCGGTCAGCCAGTCGAAGGGACCTTCGGTCACGACCACCTGGTCGATCCGCACAAGGTCGAGGCCGAGCAGGGGCGTCGCGACGCGTAGGTTGAGATAGCGAGGATCCCGCCCGTCGACGGCGCGCCCGGTGAGCCAGGTGGCCCTCCCGCCACGGAAGTCAGGAATCACGGTGCGACCGAGCATCGTGTCCCGCTCACCGCTGAGGAGGCCGACGCTTCGGGCAGCCGCCAGGCTCAGGCCGGACCTGCGGAGATATTCCGCGAGGCCAGGCCGTCCGAAGCCGAGGCGAAGCCGCCGGGCTGTGGCCGGTCTGACGCTTCGCGCTGCCAGGTAGGCGAGGGCGTCGCTGCTTTGCCACAGGGCGTCGTGGTAGAACCCGACAGCAGCGTCGATCACCTCGGCCTCCGTCGGGCGGAGGACCGCGGTTGGCAGCCTCACAACCTTCGAGCGGCTGTGTATTCGCTGCTCCGTTGCGGGCCCGGCCAGCATCGCCGCCGCTTCCTTGAAGCTCAGCCCGTGCAGGCGGGCGACGAAGTCGATGACGTCGCCGCCGGCGCCGCAGCCGAAACAGAAGTAGCTCTGGTTGGCCGGGTAGACCACCAGGCTGGGCCGGCCATCGCGATGGAAGGGGCAGCTGCCGACCAAGCGGCGACCTGCCGAGCGCAGGTCCACTCCGAACCGCGCCACTACCTCTTCAATGGGGTTCGACCGGCGAATCGACATCACGTCGTACACGGGAGCGCCCCCTCAGGCAGCGCGGTGCTCCACCAGGTCACGAGGGACGTGGCGGAGAAAGCGCGACGGCGCGGCGGCCAGCGGGCGGCCCTGGCTGGTGCGTCGCCGGGCGTAGGTCAGGTAGAGGCGGTCCACCGCCCTGGTCACGGCGACGTACAGGAGACGCAGCTCCTCCTCCAGGGGGCTGCCCTCGCCCTCCAGCCCATCGAGAGCGCGGGCGTGGGGCACCAGCCCGTCCTCCAGGCCGGCCACGAACACCACCGGCCACTCCAGCCCCTTGGCGGCGTGGATGGTGGAGAGGGCGAGGCCGTCGGCGCTGGAGCCGGTGTCTATGTCCGTGGCCAGACTCATCTCGTCCAGGAAGTCAGTGAGCCCCTCCGCCTCCGACCGCTCCGCCAGGGCGTGAAAGGCGTCCAGGTTCTCCAGGCGCTTCTCGCCTGCCTCCTGGGAGCGCAGCCACGCCTGGTAGCCGCTCATCTCCAGGATGGCGTCGACGACCAGCGCCGGCGCACCGTCGACGGCCATAGCCACGAGCACCCCCATCGTGTCGAGGAACTCCCGCAGGGACTGCTGGCTGCGGTTGCCCTTGAGGTCACAGGGAAACTCGGCCTCCATGCGGGTCAGGGTCAACTCTTCACCGTCGCGGATGCGCCTCTCCAGCGCGGCCAGCCGGCGCGGCGGGGTGTTGACGATCCTTCCCAGAGCCGCCACGTCGGACGGGTTGTGGATCAGCCGCAGGAAGGCCATGAGGTCGCGGATCTCCCTGCGGGCTAGGAAGTCGTTGTTGCCTCGCACGCTGTAGGGCAGCCCCGCCTCCAAGCAGGCCAACTCCACCTCACGCGCCTGTGCGTTGGTTCGGTAGAGCACGGCGCAGTCGGCCAAAGAGCCTACAGTGCCCTCGGTTAGCAGCCTTCGCACTTCGGCGACGGCGAAGGCCGCCTCCGACCGCGGGTCTTCGGCCGCTCGCACGATGACCGGGATGCCAGGCGGGTTGGCCGTCCACAGGTTGCGCCGCCCGTAGTGGAGAGCGGCGCTGAGAGCGTTGGCCGCGGCCAGGATTACCTGCGTGCTGCGGTAGTTCTGCTCCAGGGCGAGCACCCGCGCCTCCGGATAGTCCCGCTGGAACTCCAGGAGATAGCGGATGTCACTCCCCCGCCATGAGAAGAGATTCTGCAGAGGATCCCCCACCGCGAAAAGGTTGCGGTGCTCAGCCACCAGCAGCGCCAGGAGACGGTGCTGGGCGTAGTTCACGTCCTGGTACTCGTCCACGAGCACGTAGCGGTGAGTCTCGCGGAGCCACTGGGCTGCCTCCTCGTTCTCTTCCAGCAGCCGCACGGCAAAGAGGACGAAGTCGTCGAAGTCCAGGGCGTTGCGCCGACGGAGCGCCTCCTGATAGGCCGCGTAGATCGCCGACAGCTCCGGATCTTTGTCCCGTACCTCGTCTGGCGAGACGAGCCGGTCCTTGGCCCGGCTGATGGACTCCAGCAGGGCCTGGCGGGGCTGGCCCTTCGGGTCGAGGCCCAGGTCGGTGAGCGCCTGGTTCAGGGCGCCGCGCCGGTCGTCCTCGTCTGCGTAGACCGACAGGCGGTCGGGGTCGAAGCCGAAGTGGCCTCCCCACTGGCGCAGGACGCGCAGAGCGAACGCGTGGAAGGTGCCGGCCGCGACGTCCTGGGCCTGCTCGCCAAGCACCGAGGCCAGACGCCGCTTCAGCTCGCGGCCCGCCTTGTTGGTGAAGGTGACGGCGAGCACCTCCGAGGGCTCGGCGAGCCCCTGGTCGATCAGGTAGGCGACGCGGGCGGCGATGACCGCCGTCTTGCCGGAGCCGGGGCCGGCCACCACCAGGAGAGGTCCTTCGGTGGCGGTTACGGCCTCCCGCTGCTCCGGATTGAGGCGGGAGAGGTCGAGCACGGCCTAGCTCCGCCGCGGGAATGCGACGTGGTCGTCTCGCAGGTCGCATGATCCACAGCCGGGACAGCGGACAGGACTGGGATAGGGTGCTCCGCGCCACCCGCAATCGGGGCAGCGCATGACGTACGCCCCGCCTCCCTGGTGAACCCAGCCGCGTGTGGTGAAGGCTAGCGGCTCGCCGCATCGGTAGCAGACGACTGCAGCGAGCATCACTTCGCCTCCGCCAGCTCCTGGCAACGAAGCCAGAAGGCGGCGTGCTCCAGCTCAAGCAGCGTTTCCGGCCCCGGGTCCGACGGCCAGTGCTGCAGCAGCACCTTCGCGGGGCAGTCACCCGGCTCCCAGTAACGGGCGTGAAGCTCCTCCTCGTCGCAGAGGCCAAGCTCAGCCAACAAGGCTTCGACCGCCGCTGCCGCCTCCTGCTGCCAGGAATCGCAGCGGCCCTGGTAGGCCTCAAATCCCTGGCGCCAGACGGATCGGGTGTGTTCGCGAAAGCGACTCTCTTTGGACACGTTGACTCCTCCTTCCGTCGAAAGGCTCTCAATCGGTTGGCCCGCTCGATGGCGGGCGCAGAAGTCCCCTGAGGGACGGACAAAGCCTGGGGCCGCCCGGCGGGCGGCCCCAGGCAACATCTCGTCAGAGACTTCGAGGAGCTAGTTGAGCGGACGGACGCCCTTCAGCGCCGCGGAGGAGAACCGACAGCCAGCCCTCCAGGTCCGTAGGCTGATCGCGGATACGACCTCCAGCCGGACCTCGTCGGCGGGCACGAGCACGGCCCCCTTGCCGAAAGTTGGGGAGTAGTGGACGGCGCGTTCCAGCTTGAGCCGACGACAAGCCCGGAGCCAGCAGCCGTATACCTGCCGCACCAGCGGCCCCGGCATGTCACTCAGGTCCAACGGCTCCAAGAGAGCGATTGCCTGGGGCGGCTCCCGACGCAGAAGGCGGCGGGCCTCCCGCAGCGCCTCCTCCACCTCAATGGTCTTGACGGCCCAATACTGCCGCCGTACCTTCTCTATGGACGAGGTCACGACGGGACTGCTGGGGCTATCTTTCCGGAGACGACCCAGCAGCCTGAGGGCCTCGTCAAACCTTCTCTCTCGCGCTAGCGCGTCGGCCCGTGCGACTCCCCCGCGGAGTCTGGCCTCCCGCTGGCGCTCCTCCGCCTCGCGGCGGGCGTTCTCCTCACGCGCCCGCTCCTCGGCCAGGAGACGCGCCATGTCCTCCCTGACCGAGAGGGCTACCGTCTCAGTGGCGACGGCTGCGAGGCGGCTCCGAGCAGTTGTGATCACAGCGGCAACCGCCGTCGCGATCTCCTTCGCCTTCTGCCGGCAGTCCGGATTGAAGGCCTGCTCCGCTAGATTCGCCGCCCGGTCGGCCAGAGCGTGCCCTTCGGCGGCCACCCGTTCCAGCCTGGCGGCATTGCACTGGAGCCGACGGTAGTGGGCCAGCGCCTCCTCGGCTTCCCGGCGCGCGGCGGCGTCGCCTTCCGCTAGCTGGCGAAGCTCCAGAGCCGCTCGACTCGCGGCTTGGGCCAGCGCGTCGAGGTCCGCCTCGACGATCGGTTCGGTGACGACCGGCACCAGCGCCCGTACTTCCTCCGGTCCGTCAGCGGGGAGGAAAAGGTCGCTGAAGCGGCCTAGCTCCTCAAGGTTCTTGATCACGATGCGTTGGGTCATGGCTTTTCACCTCCTCTTCGCCTAAGACGCTTGTTCGTCTTCGATCCGTTGGATGGGCATGGCACTACGTTCCTGCCCATCGTGTTGTCCGCGCGCCTCGGGCCGCAGCTCTACGACGGATGTGGCTCGAGCGCGGGGAACCTCCAGGTCGAGCGGCACGCTTAGGACCGCCTTGCCGACGGCATCCTCCATGGCGCGGGTCAGCTGGTGGCGCAGGGCCGCCAGCAGTTCGTCTTCGCTCACCTGGCGTCCATTGACGGACAGAGCCAGATGGACGACGTAGCGCCGGTTGCCGTCGGCTCCCTCGAAGGCCTGGAGCAGAGCGTTGAGCTGGCGGCCTTCGTGGACGATGCGCTGAATGACTACCAGCAGCCCCGGCGGCAGCTCAGCGCCGAGGGCCCGCGTGTAGGTTCGTGCAGCCCGCGCTGTTTCGCGACGAAGCCTTTGGGCCTGTCGGCGGCGGGCGTCGATGATGACCGTCGGGCCGCCAGGCCGGAGACGCCTGTACAGCGGCACCACCGTCCTGCGCGCGAGGTCCACCGCCCGTCTGCAGAGGTGCCAGCCGATGTCGGCCCAGCGGCGGATCAGCCTGGCTCCCTTGGACCTTGACCTTCGTCTCCTGCTCACGCTGCATTCCTCCTTTCCTCAGCGATCTGCTCGCGCAGGGTGTCCCACACGAGGTCGGCGTACTCGCCCATGAAGTGGCGATGGCACTCCTCGCCCCTCATGGCGGCGATGGCGAGGGCCAGACGCTTCACCTGCCCGACGGGCACGTCCACCGCGACCAGCGCCAGGGCGACCTCCCGGTACTCCGAGGGGTCGATGCGCTCAGCCGCGAGTCTGAGCTTGTCCCAGGCGGACAGGCAGCTGATCTCTCGACGGGATGCGATGTCGTGTTGCACGGCGTTGTTCCTCCTTTCGGCCTGTTAGAGTGGCCAGACCTTCGATAGCACCGCCGCCAGGAAGGCGACGCCGCTCATCACTGTAGCGGCACGGACCAGCCCCGGCGGGCGCCGGCCGCGTCGACTTCGGGTGTTTCTCCGTGCCATGCAGGTTCCTCCTTCAGGGATGCAAATGCGAGAAGCCCCGCCGGGGATTCCCGATGGGGCTTCTATTGAATTGGCTCGTCGCCCCCGTGCATCGGGGCTTCAGTCTGCTGCGTGCCTAGCTGCGGGTCCTCCTTTCTCGTGGCACGTTCACTACGAATGTTGCGGGGGCCTGCTCGGTCGGAGCGTAAGCTCTAGTAACCGCGAGGGCTACGCGCATGGATCCTCGCAAGCTGGTGGGTGAGCCCGCCTCGGTTTGCCATCGACTCAGCCTCGGCCCGAACCTTTTCGGCTCGGAAGGAATCACCCCGCGCCTTGAGCAATTGACCGTAGGTGTTCAGGAATATGACTGCCCTGAGGACGCCTATCTGGCTGATGAGTTCAAACACGCGGCTTTCCTCAGGTTCATCCGGGTCCGTGTCTGAAAGACACTGCTCAAGCTCGATGGTGGCCATCTCCAAACTCGTCTTGGCTGAGCCGCAGGCGATGTATGCCCGCAACTTGGCTTCTGAGAACGAGAGGCGGGTGGTTGATTTATCAGTTCCTGAGCCGAACCTCTCGATGGATTCAAGGTATTGGTCTGATAGCTCATCCACCTTCCGGAGAGACGTTCTTTGAGCGAACGGTGCGTACTTGAGAAGATGGAGAGCCGCTTCGCATGACCATGTGTTGATGGCCTCTGTGAACGCGACCGAGGAGAGGGAAAAGGCTTCGCTGTCTAGGCCGAGGTTGTGGGTTGAGACCGCCTCGGCAACGAGTGCGTTCCCCCAAAGGTCATCAGCGTCCTTGCCCAGCAGGTTGGATCGCCTCCTGCCACCAGCCCGCGCCCAGTGCCTCGCTTGTCGCGCGTGGTAGACGCCGTCCACATTACGGTCCAGCACAGCCTCGAGGTCGTTTAGGACCAAGCACACTTGGGCGAACTCGAGAGGGTAGTCGCGCGGAGGCACGCAATTGATGAGTTGCCCTGCAACGTGGTACGACCTCATGAAGAGGTCAGAGGCGAGCCACGGATTTGACTGGCGGTTCGCGGCTGCGTGAAGTTTGAGGAGCGTGGGCAAGATCACATCAAGCTCCCGGCGCGACAACGCTGCTTCGATGGAGCTGCATGCTCTCGCATGAGATTCGTGGCTCAGATGTGCATGCTCCAACAGCTGGTCTCTTGACCTGGTATCTAGACCGAGCCAGTCGGCAAGTCGATCTGCCAGTTCTTGTCCCAACGGTTCCAATCTGGCCAATCCGCCGTACGGTTGATCTGAGAGAGCCCGCGAGAGGTATGAAGGACTAACGCCTACGGCTCTGGCGGCTGGCCCTCGCCGCCCGTAAGGCAGATGGCTTCTCAGCAGGGTCACCACTGCCACCCTGTGCGCGGCGGCTTCGGTCGCAATGTCTTCGAGTGCCATCCTGCAAGAATTTGAACTATCGCGGCGGCTCGCTTAGGCCCTACCCTCATCTTACAGCCTGAGTTGGCAAGTCCGAAGGGAAGGAGGTGAAAGACGGTGGACAAGCACAACCCACAGATACGCGTCAGCGAGCCGCACTTCAGCAAGTCGATGCCGGGTGTTCCCCATGTCGACATCGACTTCGTGGCGGGAAAGGCTCCAGGCCAACTGCCCATCCCGTTCCCGCGCATCCATGCTCCCTATCAAGAGCCCCCTTGCCAGCCCGATTTCCGTTCGGGCTCGCCGCGGTCTCGCTAGGGTCGTCGTCGACCCGTGGCCGGGGTGTGCCCCCCCGCACCCCCCGCCCCCCCCCAACCCTAACACCCGCAACCGAGAACCCACCCCCCGG
>CAZMGB010000017.1:24163-86718 GCA_964565775.1 uncultured Dehalococcoidia bacterium
TTTTTTTCTTAACCCCCCCGCGGGGGGGGGGGGGGCCCCCCCCCCCCCCCCCCCCCCACGCCCCCTAGCTTCAGACCGGATCCGGAGAAGCCAGCCGCTGGAGTCGGGTCCCTGAAGGGCGGCGATGCCCTCGCGCATGTCCTCGATGCGCCTTCGCTCTCGCTCCTGCAAGGCTTCCAGTGCCGCTTCGAAGATGGAGAACTCTGAGGGCGCAACGTAGACGCGGCGCTCTATGTTCAGGAGCTCTAGCCACTCCTCCGCCACCTTGATGAGGTGCTCGCTCTTCGCGATCTGTTCCTCGAACAGCTCAATGCTATGCCTCATGTCTTCCGGGGTCGGCGTGATGTCGATCGTTTTCATGCTTGTTCCTCCTGTGGAACTTGCGGTCCGTTCCGGACGGCGGCTGGGGTTTCAGTTCATCGCGAAAGTCTCTGCGGGGCTTGACGAGGCTGCACCTATAGTGTTACTATTAGTGTCACCATGGAGATCACCGTTACCGCCTGCAAATGCAACGTCTGTGGACACGTATGGCTCCCCCGAGACGGCGAGGAAACGCCCCTTCGGTGCGCCAGATGCAAGAACCCTGCCTGGAACCGGCGGGTCTGGACGACGATCAACAAGAGGTCCGGCCAGCCTATGCGGTTCACGGAGTTGTCGGCTTACTGGGAGGTCTACTACGACCCCATCAGCGACGACTACTCGCCCGACGACCCGGATGACCCGTCGGCGGTTGATCTGTTCCATCTGTGGGCCGGGAAGGTAAGGGAGGAGTACCCGGACGGCCTCATCCCCATCTACTGGTTTGTGAAAACTGAAGGCCCACTTCGCACCTTCGAGGCCATACCGCACCAATACGAACACCACCGAGCGGCTGGCCTAGGGACTGAGAACTGGCTCACGTTCTTCACGGAGCCAGAGCAGGAGGAGGGCGACTCACTGAACTGGTTGTCTGTGCCCGTACTGGACAAGCTATGGCGTCCAGGCCGGGGCGACAAGGGAGGATTCATTCAGGAAGCTACGGGTTGGAAGCCTTGTATCCTTCAACCCTTCGTCTACCTGCCTGCGCTGGAGGCTGCACTTAGCGCCTCCAGTTGAGCCTCGGTGGGAACAATAGCGGTTGCTGAAACCGCCTCTAGCCCGGAACAGCAACTGCCTTCATCCGAGATCCTCCATGAGGGCGGCGATCCCGTCGATATCGTCCCCAAGGAGCTGATGGAGGACTGCCGACTTCATGGCCCGGTCGGAGTCGATCGTGCTGTTGTGCGTCGTGCCGAACACCCGGCAGCCCTCAGCGGCAAAGCGTCGGCGGGCCGCCTCGAAAGGGACGCCCGGCACATCGTGGAGCGCGTAAAGGTCCCACGGCTCACCGCAGACCGGACAAAAGATGTCCATTTCCCTTTTCCTTTCTGCTTTGTCCTTAGACTCGGAGAGAGGTGCCGCAGGCGGGCGGCACTCGATGCAATGCCGAAAGCCCCGCTGGGTTGGACCCGGTGGGGCTTTCGCTCCGCAGGCGTTGGGCTGGTGGCGGGGGACCCGTCGCCTACGGCTGCACCGACACGGGGCGGCAGAATGGCACCCGACTTGCGCGTGTCGGCACGTCTCTATGGGGGACAGCTGTTCTCCCCGATGAGCGAGTGCTTCAGTATGCTACGTGTCTAGGTTTCGAATACCCTCCCTTCTTCATTGCTGCGTTCATCCGGCACGTTCCGCGTGTATGCTGTGGACTCCTCGTTCACACCTCCTTTCTCTGATTCCGCACTGGCTTCCGCTGCCCTGTTCGACGCCTAGAGTGGAGAGCGAGCTCGTTTCCCTTGCGGGTTGATCCATCCAGGTTCTCGGACGGGCCGTCCTGTCGGTTGTTCAGCTGGCGATACCGACGAAACGCGCTTTTCATGGTGCCAGCTTAGCCGAGTCCACTCCAATCGCACTCCAAGATTCCAGTCGAATCACTCCAATCGAGGCCCTTTTGCTCCAATCTTTGCGTCGGAGCGTGAAGGGGAACATCTTGGCGCGACGTTAGGGTCGCCGGGTGTGAACGAGCCGGGGCGACTCGGCGGTGGCGGGGCCTGAACCTAGAGTTGGTCAGGCGAAGGGGCCGGCATCGAAGGGCTGGGAGCTGGATTGGAGGAGAATTTGAGCGCGGCTAATCTACTTTCTTGAGTTGTTGTACGGACTACAACCGTCACCCCCAGATGAAACGAGTGTACACATTCACGCCCCAGCAGGTGATGACACAAAGCACCTGGCGCAGTGCGATAGTCTTTCTCCGCACACTGGCTCCTTGCTGGTCACAGCACCATGCTCTTGACGCTCTTGCGACTTCCGTGCTCTACAGGCCGTGAGTATTCGTCAGCCTAGCTTCAACTCGGGGGAGTAGGTGCCCTAGTATCACACTTCGGTCCTTCTTGTTTTCTTGGATGGCACATTGATAGAGGTTGTGGGCTGGCCAGGGCATCTGTTTAAGAGGCGAGGTTGCGACGCTGGTAACGCTGGGTAGGCACGGGATACCCTTGTGAACAAGGATATACTTGGCTTGGACCTAAGACCAAGTCTCGTAAGCATCCCTCTCACCAGCGTCCACCAGTTGCGCGACCCGCTTCCCGAACGAGAGTAGATTAACTCCATAGTCTTCGACCAGATCTCCCCTTGGCCGCACAGTACATAGCTTGATTTGAGGGTGCCCGGCCGCTTTCCGAACCCGATTGCGGGTCTTGATAACGTCCATCTGTAGATCGAAGCTCATCGATGTCCAGACTCTAACCAAGGCCGATACGATTTGGGGCACATTGGCAGCTTGACGGGGCACGTCCGGAGCAGGTATGAGGACGTAGATCAGAGTTGCACCGAAATCTACAACTGGGCCGACAGGCTGATTGCGCATAATGCCGCCGTCGAACAGCCCCTGGTGAGACGGAAAAAGGATTGGCAGTGCTGTGGTGGCTATGAGGATGGTAGTCAATGACTCTATGTTGGAGATCGGCCTCCATTCCTGACTTTCCCTATCCGGGCACCGAAACGCGGGATCAGCCCTGTAATAGAAGAGCCGTTTAGTCGTGCTGAGATCAGTCACTGAAATAGCGAGCCGAGTATCGCTCGCAAGAAAGGCGCGCTCGAGTGGTTGAAGTATCTTTTCGAGGGTGGTCCTAAGCGGTGATGTATCCAGAACACTTTGGAGGCCAGCCAGAACTTGGCTAAACGCTTTTCGCATAGACGAACGGTTGATCAAAACGGCTCGAAGTAGGCGCGGAAATGCATAGCCACCGATCCATTTCCATCCGACCGACAAGGAGTAGACATCTTTCGGTGTGAGCTCTGCCCAGAATTCCCCGATCCTCTCCGCGGGGAGACCACAACATACGCCGACAGCGTTAAGGGCCCCTGCGGAAGCGCCACTGACGATGTTCGGAGGCCGTCCGTGGCGAGCGATGAGCGTTTTCAGGCAGCCGACCTGCCACGCGGCTAGAGCGCCACCGCCAGAAAACACCACTGCGTAGCTAGGCTCCTGTTTGGCGGACATCGCTAGCCGTCGGTATTTCTGAGGTGAGTCTTGAGGTATTTCCGGGCAGCGTCTATTGACTTGAGGATGTCATTCCTTGCGTTCGGTGCTATCCACCGCGAACTTTTTACCTTCAAATGGATGCCAGCGAGATCCTCGTCGACACGGCTAAGGATCTCCTTGCACTTCTCATCCAGTTCGTCAGAGGTATTGCCTTCGTGACCGGTTAGCATCATTCTCTCCGAGGCCCTGTTGACCCGATAGTGAGGCTCGGCCGCCCCAGCAACGCCGCGCAAGCCGACTATACCACGTCGCAAGTCGGTGGGATATCGGTACAGGCAGACAGGGATGCAACGGACACGACTGCTCTGCTGTCGAACGTGATCACCTAGTCTGGCGTCGGCGGCCCCTCCAGCTCGCGCATCCGGCAGGCCAGGTTGAGGACGGCGTTCAGGCTGTCGTCGGTGAGCCCCAACAGCGTGGCTGAGCGATGGGAGGGGACCCGACGGAAGTGTGGCGGCTGTGCACTGCACCGTCGGCGGACGCGAAAAGCCATCCTCGGTGTGTGGGGTTACGGCAGCGGACCCGTGCCGAGTATGATCACGGTGAGCGCTCCCGCGGAGAGGTAAGGGCCATACGCTATCGTTGAGCGGAGTTCCGTCCTCCCTGTAGCCAGGGCTACTGTCGCGGCTACCCCGCCGAGGAGCGCACCCACGAAGAGGGCGACGAGGCCGCCGGGAAAGCCCAGGGCTAGCCCGATGAGCCCACCGAGCTTCACGTCGCCCAGTCCTATAGCGTCCGATCGCCAGAGATACACGAGGGCGAGCAGAGTGAGGGCTGTAGTCCCCCCTATCAGAGCTCCAACGTAGCTTTCCGCAGGCAGGAAAGGAGCAGCAGCGAGCGCGAAGACGGCGCCCGGATAGACGAGGCGATTGGGGATGACGCGTGCCACGATGTCCCATCCCGCCAACAGGAGGAGCAGGATGACGAAGACCCCCGTGACTGCGAATTCGGAGCTCACTGGTGAGCCTGATCCGGATACCCTGTCGTTACTCTACCGGCAACCCCTCGAGTTGCCTTAATCGGCAAGCCACGTGGAGCAGAGAGTCAAAGCTCTCGTCGCTGAGCCCGAGCATGGTCGCAGCCAAGCGACGCAGCGTGTGCCTGCGGGATGCTGCCAGCAGCCGGACTTCCGTCTCCGGGAACTCGGTGAGTTCCTCGTCGAAGAAGTAGGCCGGCGAGACCTGGAAGAACCGGGCCAGCGCCTGCAGATGCCTCATGGTCGGGTTGTCCTTGGCGCCCGTCCTCAGCCCCCAGATGTAAGCGACCGAGATGGTCTCACCGTCCCGGCGGCCGATTCGCAGGCGACCGCGAGCGCCGCGATAAGGAGCACGAGGAAACAACCGTCGGTCCTGGGCCAGCGATACGCCTTCATTGCACCGACTCGATGATGCGGCGACACTGCTCGCACGAGTAGCGCACCCGCCCTGGCGGGCCCGGCGGGTCGTAGGGGTTACTCAGCTGAAGCGCTACGTCGGCCTGGAGCCACCTCGCCGTCACGCAGCCCTCACCCCGGCGGCCGATGGTCACCTCGTGGCCGCTGATCATCTCGACTGTGTCCTGGGGGTCGCGGCTTTCCGCCGAGAGAGACCCCGCACGCGACTCGGTCAGGGTGAGCACGTCGTGGGGCTGCGGATCGTCGGGCCTGGGATCGAAGGCCAGCACCACCATGGAGCCGGTCCCGGATGGATCGGGCAGGCACTGCTCGCGGACTTCAACTGGCTCGGGCAGCCAGGTGGGACGCAGAATCCCGAAATCGGGTGCAGGGACCGGCGTGGGTGTGGGCCGAGCAGGCGGGGGCTCCGTCGGGCCCAGGTCAGCAGTACTGGACATGTAGGCGGCGATGCGCGCCAGGTCGTCGCGGCTCAGTCTGAGCCCGGACATCGCGATGTTGGCGCCCTCCTGGTTCCACCAGAGGATCGGGCCGCCCAACTCCGGTGGGAATTCGAGGAAGTGGGCGGTAACGCCGTTGGGGAGAGGCACGAGCTCGCCGGTCTTGCGCGGGTCGGTGTCCAGGCCGCCGGTCCCGACCGGACCATTGGTGACGAACAGGCCGGGGCTGCCGTCCGGGTAATGGTAGCGGATCTCGCTGCCCACGGGCGGCTCCGGCGTGAGGCCCTCGGGCACCCAGGTGGGCACGAAGACGGGGAAGAGGGAGCGCTCGCGGACGTCCGCCAGGGTGGGAGGCGATGGGTTGGGCAGAGGAGCGTGACCGCCCGGCACGGGCTGGAGCGACGCCGTGATGTCCACAAGCTCCTCTGGCGATAGGCGAAAGCTGGAGAGCCGGATCAGCGTCCCGTCCCTAACCAGGAGCGCCGCCGAGTCGGTTCCCGTGCCGTCTGCATTGCGTACGCCCCGGCGGAGCCAGCCCTGCTGGCCAGCGATGTCGACCGGCTCGGCGCCGTCCGTCCACCGAACCATCCCCTCGTACGTAGCCCGCTGCTGGATGACCGTGAAGCCGGTCTGCCCGGCCGGCAAGTCCGTCTCCTCCTGTTCGGGCGGGACGTACACGATCCATACCTGCGCGAACATTGACCGCGGCTGCCTTGGGGCCAGGCCCTCGGGCACTTCCGCAGAAGCAAAGAGGGGGAAGTCCACCTGCGCGGCCAGCTCGCCAAGCTGCTTTCGGAACCCGTCGGCGCCGGGTGCGGGCTTGGGCCGGGTGTCGATGACGGTGGCGTCAGGCGGCGGAGTGAAGGTGAAGAGGTCGTCGGGAAGGTCGACGTTGTAGCGGACGCTGGCGACCGCTCTGGTGGACACCACCCGCCGGCCGTCGAGGGAGCGGTTCAAGTCCTTGAGGACGAAGAAGGTCTCCTTGTCCACCCAGATACGTCGGGGGCCGTTCGTATCTTCCGGTCCGGAGGCACTGGGGCATTTCGTGGGCCCCAGGTCCACGACATAGGCGTCTCGGCCGGCCACCTTTTCCTCGCCCTCCAGGACCGGGTCGAAGCACGTCTTCGCCTGTTGAAGAACAGCGTCCAGGTCGCCCCCGCCGAAGAGGGAGAACCTGCTCTCGCTCGGCCCGCCCAGACTGCCGCTGCTTATCTGGGCTGAGTTCTGCCCCGGATCAAAGCTCCAGATGTTCGGGCCGTCACCCACAGTCACGCTGTGCGTCACATCGGTCTCCTGGCCGCTCCGTGAGGTGAAGGTCCGCTGGAAGCGCCACTTGTCCGGCCGTTTGTACCAGACCTGCGTCCCGAAACCCACCTCTGGGAAGCCGGGAAGCTCGGAAGTTCCTACCTGCAATAGCTCAAAGCTGGACACGCCGCCTGCCGCCGGGTCGGCCGCCACGGCCGCTGCCCGGTCGACGACTTCGGCGGCGCTTACGGCAGTCGTTCCGGAGCCCACACGAATGACGCCGGCCACGACCAGGGCTGCCAGAACTCCGGCAGAAGGGGCGGCGCCCGCCAGCGCCCACCACATCCTTGGGGTCGCGGGTCGCAGCGCGGGCCAGCGAAATGCGTGGGCTCTCGTGCCTGGGCTGCGGTGCGGGTCCGTCGATGTCCCGGCCTGAAGGAGATAGCGGAACTCGGAGGCGAAGGCGGCCTCGGGCTCTGGGGGCCTCCAACGGGTGACGAGCCGCCGGGCCACGAGGGCGACATCCGGGTCCAACTCAGCGGGGGGCACAGCGGCCGGGTCCTGGGCCAGTGCCGCCCAGTACTCCTCAGTCAGAGTTACTTGCTGCTGGTCACGACTTCCCACGGCGCGCCTCCCTTCCCATGGCCTCCACCGCTCATTGCTCCACAGCCTTGCGGAGCCGCCGGAGCGCCCCGAAACGGAGCTTCTTCACGGCCTCCGGGCTCCTGTTCAGCGCCGCGCCTATCTGTTCGGTACGCCATCCCGCCAGCTCCAGTTCGATGGCCGTACGCTGATCGGTCGCCAGACCCACCACGGCTCTGCGCAGCGACTCCCGCTCTGACCTAGCGGCGAGCAACTCGTCTGGCCGCACCGAGGGGTCGATTGCATGTTCGGTAGCGTTGTGCGGCTCGTCCGCGGACCGGCGGCGGTGGAAGTCGACCACCACCTTGTGGGCGATACGAAAGACCCACGCGGCGAACGAACCGCCTCGGTAGCCACCGATGCTGGCCAGTGCCTTGAGGAACGTCTCGCTCGTGGCATCCTCTGCCGCCCCTTGACTGCCCAGGCGCAGGTAGCAGTACCGATAGACTTGGCCCACGTATCGTTCATAGAGCGCCGCGAACTTCTCCGGCTGCGCCTGGGCCTCGGCGACGAGGGCAGCGTCGTTGGGCTCCTGGCCGGGTCGAGGCACGCGCAGCCTCCGCACAACGGCATTCATCCCTATATTACAGACGGAGCAGAGGGGCCAAGGGGACGGGTTCCCCAGAGAGTCCCGCGAGATTTCTGGCGGCAGTCACGGCGGAGGCTCCGTGGGCTTCTAGTCTACGCAGCCGAACATGACCCGCCAGCACACGAACCAGAGGAACGCCCATATGGAGAGCCAAGCGGCAGCCACCACAAGGACGTTCAAGCGCAGCCAAAGAGGGCGGCTGCCTCTTCCGACGGCAAAACGTGGCAGGGCGACAGGGAGGGAAAGCGCTCCCACGCCGATGGCGACCAGTGCGAGCGTGACCAGAACGCGACGCGGCGTGTTGAGCGTACCGGGGCACCCCTGGTTGGCAACGCTCTCAGCCCACACAGCGGCTGTGGCCGACACCAGAAGGACGACAGTCAAGAGTTGCCAGCCCAGGACTGTTGTGGTCCCGGCAAGTGACTGGAGAGGTCGCACGGCAACCACGACCACCACGCCTGCGCCTGCGGCCACCAGGCCAATGGCGAACAACGGGAGGCCGGTTGTGGCGACCCCAAGGATCGTCACCGCGAGTCCCACCAATGCCGCGATAACGGCGTCCCGGACAGGCATGTCACTCCCGACGCGGAACCACATTGACAGGGACTGCGCCCACAGCACGGCCATCAGTCTGCCCGTGAACGTGAATGGTAATAGTGTACCTACCCGGCGCAAGCGCGACGAATGATACGCTACCCTCTTCTCGGGAAACCCAACCGACGAAGCGGCTCGGTGCGTTTGTGGCTACCAGCTTCCGGGGCCCACCTGAATGGCCACAAGATTGGCAACCTCATCCGCATACGGGCCCCTTCCTAGCTCCCCGAATCGCCGTGCGGGGCTGCGGCGGCGGCTCCGGGCCGTCTCGCACGATGATGAGGCCCCGGAGGCCGAACCTTCAGGGCCTGGTGAGCCGCCGTGCTGTTGGTCGTGGAGATGCGCTACTGGCCTTCTGTCCACTGGAACCAGCGGGTGTAGTTGTTGATGTTGCTGTTCTGGAAGGTCCCACAGCTACCGTGGCACGTGGACGCCGTTGGGTAGCTGGAATTGCGCGCATAGGACGTGTTGCCGTAGGGCATGGCGTCCGACTCGTGTACGTGGCTCCCCGTAATCGAGCAGTTGGACCTGCTATCGTTGACGGTCGTACCAATCTGTCGGTTGGTATACACCGCCTGGGGATAGGAGCGCGCATATATGTAGAAGACGCTGGAGTTGGTGATATTGGTGTGCGTGTATGTGGGTATCGCTCGTAGTGGGCCGCTGGTCTTCTCTGCGATCCATACCGTCATGACCTCACACGTGGTGCCGCCGGTCTGACTGACGAGCGGTATTCCACGGGCCACGAGCATCAGACCACCGGTGTTGCTGGTGAAGTTGTAGCTTCGGTAGTACCACGGGTTGCCGAAGTTGCTGTTGTTGTCATCCCAGTCCAAGGCAGGACCACTGCCGTAGGGGGATACACATGCGGTGTGCCACCCGCACGTCAGGAGTGGGGACGACCCCCAGGAAAGCGTCGGCGGTTGCACGTAGACGGTGATTGTATCGCCAACATTTGCCCTGCTCACAGTCGGCAGGGGGAATGCCAGGCCCAGCAGGAAACCGGCGGCCATTGCCGCCACACCCAGCCAGCGTATTCGCAACATTGGCCACCTCACTTGCTGGCCTCGGCCACGGCCTCCGCCACAGCCAAGACACCCGCTTCTGACAAGTTGAAGGTCTGGATTTCTGTCACTCCGAACGACTCGGGGAACACGACGTAGGAAATCTGGGCTAGGCCGTCCGGGGTGATGGGTCGGATGAAGATGGCGTCGCGCCCGCCGATGTTCCGCACCGAGACTCGGTCCGCGGCGACGTCGTAGACAAGAGCCTTCGCGACGGCCCGGCTGATTGAGACGTTCGCAGGGATGCCGTTAGCCCCGGTAACGGTGTATTGCCATCCCAAGCCGGTCACCTTACCGCTACAGGCGGTCGCCGGCGGCTCCTCCTTGGCGACATATTCCGGAGGCAGCGCAAGGGGGCGTGGGAATTCCAGCGCCGCAGCCGTCGATCTGGGCACGCCGACGCAGCCCCCTGCAACGAGCTGCGCCTGGGCGGCGCGCGGCTGCTCGGGCCATGCGTCCTCTGACGGCGCGATGAATATGCCCAGCAACTCGCCCGTGAACCTCGGCTGCTGCGTCTCGCTTGCCTGCCGCTCCTGTATCAGTTTCTCATCGACCTGGCCCGGCTGCTCGGCGCCTGTGCCGACGGCCCTCCCTATCAGTCTCGCTGCGCCGAAGCCAGCGGCGCCGAGAATGGCAAACGCACACAGACCAATGATGACTCGTTTGGTCTTCATCTTGTCCTCCCCTCCCACCTAACCATGGCCTGCTCATCGCGATCCGTGCAGTCGTCTCCTCCAATCAAGCCCATTCCGGCCTCCTTTCCACCCAACCGTTGCCGGCGCCTCTCCGGCCGCACCATATCTCCTCTCGGACTCGGCTTCATCCCCTGTCTAGATGATTTCGCAGGCGAGTATGGAGCGGCAAGAGCGTGCACTCTGCCCGGCACCCTGTCGACAGGAGTACTCCGGGAGGATTCATGCCCGCGGACCGATAGGGACGAGCCCCAGTGCGAAAGGCGTGGCAAACGGCTTCAGCGCTGTCCGGCGCGTGTAGCTTCAGCAGGATGACAGATACAAGGTTGCTGACGGTTTGGCGCCTTACGACAAGTCGCACAGCGATCTCGCTGTCCGTAAGACCGTCCGCGATCATCGTGAGGATTTGAAGTTCGCGTGAGGTGAGAGTCTCTTGCGGCATCTGGCGCCTACCCCTTCGTGGCCAGCGTCTCTAGGCCGCGTGCCACGCCGCAGGCTACGGCGGCCAAGCGCTTCCGGTTCCCCCCTGAGGCCGGCCCCTAGAGCACCAGCCATCCTGGTCAGTAGCGGCTCCCGGCCCGCCGGGCTGCTAGCGCACGGACGAGGCCATCTGCATGAGATCGTCTCGGCTGACCGAGGGCGGCGCGCTGATCTCGATGACCAAAACGCCTACGTCGAAGGTCAGGGAGTGGACGAGGTCGGGGTCCCAATACGGCTCGCTGTCAGCTGTGTCACTGGACCAGCCGCCCCTCACGTAGATGGCCCGGCGGCCGTTGACGTATACCGTCTCGGCGGCGCCCGGCGGAACGGGCGGTCTCTCGACTATGCCGTAGGGGTGATTGGACTCGCGGATGCTGATGGTGGTCCAGGCAGGCCCGGATCTGAGGTACTGCAACTCTGCATGCATCTTAAGCGGCGAGTAGCGGACCAACAGCTCATACCCACCGGGAATGAAGGTCGGTTCCAGCAACCTCGTCCCCAGGGACGCCTCCACTTCCGCAACAGGGCGGATGTCGGGAATGGGCTCGGCTCCCGGCCGGAACTCCGGGTTGAGCGATTGGGCACCGGGCGGAGTCGGCGGAAGGCGGTCCGTCGGCCACGTTTCGACGTTGTGGTCGGTCCGGAACACTTCGGCCAGTTGCCGGCCAGCATAGGTACCTCCGGCGGCAACGGCGGCCAGCACCAGCAGGCCCAGGACCAGCGCCGCGACCCGCCGCAGGGGCGACCTGCGTTCCGTCAGCAGGCGCGAGAGGTCCACGCGGGCGAGTTCGCAGGCCGGCGGCCGCCGCAGCAGCTCGTCAACCTGACGCAGTTGGTCGGCTACCGAACGGCACCGAGAACACGCGGACAGATGGGCTGAGACCGCAAACTCCGTCGCCGGTTCCAGCTCATTGTCCAGATGGAGAGATATCAGTGTGCCTTCAGGGCACGTCGTCTCACTCATGTGTCACTTCTTTCGGTCGCATAGATACTGCGGAATCGCTCCCTTGCCCTGTGGAAGCGCTGCCTGACGGTCTCCGGCTTCAGACGAAGAAGGGCGCCGATATCTGAGTAGGTCAGGCCCGCCGTTATCCTGAGCAGGAGCACCTCAGCGTCCTCCCGCTTCATTCGAGCAAGGACTTGACGTACCTCGTCCCGTTGAGAGGGGTCTTCAGCCTCCGTTGGCGCGTGAAGGAGGTGCAGCGGGATCCAGCGCACGATCCGCTCTCTCCGCTCCCACTGGCGAGCCATATTCAACGCGATCTTGTAGAGCCAGGGCCGCAGCAGCAGATCAGGAGAGGTGCGGGGGAGGGCCCTCCAGGCCGCGGTGAAAGTGTCCTGAAGCAAGTCTTCGGCAGCGTGCGCGTTGTGAACGTGCCGATAGAGGAAGACCCCCAACTCGCGCTCATACCTGGCGACGATTTCGGCGAAGGCCGCCTCCTCGCCCGCTTGCGCCCTGGCCACGAGACTGATGTCAACCATCATCCTGTACAATGCGCCGAGGCGAACTTACGTGACAAGGGGAAGGGGGAAAGATCTGGTAAGGCGCTGGCGTAGCGGGCCGTTCAGTCGGCCGCGCGGTCGAGAGCCGCCGACAGGGGTTCAGAGACGTTTCGCGCCACCAGCCGCGGCTCGCCGCGCTCGACGGCGTCCCAGGCGTAGAGCGCCCCTATGCCGTCGATGTACAGGACCGAGCGTCGGTCCGGGGCAAGCTTGAGGTCGTTGATGCCCTCGGGCACGGACAGCACCCGCTCCAACTGCCAGCTCCCCTTCCGGTCAGCCAGCCATACCTCGCCGTCGCCGGTCTTCGGAGAGCGCACCCAGTACAAGAGCGCCTGGTCGCCGGACTCGAGCCAGCCGGCGGGGATCAGGTTTGGCGGCCCTATGGCATAGCTGTTCGCCCCGGGCAGCTCCACGGCCCACGGGGTGGGACGCTGGCTCCCTTCGGGGCAGGAATCGTGCCAGCCCAGGATGGCGCCGGCGCGCAGTGACCAGTCAACAGGGGTCACGCCCTCCGCGACGACATCGGGTTCCCGCCCACCCGCCAGCCAGTGCCGCTCCGTGATGAGGAGGTGGCCCCGGAGCTGCTCGACGAAGACACAGGTAGCGACCAGCATAGACTTGCCGTCCGGGGCCCACGGGCCCATATCCTGCCAGAGGCGCGGCGGCAGAAGCTCCCAGTCGTTTGTGCCGTCGCTGGAGACGAGGTGAATGGCCACGGGATCGCTGGGAGCCCGGTCCTGGAGGGCCGTCCGCACGCCATAGGCTAGCGTGAGCCCGTCGGCCGACCAGCGGAGCCCTCCACCCCACTCCTCCGCCACTTCCACGTAATCGAGGCGGCTCAGGTCCACGATGTAGAGGGACCAGGGCTCGGACTCGCACGCAACGGCAAGCCTTTCGGCTCCGGGCGCGAGGGCGAGGCTCGAGACCTGCCCGCAGCCGTCCGGCAACGGTACCTCTTGCTCATCGCCGCCTCGAGCGTCGAGCATGTGGCGACGGATGAACAGCCGGGTGGCGTTCTCCCGCGTGTAAGCCAGGGTGATGTCAGCAGATCCGCCACTGGGGGATGAAGAGGCCGTGACCAAGATTCCCTGGCGCGAATCCCCGTCACCATTGCAGGCGATCAGCGCCAGTGCGCCGAGGACACTAATCCAGAGCGCCAGACATCTCTCCTTCGTGTTTCCGGGCCCGCGGCCGCTCGCCCTAACTGAGCACGTTGCACGTGTACTCGTTATAGCCTCCACCAGGCAGGTAGAACTTGCCCACCACGTGCCCCCCGTATGAAGTAGTCGACTCGAGGACGTTCCACCCGGTGGGCGGGTAGTTGTAGGCGGCGAAGTAGCGGGCATGAGAGTTCGGAGGCAAGGCCACCATGTCGCCTTGGAGGAGATTCCCAAAGCCCGACTTCAGCGTGCACAATGAGATGAGGCCAGCTACGTTGGGCTTCGATGTCAGACCCCAAGCGCGGCCTACGTACCCGGAGCAATCCACGCCTGACGCGCAGCTCCGGTATCCGTCGCAATGGACATCACCCGCCGCCATGCCGTTCTGCATGTCGGTATTGAACTCGTCTACCGTCTTGAATCCGCCCCATTGATACGCCAGGCTCACGATGTTTGACCGCAGAACCAGGTAGCCGGGCCTATACCGACCGGCGCAACTTGAGCCGTAGTAGTTCGAGTCCGAGCAGTACCAGTTCCAGGTGCTGTACCGCACCGCAATCCAGTACGAATCGCTGCGGCTTAGGAAAGCGGGTACGACGACCTGTTGGCCCACCGCGTCGTTGCCCAGCCGATAGGCCACTTCTTCCCATTCAGACCCTGCGACCTCAGGGCCACGGACCAGCGGCGAAGGCAGCCTGCCTGAAGGGTCCAGCCGAACAAGCTCGACCCGCTCCGAGAAGGGCCGAAGGTAGTACACATGGCCACCTGGTGAGACTGATAGATCCCGACGGGGAGCGACGCCACCTCTGTCCGGAACCTCTGCCGCGCCTAAGAACCGCCCCGTCGGATCGTAGCGCCGCACCGTTCTGGTGTACCCGTCGACGACTCCCCTGCTGTCCAACTCGCATACCTCAAGGTACACATTACCAGCAGAGTCAACCCCCAGGAACCTGATGTACGGCAACTGGCCTTCCACCGAAACGCGCACCTGCGGGCCTTCACCTTGCAGGCCAGCGGTCTGCATTACAGCCTCGCGTCGCGTGGGCGGGACTACTGGATACTTCGTTTGCACACTGTGGGCCGGTAGCCCTGAGGGAATGCCTGCCATGGCGGCGCTCGTTGCTTCCTGCTCGCCGCGGGTCAGAGCTTTCCCTCCACTGGTGATCCGCCTGGAGTCCCTGGCAAATACCTCCGCGAATATGTCACCGCTCCCGTCGAGATTCACGCCCGTGACCATGGGCAACAGCACTGGTGACATGGGATAGGAACCTGCGGGTGTCCCGGCTGCGCGCAAGCGCCGCACCTGCCCGATTCCCGAGTCGAGCAGAAATACCTCGCCTCCTGGCGAGAGGGCCATGTCCTCCAAGAAGACCGCGTCAGGAACGCCCATGCTGCCCAGGACTCGGCCTGACGGTGAGAAGACCTGAACACGCGAATTAAGCGTGTCCACAATCCAGACATTGCCGTCCAGTCCAACACGCAAGCTCTGAGGTCCTTCTGGCTGGGCATCGGGCAGCACCCTCACCCCGATTTGCCCTGGCCCTGAGCCGACACTTAGGGCGATGACATCGGACAAAGGTGTGGTCTGGCTTCCACTCGCCCCGCTACCCGGCAGCGCCGAGACTAACTCTGCTATTCCGGTCCGGGCATGGGAAACCCGGGAACCGAGTACTGCCCCCAGTGAGGTTGCTGCCGCAAGTCCCGCGGCGCCCGCAAGGAAATCTCTCCTGCAAAAGCGCCTGCGCTTCATTGAACCATCCCTCCCGTGGGCCGCAGTTGCGCGGCCCTATACCCAGGTCCACGAACGCTACATCGATTCAGCGACTGCGAGCAGAGCTTGCTCGTCCAGGGTCGCCGAGGTGACACGGAATCTGCGGTCCCCTTCCTCCCAAGCCACATGAGCCAACTCTACAGGTGGCGAGTGCAGAAGCGCCGGTGGCAGTTTGAATGTCCAGGCCGCGCCTGGGCGGTCGCGGACACTGACTGCGCGGAGTCCCGAACTCGGAATCTCGACCTGATCTTGCGCACTCAGCGCGTTCTGGCCGAGCACAGACTGCTCGAGCTGAAACGATTCTGCTGTCTCGGCGCGTCTGTACACGAGAATGGCAATGCTCGAGCGCCGTTGATCCTCCGGCTGATGTGCCTCAATAGCGGCGAGCGTGAATTCCTGGGGGACCTGTTGTGGTAGGCTCAGGCTCCATCCCAGCACCGCTGCAGCCGATGCTGCATCCGAAAAGACGCGTCGTGTTTGGACGTCCTTCGGTTCGGAGGCGTATCCCCAGCGCGGCAGGGAAGAGCCCTCCGATATCGTTAGCTTGCCGATGTTGACTGTGGTCATGTCTCCTCCTGCACATGCCTTCAGCAGTAGAGGCACGGGTATGTCGTACTACAGTAGTACTCCTGGTAGCCCTCACAACACACGTTGCAGGTCTTGTACCAGTCGCGGCGAACTTTGGCCATGGCTGGGCTGCACGTGCAATCCACACAGCAGCCCGAGTAGTACGAGTCGATGAAATGGTTGCAGCTACCGCAACTCAAAACCTGGCCGCACCAACAGGCGAGGGCGTCTTTAGGTCGCAGCACAGGAAGTAGGGCAAGTGCTGCAGCAGCCAGCGCAATAGTCCGGAGCGCCGCTCGTCGGCCTGGATCCGCGTTCCCTGTTTCGAGTTGGACCGCGGGAAGAGTAATTGTGATGGCAACGATCAGCAGAAGCAGCACTGCGACAGTCCACGGCGCCGACGGCCACATTGTCGGACCGGCGAGCACGTAAGCAAGTGCGATAAGCAACGCCAGATTGCGGACCATGACGCCCATGCTTGTTCGAGCCGCCGGCAAGGCGCCGAGGCACCCACAGTCGTGCTCATGCGGGATGCCAAACCAGGATACCGTGGCCGTGAACAGCACAAGCAGCACCGTAGCGAGGGCCGCGCCGAGCGTGCCGGTAGCCTGGGGCACCAGAAGTGCTGCGGCTGCGAGCTCGGTGGACACCAGGGCCGTCGCGACCGCGCGCGGTCTGGCCGAGGCGATCGGATAGTGGGCAACCGCCCGGAGGAAGTCCTGGAAGCTCGCAAGCTTGGACAGACCCGCCAGGGCGAAGATGGCGGCTACGGCAAGACGCACAAGGGCAAAAGACGGATCACCTACGAGGTCTGAGAGCATTACTGCCTCCTTCCTCCTACCAGCATCCCCAGCGCTCTTCCGTCTTCGCGCAGACAGGGATGCACATGCCACCGCTGTCGGACCGGCGACACGAAGGGTCCAGTCAGAATTCCCGGTGTTTCCCGTCTTATTGCGCAGACAGGGGTACAGCGGCCACCGCGCGGTAGAACCGGCGACACGATACGTCCGGCCTGGACGCGTTTCATCCTCTGTTTAGAGGATTTTTTCCGGGATCGCGGAAGCAGGTGCGTGGACGCGGGCCGACGAGCGCCGACGGGTCATCACGTGAGTAGCCTCGAGCAACGCCTGTTCATGTCGTACGTACCACACTGCGGCGCTCACCTTGTTCTGAACGCTGAGCTTCCTGAAGATGTTCTGGACATGCGTGTGGACTGTCGTGCGAGCAACGCACAATGTGCAAGCGATCTCGCGCTCCGTGAGGCCGCTCGAAAGGAGTTCAAGGACCTTGATTTCTGCCGGGGTCAGGCCGGCCGGGCTGCTCCGAATCACGCTCCATAAGATGCACAGAACCCTGACGTTGTGACACCCGGCAGACGATCAGCATCAAGAACGGGGCCTGGTCAAGGTCGTCGGCTTGACGAGCAGCAGGAGCTCGCTGCTGTGCGTCCAGGAGTTCCTTGCGGATCGCGTAGGAAGATCGTCTGAACAGAGGATTGAAGAAGGGCTCGAGCGGAAGTATCGTCTCGGCAGGCTGGTTTCTGAGTGGCCCCGAGGTTCACAGGGACTGGAGAAGGTGGCCGCTCGTACAGTCACAATGCAGGTGTTGCGAGATGTCTGTTCTGAAGGTCAAGGAGCCGGCACCATCCCAGCCCTGTCACACCTGTCCCGACAAGCGAGGTACGCGGAGGGAAGGGGTGGTCACTCGGCGCCGCTTTGTTGCGGGCGGTCTCCTGGCGGGGGCAGGGTTGGTGCTAAGTCGTTTCCTACCGCCATTAGCCGATCCCGCGAGGGCCCAGTGCGTGCCTGGGTGCGGCTGCGTTCTGTATCTAGGCGACGTCTGCGATTGTGGGGTTTGCTGTGAGTCGTGGGCCAAGGACAGGTGCGAAAGGTACGCCACCTACTACTGGAACGAAAGCTGTGTTTGTAGCACCCTGTGCTACACGTTTCGGCTCTGTTACAACTGTCAGTGTTTGTACTGAGGTGAAGGGGTGAGTGTGAAGAAGGGTTCGTGGATTGTGGCGGGGTCTGCGCTATTGATCCTGACAGCAGTCTCAGGATCAAGGGGGGACGCTAAGATGGTGAGCGATTTCCCATACCAGTATGTTCCGGTCGCGGAGATGCCGCGAGCCTTAGCTGAGAACATCAACAGGCAAGCTTTGCGCGCCCAACAGGAGAGGCCGGTCCCGAGTCCGGTCCAGCCCCTGTCCGAGGCCCGGCGCGAAGGAGGGCCGCTCCTGGTACCCACCCATCTCCCTGAACCGTTCAGCTACGACAGAGCCTTCGTCTCTCAAGCATCCGACCCCCGCTTCAACAGTACTACCCCGCGGCGTCTTACCTTCTATGGCCCTGCAGGGGAGAAGGATGAGGCACAGCTCATCATCAGCATCGACCAGCTACCACCCAGCGAGATGAGGCCATTTCCAGTAGAGCTCAAGGAAGGGACATTCAAGCCCGTCTTCCTCAAGTCAACTCTTGCGTACTTGGTTCGGGGGTCGTGGGGTGCGAACGTCGACTCTCGTTCGGGTTCCGTCACCATGGGCTGGCATGAGAATGCAGGTTTGTCCCTTCACTTCGTCGTGAATGAGCAGTTCGTTCGACTGGAAAGCATACCGCCTTCGGCCTTTACTGAGGAGGAGCTCATTAAGGTAGCTGAGTCCTTGGAATCCTACTAGTTCGAGAGGGCGCGTTATTCGCGACATCCATGGGTTCTCTTGAAGCCATTATCTTGTTTGTTCGCCTGTCAGTCGGCTTTATCTTCCTAGTATCTGCTCTGACCAAGCTCGCAGCTCCCCGTCTCTTTGTGGACAACGTCCTCAACTATCGGCTTCTGCCTGCCCTGGCGGCCAAGCCTTATGCCTTTGCCTTGCCGCCGCTTGAACTCGCGGCCGCTCTTCTCCTGTTCACGGGCTTCTTTGTCCGTTGGGCTTCCCTAACCGTTATTGTGCTGCTCAGCAGCTTCATCCTGGCTGTCGCCGTTGCCATACGGAGGGGCTACCACCTGGAATGCGGTTGTTTTGGTCTCCTCTATCGCGAGCCGGTCGGCGTCTCTACCATTGGTCGGGACGTGGTGCTTCTGCTCATGTCGCTGCTCACGTTCTTCCGCGGTGCGAGCGCCCCAACACTCGCCCAAATGCTTTCCCAGATCGCACACCCTCTATCGGTCATCGCCCTCCTTCTCATCTCCTTGGTCTTCTCTGCAGGCCTAGTAGTAAGTTTGTTGTCTGCAAAAGGGGCCTTGGCATATAGCTCTGGGTCGGGATCGTCATCATCATGATCTCACCTGCCTTCCCCCGATCCGGGGCCGGTCTTCTGACGTTCACACCGTTGTGCCACCGTTCTCCGTAATGTTGGCTTCGTGAGCGCGGCAGTCCTGCATCATCCAACATATTACTCCCAGAGGCCGGTTCCTTCTGCCTCGGGGACCTGCAGTGCCCGGGCATCGTGCGACCGGACATGTGAGGGGGGTCTCCACCTTGATGACCCCGTCCGTGACTCGATGCCGTGCGTCCAGCTCCCTCTCGTCTTCCACAAAGAATCCTCTAAACAGGGGATGAAACGCATCCAGAGCGCACGTATCGTATAGCCGGTTTCCCCTTCGACGGCGGCCGCTCCGCCGCCGCTGAGACCTTTGGTCCCCCGCCAGGAGAAGCCCGCCAGTCGTTTCTTCCGGGTTTGTGTCTGCCCTTCCCAGGAGAGCAGCCAGTATGGCCACTAATGCGACTCTACGACATCGGCCGCGGATAAGTCTCTTCCCACGCATCGATGGCCGCATGCTGCTGGGCGTGGCGCTGGTGGCCGCCTCAGTGGTAGGCGGCCTTCTTTTCTGGGGATCGACGTCAGAGACGGTTCCCGTGCTCGTAGCGGCCCGAGATGTCCCGGCCGGACACGTCATCCAGGCTGACGACCTGTCCGTTGCGCGGGTGCGCCTCGAGGGGAGCCTTTCCTCCCTGGCGGTCCGGGACGGTGAGAGCGACCAGGTAGCCGGCCGCACCATCGGCACGGCGATCCACGCCGGCGAGATGGTCGTGTGGCCCGACCTGGCCTCCGGGCCGGTCATCGGGCCGGACGATCTCGCCGTCACCGTGCCGGTCGATGCCGACGCGGTGTATCCCGGGTTGCGGCCGGGCGATGTCGTAGCCGTTCTCGCCACCAGCGACACGGGCAAGCCGGAGAGCCGCACAGTGACCCTGCTCAAACAGGCCGTGGTCTACGACGTGTCTCTGGAGCCCGGACGCATCGCCATCGGAAGGGGTAGCGACGGGGGCGAGGAGGACCGCGGGTTGACCAACGTCACCCTGGTCGTACCGAAGTCCGAGGCGGAGCGCGTGGCACACGCAGTGGTGAACTCGGACCTCACCCTCGCTCTTCTGGCACCGGACAGCAACTCTGAAACATCGGCCCGGTGAAGGTCCGGAAGGCGAAGTGCCATGGCAGACGCCGGCGACTCCCGACCCCCGATTCGGGTCCTCCTAGCGGTTGGAAACCCCGAGAGGGAGCGGCGGCTGCGCGACGCTCTCTCTGCCGAGGGCCTGGTAGTCGCCGAACGCTGCCTGGATGGACCCTCGCTTGCCGAGCGGGCACAGGCGTTTGACGCGGACGTAGCGCTCGCTTCCACTGACCTCCACCGCCTCTCGACCACGACCCTGCTTGCTATCCGAGAAGCCCGCCTGCCTCTCGTGCTGCTCACCGAGCCCCCCGACGTTGAGAAGTATGCCGACCTCGCCCACCTTCTTCCCGGCGGCTGTTCGGACGACGAAGTGACCGATGCGGTGCGCCGGGCCGTGGAGCGCGGCGCCGCCTATGGCGCCTCGCCGGCTGCTGATGGCCGGCATGCGGAAGAGAAGGCCGGTGGGGGCGGAGGTGGGCCAAGCGGGCGGGTGATCGTCCTGCTGAGCGGCAAGGGCGCGCCGGGGGTGACGACGGTGGCCATCGGCCTGGCGGCGGCGCTGTCGGAGCGGGGCCGCCGGGTGGTCGTGGTCGACACCGACCTGCGGGGCGGCAACGTGGGCCCGTACCTCGACCTGGACCCCCGCCGGGGCCTGGTTGGCCTCGCCTTCGGACGCAACGGAGCGTCGGCTGCAGGCCCCGTTGCGGAGGAGCTTCAGGAAGGGCCGGGCTTCATGGTGCTGGCGGGCGTCGAGCGGCCGCACAGCGGGCTCAGTGTTTCCGCAGAGATCGTGACCGGGGCCATTACGACGCTGCGAGAGATGTTCGACGACGTGCTGGTGGACGTGGGGGAGGTCGTTGGGGGTGCCTCGTCACCCGGCGACGCCGTTCTGCGCGGAGGAGACTGCCTGCTCGTGGTGGTGGGCGCCGACCTGGTGGCGCTGTGGAACGCCCGCTGTGTCCTGCGATATCTGCGCGAGGGGCTCGGGGTGGCGCCGGAGGCCATGGGGGTGGTGCTGAACCGAAGGGAAGGTCGCGGTCAGTACGCGGCGGAGGAAGTGGAGCGAGCACTGGAACTGCCGGTCCTGGCCGTGCTACCGGAGGACCGGCGGGCGGTCCGGCGGGCCGTGGGCGAGCAACTGCCGGTAACAGCAGCGGGCGGCGCGGTCGCCCGGCAGGTGAGGAGGTTAGCCGCACTCCTCGCAGCCGAGGGCGTGAGCGAGGAGCGCGCGAAGGCCCGCAGCCGCCGACGGTTTCCCTTCGCCCTGACGGGAGTGCGGAGGAGCTGATGGTCACCTCGGCACCGGCGCGAGAGCGGGAGCGGCTGCTCCGGGAGGAAGTCCGCGAGGAGCTGCGTCGAGTCCTGGACATCGACGCTCTCGCGGAACCCGGGCCAGCCGAGGTCGAGCGTGTACGTCGCGTGATCGGCGGGCGCATCGACGCCTTGAACAGGCGGGCTGCGTCGGTTGGGGAGCCTACCCTCGCCGACCCGGAGGGGCTGGCCCAGCGCATCCTGGACGAGATCCTGGGCCTCGGCCCCCTCCAGCCCCTGCTGGACGACCCAGCTGTGGAGGAGATCATCGTTAACGGGCCGCACCGGGTCTTCGCCATCGAGGGCGGGCAGAAGCGGCTGACGGACGTCTTGTTCGAGGACGACGAGGAGCTGCTGCGGCTGGTGCGGCGGGCCGTCGGTCGCCTGGGCCGGCGCCTGGACGAGACCAGCCCGATGGTGGACGCCCGGCTTCCAGACGGCTCGCGGCTCAACGCCGTCATCCCGCCCCTGACGTCGCGCTGGACGCACGTGACCATCCGGAAGTTCCTGCTGCGCGCCCGGACACTCGACGACCTGGTGGTCCTCGGCACGCTGACCAACGAAGCGGCGGCCTTCATGGAGGCGGCGGTGCAGTCGGGCCTGAACGTGCTCATCTCGGGCGGCACCGGCAGCGGCAAGACGACCTGCCTGAACGCCCTTGGGGCTTCCATCGAGGGGGCGCACGAGCGGGTCGTGACCATCGAGGAGACCGCTGAGCTCCAGCTGGAGTCGATGCTCCCGGATTGCGTGGGGCTGCAAGCTCGTGTGCCGAACGTCGAGGGGGTGGGAGCCGTCTCGATCCGCAGCCTGGTGAAGAACGCCCTGCGCATGCGGCCCACGCGCATCATCGTGGGTGAGGTGCGCGGCGCCGAGGCGCTGGACATGCTCTCCGCCATGAACAGCGGCCACGAGGGCTCCATGTGCACCATCCACGCCAACGGCCCGCGCCAGGCTCTCTCCAAGCTTCGCACCTACGCCATGATAGCGGAAGAAACGCTGCCGGCGCGGTCGGTGACGGAGATGATCGCCGAGGCCATCGACCTGGTTGTGCATCTGCGCATGGAGGCGAGCAGCGGACGCCGTTTGGTGGCCAGCATCTACGAGGTGACGGGCATGGAGGAGGACGCCGTCGCCGGCAGCGAGCTGTTCGCCCTGGTGGAGGGTGGGTTGCGCTGGACCGGCATCCGGCCCCGCTTCGCCGACCGGCTGGAGGGTGGAGGATTCCCGTGGGAGCGGACGCCATTAGGGGAGGGAAGCCGGTTGGAGTGAAATTGGAGTGAGCCCAATTGGAGTTGGAGTAGAAGAAGCGTCCTGTTGGAGTGAAATTGGAGTAGGGGGCGCCATTATGAAGAGGCCAGGAGGAGTTGGGTGCCGCTTGTACTGTCCTTAGCCCTGGGCCTGGGCGTGTTGCTCGTCTACCTCTCGCTGACGTCGCGGGGCGACGAGACGAGGAAGGAGCAGCGGCAGTCGGCGGCTGCGCGCCTGGAGGAGTTCCTGAGCCAGGCCGGAGTCGAGGGCGTGGGGACGCGGGACTACCTGCTGCTCAGCGCTGGAGCAGGCACGGCGGCCGCTGCCGGCGCTCAGCTGGCCCTCGGCTGGCCGGTAGTGAGCATCGCGGCCTTCGTGATCGGTCTGGCCCTGCCAGCCTGGTACTTCCGCCAGCGGGGCGAGATGCGAAGGGCCGGCGTGCAGGCGGCGCTAGCCGACGCCGTGGACGCCTTGAGAGCAGCAGTGAGAACGGGAATGAGCGTGGAGGAGGGTCTCGTATCTCTGGCCCGCAACGGTCCGGAGGTTCTGCGGCCGGCCCTGAGCGACCTCTCGCGGGACCTGCGACTCAGCGGTTTCGAGGAGGCAGTGCGCCGCGCCCAGGATCGGCTGGCCGACCCGGTGTTCGATACGGTGGCAGCGGCCCTGGTGACGTCGCACCGGGTGGGAGGGCGGAACCTCAGCACTGTGCTCGACGGCCTGGCGCGGTCAGTGCGGCAATCAGTGCAGGTGCAGCGAGAGGTGGGGGCGCAGCAGGCGAAGAACGTGCTGTCGGCCCGCATCGTGGCCGCGCTGCCCCTGGTGCTGATCTTCGCGGTGCGGGGCATCAACCCCGCCTACCTTGAAGTGTTCTCCTCTCCGGTGGGCCAGGCGCTACTGGCCCTCTCCCTCCTGAGCGTGGCAGTGGGCTACGCCGCCATGCTCTGGGCGACCCGGCTACCCGGCGACGAAAGGGTGCTGCGATGGAGGTAGGGCTGGCGCTGGGGGGGATGCTCGGCATCGGTCTGTGGCTGATGGTCACTGCCCTGCCCTGGGCTCGCCCCCGGCCGGATCTGGCGACGCGGCTGCACCTCCTGTCGGCCCAGGGACGGCTGGAGCTGGAAGCGGAGCGCGGCCGAACGAGCGCGCCGCTATTCAAGTCCTCCGCCCTCGAGCGCCTTCTGCGCCCCCTGCTGGAGGACGCCGGAGCCTACCTGGGCAGGGTTCTCACGCGGGCGGGGATCGGCACCGCGAACCTGGAGCGGCGCCTCGCCCTGGGCTGGCCGGGGATGACGACGGCCCAGTTCTACGGGCAGAAGCTGGCCAGCGGCCTCGTCTTCCTGGCGGCCTTCCCCCTGATGAACGTCGTGGGCGTCCATCCCTTTGGAGCCTGGCCCGTGTGGATGTGGCTCGTCGGGTTCGCCGTGGGGTTCGCCCTGCCGGACTGGATGCTGGAAGGTCGCATGGAGCGGCGGAGGACGGCGGTGCTGATGGAGCTGCCCACAGTGCTGGACCTGCTGGCCATCTCCGCCAGCGCCGGCATGTCGCCGGAGCAGGCTCTGCTGGACGTGAGCCGTCAGGTGGGCGGCGTGCTGGGCGACGGGCTGCGCGGCGTGGTACGAGAAGCGGGCCTCGGGGCGGCCACCCACGCCGAAGGGCTGCGGACGCTGGCGGAGCGGGAGGGCGTGCCCGAGCTGCTGTCGATGGCGGACGCCTGGCAGTCGGCTCTGGAACAGGGGCTGCCCCTGGGCCAGGCCATGCTCACCCTGGCGGAGACTGTGCGGGAGAGAAAGCGGGCGCGGCTGCTGGAGGAGGGTGGGAAGAGCACGGTGCGGATGCTCTTCCCGGTGGCGGTGTTCATCTTCCCGGTGTTCCTGGTGGTGCTGCTCTATCCCGCCGGGGTCGAACTGCTCGGCCTGGGCGGCTAGAGGACAAACGGACGAGGCGAAAGCACAGGAAGGAGGTAAGCCCCATGAGAGCGCGGTGGATAGCGGGCTTCCTGCGTTTGGGGGCCGGCGAAGCGGGCCAGACGATGGTGGAGTACGCCATCGTAGCGGCCCTCATCGCGGTGGTGGCGCTGACGGCGGTGCAGGCCCTGGGCGGCGGCGTAACCACGGTCTTCAACAACATCGTCGATGCCATCACGGGTATTTAGGTCGCGTCGCTTGAGCGCCCGCGACCGAGGGGCCGAGTCCGGTCAGACCATGGTGGAGCTTGCCCTGGTCTTGCCGGTACTGCTGGCTATCCTCATCGGTGTGGTTCAGTTCGCCCTGGTGTACCACGCCAAAGACGTAGCTACGACGGCGGCGCAGGAAGGAGCGCGGCTGGCGGCCGCGGAAGGGCGGACGCCGGCCGAAGGTGTTGCTCGTACGCGCGAGGTGCTGGAGTCCGGACTCGGGGGGACCGGCAGGGAGTTCACCGTGACAGCGCATGACGCGGGCGAGACGGTCGTCGTCCAGGCCGAGGGGGACTACCCGCTGATCATCCCCTTCGTGCCCGGAGGGAGCATCCCGATCGAGACCGAGGCTGAGGTGTACAAGGAGGGATTCCGGAGTGGTCCCTAGCAGGGGCAAAGCGCGAAGGCGCCGCTTGCCGGCGGACGAAAGCGGCCAGGCCCTGGTCGAGGCCGCCCTGGTCATACCCGTCCTGCTGCTTCTTGCCTTCGGCGTCGTCATGGCCGGCCGGGTCTCCCACGCGAAAGTGGCGGTGCAGGCGGCGGCCCGCGAGGCGAGCCGGACTCTGGCGACGGCGCCGTCGGAGCCGGATGGGATGGCTGGGGCGCTGGAGACGGGGCGCTCTGTGGCGGAGGGCTACGGCCTGTCCCAGGAGCGCCTCACCGTGGACGTGGAGTCCAACGGCTTCCGGCGGGGCGGCACCGCCACGGCCGAGGTGACCTATCGGGTCAGCTTGGGTGACCTTCCTCTCCTCGATCGCCTCGAAGTGACGGTGTCAAGCAGCCACTCGGAGCGCATCGATCTCTATCGAAGCCGCGAGGCGGTCCTGCGGTGAGGGCGTTCGTGCGTCGTCTGCACAGCGACGAGGGCGGCCAGGCGATTGTGCTGGTGGCCATCCTGATGGTCGGCCTGGTGGCTGTGGTCGGGCTCGTGACTGACGGAGGGCTGGTATTCAGCCAGCGGCGCGACCTCCAGAACGTCGCCGACGCCGCGGCCCTGGCCGGCGCTATGCAGATCGACGAGGACGCATATCGCGCGTCGGGCGAGGTACTGCTGGACGAGTCGGCTGCTCGCCAGGCGGCGGTCGAGTATCTGGAAGCGGAGGAGGGCGTGGCCTACTCTGTGGCCGTTGGCCCGGCACGGGTGGACGTATCCGTGTCCCGGCAGGCGTCTACGGGGTTCCTGCGGGTGATAGGCATCAACAGCGTGGAGATGAGCGCGGAGGCATCGGCGGAGCCGCGCCACGGCGTGGCGTCGGCGGCGCCATAGGCGAATGGAGAGGGAGCGCTATTGACTCGGGCATTCGGCCTGCTCGCAACACTGGCAGCAGTCAGCCTGATGCTTGCCGCGTGTGGCGACGGCGAAAAGGACAGCGACTCGGTGCGCACCGATTCGCCCACACCGGCGGCAACGCGAACGGCTGCCCCCGAGGCGAGCCCTGCCGCCGCGCCGTCCGTCGACGAGGAGGTGTCAGAAGCGTACCTGCGGTACTGGGAGGTGTACGCGGATGCCGTGTTCGAGCTGGACGAGAGGAGGCTCCCGGAGGTGATGACGGGGCCCCAACTGGACAGGACACGTCGAGAAATCGATAGCCTCCGGCAGCGTGGCCGTGCCGCCAAGATCGTTGTCGAGCATAACTCCTTCATCGCGGAGCTGGACCCGGTGGCCGGCACGGCCACGATCCGCGACGAGTACACCAACCGGAGTTACGAGGTCGACGCAGAGACAAAGCAGATCGTGGGGCAGGCAGCGCCCGGTACCGTCCTCACTGACACGTACTTTCTAGTTAAGGAGGATGGGGCATGGAAAGTCCGCGATGGCATTCGACAGGAAGGCTGATTGCGCCCGCGGTGGCACTGCTACTCGTCGCGGCGACGATCGCTGGATTGCCGCCGGAGCTGGCTCGAGCAGATGACGGCTATGAACCCAACCCGGATCTGCCTCACGCCAGCATCAGCGTTGAATCACACGGCGACGGCGTAACCATCTACATCGCCGTCTCGGAGACGTCGCCAGGTAGTTCGGGCGACTCGCCCTCCGACGGCATCGGCGGATCCGGCGGCTGGTCGTGCAGCACCGAGGTCATGAACATCGGCGTCGGCATGCGCGAGTGGTTCGAGCGGGAGGCTCCGCTTCACCCCGGCGAGGCACCCTGGATCGTTCGCTGCGACAACGGGTTCTTCGGTGTAGTGTGGCTTCCCATCGATGTAGAGCCGGCGGACATCGAGATCGTTGTCGTGCAGGGCGACGCGGTGGACCCTGCCTCTATGGCCGCGGCACTGCTCGACCACGTTCCCGTGCCGGACATCGTCATCGGGGTCAACCCAACAACCGGCCTGGTGGCCGTGCCGTCTTGGTTCTGGATCGAGGGCTACGACGGGTCGCCTATTGTCGCCTCCGACACCCTCGACGACGTGACCGTGGAGGTCGAGATCACACCCACGAGCTACCGCTGGAGCTTCGGCGACGGCGCGACCCTGGAGACGACCTCCCTGGGCCGGTCCTATCCGCAGGAGAGCGATATCCGCCACACCTACGAGCAGTCGTCCCTGAGCGTCGGCGGCTCCTTCGCCGTGACGGTGGAGATAACCTTCTCGGCCCGCTACCGCGTGGACGGCGGAGCCTGGCAGCCGCTGGACCCCATCACTCGATCGTTCACGGGCGCCTATCCGGTGCAGCAGCTCCAGTCGATCCTGACCGACGAGTAGGAAGGACGCTTCTGGGCGGATGGCAGAGGTAGTGCGACTTCAGCGGGCCGAGAGCGTGCCGGACGAGGCCTCGGCCAAGGGCGTCCTGCCTCTTGCTGCGCTGGTTTGCGCCGGTGTCTCCCTGGGGTTCCTCTTCTGGTGGCTCAACGGCCCCCCTCAGGTCCCCGCGTCTTTGCCCGACTGGGATCAGATAAGTCGCACACTTACGGGCTCGGACGTTCCTTATGAAGACGTGATTTACATCGCGACGGCCCTGGGATGGCTGGCTCTGGGTTACCTGGGCCTGACGGTCGCGCTCCGGGTGGTGCTCGGAGCTGCGGATCGCCTGACGGACGGCTCGGCCTGGGCGCGGGCCGCTCTTAGCTTGAGCGACCTCGTGACGCTTCCCGCAATAAGGCGCATCGTGGAGGGCGCGCTCGCCGGAGTCATCTTCCTGGCGATCTGGCTTCGCACGAGCGCCGCGCTGGAGGCAGGAACCTCCGCGGGAGCCATGGCCGCCACGAGCAGTGTGGCGCAAGCTGCGCTGACGCAGGACGTCGCGGCAGAGCCGGCTTGTCCCCCGCTGACGGAAGCTATCGCGGAACCTCCGCCTCCCGACTGCTTTGTCTCCTACACAGTCGTGGAAGGCGACAACCTGTGGGACATCTCGCGCCGCTTCTACGGCGACGGCATGCAGTATGTGGTGGTCTTCAGGGTGAACGAAGGTCGCGCCATGACCACCGGCGAGCCCTTCACCAATCCGCGCCTGATTTGACCGGGCTGGGTCCTGGACATGCCGCTGCCGGGATACAACGTTTGGACCGCAGGCGACCACGTGATGTACAGGGTCCGGCCGGGCGACTCGCTGTGGCGCATATCGGAGAGCTTTCTGAGCGACGGGTTTCGCTGGACAGAGATATGGGAGCTGAACCAGAGTCGGGAGATGGCGGGCGGCCGGCGATTTGCCGATCCGGACCTGATTCTGCCAGGCTGGATTCTCGAGCTTCCGATCGAGGCGGCAGTAGTGCCTCCGGCTCCATCGGCTGCACCGGTCGAGACGACCCCACCGCCCGTGCCTTCGCCGACGGTCGCGTCTTCGCCGACGCCTGTTCCTTCGCCCACGCCCTTGCCTTCGCGGACGGCCACGGCTTCGCCCACACCTGTGGGGTCGACAACGCCGGAGGCGGAGAGCGTGCCCCTTCAGGAGCCGACAACTGTTCCTGTCCAGCAGCCAGCCGGCGACGGAAGTGACGGCAGCGTGCCCTGGCCAGGTGCTCCGCCCCTGCTGGCCGCGGCCGCGGGTGTGGCGGCAGCAGGAACGGTAGCGCTGGTGGTGCGTCGACTGGTCCGACGAGACACCAGTCGCAGGCTTCGAGTGCGTGGCGTCGATGGTCGCGCGAAGCGGGCTACGGGAGACGCGGCGAGAGTGATCCTGACGGCCCGAGCCCTGCTGCGGGGCCTGGCGGAGTTAGGGTTCGACGACCTCCGTCTCGTTCTCGCACGGGAGGCGGAGCGATTTCTGGATTTCACGCTGGACTGCGCGCCGGGCGACGCGGAGGCGCTGATTCACAGCCGCTACGACCTGGGCCGTCGGCTGGCCTGCGCCGTGGACGGCGAGGTGGTCGGCTCGACCCGGGTCCGGCTCAAGCTGTCCCGCTTTCAGCGTCTGGCTGGCCTCCTCCTGGGCGAGGGCACCGCACGGGAGGGATTGCTGCTTGTACCGGTCGGAGCCGCAGACAGCGGGCTGTACTACCTGAACCTGGCCGCAGCTGGCGCTGCGGCAATAACAGGCACCGAGCACGAGACGCGGCAGCTCCTGTCGGCGTGGCTGGCAACTCTCACCGCCGTCTACGGCCCGGAGGAGCTGGCTTTCCTGCCTGCCGGGAACGCCGTGACGCAGTTGCGAGAGCTGGTCACGCTGCCACACTTCGCGGCCAGCGCGGATGCGCCTGCCGAGCGATCAGTGCAGGACCTGGCCGCCGAGTTGGAAGAAACGATTGTGGCTCGAGACGACGGCATGACGAGAGCGTGGGACGCTGCCCTCGTGGCACTGGCCGGCCTTGGAGTTGACTACAAGGAGGACATCGAGCGCCTGGAGACGGTGCGTCGGCGTGGGCCGGAGCGCCGGATCTACATGGTCGCCGCTATGGACAGCGTCCAAGATCGGGAAGTACTCCAGGGTTTCGGCGCCGCTGTCACCTTCGGCCGGCCCGACGAGCGCTTGGACAGTGGCGAGCCTGGTGCCCCGAGGGCAGGACCGGGCGAGCTTGTCCTCTCTCTGGGCCGCGAACCTCCTCTTATTCTCCAACCGGTTGAGGTGCGGACCGAGGTGCTACGACCTCTCATGCGACGGGAGGGACCGGCCCAGTATGAGGAAGCACACGGGGGACCGCCACAGCCGGTAGATGACGGCAGGGAAGTCACAACCGAGGAGCAGTGGGAAGACGTGCCCCCGACAGCCGAAGAGGAGATTCCGCCGGACCCTGTGGAGGAAGATCGCGACGAGGCTTCAGGGACGCGGTCACCGGAGCCAGCCGAGGACCCAGAATCTGAGACGGGAGACGCCGAGACGGTGGACCGGAGTGGCGGTCAGGTCCTCGCAGCCCGTCAGTCACCGCTTCTCGTGAGTGAAGAAGAGGCGCCAGATGCTGGAGCGGCGAACGTGGGCGGGCCCCTATTCACTGTGCGCTGCTTCGGGTCTTTCCGGGTGGAGACGGCCGCCGGGGAAGTGACCGGCTGGACCATCCAGAAGGCCCGGGAGATGCTGGCCTACCTGATCGCCCGCGGCGGCACGCCCGCCTTGCGGGACGAGGTGGCAGAGGCCCTCTGGCCCGACGGGGACCGGGCACAGGTCGACCACCTTCTCTACAATGCCGCTTACTACCTGCGCCGCGCGTTGAAGAGCGCCGTGCGCACGGCCGACATGCAGCCCCTGGTGGCCTCGGCTCAGCGCTATCACCTTCGGCCCGCCATGTTCCGGGTGGATGTCGACGCCTTCGACGCGCACCTGCGCCGCGCCGAGACCCTGGAGGGCACCGATGCCCTGGTGGAGTACCAGCGGGCTCTGGGACTGTACCAGGGTGACTTCGTGGGGAACGAGCCCTACGAGTGGGCGGAGGCCTACCGTCGGGAGTACCAGCGGAGGTTCATTGATGGGTCCCACCGAGCGGCGAAGCTGGCGATGGACTGTCGCGACATCGCCAAGGCGACGGAGTTCTACAAGGCCATCCTGGCTCGTGATCCCATTGACGAGGAGGCCGGACGCGGCCTCATGCGCTGCTACGCCAAGCTCGGCGACCTCAACGGCGTGCGCAAGGTGTACAAGGTGCTGTGCGAGTCGCTACAGCGAGAGCTGGAGGACGAGAACGCGGAGCCGCTGCCGGAGACGGCGGCAGTGTTCCACGAAGTGACGCGGCAGTGATATGCCGGCGGTTCCTGCCGGCCTCACGTCGGCAGAATCACGCTACGCGTGCCGAAGCTCTTGTGGAGGGTGAACGTCTCGAACGCCTCATTGCTGGTACGCCGCTGATACCCAGTGAGTCGGCATATCCAGGCAAAGGTCGTGCGGCTTGCCTCCGCGAATTCATGAACCATCTTGGGATCCGCATTGAGGGTATAGCCTGACCTAGGCGACAAGTTTGCCGTCAAGCGCTCCGTGATCCCATCCGTCCAATCAACGAACTTCGCCTTGATGCCGGACTCGTCACTGATCTCAATGGCCCCTGGGCTGCAGGTGAATGTCAATTCTCCGTCCACCAGAAATGGCGCAGGGAAGCGAGGAACCCTCCACATTCGCCAGAACTGCCAACGGCTGCTGAGGCCGTTGGTCACATAACCCGACGCTGGAAGGACTAACCAGTCGCCGATACGCGCCGCCCAGTCGGCCGGCAATGCCTTAAGTAGCGGCCCGGCGAATCGAACTGGTGGTGTGACTGTCTCAATCCGTTGCCCTTCGCAACATTGGAAGACAGCTTCGGGGTCTGCGGAAGCCGGTCCAGTGCTCGCCTGGAAGACTCCGTAAATGTCCAAGTCGTACACCACCGAACGACCTTCGTGAACGCGGCCACTGGCCGCGAGCAGGATATGCGACGGCTCGTCTGTCGTTTGTTGCTGCCAGATCTCAGAGAGTCGCTCCCATATCTGGCCTGGCACCGTGTCAATCTGACCTTCGGGATCATCCGCACGGGGCCACCACTCAGGCCTTCTCCGCGGCTTCAACGTCCACAAGTCAAGGTTAATGGGACAGGCCTCGCCAGCGAGGTCCAAGGCTAGCCTGAGGTCGAGCCGATGCCTCGACACCGACCACGCGAGAGCACGGAGATAGGCAGAGCGATAGATCTCGCTCAGCCTGACATCCCCGCCCGGAAGGTGCGCCTCATGCTGTCGACCTATGAACCAGAGAGGTTTGGTCGTTAGGGCCACGCGCTCATCCTCCACCAGTTTCTCCCACTCGAACGCCCACTGCCGTCGGATCGGAATGGACCACATCCGCTCCAGACGATCGACGTTAGTCGAATAGATGGGCGCTGTGAAGGCGCGGGCGTTTTCTTCGAAGAAGGACGGAGGTTCAAATGAGTCTAGTGCCGTCTCCGAATGGAGCGAACTGACCGGCACGAAAGTTGAAGGGGTAGCGCCCAAGTGCTCTAACAAGATGTTTGATAAGAGTGATGGCCTTTGCAGTGTACGGCGCAGATCATCGATAGGAGGTTCGAACGTCTCGGAGGCGTCCTTCGCTCTGCAATAGGGGAGCAGGCCGAGGGCAGCCACGCTTTCCAGCGTCTGTCGTCCCAACCACGACAAGAGCGACGCAGAGGTCGCGGAAGCCTGTGGCCCCATCAAGAGGTCGCCAATGGTCGCCGAGGTTCGCTCCCTTACCAGAGGCGAGGGCGACGTCAGGCGCGAAAGCAGGAAATCCATCATCAGGATGGAGCCTCTGTGATCCATCCGGGCGTCGGGAGTTGAAGAGGCGACACGAGATCCAAGACGGAACACACTGCTTGTCCACATATCCCTTCTGCGATGTCCGTGCGATTCACGAAGATGAAGTACTCGGCGAGTCGAAGAAGCACCTCCCGCATCCCCAGATGCTCCCACTTCTCTCCCGTGTCGGAGGCGATCGAGTCCACGACGAACTCGAACCACCGCTCGGGATAGTTCTCCTTTACCGCCTGCCATCGACCAAGAGTTTCCTCTTTCTGACCAAAGAACCGGAACCAACCGTGATTGTCCCTTTGGGCCCGTACCAACCAGCGGTAGGCTTCTGATCGGCCGCGATGCGCGAGAGCAAGGTAGAACAGGTCGTCGGACACCCGAAGACGAGTGTCCGAATCGACTAGTTTTGCGACTGCATCCAAGGCCTGGCGAGCCTGCCCCGCATCGACCCATCCGTGCAGCCAACTCCGCGCACGGTGCTCTCGATCGTAGGGGGTCATTGAACCCGACGCTTCCAGAAACTGCTCAAGCTGCGGTGGAGGAAACGAGATTGGATCGGCTCCGGGGCGCCCGTGGGTCCGTGATTCCCACTGCGGCGCGGCTCGTTCCTCCACGGCCGAGCTAGCCGCCTGAAGATTCAGCGGACCAAGCACGTCTTCGAGTGCGCCAAGTGCCTCTCCTGCCCCTGGGTCCCCGCGAGCGGCGCGTTTGCTCAGAATGTGGAGGCTTCTCGCATCAACGGCGGTCCGGGCGAGCGCTTGGTGAAGGTCATGTGTCAGGTCAGCTGACGAAAGGAAAGCACCAAAGACGGTCTCTGCATCGTTGTACCGCTCCTGATCGCATAACCACCGATAGTATGCCGGAATCCGTTCCGGAGAGATGATGCATAAAGCCTCGCCGAACATGCCCTGCAAATGTGATGTCTCGTCGCCATCGGTGAAATCCTCGACAGCCGCGACGACCGGCGCTAGTTGAACCAGCAGCTTCTCGGATTCGCCAACACCCGCTTGGTGACATGCCTTGAGGACTTCGACAACGCTGTCCAACAAGAGATCTTTGTGCTCGCCGTATGCAATCGTGTCTTCCGCGGCCTTGCCCACCAGTCGACGCGCATCGTCCTCGAACCCATGACGGCAAGCGAGGCGTGCAAGCTTGGCGAATCGAAGAGCGCGCGTTGGGAAGTCCGCGATGGAATTGGCGAGATCGCCCTCCATTCTCTTGAGCAAAGACGCCGCCACGTCGTCTGGCATCCACTGCCGCTCGGCATCCACGTAGGAGCCGATGAACGCCCAGGGGTTGCAGTAGTCTGTCGCGAAGGCGAGGTCCAGATCGAGCTCCCCAATTGCTGCCTGCCCTGAGATGCCTCGGCTGATCGCCATGAGGTCCATTGCGATCTCTCGGAGCGCAGAACATAGGCCGTCGCCCAGATCTGTATGCTCGCGATCTGTCGAGAAACGGGGACGGGCAATGCCCTCGAAATGGCGGAAAATCAGAGAAGGCCCTGACGGACGTCTCTCCGAGAGCGCGGTCGCTATATCATGAGCAGCCGCGTCAAGAAGGGCGAGGATGTCCCTCACCCACCGATCCTCTGTGAGCGAAGTCATCCACTGGGACGCCTCGGCTCTGTCCTCCAGTCGGTTAGTAAGGAGGTAGAAGAAGGCGCTGTGGAAGAAGCTGAGGACCGCCGGTTGCCGGTCGAAGTAATCGAGGGATCGGATGTCGGGTAGGTCGGGCAGCTTAGTCCCACGGCTCTCGGTATTCTCATTCCGGAGCGAGGCATAGAAGCTCGAGTAGACGTCCATTTCCTTTGGCAGCTCCTCATGCGAGAGTTGGACGCCCTGCTCTAACGCCAGCATAGTCGCGTGGCGGGCTACCCGTAGCTTTCCTGACGGGCAGAGATCCTCTCGCATGAGGAGCCGCAAGGGGTCCATGAGGCAGGCGCCTCGGAGTGTCGATGCCACCGCCTCAAGAATTGCCTCGCTGGTCGCGTCTTCCTCAAACTGGCTCGCAAAGCGCGCGATGCGTTCCGTCTCAATGCCCGCGAGCGCAGCAATTCGGCCGGACGCTGCCAGCCTTGCCCGCCAGTCATCCAAGCCGAAACTCACTGTTCGCGGAATGGGGCCCGATACGCGGCGATTCATTTCGTCGAGACAATCGCGGACGGCCGCCGCGTCGTCGCGGACATGTTCTTCTCTCGCCAAGAGGGCAAGCTCTTCGTCCGTCAGTTTCTCGATGCCAGCCCGGAGTCTCAGCCTGAGGTAATCGTCCTCCTGAAGCCAGAGTTGCGCCGGCAGAAGGGCTGGTAATACGTCGGGGCGGTAGTCAATCTGGAGCACGTAGTCTCGCAGCAGGCCGACGTCCACGAAGCGCTGGAGATTCCGTCTCGTCAGCGCTATCCACGCCGAACGCCCGAGGATTTCCGCCAGCTGGTCGAGCGGATAGCGGCGCGCAACCCATCGAACCACCCAGGGCCGGTTCGGGCCTGCCAAGAGGGGTTCATCATCGCCGAGATCGGCTTCTAGGAGCCACTCATAGGCATAGCGCCAGGATTCTGGGGCATCGTTCCGGAGCCAGGTCAGCGCCTTTTCCTGAAGGTTACGAGCGTAGAGCTGGTGCTCTTCCCGACCGACGACGTACGCGAGGAGACTGCTGTGGGACGCTCGATCACCATCCACGTCGCCTTCAAGGAGGTGCCCCACCTGACGTCTGGCCTCGACAACTCTGGGGCGTTGCCGACCAGCCGCTTCGAGACAGTCCACCAAGCCGCGGGGCGGCCACGGAAACCGGGTGGCCGCGAGAAGGTGAAGAATCTCTCGGGCTGGCTCAGAAAGGTCCCTCCAGAGTTCGTCATAATACCGCTCGATGTCTTGGTGAGTCACTCCGGGCAGCGATGTTACCGCCTCAGGCGTTCGTGGAAGCCCGCGCTCCTGTAGGGCGATCAGCGTGTAACGCAAATGCAGGGGGACGCCGTCACTCTTCGCTAAGAAGGCCTGTGCCAAGCGGTCGAGTTGAAAGCCCCGAGCGTGCTCCTCGTCGGGTAGCTCCAGTTCACTGGCATGCTTCTTGAGCCACTCCCGGACAGCGCCGTAGTCGAGTGATGGGAGGTCCACCCAATCGCAGCGAGGGGCAGAATTCAGCAGACGTTGTGGCAGGCGGATGTCGTCTACCGGCCGGGTGCCGACGATGAGGCGGACACCGGGGGGACTTGGTAGCATCGTCTCAAATAGGGCATTCAGCTGATCACGAGAATTCGTCTCTCGCCACACGTGGTCGAGCCCGTCGAGTACGACGTAGAGGCACTTGTCTTTGGACTCGAAGTACCGTCCACATGCCTCGATCCAAGAAGCCAGACTTTCCGGATCGGGGTTCTGACGGTCAAGGCCTTCAAGGGCGTCGGCGTGAACGGACTGAAGGTCTGTCATGAGTGACTCGGCGATTCTCCGGTGGTCCAAGCGCCGTGTTGTTCGATCACGGGTGGAAAGGAAGTAGTGATGGCGGATGACCGGTATCCCCTTCTCCTTGAGCTCTTGCACAAGAAAGCTCAGGTACGTGCTCTTCCCGAGCCCGGGCTTGCCAGTGATCACCACGCAGTTCCGTTCTGAAATGAGTTCGGTGAATCGGCCATGAAACGCTTCCGACGGCAGTACAAAGTCGTCCGGTACTTCGAACTCTTCCGGAAGCGATTTGAGATGACGCCAGCGCGCTGCCTCTCGCACGGCAGCGATGGTAATGTGCCCATCCGGCGGCGGCTCGTCCTTCTTGACCACCCAGCGTCTGAGTTCATCCTTGAGAGACAGCCATCCTTCGTCTCGTCCGCCTAACAAGGCGAACCGGCGCCGGAGGCCGTCCTCCAGAACGCCTAGCCCGGGGCGATCGAGTCGCAGTGAAAAGGATTGGAAGAATGAACGCGCGCGGTCTTCGCCGCCCAACTGAGCGACGATCTCCGACCTCCGCTCGTTCGGGATCTGGTCGAACCGCACGCGTCCGCTCGGCTCACGAGCTTGCTCTACGTCGGGCGCGGCGCGGCGATTGCTGACGAGCTCTGCTTCGGCCTCCCCAGTCGTGGAAAGCATCTCCCAGGATTCGGCTAGACGCATGATGAGGGAGGGTAGAGGCCTACCTGTCGGCGAGGTTCGCGATTGCAGCAAACTGCCCCAGGTCCACAGGTCGTCATCCCTTTCCGGGTTGGTCGAATACTTGACCTGTCTGGCCATGAGGCGACCGTTAGCCGTCTTCGCCACGACATCGTCAAGAATGCCTGCATCGTCGGCCTCTACGCGCACCCACTCGTACCTGTCCGGGTGCTCGAGCATCTCGACCAGCCACTCTAGCGCGACCATGTCCTGGTAATCATCGCCCACGCGGCGCGTCCCGGAACGGCTGTACCGAGAATTAGACATCGCAACCAGTCTTTCGTCCATCAATTGTCCGAGGCCGCATCACGTGATCCGCGGTCGCTCTTACGAACCTCTCGTGTGACTAACGCTTGGTCTTGGGCCGGCGCGAGCTTCGCGGCCGTGAACCTGACTGGGGAGCTCCGACCGCAGCTATCCCAAAGCGGTTTGAGTACAGGTCGTCGGGCGATAGGAGGAGCAAGTCGCCAGCCTGGGCCCGTTCGCGCAGGGCAGGGTCGAAGCCCGATCGGCTCGCCAGCACCCAGAGGGGCGGCTGTTCGACCGGCAGCTTGGCGGCCTTTTGCTGTAGGGCGAAGAGCGCGCCGCCGTCGACCGGGGACGCCGTCCACTTGCACTCGCCGACCAGCGTAACCCGGCCTCCCCACATACCCACCAAGTCCATTTCGTCCCGGCCGTTCCACCACCGGCCCAACCGGGCCATTCGGGCTCCGAGTTGACCAGCCACCTGCCGTCGCCATAGGTGCTGCACGCACACCTCCTCCCAGGTCGTGCGTGCTACGAATTCGTCGAGAGCAGGCAGGATCTCCTCCGTCCAGAGCTGAGCACCGCCCCCGAGCTGGAGGAACGACCGGAACGGCGAGACGAACCGAAACCAGAACCGCAGGTATGGGTCCGCGAGACGATAGAGTACCCGTTGCGTGCGGGGGCGCTCCAACTCGGTTACGGGCACCTCACGGCGCAGGAAGCGGAGCTCCTGGAGGCGGCGGAGATGGTCGAAGATCTCGTCCGCGCTGCGCCGCCCCACCGCCCGAGCGATGTCGCTGGGGCGCTCCTCCCTGGTGGCGACCGCGCGCAGGATCGACGCGTACAGCGCCTCCTGGTGGAACTCGGTTCGTAGCAACTCCTCAGCTTCCCTGAATAGGGCATGGCCTGGCGAGAGAATTGTCTGCTGTACGTGCTCGGCGAGGCTGCCATGCGGAGTCCAGTGCTGAAGGTAGGCGGGGATACCGCCGAAGCAGGCATAGGCTCGAACCCGGTCGGCAGGCTCCAAATGCGGGAAGAAGCGCGCCGCGTCGAAGTGGTCGAAGGGATGGACCTCGACCTGGGCCGTCCGCCGACCGTGCAGCGGGCCGCGCATGCCAGTGAGGCCCTCCATAAACGATAGGCCGGAGCCGGCCAGGACGACTGCGAGCTGCGCGGAGCTGTGAACGCGGTCCCACCAGCGCTGGACAAGCGTGTCTAGTCCTGGCGTTGCCTCACACAGGTACGGAAACTCGTCCAAGACGAGCAGGAGACGCCGGTCGCGGGCACGGTCGGCGAGGTAGTCAAGCGCTGCGTCCCAAGTAGGAAAGGGCGCCGCGCGCAGGTACGGCTCGTCGAAGACCTCGGCTGCCTGAGTGGCGAGGTCGGCAAGGATGTCTCGCTCGGCGAGCCGAGTCCCGTAGAGGTAGAGAGCCCGCTTCGCTGTGGCGAAGCGGGAGAGGAGCGTCGACTTTCCGACGCGGCGCCGCCCCCACAGGGTGACGAGGGCGGAGCCGGAGGTTTGCCACGCCGCCTCTAGTTGATCCAACTCGTGTTCACGATTGAAGAAGGCCATCAGAAGGATAGCTATTGAGTCCGCACCTAATAGGTTCCGACCCAATAGTGCCGGATGAGGCGGCTTGAAGTCAAGTCAAGGTGAGTCTGGAGCGCCGAACGTGACGGCCACACCTACAAGATCATTCTCGCCGCGACCCCTCGACGAGGAGGCCGGACGCGGCCTCATGCGCTGCTACGCGAAACTCGGCGACCTCAACGGCGTGCGCAAGGTGTGCAAGGTGCTGTGCGAGTCGCTACGGCGAGAGCTGGAGGACGAGAAGGCGGAGCCGCTGCCGGAGACGGCGGCGCTATTGGAGCAGTCTTCCACATCGGCCCGCTTCTGACTAGGTGACTTCGGGTGACCGCTGAACCTCGAACAACCAGGGCTTTCCAGCGTAGTCGTTTGCCTGGAATTGCATCATGAAATGCACCATCTCCTCAGGTGTGCAAACGCGAGGCGTTCTCTCAAGAAGGAAGAGCATCTCTGATCGCTCGTCAATGTACTCCGGGAATGGACTGACGGCGGCGCTCGCGACAAACGACACCCCATCTAGCACTTCGTAATTCTTGCCCTTCGGATTCGCTGCAAGGAATTCAGCCAATGAATCTGTCTGCCGCAGAGTGCGGACGTTGAGCGCCCTCCTTTTCTCAAGAGCTTCCGGCTCGCCTCTTTCGAACGCGGGGTCAAGGGCGTGAGCCTTGCATTCTAGGATGAATAACGTGTCATCCTTGACTACACCGAGGTCCACTTCCCGCTCGCATGGCGTTGATCGGGCGACTACCTTGCCTCTCCAGATTACTTGCGCGCCCGGCACCCCATTCTCCAGGGCAACTGCGACCTCCCTTTCGAAGTCCTTTCCCTTCAACTGCCCGACCTCACCGCTCATCTTGGCCAGTGGCTCGAAGAAGTGGCTCAGAATTTCGGGAATCGCGTGAAAGTCGATTAGCACTCCGCTATCCGTTGGCAGGATCAGCTTCAGGCCAGACCGAGTCCACAACTCGATCTTGTCAAAGTTGGTATCCTCGTAACGGAGGGCCGCAGCGACGGTGGCGATCTTCTCGCGCGCTCCCTCTTCGCTTACCGCTGGACCCAAGTGGGCGCTGGCCGCCGAGTAGAACCAGGCAAGATCGTTAACAAAGCCGTCCTCATTGACGACAACTGCGTAACCTCGCTGGAACAGCTGCAAGTGTCGTCTGGGACGTTCAGACCACCACATGAGTTCCCGGTAGCTGAGGCCGACAAAGAAGCAAATGAGATCCTCCGGAGGAAACCCATGCACGTCAGTTAGCGCCGAGCGGAAGCCTTTCACCTTGCGAAGGAAGTCGTCCAGATTGGCTGGGACCACAATGTAGTTCGGGCAGTACTCGGCATCTCTGAAGAGGCGCGAGAACTCATCGTCGAGACTAGCGGCCGCCCGCCATACGAGAGGTATACGCGTCTCCTCCAGGTTGTATCGCGGGATCAAGCAGAGGAGGTTGGATACCCTACCACGAGCGAACTCGGGCGACGCTATTGAGCCAAAGTGGCTAAGAACCCGCGAGTAGCTTAGGCGTTCGTCGTAAAGGTCGATGAGCCAATCCGTGTCAGGATCGTGCACAGCATTACCTGGATGACCATCTATGATAGGGAGCCGCCCGCCCTTCCAGATGCGTCGCAAGAGCGCAGTAGCTCCACAGAAATCGCGAGCCAGCCGCTCCATGAGGAATGCCTTGAAAATGTCGTCGATCGACACAGAAACAGGCATCGCGGACGAGTTCGGCACGGGCTCCATCAGCGGCAGCGCAGTGCCATCGAGGCGCATGACCCATTTAGTCAGCTTGTCGCGGCTGTAGTCGTCAGGAAGACTTGTGAAAGGCGTGCCGCTGGCACGCCCGTATTTGAGAATGGCCAGCTTGAGGATCTGCCGATAGAGCTCGACCGTGAGTTCAGTTACATCGAACCGCCGAGTCGTGGGTCTAATTCTTTGTGTAAGGAAGAGCCAGAAGTACCTGCTGTCCGTGCCGGCGAGGCGCCCCAGTTCTTGCTCTAGCCTGTGAAGCCATTTCCGTAACGGGCCTTCGGCGTCCTCGGGCATCAAGATAGTTCCCTCAGCGTACGAGCCAAAACACTCTCGTTGAAGGGCATCCCCTTGTCTCTCGACCTCCCTTAGTAGGTTCCGGCCCTCCATTGCCAGACAGAAGGCGATCTTCGCCTCTGTCGCGTCGAGCTGAGGGTGAGCGGCGAGGCGTTGCCACATCTGAATGCCCTGCAGGTGGCACTTCTTGAACTTGCGCCCGCTTCCGCAGGGGCACGGATCGTTGCGACCTGGCAGTTTGCCCATGTTCTCGCCCCTCTCCATTCTAAGGCAGTTCATTAAGAAGGATCGGCCAAGAGTTGTTCCCGGAGCACGCCCGCACTCCGCCCTTGGCGCAAACTTGGAGCCCATGGCCCCAAATTGGAGTGATTGGAGCAGATTCTTGGACTTCCATTGGAGTGGCAGACCTCACACTGGCTCCCAAAACCGCCTGACGGACAGCCCGCAAGGAGTCGGGCGGCAGGCGGTGGAGGGGAGAAGCCATGCGAGGCCTGTTTATCGGAACGACGGTTGCCGTAGCCCTCATCCTCGGGGTGCTGGCTGCTGGCCCGGTCTTCGCCGACGGGCCAGACGACACCGGAAACGACGCGTTCACTGAGCTCGTCTTTGCCGGCGCGCCCCTGGCGGCTCAGCCCGTTGCCGCTCCAGCCTCCGCGGCGACCGTCACCACCTCGAGTACTGGCTCCGTCCTTCCATCCTCTGTAAGCTCGCCCCCTGCAGGGCCAACGACTGCGCCCGCCTCTGAGTCCGTGCCGCCTCCGGAGCTAGGCCCTCAGGTTGCTCCTCAGCTGCCCGACATTCCTAACCCCTTGGACTGGTTCAGCAATCTCGACCCGCGCAAGTGGGCCGGCGACATCCTGAACGCCATCCTCACCACAATCGGCCAGGCGCTGCTGGAGGCCATTCGCGGCTTCATCGACTGGGCGCTGGGGTTCGGAGATAGCTCACTCAACTTCGTCACCCGCACGCCGGCCGAAGGCACCTACGGCAGCCCGACGGTTCGCAGCCTGTGGGACTTCTCACGCGCCCTGGTGAACGTGGCCATGGCCGTCATCGTCATGTGGGGCGGCTTCAACGTCATGGTCAAAGAGCACACCCGCAGCCCCTACCACGAAGTGATGGAGCTCCTGCCCCGCGTCATCCTGGGCGCCCTCGCCGCCAACCTTACCCTGGAGTTCGCCCGCTTCCTCATAGATGCCAACAACGCCTTCTCGGCGGCCGTGGGGCAGGTGGGCTTACCCGGCTACGACCAGGCCACTCCCACCCAGGAGGGCATCGCTCTTATCTTCACGGCCCTGGCCTACGGCATCGTGGCAATCCTCCTCGTGTTCCAGATGCTGATGCGGCTGGCCCTGATCGACATGCTCATCGTCCTGGCCCCGGTCATGGCCTTGCTGTGGGTGCTGCCCCAGACCCAGGGCTGGGCGCGCTGGTGGGGCGACCTCTTCCCCATCACCGTCTTCCAGCAGGCGATCCAGATGATGGTCCTGCGCCTGGGCTCGGCTCTGATGGTGGAGCTGACGCCAGGGAGCCTGTCGAACGCGCTTCTGACCCTGCTGCTGGGCATCGCCGTGTGCTGGCTCACGCTGAAAGTGCCGTCGATCTTGCGCAGCCGGGCGGGCACGGCCGGGCTGGGCAACGTGCTAACCCTGGTCGTGGCAGCCCGGTTCCTGGGCGGACTGGGTGGCGCAGGTCGAGCCGGCTCAGGGGCGGCGGGCGCGGCAGCAGGCGGAGGGCCGCGACCGGCACCGGCCGCCGGGAGGGCGTAGGAGACGATGGTGGACGCAGCCGAGCCGGAAGTTCCGGACGTCCTGGGTAGCCTGGGCCGTGACGCAATGAAGCTGGTCGGCGCGCTGGCGACCCTCATGTTCGCGCCGCTGATCCTCCTCCTGGCGGCGTTCGGCGGTCTGCCGGAGGCGGCGCGCACCACCGCAGCGCCGTCTGCTATCGCTGAGATCCCGCCCGACCAGCTTGAGGTCATGCAGCAGGTGAGCGTCCAGACGGGCATCCCCTGGCAAATCCTCGCCGGCATCGCGAAGGTGGAGAGTGACTTCGGCCGCAACATGGCCACCAGCTCCGCCGGCGCCATCGGCTACTGCCAGTTCATGCCCGACACCTGGGCGGTCTATGCCACCGACGGCAACGGCGACGGCATCGCCGACCCCTACGACTTCCGAGACTGCATCCCGGCGATGGGTCGCTACCTCGTGGCGAACGGAGCGCCCGCGGACCTCCGCCGTGCCCTTTACGCCTACAACCACTCGTGGGCCTACGTGGAGAGCGTACTGGCCTACGCTGCCGCCTACGGCTACGTCGACCCGTCCAGCATCCCGGCGCAGGCGGTGGAGCTGGCGCGCTCACGCATCGGAGCGCCCTACGTGTGGGGCGCCGAAGGCCCTGACGCCTTCGACTGCAGCGGCCTCGTGCTCTGGGTCTACGGTCAGTTCGGACTCCAGGTCCCCCGCACAGCCCAGCAGCAGTTCGAGTGGGCGGTTCCCATCGAGCCGTCTCAGCTTCAACCCGGCGACCTGACCTTCTACGAGAACACCTACTCATCGTCGGACCGCATCACCCACGTCGGCATCTACGTGGGCGGTGGGATGGTGGTCATGGCCACCAACGCCGGCGACTTCGTGAAGGAGGTGGAGCTCTCCAACTCCTACTGGAGCGACCACTTTGCCAGCGCAGGGCGGCCGCCTTACTGGGAGGTGCCCTCGTGATCGGGGGTCGCGGTGCCGTGGTGGTCCTGGTCGGGCTGGCCGGGCTGCTGCTGGTGGTCGCCGGGGTGAGCGGCTGGCAGGGAACGAGCAGGCTGACCGGTCGCGGCGAGGACACATCCGCCGTGGAGGAGGCGGCGCGAATGTTCGTTCAGGCTTACGGGACTTTCGACTTCCGCGACCCGGATAGCTACCAGCAGCGCCTACTGGCTTTGACCACTGGCCCGGTGCGCGATGCTGTGCGGGCCTCGCAGGTGGACCCGGTGGCCCTGGGACAGCAGCGCACGATGACCACTCGGGTCATCGCCGTTCAGGTGAGTGCGCTCTCCGAGGACGAGGCGACTGTCTCGGTCACCGCCGAGCAACTGCGCCGCGGCGTCGACCCGGCCTCGGCGCGGTTGCTGGAAGAACGAGTGCTCCAGCGGGTCGCCTGCCGCCTTGTGCTGGAGGGAGGGCGCTGGCTGGTGGCCGAGTTCCGCCTGCTGTCGGAAGAGCCGCAGGGCCAAGGCCTTCAGGACTGAGAGAGGAGGTGCAACGCCCTTGGATCAGATCAACACGCTGTTCAACAACCTGCTGGATATCGGCATGGGCGTGGGCGTGGCGGTGTCCGCCTTCTTCGTCATGTGGGGGGCGTTCCTCTACATGTCGGCGGCGGGGAGCCCCCACCAGATGGAACGCGCGAAGGGGGCCATCGTCAACGCTTTGGCCGGCCTGGCCATCGCGCTGATGGCGCGGGTGATCGCGGGGATGATTCAGAGCGCCATCGGCAGCTAGGAGGTGCCCCGTGAATCGACACGAGATCCCCACCCACCTGAACGTCGAAGACAAGGCCTTCGCCGGGCTTACCATGCGGCAGCTCATGACCGCCGCCGTCGGCCTGGGCCTGGCCTACGGCGCCGCCAGCGAGCTCCCTCTGCCGTTCCCGGTTCGGCTGATGACAGCAGGGGTGGTCCTCGTCGCTGTCGCCCTGATGGCCCTCTGGCGCCCGGCCGACCGGCCGCTGGAAGACTGGGCCTTCGTGTTGCTTCGCTACTGGGCGATACCCCGTGTGGCTGTCTGGCGACCCAGACGCCCGGACATCGACCGAAAAGATGCGACGCCCAGCTACGAAGTCGTAGTGCCGGAGCCGGGGTGGGCCAGAGCGCGGAGAATGCGAGCCGGTCGAAGAGGAGGCTCTCGTGTCGCGGCGCGCTAAGCCGCTCGCCAGCGCGCAGGAGCTCCTGCCCCTGGACGATGTGTTGGACGACGTCCTCTGCCTTCGGGGCGGCGACTATCGGGCCGTCGTGGAGGCCGAGAGCGTCAACTTCGCCCTGAAGTCCGAGGCGGAGCAGGAAGCGATTATGGCCGGCTACCGCGCCTTTCTGAACTCGCTCAGCTACCCCATCCAGGTCGTCGTCCGCATCCTCCCCACTGACGTCGAGGCGTACCTCGCCGGGCTGCGGGAGCGCTTCGGCGGACGCGGGGGCGAAGCCCTGCGGCGGCTGGCCCTGGACCACGAGGCCTTCGTGCGCCGGCTGGCTCGAGAGCGCACGCTCTTGCAGCGGCGCTTCTACGTCGTCATTCCGGCAGGGATGGAGGGCGCTTTCGAGCGCCGCGGGATCCACTGGCCCTGGCAGGCGACTCCCAGGAATGTCCGGCAGAACCTAGAGGCGGCAGCGAGGCAGCTCGCCTTCCGTTGCCAGGAGCTCGCCCAGGCGCTGGCTTCGTTCGGAGTGGGAACACGACGGCTCAGCAGCGAAGAACTGGCCCACCTTTGGAACGGCTTCCTCCGTTCCGAGGTCGTCTCGCTGCCGACCGTGGCGGCGGGCCACCGGCCCGTGGTCACGGCGCGAAATCGGCGGAATCGAAGGGAGGTGGGCGCCCGTGGTTGACGTGCTGTCGCGGTTCAAGCGGCGCGGGAACGGGGTGACTCCGGCGCATTCGGACGAACTCTTCCAGCGTGGCACGCGGTCGGTAGTGGACCTGATCGCGCCGGCCGCCATCGAGGCCAGTCGGTCGCACCTCATGCTCGACGGCCGGTACGTGCGGGTCCTCGCCCTTGCCGAGTACCCGCGCTACGTCCACCCCAACTGGCTGGGCCGCCTCATCGACTTCGACCAGCCCCTGGACGTGAGCCTCCATTTAGAGCCCCTGGACTCGGCTGCCGCCGTCCGTCGCCTCACTCACAAGCTGGTGGAGCTCCAATCGTCCCGCATGCTCGACGCCCGCAGCGGCAAGATCGCGAGCGCTGAGCGCGAGGTGGCCTACGAGGACGTCGAGCGGCTGCGCGATGCCCTTCAGCGGGGCGAGGAACGCGTCTTCTCGGCCAGCCTCTACCTCTGCCTGCGGTCATCAACGGCGGCGGCGCTGGACGACCTTGCCCGCCGGGTGGAGGCGGCCCTGGGCGGCATGCTGGCATCGTCCCGTGCCGCCCTCTACGAGATGCTGCCCGGTCTCCTCTCCTGCCTGCCGGCGGGCCAGGACCACCTCGGGCGGTGCCGCAACCTGGACACCACCAGCGCCGCCACCATGATCCCGTTCACCTCCAGCCACCTCTCGATGGAGCAAGGCATCCTCTACGGCCTCAGCGTCCACAACAACTCCCTCGTGGTCTTCGACCCCTTCAGCCGGGAGCTGGAGAACGCCAACAAGGTGGTCTTCGCCAAGTCCGGTGCCGGCAAGTCTTACGCCTGCAAGGTGGAAGCGCTGCGGGCACTCATGCTGGGCATCGAGTACTACGTCATCGATCCCGAGGACGAGTACCGGCGGGTCTGCGACGCCGTGGGCGGCCAGTACATCCGCCTGCCGGGCACGTCGTCCCACCACATCAACCCCTTCGACCTGCCTGTCCGGCACACAGGCCCGCCAGCGACCGCGCCGAGGGACGACAGCGAGGCGCGCGATCCTCTGGCCGAGCGCTTGCTTGCCCTCCAGGGGCTGCTGGGCCTGATGCTGGCCGACCGGGGCTCGACCCTGGGCCAGCGAGAGAAAGGGGCCCTGGACGCCGCGCTTCTGGAGACTTACAGGCGGGCTGGGATCAGCCGCGACCCCCGCACGCACTCGCGTCCGGCACCGGTCCTGCGGGACCTCTACGCGGTCCTGCGGCAGCAGGGGGACTCCTATGGGCTGGCTGACCGCCTGGAGCGCTACGTCGACGGCAGCCTGGGCAGCGTCTTCTCATCGCCCACCAGCGTGAACCTGGACCGGCCCTTTGTCGTCTTCAACGTCCGCGACCTGGAGCCAGAGCTGCGGCCGCTCGGCGTGTACCTGATCGCCGATTACATCTGGCGCCAGGTGAGAGGCAGTCGCCGCCCCCGCATGCTCCTCATCGACGAGGCGTGGGCGCTCATGCAGCACGAAGAGGGGGCGCGCTTCCTCTCTTCTATGGCCCGACAGGCCCGCAAGCATTACCTGGGCCTCGCTACCGTCACGCAGGACGTGGAGGACTTCCTGGCGACGCCGGACGGCCACACGGTGCTAGCCAACAGCTCGGTGCAGCTCCTGATGCGCCAGGACAGCTCCACCATCGATGTGGTCGCCCAGACCTTCCGCTTGAGCGCCGGCGAGCGAGAGTTCCTGCTCTCCTGCCGGAAGGGCGAGGGTCTTTTCTTCGCCCGCGGGAACCACATCGCCCTTAGGGTCGAGGCCAGCCCCATGGAGGACGCCCTGGCCACGACCGACCCGGCCGAGCTGGCGGAGCGAGACCAGGAGGACATGTGATGGTCTACGACATCGAAACGATAAAGCGGGGCAATCCTATCGAGGAGGTGGTGGCCCGACACGGGGTCGCCCTGCGGCAGAGCGGAACGCACCTGACCGGTCGCTGTCCCTTCCACCGAGACGAGCACCCCAGCCTGGTGGTCTACCCGGAGACGAGCAGCTTCTACTGCTTCGGTTGCGCGGCCAGTGGCGACGTCATCGACTTCGTGCGACGGGCCGAGGGCTTGAGCTTTCGGGACGCGCTGGAGCGACTGGGCGGCCACCCGGACGGGCGGGTGTCTGCCCCCGCGTCCAACCAGCATAACGACGGAGGTTCTGATCGTAATCGGGGCGCTGCCTTCAGCGCCCAGACGGGCGCCCGTCCGGGCGAACGCCTCTCCCTGGACGACCGCATGATCCTGACCGCCGCCTGCGCGGTCTACCACGAGACGCTGCTGCGAACCCCGAAGGTGCTCCAGTGCCTGGAGGAGCGAGGTATTGGCCTGCCGGTGGCGCGCCGCTGCCGTCTGGGCTTCAGCGACGGTCGTTCGCTGCGGCGGTACCTACAGCGCCGCCGACTTAGCCTGCGACGGGCGACCGAGATGGGCCTCTTCTGGCCGCGACACGGTCGCGGTGAGACGATGGCGGGCCGAATAATCATTCCCGAGCTACGAGGGGGCCAATGTGCCTGGATGTTGGGGCGGGCGCTGGACGATGACCGGCAGCCCAAGTACCGGGGCCTCTCCCTGCCGAAGCCTGTTCTGGGCTACGAGGGGGTGCGGGGCCGACCCAGGGTCTTCGTCACGGAGGGGGCCTTCGACTACCTGACGGGCGTGAGCTGGGGCCTCCCCATCTGCGCTCTGCTGGGTACGCAGGTCCGGGCTGAGCGGCTGGCCTTCCTTCAACGTGCGCGGCGGGTGCTCATCGTCTTCGACAACGACGAGCCAGGGCGCGAGGCAGCGTCTGACCTGGCCCAGCGTCTCGGCTCGCGGGCTCGGGTCGTGGAGCTGTCAGAAGGAGTGAAGGACCTCAACGACCTGGGGCGTCGCCCCGGCGGGCGAGCGACGTTCTTCGGGCTGCTGAAGGAGGCGGGTTCGCGTGAGGCGGCACAAGCCGACGAGGAGAGCGATGGGGGCGAGGGGACGTAAGGAACCGCCCATCCTGGTCGAAGTAACCCCCTCCCGCTGGGACGAGGAGCCCATTCAGCGCGCCCAGTCGATGCTCTCCGGCCTGTCTGGCGTCGGCGACTTCTCGCTGGAGTTCGCGGCGACGGCTGAGGGCATCCGCTTCTACGTCCGCGCAGGCACCCCCGCGGTCACGGAACAGGCTCGCGCCCAGCTCCGGGCCGCCTATCCCCAGGCAGGGCTGAGGGAGATCTCCATTGGCGAGCAACCGCACGTGGACCCCACCTGGCGCGCTGCGGGGGAGGAGATGGCGGCGGTGGAGCTGCGCCTCTCCCGAGGGGCTGACCTGCCCCTGACGTGCGACTGGCGGCATCGGGGTGACCCCCTCCGTGCAGCGCTGGCTGCCGCCTCCACCCTCCGCGACGGCGAGCGGGCCGTCTGTCAGATCGTCCTCGGCCCCGTGCCTTCAGGCTGGGCAGATGGTCTGCGGTCCAGGTTGACAACGCGGCCGGCTCGGGTTTCGCAGGGGAGAGACGCACCGCCGACGCAGGAGATTCTACCCTTCGTGGCCCTCTTTGCAATCGGCGCCATTGGCCTTCAGGGATACCGGTGGTACCAGGCCGGGGACATACTGCCGCTGGTGGGTGCCGGCGCAGCGGGTCTCCTGGGCCTGCCGCTGGTGGCGGCCCTGGTTGCGCGCTTTCTGTCCGGAAGACAACCGCTCGATCAAGAGGCCATCGAACAGAAGCTGGCCCATCCCGCCTTCGCGGCTCACGCGCGGATCCTGGCGTTCGGACCGCCGGGCGCCTCCAGGGAGAGACTCTCTGAGCTGTGCGCGGGCACCGTCGCAGCGTACCAGTCCTACGACCACCCTGTTGGCAACGGCCTGCGCTCGAGATCCTGGACGGGAAACCCGACGCGACCCACAGTCCGGAGAGGGCTTCTCCGGCGTCCCGACATCCTCAACGCCGCCGAGCTGGCGGGCCTCTGGCACCTGCCCGACGACCCCTCCGGCCTGCCGCTGGCCGGTCAGGCTGCTGCGCGCCGGATCGTGCCGACCAACGAAGAAGTCGCCCGCGGCTGTCGGGTCGGTGCCTCTGTTCACCAGGGTCGGCGGGTGCCGGCGTACTTGCCCCACGGATTGCTCTTCCGCAACCACCTGGTGGTGGCGAAAACCCGGCGCGGCAAGTCGACGCTCCTCCTGCACATGGCTTCGTACCTCATGGAGCGGATGGCGGTAGGCCGGGAGCGGCTGCTCCTGGTCATAGTAGATCCTCACCAGGACCTGGCCGAGGCCGTCCTCGGGATCGTCCCCTCTGGCCTCGAAGACCGCGTCACGTACCTGAACCTGGCCGATCCCGAGCGGCCGGTCGGGCTCAACCTCCTGGACGTCGCCCTCTTCCCAAGCCGGGACCGCACGGCCGAGAACGTGATCACGATGATGAATCGCCTCTGGCCCCAGAACTGGGGGCCGCGCATGGAAGGGGCGCTGCGTGCCGCCCTCATGTCCCTGCACGAGGCCAACCAAGCCCGTCAGCGCGAGGAGCAGTACACGCTGCTGGATGTGGTGCCCACCCTCAGCAGCGCCGATTTCCGGGAGGAAGTGCTGAAGCAGGTGCCGGACCGCGCTCTCTGGGCGTGGTGGCGCGACAACTACGACCGCCTCGGGCGCACCATGCAGCAGCAAACGGCCAACCCTGTGACCACCAAAGTGGGACGCTTCCTCGTCACCAGGGCCGCCCGCCTGGTGTTGGGCCAGTCGCGATGCACATTCGACCCGCGGTCGCTCCTGCGGGAGGGCGGTGTGCTGGTCGTGAACTCCGCCGTCGGCATCCTGGGCGAGGGCGGCGCGGCCCTGGTCGGTGCGACGGTCCTGAACCTGCTGGGCCTGGTGGTGGAAGAGCAGGTGGCCCTGCCGACGACACAGCGCAGCAGGCTGGTGGCCCTGGTGGACGAGTCCAGCACTCTCGGCGCCGCCGACTATCCCCGCATGCTCAGCGAGCTGGGCAAGTACGGCGCCAGCTTTGTCTTGGTCACGCAGTCGCTAGCCAAGCTGGACGCCCTCGACGAAGCCCTGCGGCCAACGGTGTTCTCCAACGTCGACGGCCTGACCGTCTTCCAGGTTAGCGCCCAGGACTCCCGCTACCTGGTGCCGGAGCTGGGCGGCGGCCTGGATGTGGACGACCTGACGGCCCTGGACGACTTCGAGTGCTACGCGCGCTGGTGGTCGGATGGCAAGCGCCTGCCGACCTTCTCCCTGCGCCTCGACCCGCCGCCGTCCGTCGACCGAGAGCGCTTGCTCGCCGTGGCACGGCGCTCGGCCGAGCGCTTCGGGCGGCCCGGCGAGCAGGTGGCGAACGAGATCGACAATGCTCTGGCCGGCCGCGGCGTGAGAGTCGTGCCGTCCGGCCACGCCTCGGCAACGGTCAAGACCGACGAGCAAAGGGCCGATAAGGTGCCCGACGAGCCGCAGCCCACGGAGAAGCAGAACCCGAAGGCCAAGGCGCGCAGCGAGCACCGGGACCGGAGGTGAGGGAAATGCCGATGAGCGCGCTGCGGTCACAGGCGGAAGCCGTCGCCTGGCTCGCCCGGCTCCCCTTCCTGGGAGCGGAAGAGCTGTCACTCCTTCTCGGGATTACAAAGCCTCAGGCGGCTCGGCTGCTTGGAGAGCTAGAGAGGCTCGGCTGGGTCGAGTGGATCACGCCTTCGTCGCCGGAGCTGGAGACGGACCGGCTCTACATCCTTACGGCTGGCTGCCTGCCAGGGCTGGCTGAGCACCTGGGTCTGACTGAGCAGGGACTTCAAGTGACGTTTCCCGTGGGGCGGAAGGAGGTGCTGTACCGGCTATCTCGGCTGGAGGCGGAGGTCGGGCTCAACCGGTTCGCGGCGGAGCTGGTCGCTGCCGCGCGGGACGACGAGGAAGTGGAGCTTGAGGACGTGCGATCACTGCCGTCGCGACGGCAACGCGCTCAGGCATGGTGGCCGCCCGAGGTCGAAGGCTACGGCTGCCTCCGCTGGGGGCCGTGGCGCGCGCCCTTCTTCGTCGCCTGGGACCGGGCCGGCGCTCCCCCCTTCCACCGCCGCAAGCGGGTGGGCGCCTGGTACCCCTTCCGGGAGGGCGACCATCCCTGGGGCCGCGACGACATCCCGCCCATCCTGATTGTGTATTCCGGCGAAGCCGAAGCCGAGCAGTGGGCCCGCGCTGTGCTGGCCGCCTCGGACCGCCGGCAGGTGCCGCCTCTGCCCGTCTATCTCGCCGATGTCGCCTCCGCTCTTGACGATGGGCCTCTCGGCAGCGTCTGGCGTCGCCCCGACGGGACCGTGCGAGCCCACCTCTGCGAGCGCCTGGTCTGGCGCCCGGCCGTCCCGGCGCAGCCTGCAGGTATCAGGGTAGGCAATGGCACGCAAAATCTGGAGGCGGTCTCGGCGAACGCCCCGCCGCTGCGGGAGTGGGCGAAGCAGACCGTCGCGTCACGTGAGGGCACGACACCACCGGCCAGCACGCTGGAGCGGCTCGCTGCCCTGGCTGTCGTCACCAGCCCTACAGAGAAACGAATCCTGGAGTGGCTGGGCCACCACCCCCTGCTGTCGGTCGACGACCTGGCTGTGATCCTGCGCGTGTCTAGGCCGTTGGTCCCGCGTGTCCTCGACAACCTCGCTCGCCATGGTCTGGCCCAGTCCACCGACAAGGCTCTGGAACACGAGGCGGCACCCCCGCGTCGCTACTACCTGACGGACGTCGGCCTCAAGCTGCTGGCCGCGCGGGACGGAGTGCCGCCGCGCCGCTACGCCCGGTACGGGGTTGTGGCGGCCGCGATGCCAAAGAAGCAGGGCGGCGGAAGGCTCCAGACCCTCCTGCGCCAGCTTGACCATACGGTGGGGGTAAACCGCTTCTTCGTCAGGCTGATCCGTGACGGAGCGACGCGTGGACCACGGCTGGTCCGCTGGCTGAGCGCCTCCGAGGCGGCCCAGAAGTTCACCCACCGCGAGGTGACACACTGGCTTCGGCCTGATGGCGCCGGAGATGTCTGGTGGCGAGGCAGAATGCGCCGCTTCTATCTGGAGTGGGACCGGGGCACGATGTGCTGGCCGGACATGGTCGAGAAGTTCAGAGGCTACGCTCTGTTCTTCGCTTCGACCCTGCGGCATGCTGAAGCGCATCAAGCGGGCCGCAACCTCCTAATCGTCATCGGCTCGCCATTGAGGGAACAAACCATCTGGCGTCTGCTGGACGAGAGCTTCAGCAGCATAGGTATGACGCCTGCTGCCTGCTTCACGAGCATCGACTCGCTGGTCGAGAGGTTTGGGCCGGCAGGCACGATATGGCGCTCATTCGGCTCCGGCGGTCGCGTATGGTGGGGTAGCTTGGCGGAGGCCTGACGTGAAGAGAGCGCCGCTCCGGCTGGTCGCTCAGTTTGAAGCCCGAGAGCCTCCTCCTGGGGCACTCCATGCCTGGAGACGTGTATGGAACCGGCTCTTGCAGCGCCCGGACAACGGGCTCTCTCAGCGTGAGTCATCCGAGGACCGAGAAGTTGGAGCAGAAGGCGCAGCAGTACAATCGCTCACAGACGGAGGGAATGTTGACTGACGAGCCGCCAGGGTCCTATGGTTGTAGGGAGTCATCTCCGTACCCCTTGACGCCCCGTTCACTCTTTGGTATTGTTTCACCGTACGGTGAACACGCCCAACCACATGAACACATCCTCCAGCCGCCTCACGCACCCTGTTCGGGTCGAGCAGGAAGTGCTCGCCCGTCTCGATCAGCTAGCTCCTGGATTCAAGGTTCTGCGCAGCAAGAAGGAGGTGCGGCGCGGCGATTCGCGACCAGACCTGGTGGTGGACATTCGCTATGGGGACAAACGAAAGGCGCTCTTGTTAGACGTTGGAGCCTCCGGCGAGCCCGCTTTCCTCCACAAGGCGATCAGCCGGCTACACCTCGCCAGCGGACGGTGGCCCGATAGCTATCCGGTTGTGGTCGCCCCCTATGTCAGTCCCCGGGGACGCCAAATCCTGCGCCAGAGCCGGGTCGGCTTCCTCGACCTGGCGGGTAACTGCCTCTTGGAATTCGACGGCGTCTACATTGAGCGAACGGAGGCGACCAAACCCCCAGCGGCTCGCAGGCAGCAGCGAGCGCTCTTTGCTCCAGTTTCCTCGCGCATTCATCGCGTTCTCCTGCACAACGCCGACCGTCGCTGGAAGGTTCGCGACCTAGCCCAGGAGGCCGACGCTAGCCTCGGCCTGGCGCATCGCGTGGCTCAACGTCTGCTCGCCGAGACGTTCCTCGAGAAGGAGAAGCGGTTGCTTGTCCTCCGCGATCCGGCCGGCCTGCTGGACGCCTGGCGGGAGGCCTATCGGTACTCGATCAACGAGATCCGCACCTATCACTCGCCCGCCCGTACGCCCCAGCAGCTCATTCGGCGCATCGCCGAAGCAGGCTGTCGAATGAACGGCCGATACGCCCTCACGCTCCATGCCGGGGCCTCGCTCGTGGCGCCGTTCGTTCGCTTCACCGATGTCCATGTCTACACCGAGGAATCGGCGGAGACGTGGGTTGAGGCACTCGACCTGAGAGAAGTGGAGTTCGGCGGAAACTTCAGCCTGTTGAAGCCGTACGATGCTGGCGTTTTCTATGCAGCACACGAGGTAGACGGCTCGGTCGTAGTGGGCGATGTCCAGCTCTACCTGGACCTGTATCACTATCCCGCGAGAGGCAGGGAGCAGGCGGATTTCCTTCGCGAGCGGCACCTGAAGTTCTGACGGTAGGCGACCATGCGCAGGACGGTGGACGACTTCGGCGGCGGGATAGGTGAGGCCTCTCTCTCTGTCCTGCTGGAGCTGTGGACCATCCTCGGAACCTACCGCGAGGCGATGGTACTTATCGGAGGCTGGGCACCCTACTTCATTCTCAAGCAGTATCAGGAGCCCGACAACCCATTTCAGCATGTCGGGTCGATTGATATCGATGTGGTGCTCAACCCGGCTGCCGTCGGTCCGCGTGAGTATGCCACCATTGCGGAGCTGATTGTGCGGCGAGGCTACAGGCCTCGGCTGAATCGTCTGGGGAAGCCCATCGAGTTCGCCTTCGAGCGCGACACTGCCCCGCCCCAGGCCACGGGCAGGGCGGTGGTCGAGGTCGATTTCCTGGCGCCGGAGTACGGCGGAACGGGCAGAGGTCGCCGTCATCAGGTCATCCAAGATGACCTGCTTGCCCGCAAAGCACGCGGAGCGGACGTGGTGTTCGAACACAACTTCCCGTTCAGGATAGCCGGCATCCTACCTAATGGGGCGGAAGCCTCGGTCGAGATCCAAGTGGCCGATGTTGTCGGATGCCTCACGACAAAAGGCATCGCGATCGGTCAGAGGTACGCCGAAAAGGACGCCTACGACATCTACGCTGTAGTCGCGAACTACAAGAACGGACCGCGCGACGCTGCGGCCGAGGTAGCGCCGGTTCTCGACAACGGGCTGGTGCAAGAGGCCGTGGGCAATATAGCCGACAAGTTCCAGACGATCCGCTCACCTGGGCCTGCGTGGGTCGCTGATTTCCTAGGGACCAATCCCCCCGAGCAAGAGCGGATAATGGCCGATGCGTACGCGCGGGTCGCGACGTTCTTGGAGACCCTCAAGTTGGATCCGGGAGGATGAGGAGTGCACACGTGGCAGCGGCTCTGGGAAAGAATGGCATGCCTACATCTGTACGAGCGACAGACCGGGGGAGGATGATGTGCCTGCACCGGTGAACGTCAAACTGGCGAATCCAACCAGGTCGGTCCCAGACTGGTCAATGCAGTCCGCTGTGTGGACAACCTTGAACCAGGATGTAGGAGGCAATCCTGACTTCTACCCCCTGACGGTGAAGGCAGCGTATGTAATCGGCGTCATCCACGACATCTGTACGAGCGTGACTTGTTTGCTGAAGGTACGTCGAGAGCTCCTACCAGCGACGTACATACCCGCCTACGGCGTCTGTGCTTCAGGAATCGAGATTCTAGGACGCTGCATCCTTGGGGTGGCTGACACCAGGCGCAGCGATGAGTCTTTGAAGACGGGATTCAAGTGGCTGCGTAGCTCTTCCTACGCTACTATACCGGACAGCCACCAGCTCATAAGAACGAGCAGCGGTGTCTATGACATCGAGACTCTGGCGTACCTCAGGCACTTTGCTGCGCACGGTCAGGCAACGGTGAAGCAGAGAACAGCCCTTCATGGGCTTCAGGGCATCGACCTGGAAATCCTCGAGCATATGCCTCCTCTGATAGCCGATGGGCTAGAGCGCTGGTGGAACGAACTTCAGCACAGTGGAGAACTGTGCAACGCGCTGGCAGGGGCGAACGTCCTGGCGTTTAGGACGTGGCCGGTCTTCAAGATGTGGAGGCTCTTCGAAAGAGACGCCCGGGGGAGATATCGAACCATTACGGACGTCTTCACTGAGTTCAATTGGGGGACTTAAGTGGCGGGTTTCGTTGAGCCTTTTGGGAACGCTCAAGAAGCCCCCGGGCTTCAGGACGGCCAGAGGGACAAGGGGGAGACGATCATGTTCGCGGCTATCTACTGCAGAGTGTCAACCGCCGGCCAAGCCGAAAACGGCACAAGTCTGGACTCCCAGCGCGATGCCTGCCTGAAACTCGCGGCCGAGCGGGGCTACACCGTTCCCGCTGAATACGCCCTGCTCGAAGACTGGACTGGCGCCGATCTAGAGCGACCCAGGCTCGACAGGGCACGCGAGCTCGTCAGCTCTCGCGCTGTGCAGGCTCTTGTCTGCTACGCGGTGGACCGCCTGGCACGCGATCCGATTCACGTTGGGATCATTGCCGAGGAGTGCGCCAAGCACGAGGTGGAGCTCGTATTCGTCCTCGAGCCCCTAGACAGCTCGCCCGAGGGAGCGCTCATCCGCTACGTCAAGGGGTATGCAGCCCAGATCGAGCGCGAGCGCATTAAGGAGCGGACGCTCCGAGGCAAGAGAAGCCGCGCCCGGATGGGTTTCATCGTCCAGGCCACAGGGAAGGGGATCTACGGCTACCGCTACGTTCCGGAGACTAAGAAGCGGGTGACCTACGAGCCGGAGGCACAGGTGGTCCGACGGATCTTCGAGGCGTGCCTGCGGGGCGAGTCCTGCTACTCCATAGCCGTTCGTTTGAACGAGGACGGCATTCCCGCGTTCGGTGGTGGGCTATGGCACCCGCGTACAGTCAAGCGCATGCTTATCAACCCTTCATACAAGGGCACCACCATCTTCGGTAAGACCAGGCGAATATCTCTGGGCGGCAGGCGTCGCCGCCTGGAGGAACGGAGCCCTGAGGAGTGGATAGTGATCCCAGATGCGACACCCCCTATAGTCACAGAAGACGTTTTCAGCGCGGCGCAGAGAATTCTGAGCCGGCCCAGGCGGAATCCTGACCTGGCATCCCGCAAGTACCTGCTCACCAGCCACCTAGAGTGCACCTGCGGCGCGCCTGCCGTGGGCACATGCCTGAACCACACGTACCGCTACTACCGGTGTCGTTCGACCTGGCCCAGCGCGACCAGACCCAAGACCTGCGATGCCCCGTACATCAACGCTGACAGGTTGGAGGAGGCCGTCTGGAGCACGGTCCGGGAGATTCTCCAAGAGCCCGACATCGTTATCGCGGAGATCAAGCGCCAGCAGGACGAATCGTCATTCGTCGAGCAAGAGCTGACCAGGGTCCGCGCATCGATCCGCCGCCTAGCCGACCAAGAGCGCCGGCTGATCCGACTCTTCGGCCTCGGGCAAGTCACCGAGGAGTACGTCCTGCGCGAAGCCGAGCAGGTGAAGAAGACGCGACTGGCGCTGGAGGAGGAGTTGGCCGAGCTCCAGCAGCAACGACAGCGCGTGGCGAACCTGGACGGACTGAGCGAGCAGGTGCGGGCTTACTGTGCCCAGGTTGCTGAGCGTCTGGACGACTTCGAATTCGAAGAGAAGCGGCTTGCCCTCCAGGCCCTTCAGATCAAGGTCGCGGTCGGCCGCGATGGCGCGAAGCTAACGGGGGCCATCCCTCAAGATTTAGCTACCATTGGACGAACATGGGCATGACGACGTGGACGTAGTTCTCCACGCCCACGGGCCGGATGACGCCGGGGCTCGAGGGGCTCGTCGTCTCCAGCGCCACCTGGCCGCCGTCCAGCACCTGGAGGACCTCCTGGAGGTACTTGCCGTTGAAGGCGATCTTGGCCTCATCACCTTCCACTGACGCGTCGATCTCGCCCTGGTTGTCGCCCACCTCCTCCGCGCGGGCGGAGACGGTCATCCTGCCCGGCTTCAGCTCCTCGCCCGGCGCGACCTGAAGGCGCACGATGCCGCTGCCGTCGCGCGCGAAGATGGAGGCGATACGCGTCTCCCGCAGGAACTCCGATACCTCGACGACGGCCTTGCTCGTCCAGCTCTGGGGAATGAGCTGGCCGTAGTTGGGGAAGGTGCCCTGGACGAGCTGGGCCACGAGCTCGACGTTCTTGAGGCGATAGAGCACCTGCGTCCGGGCGGCGTTGAAGGTCATCTCCACCTTTTCCTCCTCGTCGACGAGGAGACGGTTCAACTCGCCGAGGGCGCGGGCAGGGATGATCACTTCGGTGCGTTCCGGGACCGGCTTGCTCAGCCTTAGCTTGTGGACGGCGAGGCGGAAACCGTCCGCAGCCGCCAGTGTAAGCTCATCGCCTTCGAGGACTGCGTCCACGCCCGTCAGCACGGGGCGTGAGTCGTCGGTCGCGGCGGCGAACACCACCTGCGTGATCGCCCTGTGCAGGAGCTGCGGGTCCAGCTCGATGCTGCCGCCCCCGTCCACGGAGGGGATCGGCGGGAAGTCGTCCGCGTCCATGCCGCCGATGGTCGCCTCGTTGCGGGCGCACTGGACATGGACCTGGCGTCCCCGCGGCCCCAGAGTGAGCTCGATGCGCTCGTTGGGCAGGGAGTTCACGAAGTCGATCAGCAGCCTGGCGGGGATGGTGACAGCACCTTCCTCCTCCACCTGCGCGCCGATCCAGCAGCTCAGGGCTATCTCCAGGTTCGTAGCCGCGAGCTTCAAGCGACCGCCATCTGTCGCAAGCAAGATGTGGGAGGTGATGGGCAGGGTGCTGCGGACTGCCACCGCTCGACCCACTATGCCCAGGCCCTTGGACAGGTTCTCCTGGAGGGACAAGACCTTCATAGCGATCACCTACGTATGCGGTTTGGCCGAAGTATACCGCAGCCCTGCCCGGCTAGCAAGAGGCCGGAGGCACCCCGACAATCCCGTCGGCTGGGAGTCGGCAAGGGGATGGCGGGGGACAGGAGGTCAGTCCCGGGCGGTGAGGGCGAAGGCCTCGGCGGCGGCAGTGGCCGTGGCCTCCAAATCCGCCTCGTCGTGAGCGAGGGAGACGAAGCACGCCTCGAACTGAGACGGCGGCAGATAGACGTCCCGCTCCAGCATCGCCCGGAAGAAGCGAGCGTAGCGCTCCGTGTCGGCCCGTTTGGCGCTCGCGTAGTCCGTGACGGGCGTGTCGACGAAGAACACGGTCAGCATCGAGCCGACGCGGTTGATCGTGATCTCGACCTCCGCCCGGCGGGCCGCCGACTCCAGGCTCGCGGCGAGGGAGGCGCCGGTCTCCTCGAGGTGGCTGTATAGCGCGGGATCGCCGAGGATACGCAGCGTCGTGATGCCCGCGGCCATCGCCAGGGGATTGCCCGAGAGGGTGCCCGCCTGGTAGACGGGCCCCTGGGGCGCCATCATCTCCATGATCTGGCGGCTGCCACCGTAAGCGCCCACCGGCAGCCCCCCGCCGACGATCTTGCCCAGGCACGTCAGGTCCGGCAGCACGCCGTAGAGGGTCTGGGCGCCGCCGTAGGCCACCCGGAAGCCAGTGATGATCTCATCGAAGATGAGAAGGCTGCCGCTCTGACGGGTGGCTTCGCGCAGGAACTCGAGGAAGCCGGACACCGGTGGCACGACGCCCATGTTCGCGGCCACAGGCTCCACGATGACGGCCGCGATCTGCTCGCCGTAGCGCTGGAAGACCTCATTCGTCGCCGCGACGCTGTTGTACGGCGCCACCAACGTCTCCTGCGCGTAGGACGCCGGCACGCCGGGGCTGTCGGGCAGGCCGAGGGTGGCGACGCCGGAGCCGGCCTGCACGAGGAGGCCGTCGGCGTGGCCGTGATAGCAGCCCTCGAACTTGAGGATCTTGTCGCGGCCTGTGTAGGCGCGCGCGAGACGGAGGGCGGACATGGTGGCCTCAGTGCCGGAGTTGACGAAGCGCACCAGGTCCAGCGAAGGGACGGCCTCCGTCACGAGCTGCGCCATCTCCGCCTCCAGCTCCGTGGGGGCGCCGTAGCTGGTGCCCCGCTCCACGGCCTGACGCAGCGCCTCCACGACGGAGGGGTGGCTGTGGCCCAGGATCAGCGGGCCCCAGGAGCCCACGTAGTCGATGTACTTGTTGCCGTCGACGTCGATGATGTGTGAGCCCTCGCCGCGGGCGATGACGACGGGTTCGCCGCCGACAGCCTTGAAGGCGCGGACGGGGCTGTTGACGCCGCCCGGCAGGTAGCGCCGGGCGCGCTCGAAGACCTCGCGCGAGCGGTCACCGGGCCTTTTCATCACCTACCCTCCCTAATCCCTGCGCCACGGAGGCGCTCCTCCACGAGGTCGCAAGGGGAGGTCATTTCCCGGCGGCCCGCAACGGCTCCACTCCCACGATGGGCAGCAGGTCCGCCAGAGCCCGGATTTCGTAGTCGGGCGGGGGCAGGTCCTCGGGCAGCTCAAAGCGCGGCCGGTTCAGCCAGGCCATGGGCATGCCCGCGTGCTTGGCGCCGAGGACGTCCGAGTAGCGACTGTCCCCAACGTACAGGATCTCCTCGATCTTCAGGGCGAGCGCGTCGGCCGCGGCCTGAAAGATGGCGCGGTGCGGCTTGTAGGCCCGCGCTCCCTCTGACGAGACCACCACTTCGAACTCGAGGCTGTTCTTCGCCAGGCAGGGCAGCAGGAAATCGTCGTCGGCGTTCGAAAGGACCGCGAGGCGAAAGCGGGGCCTGAGGGCAGCCAGGACATCCTGTGCGTCGGGGTAGGCGACCGCCTCGGCGAGCCGCGTCTGGACGTGACGATAGGCCGCCTCCGGGTCGCCCTGGACGCCAAGGTTGTCGAACGCCCTCGCGAAGTGCGGCGGCCACTCCTCACGGTAGGTCCGGAAGGAACGCACCGGCCCGTCGACGGGGCGCAGACGGTCCATGTACTTGTACCAACTGGGCCGGCCCGAAGGCCCGCTCGGCGGGTTCTCGAGGGCGCGGCCCTCTTGAGCCATCTGCCGCCACACCTCCATCCACTGGTCCCACAGTTCGCGGCCGTTGCAGGCGAGGCCCTGGAGACGGCAGACCTCATTGTACGCCTGGACGAAGGCATCGTCGGCGAAGTCAACGAGCGTGCCGTAGCAGTCGATGGCTATTGCGAGAATCGATCTATTGGCCACAGATTGACACAGATTAGCACAGACATTGAATCAGAATACCATGCGTTTGACTTGGACACCCTTGGGACCGAAGTTCAGGAGGAGGCCGACCTTGATGCCCGTAGCCTTCAAGTAGTTCAGCAACTGAGCCTCATGCGCAGAAGCGAGTTGCTCTAAAGCCTTTATCTCGCAAATAACGCAACCATCCACGAGAATGTCAGCGTAGTAGACACCGACCTGTTCGCCCTTGTACTCCACCCCGATTTCAGCCTGACATCGCGCATCATGACCACGGGTTTGGAGCTCCTTGGCCAGGGCCGTCTCATACACCTTCTCGAGAAAACCGTGCCCAAGAACGCGATAGACCTCATACGCCGCGCCGATAATCGCCTGAGTCAGCTCCTTGTGAGGAAAACTCGGGCCGCCCGCGCCCCTAGAGCTTCTCTCTGTCAATCTGTGTGAATCTGTGGCCAATCCGCCAAATCAAGTCTGTGACAATCAGTGCCTATCTGTGGCTAATCGCCGTTGGCGGCGGAGCTTCTCCAGCACGAGCCGGTCGCCTTCGAAGGCCAGCTCCTCGGGCGGCGCGTCCAGCGAGAAGAACTCCAGCTCTCGCGCGTCGTCGCCGGGCTCCAGCCGCCCGCCGATCGCCCGACCCCGGAACCAGATGCCGACCACCGGCCGGCCGGGCACCTGGAAGCTGGAGTGGACTTCCAGCACGTCGCCCAGCTCCACCTGCAGCCCCGTCTCCTCGCGAAACTCGCGCCGGGCGGCCTCCCGCACGTCCTCGTCGGCCTCTACGTAGCCGCAGGGGATGCACCACATGCCATTGTATAGAGAGCTCCTGCGACGGGCCAGCAGCACCCTCCCTTCCTCGACGAGCACCACGGCGACGCCGGGCACCGGGTTCTCATAGACGACGAAGCCGCAGGCGGCGCAGGCGGCGCGGTCACGCCCCTGCACCTGTTTCCTGGTCAGGGGCGCGCCACAGCGGGGACAGAAACGATAGGTGGAGGGCGGCTGGTCGATGGCTATTCCCCCAACCAGCGAGCGGCCTCTTTCGCGTGATAGGTGATGATAATGTCGGCGCCTGCCCTCTTGATGGACGTAAGCACCTCCAACGTCACGCGCCGGCCGTCGAGCCAGCCCAGGCGGTCGGCGGCCTTGACCATCGCGTACTCGCCGCTGACGTTGTAGGCGGCCAGGGGCAGGTCGAAGCGCTGGCGGGCCTTCGTGAGCACGTCGAGGTAGGCGAGGGCCGGCTTGACCATTACCACGTCCGCACCCTCGGCGATGTCGGCCTCGATCTCGCGCAGCGCCTCGCGCACGTTGGGCGGGTCCATCTGATAGCCCTTGCGGTCGCCGAACTGGGGCGCCGAGTCGGCCGCTACCCGGAACGGCCCGTAGAACGCCGACGCGTACTTGGCGGCGTACGACATGATCGGCACCTGGGTGAGCGCCGCCTCGTCCAGGGCGCGGCGGATGGCCGCCACCCGACCGTCCATCATGTCCGACGGCCCCACCATGTCGGCGCCGGCGCGGGCGTGTGAGACGGCGGTGCGGGCCAGGAGCTCCAGCGTGGCGTCGTTGTCTACCTCCACGACGCCGCCCTTCGACGGGCTCAGGACGCCGCAGTGGCCGTGGCTGGTGTACTCGCAGAGGCAGACGTCGGTGATGACGGCGAGCTCCGGCGCGGCGCTCTTGAGCATACGTATCGCCTCCTGGACGATGCCGTCGTCGGCGTAGGCCTCGGAGGCGGCGTCATCCTTGGCGGCGGGCAGGCCGAAGAGGAGCACAGCGGGGATGCCGAGCGAGCGTAGCTCCTCCGCCTCGCCGGGGAGCCGGTCGAGCGAGAGGTGGTACTGCTCCGGCATCGACTCGATCTCCTGGCGGACGTTCTCGCCGTGGGTGACGAAGAGGGGGTAGACGAAGTCGGCGGGCGAGAGGCGTGTCTCGCGGACGAGGTTTCGGAGCGCCTCGCTGCGCCGCATCCGCCGGAAGCGGGCAAAAGGAGACGTGACTTCAGTTCTGGTCTGGATCATGCCGCACCTCCGTGCCAGACCGATGTCTTCGGGTCGTAGGGGCGGAGCTGAAGCTCCGCCCGCCGTACCTAGTAAGGAGCCCCCCCAACCCCGAAAGATAAAGGGAAAAAACACAACCCCACC
>CAZMGB010000018.1:0-77270 GCA_964565775.1 uncultured Dehalococcoidia bacterium
CTACCCGGGTATCTAATCCGGTTCGCTCCCCACGCTTTCGCGCCTCAGCGTCAGGTAGAGTCCAGAGAGCCGCCTTCGCCACTGGTGTTCCTCCCGATATCTACGCATATCACCACTACACCGGGAATTCCGCTCTCCTCTGCTCCCCTCAAGCCTACCAGTATCCGAGGACCCCTCCCAGTTGAGCCGGGAGATTTCACCCCAGACTTAGCAGACCGCCTACGCGCGCTTTACGCCCAGTAAATCCGGACAACGCTCGCCACCTACGTATTACCGCGGCTGCTGGCACGTAGTTAGCCGTGGCTTATTCGCAGGGTACCGTCAGTATCTTCCCCTGCAAAAGGGCTTTACGACCCGAAGGCCTTCTTCGCCCACGCGGCGTTGCTGCGTCAGGCTTTCGCCCATTGCGCAAGATTCCTCGCTGCTGCCTCCCGTAGGAGTCGGGGCCGTGTCTCAGTCCCCGTGTGGCTGGCCGTCCTCTCAGACCAGCTACCGATCGTCGCCTTGGTGAGCCGTTACCCCACCAACAAGCTAATCGGCCGCACGCCCCTCCGGAAGCGCCCGAAGGCTTTTGTCCACCGGTCTTCCACCGGCGACCATATGCGGTATTAGCCCCGCTTTCGCGGAGTTGTTCCCCACTTCCGGACAGGTTACATACGTGTTACTCACCCGTTCGCCACTCGCGCCAGGGCCGAAGCCCTGGAACTCGTACGACTTGCATGCGTAAGGCACGCCGCCAGCGTTTATCCTGAGCCAGGATCAAACTCTCCGTAGGATTATCTCCATCCCGACGAATCGGGACGAAGACCGACGTTAAGGGACCCCAGTTCTTCCTTCCGCTATCCAGTTGTTAAGGTGCCACACGCGCACTCTGACCGACAGCAAAATCCTGCGCTGCCATACCCTTCCCTTGCCGGCAGCGCAGCGACGGCCCTCGGCCATGGTAACGTGCGAATGCACGCCGCCATCTCTCGGCGGCACGATGATACTATCATCGGCCCGCTGCGATGTCAAGAGGAGCCGTCTAACCCCGAGCGAACCTGTCGTCGCGGTCTCGAAGCCCCTACTGAGACCAGCGCGCCCGGATTCTCAGCGTCTGCCGCGCATCATCACTGACCCTGGCCCACTCGGCAATACGATGCCCGACGACCCAGATGATGCCCCGCCGGGCGCACACGAGCGGCACGCCGTCGCGCTGCGACCGCGGAACCTTGGCGTCGACGAAGAAGTCCTGCAACTTCTTCTCCCCGCCAAGGCCCAGGGGCTGGAAGCGGTCGCCGGCCCTGCGGCGCCGGATCCAGAGCTCGCCGCCCACGGCGTCGAGGTCGAGCAGCGCCTCTTCGGCGTCGCAGGCGACGGCGGCATCCGCCCGAGGGGCGACCTCAGTCTCGAAGGACCACGGCCCCACGCGGGTGGTGCCGGGCACGCTCAGGGCCACAGGCTCTTCGGGCAGCGGGCGCGGCGGCTCGGCCACGGGCCGGACGGCAAGGGCCACGTCCTCGTAGTCTACGAAGAGCCGAAGACCGTGCGGGAGGTCGAGCCGGGCGCCCACGCTCTTGGCGGACGCCTCAGCCATGGCCCGGAGGTGCGCGGCGCCCAGATCACGGACGTCACCGAGAAGCTGCCTCGCCACAAGGCGAAAGACGTGCAACCGCACAGCATCGGGGAGCTCCTGCAGCCGGCGGCGGGACAGCCGCACCTCTCCCTCGCGGCTGCTGCTCCCGGCGGCGAGGACGGCCATCGCCATCCCGTCGATGATCTCCTGGTCCGCGGCCGCCGCCCGCGCCAGCCGTTGCAGGGCCGCGTCGACTCGGGGATTGTAGCGGCGGAGCATCGGCAGGAGTTGGCGCCGGATGCGATTGCGCATGGGAGCCAGGGAGCGGTTCGTGGGGTCCTCAAGGGGCCGGATGCCCCTCTCTCGGCAGTATTCGCTCGCCTCGACCCGTCCTACCGCCAGCAGCGGCCGGATCAGGGCCGGCGCTTCACCGTGCACCCTCACGGGCCAGGGAGCGCGCGCCGCCATCCCGCCCAGGCCGGCGAGGCCGCTGCCCCTGAGAATGTGCATCAGCACCGTCTCCGACTGGTCGTCCGCGGTGTGGCCCACAGCGACCAGCGGGCAGCGCTCATCGCGGGCCGCTTCTGCGAGGAAGCGATAGCGGAGCTCCCGCGCCGCCTCCTCCAGCGAGAGTCGGCACGCCCGCGCGTGGGCGCGCACGTCGCCTGCCCCCATGACGACAGGCACGCGCAGGTTATCCGCGAGGGCGGCCGCGTACTTCCGCTCCCTCTCGCCCGCCGAGCGACCGCGCAGCTGATGGTCGAAGTAGGCGGCCCTTACCTCGACGCCAAGGGGATCGGCCAGGCGGGCCAGGAGTAGGAGAAGAGCGGTGGAATCGGCGCCGCCGGAGAGGCCCACCAGCACGCGCTGACCGGCCTCGACGAGGCGCTGCTGGCGGACGAACCGCACGACACGCGCTTCCAGACGCCGGCTCGAACGGGAACCGACGCCATCTTCCCCTCGAGTAGTCGCTTCAGCCCGTTTCCGACTCATGATCGATAATAAAGGCGGCCCCGTGTGTCCGGGGGCCGCCCTGCCCGGGCAGCTAATCATATTCTAACGCTACGGGCGGCGGAAAAGGCGTGTCCCACGTGCGGTGAGGCGGTAGGGCCCCCGGGGCCGACTAGTTGACTTGCACCGGCTTCTTCGCTATGGTGACCTCACTCAGTTTGATGTCAGCCTCATCCCAATGTACGATTTCGCCCATAGCGTCGATAATCTGATGGGTAGTGCAGATATGGTGGCCAGCCGAGCTGTGATGTTTGAGGTGACGACTTAGGCCTCCCGGCCAGCGTTTCGCCGGGCTAATGCTCTCACCGACAGGTTGGCAGTCGAGCTGCTTCCCATGTATCTTGTCCCAGAGCCGGAAAACGTCGAATAGCGCCTCGATCTCACCAAGGTCGACAAGGGCCGTTGTACGCTTTACCATAAGACAGAAAGGGGGTGAGCCGCTGTGCTTCAGTCGCAAGCCGCTACCAATGAGCTGTTTCGTTTCCTGACTCAGCGCGCGGATCTACGGGAGTTTGCGGAGTGGCTTATTTCGGCCGTCGATGACGATTCGATGACGACGGCGGATATAGACGCGCTTGAGGGACTTCGCCTTGTATTGACCGAATACGGCGAGGATCTGCGTTCCCTCGACGAGCTCAAGGGCGCCGCTGCTGCTTTGGTGCTCGCCGGGAATGTCGCAACAGTCGCGTCATCATCCAACGAAGCACCTCAAGAATTGTCCATCGCCCCCCTGGTTCCCACCGGCGAATTCACCTTCACTGAGCTTTGCCCGACTTGATCCGCTGGTAGAGCACCGCGAGCGGTATCCGCGTCATAAGCGCGTTGTCCAACAGGACATCGAACCAGTAGAGGCCGTCCTGCTCAAAGGTCGGGCTAAGGCGGATGTGGAGGTTAGCGCCTTGGTTCGGTCCGCCGACGAAGTTGACGGTGCCACTTCCTAGCTCCCGCTTCAGCCCATCTGGTCCCTCCATCACGATGGTGAACGTGCTTCTCCCGGTAGCGCCGCCTGGCTTCAGCATCACGAGCATCTGCAGCTCGTAGTTGAATGGCGGCAGCTCCTCCGGCGGCTCGGGACCGGCGGCGGTATGAGTCACCTGGTCGATGACACGAACAATACTCGTGACATTGTCCTTTTCTACTAACACTCGTTCGCAGAATAAGGCCGCCTGCACATAGGGGCCCTTTGGTGGTGCCTCCATAGCTGTTCCCCCTACAGCTGCCGCATCAAATCTAGCCCACCCTGGCTCGACAAACACACTGTAACGCTAGGGGCCGAAGAGCACCTCCCACCAGGGCTCGTCAACGGAGCTTGACTGCTGGTCGCTCGCGGCCGCACCCGGCTCCTCCGGCGAGGAGACGATGACCAGCGTCTCGCCGGGCTTGACGAGCCCCAGCACGCGCCGGGCGATGCTTTCCACGTATTCGTCCGACTGAAGGTAGTCCCGCAGGACGAGCAACCGCTCGTAGCGCTGCTGGAGCTCAGCGACCTCTCTCTCAGCCTGCTGCTCGTCGCCGCCGAGTTGGAGTGACTTGAGGGCGCTGCCGCCCGCGGTGAAGGTGATGTAGGAAACCGCCAGGACGGCGAGGATGACGGCTATGCCGACGGGAGACGGCGGGAGAAAGTACTTCAACACTCCCCCGACAAACCCTCCTGCGTTACCCCGCCACGGCCTGGCCCCACTTTAGCACAGAGTCCACGCCTCCACAATGCCAGTCGTTGCCAATGGATGCGTCGCCGGCCCTACAAGTGTCGGGCCAGCGCCGGGGCCACCTACGCCGGCGGCGACCAGTAGCCCGGATGCTCGAGCAGGCCCTCCGCTCTCAGATGGCAGGTGTCGTTGAGCTCTACGAGGACGGTGCGGCCCGGCTCCACGTCTAGAGCGGCTTTCGCACCGAGGTCGAGGCGAAATCGGCGGAACTCGGCGAGGGGCAGGGCCAGGGCACGGCAGGCGATGGCGCGAATAGTGAAGTTGTGGCTGACGGCCACTACCGTCTCCTCCGGGTGCCTCTCCCGCAGCGACTCCACGGCGGCCCAGGCGCGGTCCTGCACCTGCTGGAGGCTCTCGCCGCCGGGCATCGGTAGGGTAGCAGCTTCAGACGTGAACCAGCGGCGGATGAAGTCGCCGTGGTGGTCGCGCAGCTCCGTCGGCGTCAGGCCCTCCATCTCGCCGATATCCATCTCGATGAGGCGTTCGTCCGGCTGCACCTCCAGGTCGAAGAGCCCGGCGATGGCACGGGCGGTATCGAGGGCGCGGACGAGGGGGCTGGAGTAGACGGCAGCGACGGACAGGCCCCTCAGGGAGCCGGCAAGGGCCGCGGCCTGGAGGCGGCCCTTCTCGTTGAGGGGAACGTCCTCCCGGCCCAGGGCCAGCCGCTCCCGGTTGCTCTCGGTTTCCCCGTGGCGGCCCAGGATAAGACGCATGCCGAAGCTCCTCCCGAAGAATGCGTTGGGCCTCTAGATCGCGTACTTCCCGCGTCTGCGCCAGGCCCGGTGAGTTGGCGACGTGTCCGCCAGAATGAGCTTCGTACGGTGGATGGCGACGGGCTCGCCCAGGCCGAGGGCCGCCGCCACCTGCTCGGGCCGGCCGCTGCCGCTGCTGTCGGTTCGTAGCCGCATTCCCAGCCGACAGCCCATCGTTGCCGCCGGGCTCTCCTCGAACCAGATGTCCTCTACCAGGGCGCGGATATCGTACTTGCGCACTTCCTTCTCGCGCATGTGCTCCCAGGGCATGCTCGCCGCAGCGAGAAAGGCCTCCACCGCCGACCTCGCCTTCTTCGCGTCGACGCCGCCATCCAGATCGACCTGATACTCCGCCCAGCGCACCTCGGATTGCAGCGAAGGCAGCGCCATGCCTGCCTCCCGCACCTCCCGCACCGCCAACCCTTCCGGGAGCTGCTTGGCCACCCTGCTGGTGAAATCCTGCGGCCTCACCCGCGAGCTCAGGTAGACGTCCATGAGCTCTCCCGAGCTGGTCACGCCCACCGGCAGCGGCGCCGCCAGCGACAACCGCGGGCGAGGGTTGTACCCCTCCGAATAGGCCAGCTCGATGCCGGCCCGGCGCAGGGCGCGCTCCCAGACGCGCATCAGGTCGAGATGGGTAATGTACTTGATATGCTCACCGCGACCAAAGACGACGCGAAGCCGCTGAACCTTCACCGCCCTGCTCGATCGCTGGGCTGTGGGTTGCTGGTCAATGCTTTCAGCGTGGGAGTCGCCGGCTGCCATCAGGATTCCACCAGACCGCTAGATCCTGGTCACGAACACGCGCTCTATCTTGACGCCCCGCATCTCCGCCACCACAGCCCGAAAGCCCTCGCCGACCACCTGCTCGCCCTCCTTGGGAACGTGGCCCAGGCGACTCAGCAGGTAGCCCGCCACCGTCTCGTAGTCGCCTTCCGGGATCGCGATACCGAGGGCCTCATTGGCTTCCAGGACGCTCATGCCCCCGTCGACCTGCGCCCTCTTCTCGTCGATGGCCACGAACTCACGCTGCGGCCTCCTCAGCTCGTCGCCCAGCTGCCCCACCATCTCTTCCAGAAGCTGCTCCACAGTAACGATGCCAGCCGTGCCTCCGTACTCGTCCACGATGATCGCCATCTGATGGCCCTCGGCCTGCATCTCCCAGAAGAGCGTGCCCACGGCCTTCGTCTCCGGCACGAAGAACCCCGGCCGCATGCAGCTCTCGATAGGGGTCTCCCTGTCCACGCGCCCTCTTGCCAGGCCCCGCAGCACGTCTTTTATGACGACCACGCCGATGACGTTGTCGATGCTGTCCTCGAATACGGGAAAGCGGGTGTGTGGCGCCCCCTCGAAGACTTCGTAGAAGTCGGCGATGGTGGTGCCCTTCTCCAGCCACGTCACCTCCGTGCGCGGCACCATGATCTCGTGCGCGTGACGGTCCCGGAAATGGAAGACCCGCTCCAGGAGCTCGCCCGTCTCCTCCTCGAACGCCTTCTCCTCTGTCCCGATGTCGATAAGCATACGCAGCTCAGCCTCGGTGACCGTGGGAGACACGCCCCCGCTCGCGCCGAAGACCGTCCGGGCCAGCACGCGCGGCGCAGCCGCCATCCCCGACACCAGAGGCCCCAGGGCCCGCATACACCAGTTCACCGGCGTCGCGACCGCCAGTGCGTAGCGCTCCGTCGCCCCCGCCGCCAGCGTCTTCGGCGTCACCTCGCCCACGAGGGCGATGATCAGCGTGGTGATCGCCGTCCCTATCAGCAATCCCAGGCCGCCCGCGACCTCGATGGCGATGATGCTGCCCATCGCCGAGGCCACCACCACGAAGAGGTTCTGAAAGACCACGATGAAGGCGAAGAAGCGGTCCTGGCTGGCGCGGAGCTTCTCCAGGGCCTGCGCCCGCTTGCTGCCTTCCTCCGCCAGGTGCCGGACGCGGATCCGGTTCGCCGCCACGACGGCGATCTCGATGCTGTTGACGAGAGCATAGCCGAGGACGCTGACCACCAGGATGACGACGGTCACGGGGATGTCGAGGCCGCTGATCGCCAGGGCGCCCTGCGCCAGCATCGCCGGGGAGAAGTACGGGAGATATTCGGGCATCGACGGCTCAACCGCCTGCGCCCGGCTCCGCCTTAGCGGAACGGGCCGGCCGCACGTGGATCATAGCAACGAGCTTCCTGGGGTGTCAAAATGCGCCTCGGACGCCGGCGAGCGGGTCTCTACATCAACCCTGCGCCGAGTCGATGAGCTTTCGGGCGGCGGCCTGCGGGTCGAGGCTGCGGTCGGCCACGGCATCGACAAGCTCCTCCAGACGGCCATCCCGTTCCGCGGCCCGTAGCAGCTCGTCCAGGAGCTGCTGGCGCACCGCCGCCAGGAGCCGGTGGCGGGCCTGCACGCGGCGATAGCGGCCCAGCTCGCCTGACTCCTCCAGATAGCGGCGATGCTCGTCGATAGCGTCGGCCAGTTCGCGAATGCCCTCGCCCCTTGTCGACACCGTCTTGAGCACGGGGGTCGCGCGGTCGCCGGACGGGCCGAGGGACGACAGGGCCAGAAGCTGTCCCGCCAGAGTGTCGGCGCCCGGCAGGTCGGCCTTGTTCACGACCAGCAGGTCCGCTATCTCAAGTATGCCCGCCTTCATGGTCTGCACGTCGTCGCCGGAAGCAGGCGTATTGACGACGATGGTCGTCTGGGCCGCGGTGGCTATCTCCACCTCGTCCTGCCCCGCCCCGACAGTCTCGATGAACACCGCGTCCTTGCCGGCTGCGTCGAGGGCCGCCACCACCTCCGAGGTGGCAGCGGCCAGCCCGCCCAGCGAGCCGCGCGTTGCCATGCTGCGCAGGAAGACTCCCGGGTCCGACATCAGCTCCTGCATGCGGATGCGGTCGCCGAGGAGAGCACCGTGGGTGAAGGCGCTCGACGGGTCGACGGCGACGATGCCGACGGTGCGGCCACGCGAGCGGTACTCCCGGGCCAGCGCCCCGACCAGCGTGCTCTTGCCGGAGCCGCTGGGGCCGGTGATGCCGACGATGTGGGCGCGGCCCGTGTGGGGATAGAGGAGCCCGAGAGCACGGCGACCCTCTGGGGTGCCGTTCTCGACAAGACTGATGACTCGGGCGAGAGCCCGGCGGTCGCCCTCCAGCAGGCGCTGCACCTCAGCCTCTACCACGCGTGACCCTCACGCCTGGCTGCCGACCGCCAGATTGCCACGGAGGAACTCTACGATGTCGTTGGTGTCAGTGCCGGGGCGATAGATGGCCTTGAACCCCATCGACTCAAGGGCGGGCAGGTCTTCGTCGGGGATGACGCCGCCCGCAAAGAGGAGGACATCGCTCAGGCCGCGCTCCTTGAGCTGCTCGACGACCCTCGGAAACAGCTCCATGTGCGCGCCCGACAGGATGCTCAGCCCCACGGCGTCGACGTCTTCCTGTAACGCCGCCTCGGCGATCATCTCCGGCGTCTGGCGGATGCCGGTGTAGATTACCTCCATGCCGGCGTCGCGGAGGGCGCGGGCCACCACCTTGGCGCCCCGGTCGTGCCCGTCGAGCCCCGGCTTCGCGATGAGGACACGGATCTTGCGCTCGGATATCATGCGTTGCGCTCCTCCACGCTAAGATTATACACTCTGCCGCGAACCCCCCTGGGCCGGTTCGCGAATCGCCCCCTGCTTCACGACCTCTCGATTAGCTGGAGCGCGACCCCGTGCGCCGAAGGGCGGTCGACGAGCGCCAGCCGCGTGCCCTCGAAGACGCCCGGTTCCACCCCCGACACCGCCGCCCCCTTGCCGCGAAGGAAGGCGACAGCCTCCTCGATCCGCTCCACCCGGCACGAGATGGAGAACATGCCCTCGCCCCGCTCATCCAGGAAGCGCGTGACCCGGTGCTCGGCCGCAAGAGGCGTCACCAGCTCCACGAAGGCGCCATCCCTGTCGGCGGCCGCGACGCCGGCGGGCAGCCGCGCCAGCCGCAAGCCTGCGCCTGTCGGCTGGAAGACGGCGTCAGCCTTCAGACCGAGTGTGGCTTCCCAGGTACGGGCCGCCTCCTCCAGATCGCGCACAGCCAGCGCCACGTGGTCCAGAGCGAGAAGAAGCGGCGAAGATCGACGGTCAGCGGCCACCGCGCCGCTCACATCCAGGCGCTCCACGCCCTCTGAGTCGTCGTCCTCCAGAGGCTGAGCAAGCTCCACGAGCGTACCGTGGAGGGCGCGCGGGTGAAGGAAGCAGATGAGGCCGACCAGTCCCCGGCGCGGCGCCTGGTCGATTAGCTCCACGCCCTTTGCCTTCAGCACCCCAACCTCGGTACGGACATCCTCCGTCTCAAAGCAGAAATGGTGGAGGCCCTCGCCCCACCGCGACAGGAAGCGGCCGATGCCGCTATCGGGCTCGAGCGGCTCCAGGAGCTCGATCTCACTGTCGCCCACCGTCACGAGCGCCGCCTTCACCGCCTGGTCGCGAACCAGCGCCGTCCTCGCGACCGGCAGCCCGAGAACGTCCCGGAAGAAGGGCAGGGCCTCTTCGAGGCCCCGGACGACGACACCGACGTGATGGATTCTCTTGATCATCCCTCACCCGCGGCCGATTGCTCAGCCGGGTCATGGGGCCTCAGCACCTCGCCGTATAGTCCGAGCGCCTCGTCCTCAAGGCCGTCGCGCCAGGCCCAGATCTGCGCCGCGTGCTCATCGTAGTGGTCGATCAGCCACTCCCGCAGCAGGCGCTCGGCCGTCCGGCCCTCCGCGAACCGCTCCTCCGGCAGCGCCTCCGCGGCGCGGACGCAGGCGTCGTGGGCGGCATGCAGCGCCGTGAGCACCTCTGTCGGAGACAGATCGCGCGCCTCCTCCACGAAGCGGGCGTTCCAGCCGTCGACGTCGGAGTAGTCGATGCCCTCGGCCCTCGCCCGCTGGCCCGCCGCCATGCGCTCCAGCATGACGGCTATCTCGCGCCCCCAGCCGGCGATGTGGGCGAGGATGTCTTTCGCGGACCAGCCCTCCAGCATGGGGAGGGTCATGTGCTCGTCCTGGAGGCCCATGATGGAGGAGAAGAGCTCCTCGTAGCTGGCGGTCAGCGCCGAAAGCAGCGCTTGTTTGTTGGACATTGATGAACCCGTTCCGTTGGCGTGGCGGCTCTCGCCTACAGGCCCTCCCGCTTCCGCCAGTTGCGAATGTCCTCCTCGTGCTCTTTGTCGTGGAATGCAGAGATGCTGAGCAGATTGCGGCCGAACTGCCCCTCCGCCAGGGCAGAGTCCGGCAGCTCAGCCACGGCGTCGAGGAGCATCTGACGGCAGATCTCCAGCTCGTTGCGTGCCTGGCCCAGCGAGAAGTGGCGGCGCAACGACATCAGCATAGCGTTCCACTCGTCCACCTTCTTGATGTCGAAGGCGGCAAGCGCCGGGGCGGCGCCGCGCGCCAGGCGCCGGACGTCGGGCAGCGAGAACTCGTCCCAACAGGCGAGGTGAGCCAGCAGGTCCTTCACGGACCAGTCGCCCACGGCGGGCCTGGTCATCTGGTCGTTGCTCAGCCCCTCCAGCGCGGCGAGGAGATTCTCGCGCGCCTTGGTCATGTCAGCCAGGATCTTCTCCCTATCGCTCGATGCTGTCGTCATGGCGTCTCTCCCTGAACACGTGCAACATTGGCTACCGGCCTCGGAGCCCAGGCCGAAGTCTGGCCTTCGGGATTAGGGCACCCACCCATTCCGCGTGACCTGCCAGGCTGAAGCCTGGCCTTCGGGATTGGGGCGCCTTCCCATCGCGTCTGACCTGCCAGGCTGAAGCCTGGCCTTCGGGATTGGGGCGCCTTCCCATCGCGTCTGACATGCCGGGCTGAAGCCTGGCCTTCCTCGTTTGGGACTCCTTAGACCGCCAGCGGCTCCTTCTGCTCACCCCAGACGCCGCGCAGCACATCACACATCTCGCCCAGAGTCACGTAGTTCTCCACACACTCGATGAAGATCGGCATCGTGTTGTCGCTGCCGCGCGCTACCTCCTCGAGACGCTTCAGCAGCGCGCGGACGCGCCCGTCGTCGCGACCGGCGCGGACCTTCGCGAGCCGCTCGCGCTGCCGCTCCCCGACCCGCGGGTCGACGCGTAGCAGTTCGCCTGCGATAGCCGGACCCGCGCCCGCGAATTTGTTCACTCCCACAACGATGCGCTCGCCTCTCTCCATCTCCCTCTGCATGCGGTAGGCGTTTTCGTGGATCTCCCGCTGAGGGAAGCCGTTCTCGATGGCTACGAGAGCGCCGCCCATGGCGTCGATGCAGTCGATGTACTCCTGGCCTTCGGCCTGCACCCGGTCGGTCAGCCACTCGACGTAGTACGAGCCGGCCAGCGGGTCGATGGTGTCGACAACGCCGCTCTCGTGGGCGATGACCTGCTGCGTGCGGAGGGCAAGCTCGACGGCCTCCTGACTGGGCAGGGCCAGGGCCTCATCCTTGGAGTTGGTGTGGAGGGACTGAGTGCCGCCGAGCACCGCCGCCAGCGCCTGGAGAGCGGTACGCACGATGTTGTTGTCGGGCTGCTGGGCGGTAAGCGTGGCACCGCCGGTCTGGGTGTGGAATCGGAGCATCATGGACCGGGCATCCCGGGCGCCGAAGCGGTCCCTCATAATCTTCGCCCACAGCCTGCGGGCGGCCCGGAACTTCGCCACCTCCTCCAGGAAGTTGCTATGGCAGGCGAAGAAGAAGGAGAGGCGCGGCCCGAACTCGTCGACGGCGAGGCCGACGTCGAGCGCCGCCTGTACGTAGGCGATGGCATCGGCCAGCGTGAAGCCCACCTCCTGGCCGGCGGTGGAACCCGCCTCGCGTATGTGGTAGCCGCTGATGCTGATGGTGTTCCATGAGGGCAGATGGTCCTTGCAGTAGGAGAAGACGTCCGTGATGAGGCGCATCGATGGCCGGGGCGGATAAATGTACGTACCGCGGGCGATGTACTCCTTCAGGATGTCGTTCTGGATGGTGCCGCCCAGCTTGCGCAGGTCGGCCCCTTGCTTCTTCGCGACCGCCACGTAGAGCGCCAGGAGGATAGGCGCCGTGGCGTTGATCGTCATGGAGGTCGTGACGCGGTTCAGGGGAATGCCCCGAAACAGAACCTCCATATCGGCGAGGGAGCAGATGGAGACGCCGGTCTTGCCCACCTCGCCGGCCGCCAGGGGATGGTCGGCGTCATGGCCGATCTGCGTCGGGAGGTCGAAGGCGACGGAGAGGCCCGTCTGACCCTGCTCCAGCAGATAGTGGTAGCGGCGGTTAGACTCCTCGGCGTCGGCGAAGCCGGCGTACTGGCGCATCGTCCAGAGCCGGCCGCGGTACATCGTGGGCTGGATGCCGCGGGCGAAGGGGAACTCACCAGGGAAACCCAGCTTCTCGCCGTAGTCCCAGCCCTCCAGGGTCTCGGACGTGTAGACCGGCTCAACCTCGGCACCCGAGCTCGTCTCGAAGCGCCTCTGCCGCTCAGACGACTTCGTCGCGGCGGACTCGAAGGCCTGTTCCCGCCGTCCCGTGCTCGACAAGGCCAGCCCCTCTCACGTGCTGACACGCGGGCCCTAGACAAAGCTCGACGGCCGAAAGCCGCCGTCGCAACCTGCCACAGACCCGCCTTTGTCGTGAGTGTAACCCCCGCTCCAGAACGTGTCAACGAAGGGGCAGCGGCGCCGCCCCCCGGCCATCCGTGCTATGCTTGGGCGGAGGAAAAGGGGGCAAGGTTCGATGCTAGTCGAGAAAGTCCTCGCGATAGACGCCTCGCCGTCGGCCATATGGAAGGCGCTCGCCGGCGAGCTGGATGCGGCCTCTCCCCAGGACTATCGCGTGGAGGAGTCGTCGCCCGACCGGAGTCTGGTGGTGCACGTCAATCTGGCCGGAGGCATCCCGGCACGGATAAGCTATCAGCTCACGCCGCGCGAGGCGCACACGGAGGTGGCAGCCACCCTGGAGCCCTACGGCTTCCGATCCCGCCTCATCAGCATCATGACCCTGGGGCGCAGCAGCATCAGCTATGAGATGGCGCTGGCCGAAGGGCTCCTGAACCTCCGGGCGGCCGTCGAGGGAGCCGGAGACCGGCGGGCGGGGCCCGCACCCTCCGCCGAAGTTGACTGACAGCTCCGGCCGCTCGCCCGCCCTGGGCGAGGCTTCGGAGCCCCGAAGTCCCGTGCTATACTGGGTCTCGGCAAGATGAAACAGACCTCCACTGCCAGGGCCGAGAGTGACCATCGGTGGCCATAGACATCTTTCTCCTCGTAGCCAGCCTCCTGGCCATCCTCCTCGCCGCCGAGCTCTTCACCAACAGCGTCGAATGGCTGGGCCGCCACCTGGGCCTTAACGAGGGCGCCGTGGGCAGCATCCTCGCGGCCGTCGGTACCGCTATGCCCGAGACTATGATCCCGATAATAGCGATCCTCTTTGCGGGCGGTGCCGACTCGGAGGAGATAGGCATCGGCGCCATTCTGGGAGCACCGTTCATGCTATCGACGGCGGCCTTCTTCGTCACGGGCACCGCTGTCATCCTCTTCGCCCGGAGTGGTCGCCGGCCGCCGGAGATGAGCGTGAACACCGAGATCCTGCGCCGCGACATGGGCTACTTCCTGGTAGTCTACGCCGCTGCCATTCTGGCCACCCTCTTGCCGCACGGCGGCTACAAGCACGGCGTCGCCTTCCTGCTTCTCGGTCTGTACCTTGTCTACGCCTACCGCACCCTGGCGACGGAAGGCGAGATGGAGGAAACGCTGAATCCACTCCACTTCGGCAGAGCCCTGCGGATCCAGGCAAACGAGCCGCCCGTCCTCCTCACGGCAATTCAGTTCGCGGTGGCCCTCGCGATGATCATCGGCGGCGCCAGGGTCTTCGTCAGCAGCCTGGAGAACGTGGCGCATACCCTCGGCGCCCCGCCGCTGGTGCTGGCCCTCATCCTGGCGCCCCTGGCCACGGAGCTGCCCGAGAAGTTCAACAGCGTCCTCTGGGTCCGCGAGGGCAAAGACACCCTGGCGATGGGGAACATTAGCGGCGCCATGGTGTTTCAGAGCTGTATTCCCGTGGCAATCGGCGTGAGCTTCACGCCCTGGGAGTTGAGTCAGCCGGCGCTGGTCTCCGCCAGCATCGCCATCGTCTCGACGGGCATCGTCTACCTCTCCCTCCGCAGGCGCGGCGTTCTCAGCCCGGCCGTTCTGGCGCGCGCGGGCATCCTCTACGTGGCTTTCGTGCTCTACGTGGTGCTGAGGTAGTGAAAGCGCCCCGTCATGCGACGGAGCGCCCGGCATATGTAGCCCGCGGGAGAGCCTCTAGGCCGCCTGCGTGGACTTAGCCTGCCCTTCGGCCGTCCGGGCGCGTCTCTTCATGTCTTGCTGCGCCGCCCGTAGCAACGAGCTAGGATTGCGCCTGTTGCTGCCGTAGCTGCTCAGCCCGAAGCGAACGCCGATGCCCGCCTGCGCGGGGAGTGCCTCGCACAGCGATCGTACCAGCCTCGCGGCCGCTTCCTCGGTCGCCTTGTCGTCCACCCTGCCGAGAATGACCCCCAGTTGATCGCCGCTGAGGAGAGCGGCGACATCGGTGGAGCGGGTTCCCCTGCTGAGCTCATCGGCGGCGGTACGCAGGAGATCGGACTTGACGCCGCTGGCGGACCCGCCCCGGCGGCTGTCCATGCCTTCCAGACGCAGGAGCATCACGGCGAACGATGAGCCATGCAGCTTGGCCCTTTCGCACTCTATGGACAGCCAATCGTAGAAGTAGCGTCTGTTGTGAAGGCCGGTCGTGTCGTCATAGAGGGTGCTCCAGGCGACGAGCGCCTCCTGGGTCTTGAGGGCGTGTCGCCGCAGAAGGAGCGCCGCCACGCCGAGGCTCACACACGTGCCCCCGAGCACAAACGTGAGCACTACCTGTCTGCTGTAGTCTTCAACGGAGAGGCCGCTGGGGAGCCAGGGTACGGCCCAGGCCAGGAAGAACAGCATCGCCGTCCAAAACGCAACACCTGTCACGCGCGCCCGCCAGAGCAGCGCGATGTAGCGCTGACGGAGGCTCCTGGTGGGGCCCGGCTGATGGACTGCCTCCCGCTCCGCGTCCTCGAAATCGATTGGGGTGGCGGCCGGTGCCTGCTTCATCGGCTCCTCCTTCTCCAGTGAAGGCCGGGCGTCGGACAAACGCCTCCACTCCAAGAATCGGAGCAGTGGCGCCTCACGTGAACCGCGCAGCAGACGGCTCGCTCGCCTCCAGAGATCGGGCACCGGGCAGATACCTTTCGACAGCGGCTTAGCCTCACCCCGCCTCTACTTCCTCTATCGGCACTCAGCGGCAAATCATCATCCCCCACTCGAAGGAGGAGCGGCTCTATCGAAAGGTAGAGACGGCGGGCGAACGCGAGAGTGCGCCGATCCCGGCGACGACATCCGCTAGAAAGAGGTGGGGAGTTCGGCGGAGCGCACTGCTGCCAGCGCCGCCGAGGTGCGGTCCGATACGCCCAGCTTACGGAAGATGTGATGGACGTGGGTCTTGACCGTTCCCACGCGCAGACCGAGGTCCAGGGCTATCTCTTTGTTGCTGAGGCCCTCCACAAGGGAGCGGAGCACCTGGCTCTCCCGCTCGCTGAGGGCATGGAACGGCGGCACGGGCCGCGGCCGACCGCCGACGGAGCGCAGGCCGGGCGTGGACGCCAGGCAGGCGACGAGGTGGTGGGCGGCACCCGGGTCGACTACAGCGCCCCCGCGGCTCACTACCCTGACGGCTTCCAGGAGGAACTCGCCGCCGACCTCTCGCGAGAGATAGCCTTGCGCGCCCGCCCGTAGCGCGACGACCAGGGCCTCCGCCGATGCCCCCTCGCGGACGACGATGACGCCGGTGCGCCGAAGGCCGTTGGCGATGCGGCGAATGGACTCCACGCTGCCGGGCTCGGACGGGTCCAGCCCGACGAGCGCGACCGCCGGCGAGAGCTCCTCAGCCTGCTGGACGGCCTCCTCAGCGGTGGTGGCCTCACCCACGACCGTCATGTCGGGCGCCCTTTCCAGGAGGCCGCGCAGGCCCGTGCGCACGACCTCCACCGGCTCGACTATGAGCACCGAAGGCCCGGGATCGCTCGTCGATTCCGAAAGAGTCATTGCATGGGCGTGGGACCTCTCTACGGCTCTGCTCGGCGCAGGCTCGGTCCCCGTGCAGCGCCTGGCCGTTGGCCGATGGCTCGGTCTATGCCACCCACCACTATGCACGATGGAAGCGAGGGGGCATATGCGGGCAGTTCCCTATTGTGAGAGGCGCGAGGGCTGAGAGGGAGGTCTCCCATCGCCTACAGGGGGAGCGTGTCTTTCGACGGGGGTGAGGCTGGGGCTCCAGCCGGGGCTAGGTCTGGTGCTGCCCGCCCTCCAGCCTCTGGATGAACGCAGCCACACCGTCGGCCATGAGGGCCACCGCCGACTCGAGCCGCTTGAGGGTGTTCTGCATCTCGCCGGCGGCCTGGGCGACCTCCTGGAATTCGCTGGCGCGGGACTCTGACAGGCCTTTGACCGCTTCGCGCAGGTGCTGAATCTGCTCTGCGACGGATGTTAGCTGCTCCGAGAACTCCGTCGGGCTGACAGCGGCGACGCCCTCCCGCTCCGCAGGCTTGGCAACCGCCTCCGCAGGCCTGGCGACCGCCTCCGCAGGCCTGGCGACCGCCTCCGCAGGCCTAGCCGCGAAGAGGCCACTCACCGAGCCCTCCACTCGACCGAATGAGTTGAGGAGGTCCTGCTGGCCCCTCCTGAGATCGTGCGAAAGGCGCCAGGTGCTGACGACGGCAACCACGGTCAGCAGAAAGACCCCGGCCAGTGCCGCTGAGGCTCCTGCGGCAGAGAGGACGTCCTGAAGCTCCACGGCCAGCTACTCTCTTCTTACGCCGGTAACCGCTACCAGGCAGCAAGGCAGTCCATGCCATCGCACATCCAATTCTAGCACCATTCCGCTCATCATTGGTATTCTCGGTAAAGATGAGGTAACACTAAAGACTCTCTAACCGGCGATTATGCGGTTCGGCCTATCAAGTGAACGCCCGATGCGCCGAGAAAGAACATAGCTGGGCCAGCGTCTCCGCACAGGGCGGGCCGTTGTCTCGCAGCACCGAGGAGCGCCATGTTTAAAGGCTTCATGCGACGGATGGCTCAGCCGTCGGAGACTGCGGGCGAAGCTGGCGAATCTGCCGGCGAGCCGACCACACCCGAGGAGCCCACGCCCGCAGAGAGACCGCCGGCATCGAGCCCCGTCACCGAATCCAAGCCTTCGGACATACACCCGGTGGCCCTGGCCCTGGAGCTGCATCGGGCAAGCAGTCTGGCAGCTCTTGTCGATGCCGCTACCGCCGCTGCCGCCTATCAGTTCGAAGGTTCCCCGCTCCTGATACTGATCAAAGGGCGGAAGGGAGATCTTACTCTCGCAAGCGGACTATCTGAGCCGACCGCGGGCCTTCACACCCAGGTCAACCTTGCCCTCGCACAGGGCTCGGAGTCCACGAAGCTGGCCATCTCAGGCCCACCCGCTGTCGCCCTCTGTGAGGGGCCTGCTGTCAGGAGGACGTCCAGCCTGGCGGACCTTCTGGGGGGGGTCATGGGCGACGAGGCCTGCCGGCGAGCCCAGACCAGGCTGGGGATAGAGGAAGTGGTTGCCGTCCGCCTTGATCACGCGGGGGAAACCGTAGGCCTGGCCCTCTATCTCATGAAGCGCCCACGGACGGATCTCGAGGCGGCGAAGGCCCTGGCCAACCACTTCGCCGTAGCCCTCGCCAACCTTCGCGGGCGGGACGAGGCGCGCAAATTCGGAACCATCGACCCGATCCGGTGGGTTCTCGATCAAGACCGCTTCCTTGAGGAACTGAATCGAGAGGTGAGCCGGGCCACGCGCCACCACGGCGAGCTGTCAGTGGTGCTCCTGGCGATCCTTAATCTGGAGCAACTACGGGCGGAATTCGGCCCTTCTCAGGCTAACCGCCTCTTACGAGCTGTGGGCGCCGCCGTCTCGCGCGAGCTCCGAGCCTCGGATACCTTGGCGGCCTACCGCGAGGATGGATTCGGCTTGATCCTCCCGGAAACGGACATCGATCAGGCCCTGCTGGCAGCGAATCGATTGAAGGCTCTGGCTTCACAGGTGAGCATCTTCGGCTCTGATGCGCCAGCGCTTAAGATTCAGTGCGCCGCCGCCGTCTTTCCCAACGACGGCAGCTCGGCGGTCGAGCTGGCCGCTGCCGCCGAGTCTCGCCTTCTGGGCCTGGACTGGCCACTACCCGAGACCCGCGCCAGCTAACCTGAGCCGGCAATCGGGCTCAGTCTTCCTCCTGCCCCTCGACGAACTCGACGCGCACCCCAGAAGAGTGCTTCTGGAAACCGGCCTCGATCCCTTGAACGGTCTCTTGAATCACATTGTCGGCGGCCCCGCCCTCACCGGCGAGCCACACTCTGATCGTCGCGTTCTTTCCCTCGTACTGGGCCAGTTCGAGGTCGGCGATACCAGGGGTCTCCCTCAGGACCCGGTCTACGGTCATCAGATCGATGTAGCCTTCCGAGCTCTCGAATCTGAGCAAGACGGGCTGCCCCGGCCTCGGCTCCGACGGCGGGACGGATTCGGGGCCTCTTTCTTCCTCCCTCGCCGGCGCCTCGTAGGTTGACGCCACCGCTGGCCCCGGTTCGGGACTGACCTCTCGCTCCCCTGCCCACGTCTCTTGCGCCGCCGCTGGCCCCGGCTCGGGACTGACCTCTCGTTCTTTTACCCACGCCTCTTGCGCCGCCGCTAGCCCCGGCTCGGGACTGACCTCTCGTTCTTTTACCCACGCCTCTTGCGCCGCCGCTAGCCCCGGCTCGGGACTGACCTCCCGTTCGCCTGCCCACGCCTCTTGCGCCATCGATGGCCCCGGCTCGGGACTGACCTCTCGTTCCCGTACCCACGCCTCTTGCGCCATCGATGGCCCCGGCTCGGGGCTAACGTCTCGTTTTTCCACCCACGCCTCTTGCGCCGGTGCTGGCCCCGGTTCGGGACTGACCTCTCGTTCCCGTACCCACGCCTCTTGCGCCGCCGCTGGCCCCGGCTCGGGGCTGACCTCTCGTTGCTCCGCCCACGCCTCTTGCGCAGCCCACGGCCTCGACTCGGGACTGACCTCTCGTTCCTCTGCCCACCCCTGTTGCGCCGGTGCTGGCCTGGGTTCGGGACTGACCTCTCGCTCCCCTGCCCACGCCTCTTGCACCGCCGACGGCCCCGGCTGGGATGCCTCTCTTCCGATCGGGGCGACAGGAGCCGCGGATGCAGGCTCGTGCGAATGTTCGAACGCCCCCCTGACCTCCACCAGACTGATCTCCAGGTCCTTTATGAACTGAGAGAGAGAGTCAAGAGGATCCAGAAGCTCCCGCATCGAAGCCGCAGCCGCGGCAGCGTCAGCAAGCACGACCTCCAGCCGGGAAATGCGGCCCGCCAGCTCCCCCTGAAGCCCTTCCCAGCGCAGCCTCTCTCCTGCCGGCGTCCGCACCGCAGTCTCATCGGGCCCACCGTGATCGCCTAGAGACGGCTGCTGTCTCGCCACATCGCTGCCTCTCATGATCCTGCCTCCATAGCTAAGTCTGGCGCCTCCGGTCCTGGCACCTAAGGCTATTTTCGGCCGGTCTGCTGCAACAGTAGAGGTGACGCGCCTGAGAAACCACGAAACAAGTGAAGCGGCCGCAGGGGCCGCCTTCGACGCGCTGTAGGAGCTTTGTCCGCAGCGTGTGATCGGCCCGATGCAATAAGGCTCCTCAGCCGCTGCGTGAAACGGCGCTTCGCTGCCATGCCCGGTGCCTGGCAACCGTCGACCCGGTGCGGCTGCGCTTCCGGGACAACCGCGGCCTCACCATGCCCCAGTTGCGCATCATCTTCGTGCTCGTGGAGCAGGACGATAGGAGGCTCGGGCGCACCTACCTCACCCCGGAAGGCAGACAGGTCGTGGGTGAGCTGGAGGCGGCGGGCCGCGCCTCATCACTGAGACCGTCACGTCCATGCGCTCCGTCCCGGCCGACCTGAAGCCCGCCACCCCGGACGGCCAGTTCGAGCGCTGGATACGTAGCTCGGGGCTAGAGGTTCTTGTTGAGGAAGCGAAGAACCTGCTCCGCCAGGCGAGCCTCCTGCCCCCACCAGGAGTGATCGGCGCCGGGTAGCACCATCGTCTCGCACCGGCTCGGCGACGCCTCCGCCATCGCCCTCAGCGACGCCGCCGGGGCGATACCGTCACGCTCGCCTGTCACGAGAAGGATGGGGCGGTCGGGAAGAGGGCTGGGCGGTTCACTGAACCCGAGGGGCGGCGAGACGGCGACAAGGGCACGTGCCGCCGCGGACGGGGCAGCGAGCGCGACCATGGCGCCGAAGGAGTACCCCACGAGGCCAAGCCTATGGGCGTCGACGCCCGGCTGCCCGGCGAGGAAGGCCAGCGCCGCGCCGACATCCTCTCGCTCGGCGACGCCGCCGCCAAAGGCGCCGCCGCTGCCTCCGACACTGCGGAAGTTGAACCTGAGGGCGGCGATCTTGTCGCCCGTCAGCGCCTCAACGATGGCAACGACGACATTGTTGTCCATGTTCCCACCGTATAGCGGGTGAGGGTGGCAGACCACGGCAGCCGGGCAGAGCGAGGCCGATTCCACCTCGTGGAACACGCCCTCGAGGATGAGAGAGCCGCAGGCGATGTCAACGCGACGTGCCCTCAAACCGCGCTACCCTTCTCCCAGGGCGGGCACCACACTGCCGCCCGGGATATGGACTGCCGTCCAGCCGGCGCCGCCCGCAGGAGGCTAGGCGACGATCTTCAGTCGACCGGTCAGCACCTCGAAGGTCGCGGGCAGCATGCCGATGGGCTCGCCGTCGGTCTCGATGTGCACCGCCTGATCGGAGCGCATCTCCACGCGGCGGGCGGTTCGATACTCGACCTCCGGCATCTCCACAAAGGAGCCGCTGCGCAGCCGTCCGAAGCTGGTGAGCCTGCGCCACAGCTTCATGTGAGGGATCGTGACCACGTCCAGCAAGCCGTCGTCTGTGCGCGCCCGCGGCGCCGACATGATGCCGCCGCCCGAGTAGCGACCGTTGGCGACCCACGCGTTGTTGAGGAGGACTCCCACGGGGCCGACGCCATCGAAGGAGAAGTCGACGGGCTGGCTCCGGTAGCGCGGCGTCACAGCGAGGATGCCCAGCACGTAGGTGAGCCGAGCGCCCGCCGACTTGGAGTTCCGGTTCACCCACTCGCAAACGACGGCCCCCATGCCGATTGAAGCCTCGTTCAAGAAATAGCGGGTCGCCTCGCTCCCATCGAAGGCGCGATAGACCACCTTGCCGATGTCGGCCTCCCGCACCTCGCCGCCGACGAGCCGCTCCGCCGCCATCTCCAGGTCCTTCGGTATGCCGAGGCCACGAGCGAAGTCGCCGCCGGTGCCCCGTCGAATGAAGCCGACGATGAGGTTCTGGTTCACAGCCTGATCATCGAGCACGAGGCCGTTGAGCACCTCGTTGTTTGTGCCGTCGCCGCCCATGACGGCCACGCGACTGTAGCGGCCGGCCCTCTCGCGGGCGATGGCAGTGGCGTGGCCGGGGCGTTCGGTGAAGGCGACATCGAAGGCGGGTAGCCCGTCGCGGAGCTTCTGCTCGATGGCGGGCCAGTGGCGGCCGGTGCTGCCGCCGCCGGAGCCCGGATTGACGATGAGCAGCAGGTCGGCCATCAGGCGCCTTCTTGGGGCATCGTCGGCGCCTCGTGCGCGAAGGCCATCATCCGCTCCACGGCCCTCTCGTACTTCTCTATCTGCTCGCGCCGCTGCCCCTGACGCCAGCCGAGCACTCGGCCCATCAGCCGCGCCGCCTCCGCCGCCGCCCCCAGACCATGGTCAGGGTCGAAGAGCATCAAGGTGGTGCGGCGGGCCATGAAGTCCTCCAGCGTGACGGCCATCTCCTCCTCGGCGGCGTAGAGGGCCTCCGCCCTCAGCACCTCGCACCCCGACGCCAGCGGCTGGAGCAGGTTGCGGTCGCGCAGCGCGTAGCCCAGCACCCTTACGTGCTCCGTGCCGTAGGTCTCGATCAAGCGCCGAGCCGCGGCGGGCGAGAGGTTCCAGCCCTCCTCGAGAGCGGGGGCCGCACCCTCCAGGTAGCTCTCGAAGCCGGCCACTTCGCCGCCCACGAGCGGCTCTTCGGCCGTCCGGCAGGGCGCGGGGGACCAGCCGAGGCGGCTCCCCTCCCGCGCGATCACTCGGTCGACGAGGTCCTCGGCCATGGCTCGATAGGTCGTCAGCTTGCCGCCGGCAATGGTGACAAACCCCTCCGGCCCCATCTCGATCTCATAGTCGCGCGATACGGACGACGGAGCGCCCTCCTCCGACACCAGCGGTCGCACCCCGGCCCACGTCGAGACGACATCGGGCGGGGACAGTTGCACGCCCTCGAAGCGTATACCTACGGCGTCCAGGAGGTACGCGACATCATCGGCGTCCGCCCGCGCATCGGCCGGATCGCCGCTATAGTCGGTGTCCGTCGTGCCGACGTAGGTGTAGTCGCCAAGCGGAACGACGAACATCATGCGCTCGTCCCGCCCTTCCATGACCACGGCACTCGACCCCGGAAGCTTGGACCGGGGAAAGACTATATGGATGCCCTTCGTCGGCCGGAGCATGCGGGCCTGCCCGCTCATCGCCCGCACGCCGTCCACCCAGGGGCCGGCGGCGTTGACGACGACATGCGCCCGCACCACGCCCCTTCTGTCATCGAGCCGGTCACGGTAGCGCACGGCCGTTACGCGGTCGCCGTCCCTCTCCAGCCCCTCCGCCTCGGCGTAGCTGACCGGAATCGCCCCCTGCCGGGCCGCTGAGCGCACCGTCGCCAGGGTCAGTCTCGCGTCGTTGACGAGGCAGTCGGAATAGCGAAAGGCGCCGCGCAGGCCCTCGCGCCGTAGGAGCGGTTCGGTCTGCGTCACCTCCTCCGACGAGAGCATCGCGTGCCGCTCAAGGAGCCGCGAGCCCGCGAGGCGGTCGTACGCCGTCAGCCCGAGCTTCAGACGCAGTCGGCTGTCCTGACCCCCTTCGTAGACGGGAAGGAGAAAGTGGAAAGGATGCACCAGGTGGCGCGCGATATTGAGCAAGACCTCGCGCTCCCGCAGCGATTCCCGGACGAGGCGGATCTGCGCGTGGCGAAGGTAGCGCAGGCCGCCGTGGATCATGCGCGACGACTTGCTGCTCGTGCCGCTCGCGAAGTCACCCTTGTCGAGGAGGGCGACGGAGAGCCCGCGCATGGCGGCGTCTCTGGCGATGCCCGCGCCGGTGATGCCGCCCCCGATGACCGCCAGATCGAACGTCTCCCGCTCCAGCCGCTCCAGATAGCCGGCGCGCGTCCAGGCCGAGAAGCCGCCTCTGCGCGCCACGGACCTAAACATGACGTGACTCCCTGACATCCACGGTCAGCTTTCCGGGGTTCATGATGCCCTGAGGGTCGAAGGCGTCCTTCAGGGCTACCAGCGCCCGGATGCCGCCGGGCCCCAGGTAGGCGGCCATCCAGGGACGGTGATCGCTGCCGATGCCGTGGTGATGACTGAGGGCGCAGCCGGCGTCGACGATGACCTGGGTAGCGGCTGCCTTCAGCCGCTCCCACTGCTCCAGCTCGCGGCCCTCCTTCTGGCGGGCCAGGAACGTGTAATAGATGGAGCCGCCGTCGCTGTAGGAGTGGGATAGGTGCGCCATCACCCAGCCCCGGCCCTCGAGTGCCTCCAGCATCGCGGCGCGGATCTCCTTGTGGACGCCGAGATAGCGGTCCCAGGTCATAGCCGTCTCCAGCGTGTCGACCATGATGGCGTGGTCGAGGAGCACGTCCCGCAGATAGGGCAGCTCGAAGCGCGCCCGCTGCCAGGCATCGCCCGGCCCGGGCCCCAGTGAGCGTCCGTCGTGGCGGGCAAGGATCGGCTCCGCCCGCGCCCACCCATAGCGCACGTGCTCTTCTTCACCCTCGAAGCCGCCGATAAGGACGGCGGCCTGGATGCCCGCCGACGCGCCCTGCATGACGATATTGGCCTCCGTCTCCCACTCGTCGGACAGACGCAGCACCGCCGGTCGCAGCTCCGCCTGGATGATCTCGCGAGCGGCCGCGATGCCCGCCTCGAAGGACGGAAACAGATATCCCCGGAGGTCAGTGAGCGCCGGCGCCTTCGCGAGGCGCACCGTCGCCTGCGTGATGATGCCCAGCGCGCCCTCGGAGCCAGCGATGAGCTGCGTCAGGTCGGGCCCGGCGGCAGCGGCCGGCACGGCCGGCGTCGCGATCGAGCCGCCCGGGTAGACCATCCGCACCCTCTCCACCGTCTCCTCGATCTTGCCGTAGAGCGTCGACTTCTGGCCCGCCGACCGGGTGGCTATCCAGCCCCCCAGGGAGGAGAACTCGAACGACTGCGGGAAGTGACCCAGCGTGAAGCCCTTCGCGTTGAGCTTGGCCTCCAGGGCGGGGCCCAGGATGCCCGGCTCGAGCGTCGCCGTCGCCGACTCCGGGTCCAGGCGAAGGACGCGATCGAGCCGCCTCAGATCGATAGTGACGGTCGGCGTCGATCCGGCCGGCTCGACGCCGCCCACAACGGACGTGCCGCCACCGAAGGGGATGACCGCTACCCCCCACCGCGCGGCTCTGTCGAGAATCGCCGCCACCTGCTCCTCCGACTCCGGGTAGAGCACGGCATCGGTGGGCGATGGAATCTCGCCCCGGCGGATGCGGACGACGTCACGATAGCCCTTCCCCAGACTGTGGACGGCGCGGTCCGCGGTCTCGGTCGAAAGGCCGTCCTTGCCGACGATGCGACGAAGGGCCGTGAGAGCGCCCCGCTCCAGGCGGGACGCCGGCAACGCGATCTCGTCCGGGGAGGCGAGGCGTCGGCTTTCGCCCGTGCCCCCTAACTGCTCCCCGAGAAAGGCCCAGAAACGCTCCGGGTTCGGCAGAGAGAAGGTATGCCCCTCCTCTCCCCAACCCCACCACTTTGGTCGCCTTGCGCGTCTCGCTCTGCTCGCCATCTCTTCCTTTCGCAGGGAGAGCGGCCAGCCCGCGCCGGGCCCGCCGCCCCTCCCCATTCCGCTCGGATTGTATCAGGTTCGAGCGCTAGCCTCAGTCCTCCGCCCCCGCCGTCGCGAACTCCACGAGGCCGGGCGGAATCACGTTCGCGTCCCGGTCGATGACCACATGGATCACGGCCGGCAGGCCGGAGCTTTGCGCCGCCTCCAGGGCGGGGCGGACCTGCTTCGGCTCCTCCACGTAGGCACCGAAGCAGCCGAACCCTTCCGCCACCTTGTCGTAGCGGGGCCTGGAGTGGTCCAGGCCCACCAGGTTCTCAAGCCCCAGCATGGCGAGCTGGCCCGCCGTCTCCATCCCCCAGCGGTAGTCGCAGGCCACGACGCAGATGATCGGGAGCTTCTCGCGAAAGGCCGTCTCTAGCTCCGCTATGTTGAACCCGAACGCCGAGTCCCCCGTGACAAGGATAACCGTCCGCTCGGGGTGGGCCAGCTTCGCGGCGAGGGCGTAGGGGACGCCGGCCCCCAGATGACCGAACTTGGAAGTCCAGAGGAAGTGACGCGGCTCATAGACCCGGCAGTACTGGAAGGAGTACAGCGACGTGTTGCCGCCGTCCATGACCAGCGTGCCTTCGCGGGGGAAGAAGTCCGCTACCTCCGACACCAGCTTTGCTGGGTGCACAGGGGTGGCGTCGGTGGCCAGGGCCATCAGTCCTTCCTTCCACTCCCGGTCCAGCCGCTGGAACTCCTGAAGCCTCTCGGAAGAGGGGCGGGGGCCACCGATCGATTCGATCTCGTCCAGGAGAAGGGCCAGGCTGGCCCGAGCGTCGCCCACCATGCCAAGATCGACGGGACGATTGCGACCGATCATCTCGGGGCAGGCGTCTATCTGGATTATCTTCTGCTTGCCCGGAGGCGCCCAGTTCGGCGGCCGGCCGTAGTTCTCCAGTTGCCCGAGCTGCGTGCCCACGAGCACGACGAGGTCCGCCTGCTGGCGCAGCGCCACTCCTCCCGCAGAGAGCGGAATGAAGCAGAGGGGATGGTCCTCCGGGAAGAGTCCGCGGGCGCTGGGTGCCAGGAGGACGGGACACTCCAGGCGCTCGGCCAGTTGTCTCACTTCGGCCCAGGCGCCGGAATGGCGGACGCCCGCTCCGACGTAGAGGGCAGGCAGGGCCGCCTCCGCCAGCATCACCGCCGCATCCTTGATCAGCGTGCGGTCCGGCGCGAGACCCTGCGTCGTCCGGTAGCGCTCCCTGGGCTCGACTGGGGCGCTCTCCTCCTCGATCTCGGCCTGGAACACGTCTTCGGGCACATCCAGATGCACGGGCCCCGGCTTGCCGCTGGTGGCGGTGCGAAAGGCCCTCCTCACGAGCTCCGGGATGCGCTTTGGGCTGGCGACGAGGGCGTTCCACTTCGTGACGGGCTTGAACAGCTCCACCTGGTCGGCGTACTGGAAGACACCGCCCCGGTCGGGGTAGATCGCGTGGCTGGGGCAGTTGGCGCTCACGGCAATAACGGGGCTGCCCTCCGAATATGCCGTGACGATCCCCGAGAGAAGGTTCGCCGTTCCGGGGCCGGCTCCGGCCATGCACACCGCGGGCTCGCCCGTGACGCGCGTCCAGCCGTCGGCCATGTGGGCAGCGGCGGCCTCGTGACGGGGTGGCAGAAGGCGGACGCCGTAGTCCTTCAGTTTCGCCAGCACCGGGTTGTAGCCGACGTCAGGGACGGCGAATATGACGCGGATCTTCTCCTGGGCGAGGCATTTCAGGAAGAGCTCACCGCCTGTGATGGTGGACACGGTGTCCCCCCTTTCTCTGGCCGCAGCATCTGGGGCTCCGCTTCGGGGCGACCCTCAGCGCTGGGCCGAATCGGTCGCTGACATGCGGGCATGGGAAGTCGGCGCTGTGTGTCGACAAGGTGCGGAGCAATTGTACCATTCTCGGCAGACCGTCGCCGCCCCGAAGCCGCGACCGCCGGTCGCCCCTCAGCCGTAGCGGCTGCGGAAGTACTGCCAGACCAGGCTCGAGACCGTCTGGCCGAGGGGAATGTCGGCGTACTTGGTCGGCACGTCCTCGGTGAAGAAGGACACGGCGTACGCATACTGCCTGCCGCCGCTCTCGAAGATGACGACGCCGGCGTCATTGTCGATCCATCCGCCGGGGCTGGGGTAGAAGCCGTTTTTGTGGGCGACCGTCGCGCTGCCGACGCCGGCCGGAATGAGGTATTGCAGGCCGGGCTTCACCTCCGTGAGCTTCCCTATCAGATAGTCCCGCCACGCCGGACTGACGACGCCACCGCCGTAGAAGTTCGCCAACGCGCGGTTCATCTCGTTCGCCGTCAGGATGTTGACGCCGCCGCCCAACGAAAACTCGTCCGGGAAGGCGGGGGCGTGGTCGTAGAGCGACGTCTCCAGGCCAAGGGAGTCCATCAGCTCGTTCACCTTTTCGACGCCGGCCTGGATGTCGCCTCCACCCGTCTTCACGAGAAGGGTGTGGCCGGTGACCGCGTTGCTGCTCCAGGTCGTGCTCGATATCAGTCCGCCGACGTCAGCCTCGTCGTAGAGACCCGCCTCGACGTCCATCACCACCGACAGCAGTACGAAGAAGTTCATCGTGCAGCCGGGCAGCCTCAGGTCGTCCCCTTTCACGTCGATGGACTCGCCGGTCTGAAGGTCCGTAACAGCCACCGCAGCGTTCAACCCCGACGCCTCGATCTGCGCCCTTAGCTGTTCCCTGAGAAGCAGCAGCCCTTCGCTGGTATGGCCTGAGGCGGCCCCACAGGCGGGCGTGAAGAACACGCGCGTCGGGCTGGCGCGCCACCGGTCGCCGATGAGGGTGTTGACGCGCCAGTGGTAGCGGGCCCCCGCCGACAGTCCCTCCCACTTGAAGGTCGAAACCCCTTTCGCCAGCGGACCGACGCCGCCGAAGCTGCCGGGGGCAAAGGAGCCGCCCTGCGCGGAGATGTCCAGCCACTGAGTCGCACCAGGGACGAGGCTGGGAACCCAGGAGAAGGAGACATCCACCCCGCCCTGGTCAGCCCTGCACTCCTGCGTGACCTTCGGGAGGCTGGCTGACGGCGAACAGTCTCCTGTGACGAAGGCGCGGGTGGCGCTCACACGCCACCCGTCCGGGTAGAGGACGTACAATCGCAGGTAGTGTGGCTGCCCCGCCAGGAGGCCGGTCCAGGTAAACGAAGAGCTGCTGGGGGTCAGCGGCCCCACCCTGGCATACGTTCCCTCGGCGAAGCCGTTGTCGTAGAGGCTCATGTCGAGCCAGATGCTCCGGGCGCCCTCCCCCGGCAGCTCCCAGCCGAATGTCGCCTCCACCCGCCCCTGCGAGGCGGCGCTACAGGTCTGCTCGACGACGGCGATCTTCGGCGCTTCCTGCGCGGTGCCGGGCGATGGGGCAGCGACCCGGGCGAGCGCGGCCAATCCTGCGAAGACGACGACCGCAACGATCCGTCGCATCGTCTCTCTTCTACGCCTCCTTCGAGCGAGAGGCGATAACGGGCCGCCCCGACCAGTTCCAGGCCAGGTCCGTGCGGCTCATGCCGGGGAGCATGCCGTGCAGCGCTGTCGGGTGGATGAAGAGCCCTTCGCGGTCGCGGCTCTCGCCGCCGCCGGTCCAGCGGGCGCCGCGTGTCTCCAGCCGCTCGCTGGCGTCCTCATCCACCTTCGCGGCGCCAAGGAGGTCGCGAGGCGTCTCCTCCGCCGCCGCACGCTCGCGGACGGCCATCTGGATCCCGTCGAGGCGCTTGAGCATCTGTCCACCTTCCAGCAGCCGCCGCTCAGGGGCCAGCCAACTTCCACCGAGTATACTATCGCCGTGAGGGGCGAGCAATTCTCCAGCGGGCGGAGAGCGCCCCCGCGTTGACAGTCACAGAGATCAACACCTGTCGATAATGATCGCTTTGTGGGTCGCCATCGCCGCCGGTCTTGCGGTCCTCTGTATCGCCGTCGGAATCGCTGCCTGGCTGATCTGGCGTCGCAGCGATGAGGAGGCGCGCAGCCTGGTCGGGCGCGTCATGCGCCTGCCTCTCCGCGACAAGGCCCGCCTGGCATATCGGCTGGCTCGCGACGCTCGCATCCCGTTGCCCGTGCGCGCGATCCCGCCCGCCCTGATCCTATATCTCTCGATGCCCCTGGACCTGATACCCGACTTCATTCCTGTCCTCGGCCACGTGGACGACCTCGTCATCGTACTGATCGGCATCGGCCTACTTCTGCGATTCGCGCCACGCTACGTAATGGAGGATCAGATCGCCCGGCTCGAAACCTGTCGCGGTAAGAGATCGGAGGGGGATGCAGCGAGATAATGCGCTATTGTTGTTGACACGCTGGCCCTGATAAGCTGAGCTACGACGTGCAGCAACGTTCCTTGTCTTAGCGCCAGAGCCCGGCGCGCCAATGGTAGAGAGCGCGAAGCCAGGGGGGAAGCAAGATGCCCATCGTCGTAGGATCTGACCACGCCGGCTTCGCCATGAAGCAGACGGTGCTCGAGCATCTGACGGCGGCCGGCGAGCAGGTCATAGACGTTGGCACGTTCAGCGCGGACCCCGTCGATTACCCCGACTACGCCCGCGCCGTCGCCGAAGCCGTGCTGCGGGGCGACGCCGAGCGGGGCATTCTCATATGCGGTAGCGGAGTCGGCGCGTCAGTGGCGGCAAACAAGCTCCCGGGCGTTCGCGCCGGCCTCTGCCACGACACCTACTCGGCGCGACAGGGGGTCGAGCACGACGACATGAACGTGCTCTGCCTGGGGGCTCGGGTGATCGGGCCGGAGCTGGCGCTGGAGCTGGTGCGCGCCTTTCTCGGCGCCTCCTTCTCCGGTGAGGAGCGCCACCGCCGCCGCCTGGCCAAGATACGCCAGATCGAAGAGCGAGCGGCGGAGCGCTAGACGGAGACCTGCTCCTCCGAGCCAGACCGCAGAGCGCAGCTATCCCTGGTCGAGGACGGCTCGGATCGTCGCCGCGTACGCCTCGCTCTCGGCGTCATCGGTGACGATCTCGATCTCCGAAGGCGAAGAGACGCCCAGTTCAAGCTCGGCCGCCCGCTTTATCTGCTCCTGCCCGAAGATCGGCCCCATGCTCACCGCCGGCGTCGTTCCCAGGTGGCGGAGGATCGCCACCCCGACGGCGTCGAGGGCCACGCGGTCCGTCCCCGCCAGTATCACCCCCGCCTCGACCTCCGTCCCCTGATCCGGCCCGCCGTCCACGAACGCCTGGACGCCGTCCATGACCACCAGGGAAGGCGTGTAGACCGTGTTGATCTCGGCAATCATCGACCGGAGGGAGGGTGACGTGTGCATCTCGGTCATGTAGTTGTAGCCGCCGCCGGGCAGCTCGAAAGCCACCAGCCCTACGGCATTCTTGATGGAGAGCGTGAAGTCCGCGTACTCGTGCGTCTTCAGGTTGCACGTCTGCACCACCGCATCCGAATCGAGCAGCAGGCGCGCCACCGATATGCCGTCCTTCCAGTGGCTCTCGGGCGGGTGGAACTTCGTCCAGCCCTCCGCGCCCATCTCGTTGAGGTACAGCATGTCGAGGCCCAGCTCCTGCGCCACCGCCGGCGCCCCTGCCCCTTCGGCGATCTTTCGCGTGTCCGCGCCGACTCCAGATCGCCCCGCTACGGTGATATGGGAGGCGCCCCGGTCGAGGACGCCGGCGGCCACCGCTCGCAGTGTGTCGGGATGGGTGACGCAGGGCGTCGGGAAGGGGGCGTTGAAGTTGGGTTTGAGATAGACGCTGCTGCCCCGCAAGCCTTCCGGCGAGACCAGGTCGATGGCGCGCCGCACGCCCTCTGTTCGGTCAGTGGTGCGGATGAGGACGACCTTCGATGTGGCCGCGGGCGGCGGCGTGGGGCTGGGTGCCGGCACCGTCGGCGTGACGGGAACCGGGGTCGGCACCGGTTCACTCCCTTCGCCGCTTTCACACGCTGCGAGAGCGGGCACGACCAGCGAGCCTGCACCCAGCGCACAGGTGCGGAGGAAGGCGCGTCGACTGAGCGGGCAGCTTGCTTTCACCGAAGAGCCTCCTTGCTCCTCTTTTCCAACGGGGGGAGCTCCCTTCAAGCCAGGAACCAGGAGCCGCACGAACAAAGACGCGCCCGCGCCCGACACTTGCCGCCATCTGGGCACGGGGCTGCGGCTAGGGTGCGCACCGGCATCGGAAGGCGGCAAGTGCCATTTGGACTGTTTTCGGAGGCCGGGACCGAAGCAGGGGCCTCAGCTTCGGGCGCGACGACGCCCGCCCCGCCGGCGGGCCCCACCAGGGGCGCAGGAGCAGGCCGGACGCTGCCTTCACATGTGCAGGGGCTGCCGACGAGTCGCGGTGCTCCTCATGCCATCTTTGTCGCCCATGACTCGCGGGGTATAATGACGATTGAGCGACAGAGAAGGCAAGAGGAGACATGAGCGCCTATCCGGCCCACGAGCTGGCCCCCGCAGCCATTTGGTCGGCGTCCCCGTCGCTATCGGCTCGCGTACAACGCTTGCGCGACGAATTCTTCTCCTTCTATGAGCGCGACTACTTCCGGAATGAGGTCCACCCCTACGGCTCCGGCGCTCCCTGGGACGAGGTCTGGTCCCCCTACCACTGGGGCGTCGTGCCGGAGATGTACGTCTTCTTCGATAGCTTTCAGGACAGCCTGCTGGCCGCCGCCGAGACGTTGCCCCTGCCCGCCACGTTCTGGGACGAGCCCCTGGTAGTACGACGCGCCCTCTTCTTCGGCGAGCTCCTCCAGCGTCACCTGCCGGTGAAGATACTGGACGGCGAACTCATCGTCGGCGCCTACTTCAACACTGCCCTCTCCAAGACCCACACCCGCGCCGAGGCTCGGAGGTGGCACCACGCCGTCCGCCGCTGGCGTCGAAAGGCTCAACGACTGAACGAGCTGGGCGTCGGCAACTGCGGCGCCATGCCCGGCCATCTCATCCCCGACTACCCGCGCGTGCTCCGTATGGGGTTCAGGGGTATCGCCGGCGAGCTGGAGGAGATGCAGCGCCAGGAGCGAGACGCCAGGAAGCGCGACTTCCTGCGGGCGCTGCTGCTCTGCTGCGAGGCCGTGCCCGCTCTCGCCGGTCGCTACGCTGAGGAGGCCGAGACCCTGGCGGACGATGAGACCGACCCTCAGCGCCAGGCCGAGCTGAGGGAGATCGCTCGCATCTGCCGCAGGGTGCCCTGGCAGCCCGCCGAGAGCTTCTATGAGGCACTCCAGGCCCTCTGGTTCACTCATATGCTTGTCATGGCCGCCGAGTCGTACCCCGGCGCGGGACTCTCGCCGGGCCGCATCGACCAGTACCTCTACCCCTACTACCGCGACGACCTGGCAGCGGGCCGGATCGACCGCGGGCAGGCGCGCGAGCTCGTCCAGTGCTTCTGGCTCAAGCACAACTACGCGTACGATTTCCAGGGCCGCGTCGGCACGAACCAGGGCATCAACTCCGGCTTCGGCCAGCTCGTCACCCTCGGCGGCACGGGGCCCGACGGCGAGGACGCCAGCAACGACCTCACGTGGCTCATGCTGGACGTCATCGAGGAGATGAACCTGCTGGAGCCCAAGCCCAACATCCGCCTCCACCAGAAGACGCCCGACGACCTCCTCCTCCGCGTCGCCGGGCTCATCGGCCGCGCCCAGGGCTCGCCATTCCTCCTCAACTTCGACGAAGCCGCCATTCGTGGCCTGGAGTGGCAAGGGCTCCCGGCCGACCGCCTCTGGGACTACGCTCCGGTCGGCTGCCTCGAGAACACCCTCCAGGGCTGCGACCGCTCCGGCACGGTCGACGTCAACCTCAACATCGCCAAGGCCGTCGAGCTCACCCTCAATGATGGACGAGACATGCTCACCGGCCGTCGCGTGGGGCCGCGCACCGGCGATCCCCGCTCCTTCCACGACTTCCCGGCGTTCTTCTCCGCCTTCAAGAGGCAGCTCAAGGCCCTGCTGGAGAGTCTCATCGACTGCAGCAATGACGCCGACGCCATCCGCGCCGGGCTCGAGCCGACGCCTTACCTCAGCGTCCTCGTCGACGGCTGCGCCGAGAGCGGCCGCGACATTACGGCCGGCGGCGCCCGCCACAACTACATCACGGTCGAGGGCATCGCTCTCGCCACCGCCGTCGACTCCCTGGCCGCCGTCAAGCGGCTGGTCTTCGAAGAGCGCCGTGTGAGCATGGACGAACTGCTCGCCGCCATCCGGGCCAACTTCGAGGGGCACGAGGAGCTGCGCCACACCCTGACCTACAGGGCCCCCAAGTTCGGCAACGACGACCCCGAGGTCGATGACATTGCCCGCGAGCTGTCCCGCTTCTGGACGGAGGAGGCGTTCAAGCACCGCTCGCCGGCCACCGGGCGTCGCTACCGGGGCGGATACCTATCGTGGAACTACTGGGTGGCCTACGCCCCCTCCACCGCCGCCACCCCCGACGGCCGCCGCCGCGGCACGTTCCTCTCCAACGGCGTCTGCCCCGTCACCGGCTGCGACCGACAGGGCCCGACCGCAGTCATCAAGTCGGTAGGACACCTGGGGCTGGAGAGCGCGCCCAACGGCGCCTCCCACACGATAAGCCTCAGCCCCTCCCTTCTGCGGGACGAGGAGCACGTGGCCAAGCTGGCGGGCCTCCTGCGTGCCTATGGCCGCATCGGCGGAACGGCCCTCCAGGTAAACGCCGTCGACGCCGACACCTTGCGGGCCGCCCAGGCCGACCCGGAGACCTATCGCAACCTGCTCGTGCGGGTCACGGGCTACAACGCCTACTTCGTCATGCTGGGCCGCGAGATCCAGGACGAGATCATCGCCCGCGAGGCGCACGGCGTGTAGGACCCGAGGGAAACCATTCATGCGCGACTCCTTGCTGGCCAAAAAGGAAACGTCTGGCACCGCGAAACCCACCACCGGTACCGTCTTCAACGTGCAGCGCTTCAGCACCGAGGAAGGGCCGGGCATCCGCACGGCGGTCTTCATGAAAGGCTGCCCTCTGCGCTGCCGCTGGTGTCATAACCCCGAAGGCCTTTCGCCGAAGCCGCAGCTCGTCTGGCACGACGTGCGCTGCATTGGCGCGCGCCACTGCCTGGCCGCCTGCCCCGTCGACGCTCTAGAGCTAGCGCCGGCCGGCGTGCGCATCGATCGCGAGCGCTGCCTGCTCAGCCGGCAGGCAGGCTCCCCCTGTGATCTTTGCGCGGAGGCCTGCCCGTCGGTCGCCCTGGAGGTCATCGGACGGCGCTGGACGCCGGAGGAGCTGCTCTCAGAGGTGATAAAGGACGCCGAGTTCCATGCCGCCTCTGGGGGCGGCGTCACGGTCACCGGCGGCGAGCCAACGATGCAGCCCGACTTCGTCGAGGCGTTTCTGCGGCTGTGCCGCGACACGGGCATCGCCACGGCACTCGACACCTGTGGCTACGCCGATTGGAGCGTGTACGAGCGCCTCTCTCCCCACGCGGACCTGGTCCTCTACGACCTGAAGCTGATGGACCGGGAGCGCCACCGCCAGGCCACCGGCGTCTACCCTGACCGCATCCTGGCAAATGCCGCCGCGCTCGCCGAACGGGGCGTGCCCATGTGGGTGCGGACACCCATCATACCCGACTATACCGACGCTGAAGAGAACATCGAGGCACTTGCCCTCTTCATCCGCGAGCGATTGCCGACGGTTCGACGCTGGGACCTTCTGGCCTACAACAACCTCGGCCGGCCCAAGTACCGCAGCCTGCAGTTGCCGTACCCACTCGAGGATACAGAACTGTCAGGGCGGAAGCAGATGGAGCGCCTCGCCGCCATCGCCGCAAGCGACGGCGGGCCGCCGGTCGTCTGGTCCGGCGCCGTGCGGGACTGACGACATGTCCGACCTCGGCGTGCGTGAGGACAGGCTGAGCCCGGCCGCCGTCAGAGCGCTCGCTGCCGCGCGCGCTCCCAAGTTCCTCGCCACCCGCGACGCCACGGGCATTCCCAACGTCGTGCCCATCCTCTCTCTCGAGGCCGCCGACGAGCGCACCATCATCTTCGGGGAGCTGATGATCTGGAAGACGCGTCGCAACCTGGAGGCCGACCCGCGCGTCGCCGTCATGATGCTCGCGCCGGACCTGCAGGCATGGACGGTCAGAGCCCGGTTCGTCGAATTCCAGCGTAGCGGCGCCCACTTCGACCACATTATGTCGAGCGAAAACGTCCGCTACAACGCCTACAGCGGCATCCGTAGCGCCGGCGTCATCGAGGTAGAGGAGGTAGTGCGAAACTCCAAGATCTCACAGGCCGGCCTGCTCCTGGATGCCGCCCGCAGCCGCTGGCTGGCCCGCCGCCTGTCACGCGACGGGCCGGCCGAGGAGGCGATGCCGGTCCAGGTGTGGGAGAAGTTCAGCCGTCTGCGGGCGGCGAAGGCGCTTGCCGTCCTCAACGCCGATGGCCACCCCGATTGCCTCCCTGCCCTGTCGCTGATGCCAGCCGGTCTGGCAAGGTTGGTCTTCGCTGGCGGCGCCGCTGACGAACTTGCCGCACTGGCTCCCGGCTCCACCATCGCCGCTGCGGTGCTAACCATGGACCCGGTGGCCTATCAGGTGAAAGGCGAGTTCGCCGGCATAGGGAGAAGCCTGGGACGCAGGCTGGGAATCATTGACGTCCGGGAGGCCTACAGCGCCAGCCCTCCCCTTCCCGGCGAGCGCCTGCCCGGCAAGAAGACCGGCTCCGTCGCAGGCGCCGGAACGTGAGCACGCCCTGCGCGATGAGGTGAAGCCGGAGAGGCGCGACCCATCGAATGCGGCAGGCCAGAGCCGAGACGCGCCGCGCTCACGGCAAAGCGATCTTCTTCGGCCATTGACAGGGGCAAGGGGGCGCGGCATAATCCGGCCGACTGAAGCAAGCGGAATTATACCTGCAAGGAGGTAACCCATGACGCTGAACCGCCTCGCGCGATTTGTCTTGCTCCTGGCGATGCCTGCGCTGGCGCTGCTCGCCATTAGCTGCGGCGGGGGAGAGGAGAAGGAGGCGACTCCCGCCACGACGGCCGAGGCGACCGGCGAGGCGACCGTCGCCGTCGCCCCCGAGCTAGAGGACGGCACTCTTCAGGTCGGAGCCGACATCGCCTACGCGCCCATGGAGTACTTCGAGGAGGGCACCCAGAACGCCATGGGCCTCGACGTCGACCTGGCCGACGCTATCGGCGAACAGCTAAGCGTCCAAGTCGAATTTGTCAACACGGGCTGGGACGGTATTATAGGCGCTCTCCAGGCAAAGCGTTTCGACGTCATCATGTCGTCGATGACCATTACCGATGAGCGCCAGCAGCAGATCGACTTCATCCCCTACTTCACGGCGGGTACCGGCATCCTGGTGCAGGCCGGCAACCCTCAGAACATCCAGACGCTCGCCGATCTCTGTGGCAAGACCGTCGCCGCCCAGGTAGGCACGATCCAGGTGGACCAGCTTCAGGCACAGAACGAGCAGTGCGACAACAGCATCAACATCGCCACCTTCGATCTGAACCCCCTGGCTGTCGAACAGCTTAAGCTGGGCCGCGCCGACGCCGTCCTGGCCGACTACCCCGTCGCCGGCAACGACGCCCGCCTTTCGAACGGCGAGCTCGAGGTAGTGGGCCAGCAGTTCGAGTCCGCCCCCTACGGCATCGGCCTGCGCAAGGACTCCACCGAGCTGAAGACCGCCATCGAGGGCGCTCTCCAGGCCGTAATGGACAGCGGCAAGTACGACGAGATCCTTGCCAAGTGGGGCCTCGAGGCCGGCTCCGTCAAATAGAGGACCCCTGGATGCGAGAGCTCGAGCCCCCGGTCGCCCAGGACGGGCCGGGGGCTCGTCCATTCTAGTCGCCAGCGCGCAAGACCGTGGGAGGTGGACCGATGGACGCCTTGTTGGCTATGAGATTCGATGGCGGTGCCATCCCCGAGTTCTTCTTCAACGACGTTATCCTCCGCGGCCTCCGCGGCACCCTCGAGGTCACCGTCCTGGCCATGTTCTTCGGCATCCTCCTGGGCATCGTCCTCGGCGTCATGCGCGTCTCGAGCAACCGACTGTTGTCGAGCGCGTCGACGTTCTACGTATGGTTCTTCCGGGGCACGCCCGTGCTGATCCAGCTCCTGCTGGTGGCGAACGGCCTTCCCCAGATGGTAGGCAGCCGTGAGTTCACCCTCTTCCTGACTCCATTCCGTGCCGCCGTCATCACCTTCAGCATCAACGAGGCCGCCTACATGGCGGAGATCGTGCGGGGGGGCATCCAATCTATTGAGTCGGGGCAGATGGACGCCGCCAAGTCCCTCGGCATGACGAACCTTCAGGCCATGCGACGGATCATCCTGCCCCAGGCGCTGCGCGTCGTCATACCGCCCACCGGCAACGAGGTCATCGCGATGCTGAAGAACACCTCCATCGCCTTCGCGATCGGCTTCGTGGAGCTGGCGAACGCTTCCCGCCTCATCTACGCCGTCAACTTCAAGGTCATGGAGCTGCTGGTCGTCGCCTCTATCTGGTACCTGATAATCGTCACCGCCTTCAGCGTCTTGCAGGCCGAGCTGGAATCCCGGCTCGCGTTCGCCGAGGCGGAGCGGGCGCCCTCGCTCTTCACTCGCGTCATGCATACCATCACCAGGGGCCGCGAGTGGTGAAGCGCCGCGCTGCTTCTGCTATCCTGATACACTGGGCGGCAACGGGGAGAGGTCAGTGAGCATGGGCGATAACCCTGGCCCGATGGTCGAGGCGCAGGACGTACACAAGAGCTTTCGGCGGCTCCAGGTGCTGCGCGGCATCGACCTCAAGGTGGCCAAGGGAGAGGTGCTCGTCCTCATCGGGCCCAGCGGCTCCGGCAAGAGCACCCTCCTGCGCTGCATCAACCACCTGGAGAAGATCGACTCCGGCCGCATCTACATCGACGGCCAGCTCCTGGGCTATCGAGAGGTCAACGGCCGCCTGGTCGAGGAGCCCGAGTCGCGCGTCGCCCGCGTGCGCGCCAGCATCGGCATCGTCTTCCAGCGGTTCAACCTCTTCCCCCACCTGACGGCCCTGGGCAACGTGATCGAGGCGCCCATCCACGTCCGCGGCGTCCCCCGCCAGCGCGCCGTCGAGGAGGGCGTCCGCGCCCTGGAGAAGGTGGGCCTGGCGAACAAGCTCGACGTTCGCCCCTCGCAGCTATCGGGCGGGCAGCAGCAGCGGGTCGCCATCGCCCGCGCCCTTGCGATGCAACCGAAGCTCATGCTATTCGATGAGCCCACTTCAGCCCTCGACCCGGAGCTGGTGGGCGAGGTGCTCGAGGTCATGCGAGAGCTGGCCGCCGAAGGAATGACCATGATCGTAGTCACCCACGAGATGGGCTTCGCCCGTGAGGTGGCCGACCGCATGTCGCTGATGGACGAAGGACAGATCCTGGAAGACGGGCCCCCTCGCCAGTTCTTCGAAGCGCCGCAGCACGAAAGGACGCGCAGCTTCCTCAGCAAGATCCTCTAGAAGTGAGGGATTCTCGCCATGTGCGGCCGCATCGTCCGTGACCGGATGGACGACTACGGGGAGTACTTCGGGCTGGTGGGCTTCCACGATACTGAGGTGCGGCCCAGGTTCAACATCGCCCCGACCGAGATGGACCTCATCGTCCGCGCCCACGACGATGGCCGCCACATCGAGGAGTCGCGGTGGGGCCTGATTCCCGTGTGGGCCAAGGAGCGAAGCATCGGGGCGAGGATGTTCAACGCCAGGTCGGAGACGCTGATGGAGAAGGCGTCCTTCAAGAGCCTGGTGAAGAACCGCAGGTGCGTGATTCCCGCGTCGGGCTTCTATGAGTGGCGGAGGGCGCCGGGCACAAAGGTGCCGCTCTACATCTACCGGGCCGACGGCGCACCACTTGCCCTTGCCGGGCTCTACACATTCTGGCGTGACCCGGCCACCAAGGAATGGCTCACTTCCCACACCATCGTCACCTGCGGCCCCAACGAGTTCATGGCCCCGATACATAACCGCATGCCGGTCGTCCTGGGCCCGGATGCGCTCGACCTCTGGCTGGGGCTCGATGTCACCGAGGCGACAGAGGCGCTACCCCTCCTGCAGCCCTGCCCCGACGATTGGCTCGCCTGCCACCGAGTCTCCCCACTCGTCAACAACGCCCGCAACGACGGTCCGGCACTCATCGAACCAGTCGGCTAGCCAGAGGGAGAGACCGGCGCAGTTGCCGCCCCGGTCTCCGTATCTTCGTCCGCTTCCGCACGCCGTCGAAGGACCCCGCCGACGCCAAAGTGTTCGTGGGCTAGGTCCGCACTCAGGCAGGGTCAGCCACCCTAGCCACGCACAACGGCAGAGATGGCCGGCCTCACCCTAGGCGGGAGCGATATCGACACGGACGGCGCGGTCGATTGGTACCGGCTGCCAGTGGAGCGCTCGATAGCGCAGATGGCCATAGCCACCGGCGAAGTGGAGCCACTTGACCATCCCCGGCTCTACGTTGGAGAAGCCCGTCCAGGCATCGAACTGGTAGGGTTCGAAGCCGTTGTACATGATCAGTTGCCCGGGCCGCACGGCCGGCGTCACCCGCGCCTCCACCACGGCCGACGATACGTCGTTGAAGACGCGCACGTCCCGCCCGTCCTCGATGCCGCGGGCGGCGGCATCGCGATCGTTGACGTAGACAGTGGGCCCGCCGCGTTGTGTGCCCAGAATGACGCGATTCGTCATGTTCATGGCGTTGACGCTCCAGCGGGGGTGGCCGCCGGTGATCTGGAAAGGATGGTTGCCGCCGTGGGCAGGCGCCTCCTTGTGCATCGGTAGCTCCTCTCCCGCCTCCAGGAACCACTCGTGGTCGATGTAGAACTGGGCGCGACGGGTGAGCGTCGGGAAGGGCTCCTTCTTCTCGGTCTGCCAGCGGAAGGGGGAGTGGGTCTCGTTCGGGAGCAGGTCCGAGGCCTGAGCCAGCGCCATGGGAGAGCGGCCCCAGCCCGTGAAGCGCACCCAGCCCTTCTCCCGTAACGTCTCCAGGGTGGTGTCCAGCGGTATGTTCCCCATCAGCGCCGAGTCGCGCACCATCTCGTCGAAGACAGCATCGTCGTCCGCCAGGGCGCCGCCAAACGTGATGTCCTCGTACAGGGTGTCGAGGCGAATGGGCACGCCCATGGGCGACGGTATCTCCACCATCTCCCGCGCTTTCGCCCGCTCGGACACCTTCTTCGCCAGCATGAGGGTGATCTGCCACTCGGAGCGGGCCTCGCCCGGCGGCGAGACGACGCGGTCGGAGAAGGTAAGGTTCATCACATCGGGCGTCGTGTAAGGGATATTCTGCTTCTCGTAGTGCTGGGCGGCGGGCAGAACGATGTCCGAGTGGAGACCGGTGGTGGACATGCGCCAGTCCACCGAGACGATGAGACGAGCCTTGGGCCAGAGGTGCTGCAGCAGCATCCGCTGGCCGCCTCGCTGGCGCCGCAAGACGTTGCCGCCGATCTCGAAGATGACGCGGGGCGGCGTGTCGGGGGGCGGCTGCACGCTACCCTGCCACCAGCCCTTCTCCATCGCCTCGCGCAGGTAGTCGTCGAAAGGACGGCGCATCGAGGGGTCGTTCCACTCCGGCCGGTTCCACACCTCCCGATAGCCGCAGTGGTGGTACCAGAAGAAGGCGGACGGGACGTTGCCGCCCATTCGGGCACCGGCGTAGCCCATCTCCGCAACGGCGATCTCTTCGGTAAGGGTAGGGTCCTGCGCCCGCGCGGCGGAGAGCATCGCCTGCTGGCCCTTGACGATCTCGCGAGTGGCGTCCTGACCGACGCGGGGCTTGGCGAGCGACAGGAACAGACCGTCGAACATGCCGACCGCCCAACTGCGGGTGCCTGCGCCTTTCTTGCCCCAGTTGCCGGTGAGGGCCAGCACCAGGCACAGGGCCCGTTCCATCAGGTCGCCGTGGTAGGACTTGCCCAACGTCCAGCCCAGGAGAATACGGGTGCAACGCTTCGCCACCTTGCGGGCCAAGTCACGGATCGTATCCGGGTGGACGCCGCAGAGGTCGGAGACGTCCTCCGGCGCGTAGTCTTGCAGTCGGCGCCGCAGGAGGACGAAGGCCGGCGCCACCTCCACGACTGAGCCATCCGCCAGCGAGGCGCGATAGCTCCCGTCGAGGGCCGGCTCCAGGGCACCCAGGTCAAGGGTGCGCGGCGCCTCGACGATCCGGCCGGCGGCGGAATCGAAGAGAGAGAAGACGGTGTCGGAGCCGCCTTCCTGGACATCACCCTGACGAAGGAAACGGCCGTTGTCGGTCCGCACCAGCAGACCCAGGTCCGTCTGCTCGCGGACGAAGGGCTCGTCCATCAGCCCCTCGTCGACGATAACGCGGCACATGGCGAGGGCCAGGGCGGCGTCGGAGCCGATGCGCACCGGCACGAAGCAGTCGCCGTGGATTGCGGAGGGGCTGTAGTCGGGGGCGATGGTAACGACCTCGCTGCCGTGGTAGCGGGCCTCGACGATGAAGTGGTACCAGGGGATGGCGCTGTAGGCGGGGTTGTTGGCCCAGATGAGCAGCAGCTCCGAGTGAAACCAGTCGTCGCTGCTGGGCGCCGGGTCGAAGCGGCCGAAGGTGGCATACAGGCCCGGATTGAAGTCGTTTATCTCCGACTGAACGTCGGTAGCCGTCGCTCCCAGACGGCTGAGAACGGTGCCGGCAAGGGCTATGGTCTGCGTGCCGCCCTCGCCGGGCGTGCCGAGTCGCACGATGGACTGGGGGCCCGACTCCTGGATAGCGTCGAGCATGGCATCGGCGATCTCAGTCATCGCGTCGTCCCAGGAGACGCGCTGCCACTTGCCCTCACCCCGCTCGCCAGCCCTGCGCAACGGGTAGAGCACGCGCTCCTGGCCGTAGAGCATCTGGCTCCAGGAGGCGCCCTTCTGGCAACCCGCAGGGTTCATGTCGGGGACGCCCTCCTCCACCGTCTCGAAGGTGGCTGCGGGCTCCTCACGGACGACGACACCGTCCCGCACGTAGACCCGGTAGGGGCAGTTGGTGGGATAGCAGTCGACGCAGTGGCTGCCCCAGCCGACCCTGTCCCAACGCCAGATGTCCCGGTACCTCTCTTCCCAGGCCCGGTCAGGGCCGTGCTTTGCGCTTTTGGGCATCCCCTTACCTCCTCGCGCCGATCTCCCAATCGAGGTCTTGCGCCCATTATTCGAGGCGACCACCGATGCGGATAGAGCCGTTCGGACTGGAGAGGTAGGGGCTGAAGGGGCCGCCTTGACCGCCACCCCCGCGCGTTTGCGGCGGAAATGGGGGCTACGTGGACGTGTCCCAAGCGAAAGACGGATGAGCACAGTCAGGTTCGTCTGAGGACCACCTGGCAACGACAGCGCATCACGTCGCCATGCATTCCAGCCGATAAAGGATATGGCTCAATCTGCTGCGGCGGGAGTGAGACTGCCTCGCGCTCAGGCGAGGGCGCGACCGGTCGGCCGGGACGGAGGTGAGGACTGCTGGGACGCGTCTTCCGTTCTAGGTTTCTCCCGCTCTGGGTTCTGCTCTGCCTGACGCCCCTGGTCATGGGCGCTGGTACCACCATCGACCTGGGCCAGTTCCGTGACCCGCAGCCCGCGCTCCCGGAGCTGTCCCGACTGCTCCACAAGCTCCTGGACATTCGCCAGTACTTGATCGAGGGCCCTGAGCCGGCGTTCCCCGCGCCGCCGGGCTACCGGCTGCCCTGGCCGGCGGACGTCAGCCACACGGTGACCCAGGCCGCGCACCAGGGCCCCACCCACCAGTCGCTAGATGCCTGGGACTTCGACCTGAAGTATGGGCTCGTACTGGCGGCACGGGGCGGCCGCGTCTCGATGGTCCGCGACAGCGAGCGGGTGGGTGGGTGCGACTCCGCCTACCGGGAGCGCGCCAACCACATCCTCATCGACCACGGCGATGGCACCTCCGCGCTGTATCTGCACATCGACTATCAGGGCGCGCTCGTGCAGGAGGGAGCACTGGTGGCTCAGGGGCGTGCCATAGCCTACTCCGGAAGCAGCGGCCTCAGTTGCGGTGACGACGGCCACGCGGGACCTCACCTGCACTTCCAGGTCGAGCGCACGGTGCCGGGGGAGTGGTGGAGTCAGACCATCCCAATCGTCTTCGACGAAGCAAAGGGGGATGCACTCGTAAGGGGCAAGAGCTACGTGTCCGCCAACCGGCCGTCGAATTTCATGAGCCGTGCGCTCGCGACCTGGTTCTTGCAGCGGCCTGCAAGAGGCGCGGAGATTCGCGTCCTGCCGTCTTTCTCTTTCCTCTCGCGGCTGTCCAACAGTACCAGCCTGCCCGCGCCGACAAGCACGCCCCGTGCCACGCCGACCGCTACTACCACCGGCAGCCCCACAGCTACACGCACAGCGACGCCGACGTCGACGAACACGCCCACTGCCACCAAGACTGCCAGACCTACGTCCACAGCAACGCCGACGCCAACCAGCACGCCTACGCCCACGCCGTTACCCACGTCAACCAGCACGCCCCCTCCCACCGCAACCACAGCACCAACCGGCACCCCGATCCCTGCGCCCACGGCGACGTCGGCACCAGTAATCGTGACGCCGCCCCCGCCCCCGCCGTCGCCACCACCACCGCCACCCACAATCACCATCGCGACCGAAACCCCGACACCCGCGCCCACGGCGACACCGACATCGACAAGCACGCCCCCACCTACCGCAACCACCGCAGCAACCAGCACCCCGACACCTGCGCCCACGGCGGCAGCGACGTCGACAAGCACGCCTGGCAGCTAGAGCTCAATTGCTGTGTGCCACCGGGTGGCTTCGAGGGCTTTGAGGGGGGCTACGCGTACTCGACCTGATGGCGACGCGCTTCCTCCGCGGACATGACCCGCACCCGGCCCTCCTCATCCTCTACGACCACACCCGAGTGGAGGAGGAGCTTGAGGGCCTTCGCCCGCTGCTGTAGCGTCTCGAAGCAGACGATGGCGCAGTTGCCGCACGTCACGGCCGTGTCGTGGCGGGTACGGGCCAGAATGCCGGGCCGGTCGTAGCCCGCGACATCCATAGAGAGGCGGACGAAGTTGGGAAGCTCGGGCCTCTCGGTGCTGCGCCGACCGTGCTCGGCCGCGAGACGGGCCAGCACCCGCAGCAGCTCGCCGTCGTCCTCCGGGATCGCGCCGCGACTGGGCGCCCAGGTCGACCACCGGCGGTCGCGGCTGAGGCCGGAGAAGCCGCCGCAACTGATCGCGCAGCGGGCGTGCATCCCCCTCTTCGCGTGAGTGATCTCGCGCCCCCCGAGCGTGAACGAGACCGACTCGTCCCAGCTCATGAAGACGCCGGGACAGGCCTTGAGGCAGATGTTGCAGTGGTCGCAGGGGTTCTCCTCCAGGGGCCTGTCGGGCTCCAGCTCGGCGTCAGTGATAACGGACGAGAGGTAGACGCGCGCGCCGTACTCCGGCGTCATCACGTTGCCGCTCCAGCCGATCGCTCCCAGGCCAGCGGCCACCGCCGCATAGCGATGCGAGAAGGGCGGGATGAGCCCCTTCACCACGTTCGATCCGGGCTCGTAGACGCCGTTGGGGGAGATGGCCTCAGCGCGGAAGCCCTCGCCGCGGAGAGCCTCCGCCACGGCCAGGCCGACACGTCCCAGCGTTTGGATGTTCTCGTAGAAGTGGTCCCGGTACTCCTGGGGGTCTTCCTTGGCCAGGTACTTGAGGACCGCCCCCTCGGGCTCCACGACCAGGAAGCTCACCACCGACCGGGCGCCCGGCACGACTCGGGATGCGTCGGCCGTGGGCGGGCCGGCCAGGGCCTCGGTAGACGCGATACCCACCTTGGCCGCGCCCGTTTCGGCAGCGAGATGTTTGATGCGGCTGGCAAGAGGATCAGTCACGCCAGTGTCCTTCCCAGACAAGTCACGGATGCGCCAGGCAAGCGCCACCTGCGAAGCCCGCTGGTACCAGTTTACACGTCCGCCTCAGTCGGAGCACGCCCCGCACCGGGCTGGGGCGGAGCCACCAAAGTTCGCCGCCCAGATGTAGCGAGTCCGGCGCCCCAGCACAGGAGCCCACCCATGGGCGTGCCCCTGGGATTCGTCCGCGTTGCCGACGGCCCATACCAGCGTCTCCTACTTCTCGACTCATGGCTAGCCCGGCGAGGCTCACTGCGCCGTATCACCACGAAGTCGTCGTGCCGTGCGGGCCACGGATGAGCTCCGACCTTCCCCTTAACGTGAGCGAGAGTAGAATGAGGCGCAAGGCTCGTTCGCAGTGGGAGTACACGGGTGAAGACACCGGAATCGGCTGCGCCGGTAGCCGCGGCTGGGCCAACCCCCGTCACCGCTGAGTCGCGAATGGCGCAGGCGTTCAGCTCCCTGGCCGTCGTCAACTTCCGGTACCTGCTTGGCGGCACGGTGGGCGCCAGCTTCGCCCAGTGGATGGGCCAGATCGGTCAGGGCTGGCTCGTCGCCGAGCTCACCAACTCTCCTTTCCAGCTCGGCCTGGTGCAGTTCCTCCGCGGCACGAGCATCCTGTTCATCTCCCCCTTCGCCGGCGCGCTGTCGGAGCGGCTGGAGCGCCGAGTACTGGCCGGCATCGCCTCCGCGGTCAACGGTCTGGCAGCCCTCGCTCTCGCCATTCTCATCCTCACCGGCCACGTCGCAATGTGGCAGCTCTACATCGTGGCGTTCGTCAGCGGGCTCTCCAGCAGCATCTTCAACCCAGTGCGCCAGTTCCTCGTCTACGACGCGGTGGGGGTGAAGCAGTTACCGAACGCCATCGCCCTCAACGCGATGGTGATGAACATGGCACGGGTGGTGGGGCCGGGAGTCGCCGGCTTCATGCTGGCCTACAACCTCTCGTCGGCGTTCTTCGGTCAGTTCTTCTTCTTCATGGCAGCCACGCTGAGCCTCATACCGCTGCGACTGAACCAGTCAGCCCCCCCGGAGAGGGAGCCGGTGCTCACCAGCGTGCGCCTGGGGGCGGCCTATCTGCTCCACCACCGGCTGCTGCTGCGCCTGATCCTGCTGCAGGCCATCCCCAGCATGCTCATCTACCCCTACCTACAGTTGGTGCCGCTCATGGCGAAGAACTACCTGCACGTCGGCTCCACGGGCTACGGGTGGCTCCAGACGGGGGTCGGGATCGGTTCGCTCATCAGCGCGCTCGCGGTGGCATCCTTCGCCGATATCCGCTACAAGGGGGCGATAGGGAGCGTCGCGCTGCTGGTCTACATGACGATGATCCTCTCCTTCTCCTTCTCCCGCGATTACACCCTCTCGCTCTTCCTTCTGATCATGGGCGGCATGGGGCTGGTGGTATTCTCCACCTTCAACCAGACGCTCCTCCAACTGCACGTCCATGACGAATACCGCGGCCGAGTGCTATCGCTGTACACGATGTCAATGGGCCTGAACCCGTTCGGCTCCCTGGTCATGGGGTTCGTCGCCAGCCAGTTTCTGGGGACGCCCCATGCCATCGCGGCTTTCTGCGTCCTGGCGCTGCTTCTGACGGCGGTCAGCGGCATAGCGTCGAAGGAAATACGAAGCCTCTAAGTGGCCGCGGAAGCACGAACTCCAGTCACAAAGGCGGCGATCCTGATGACCGCCCACCTCTTCGCCTGCGACCTGGCTAACGCCCACCGGCGGGCCGGCCGAAGCCGTTCCTTCCATTCAGATGACAATTGACAATCCCTCCGCCTGGGAGTAGTCTGCGACTGTGCGCACGAAGGGAGCGCCGGTCCTGGTAACACCGACGGCCCCGCATGCCGAGCCCCGACGCGGCCAGCGTCGGCTTACTAGCTCTAGCGTGGCAGGCCCCGGCCGCAGAAGGGTCGGGGTCTTCTTTGTGTCCGCACTGCTCGGCGCCGGTTCAGAGTATGGGAGGTAGAACCATGTCCGCGACATTCCGATCGACCCGTATGTTGCTCCTTGCCGCCGTCCTGGGCTTAGCCGTCGTCGGTGCGGTAGCGGTGACGAGGGTGTACAGCTCGGGCGGTGACAATGTCATCAACGGGTGCTATAAGAGCTTTGGCTGGTGGTGGGGGTGGCTGCGCATCGTCAGCGGCCCTAGCGACTGCCGGGCATGGGAGACCCCGATCTCCTGGAACCAGTCCGGGCCTCAGGGTCCGCAAGGGTCCAAGGGGGACACGGGAGACACGGGCCCACAGGGGCCGGCGGGGCCGCAGGGTGACCAGGGGGAGACAGGGTCTCAGGGGCCACAGGGCCCGCAGGGTGACCAGGGGGACACAGGGCCTCAGGGCCCACAGGGGCCACAGGGCCCGCAGGGTGACCAGGGGGACACAGGGCCTCAGGGCCCACAGGGGCCACAGGGCCCGAAGGGCGACACGGGAGACACGGGCCCACAAGGGCCGGAGGGGCCTGAGGGTCCCCAGGGTCCCGAGGGCCCGCAAGGGCCGCAGGGTGACACGGGAGACACCGGCCCTCAAGGACCCGAAGGCCCCCAGGGGCCACCGGGCCCTTCCTATACGGCGGGGTACGGTCTCGATCTGACGGACCACGAGTTCAGCGTGGACTCCACGCTCTTCTGGAGCACCACCGGCAATGCTGGCACCACGCCCGGCACCAACTTCCTGGGCACCACGGACAACCGGGCGTTGGAGTTGCACGTCAACGGCAGCCGTGCCCTGCGCCTGGAGCCCGCCTCCAGCCCCGACGTCATCGGGGGGTACAGCGCCAACGCCGTCACCTCGGGAGCGGCGGGCGCCACGATAAGTGGCGGCGGGGGCGGGGGCTACACCAACCGCGTGACCGACGACTACGGCACTGTCGGAGGCGGCCGCGGCAACCGTGCGGGGGACAATGCCGGCACCACGTCAGACCAGCCCTACGCCAGTGTCGGCGGGGGCTTCGCCAACAGCGCGAGCGCGATACTTGCCACCGTCGGCGGGGGTTATGGCAACGCCGCCAGCGGCCAGGAGGCCACCGTCGGCGGCGGTGAGAGCAACACCGCCAGCGGCTACTCCGCGACCATCGGCGGCGGCTCCGGTAACACTGCCAGCGGCGAGGACTCGACGGTCAGCGGGGGTTATGGCAACGCCGCCAGCGGCCAGGAGGCCACCGTCGGCGGCGGTGAGAGCAACACCGCCAGCGGCTACCCCGCGACCATCGGCGGCGGCAAGTCCAACGACGCGACCGCGATACTTGCCACCGTCGGCGGGGGTTATGGCAACGCCGCCAGCGGCCAGGAGGCCACCGTCGGCGGCGGTGAGAGCAACACCGCCAGCGGCTACTCCGCGACCATCGGCGGCGGCTCCGGTAACACTGCCAGCGGCGAGGACTCGACGGTCGCGGGGGGCCGGGAGAACACCGCCGGCGGCCTCACGAGTTTCGCCGGCGGCAACCGGGCCAAGGCCAACCATCACGGCGCCTTCGTCTGGGCGGACTACAACGACTTTGACTTCGCCTCTACCGCCAACGACGAGTTCAGCGCGCGCGCGACGGGCGGCGTCCGCTTCGTCTCCGCCATCGACGGCAGCGGCAACCCCACGGCGGGCGTGACGCTGGCCGCCGGCGGCGGCTCCTGGTCGAGCATCAGCGACCGCGACCTCAAGGCCAACTTCGAGCCGACGGACGGCCAGGACATCCTGGACCGCCTCGCGTCTATCCCCATCGAGACCTGGAACCTGGAGAGCCAGGACCCCTCCATCCGCCACATCGGCCCCATGGCCCAGGACTTCTACGCGGCGTTCGGCGTGGGCGAGGACGACACCCACATCACCACCGTCGACGCCGACGGCGTCGCCCTGGCCGCCATCCAGGGGCAGTACGAGCTGTCGCAGGAACAGGCCGCCCGCATCCAGTCGCTGGAGGCGGAGAACGCCGATCTCCACGCGCAGCTCGATGACCTGGACTCGCGCCTGTCGGCGCTCGAGGAGGGGACCGGCGGAGCGGACGCCTCTGCTTCGCGGGCCTCATCGTCGAGCTTGCCCGTCACGTGGCTGCTCGTCGGCGGTGGGCTGGCGCTCCCCTTCGCCGGCCTGGTGCTCGTGCGGCGCCGGCTGGTCGGAGGTGGACGATAAGGTGCTGGGGGGCCGTACTGAGAAACGAGGAGGGTAGATGCTAGAGGACGACACCCACATCACCACCGTCGACGCCGACGGCGTCGCCCTGGCCGCCATCCAGGGGCAGTACGAGCTGTCGCAGGAACAGGCCGCCCGCATCCAGTCGCTGGAGGCGGAGAACGCCGATCTCCACGCGCAGCTCGATGACCTGGACTCGCGCCTGTCGGCGCTCGAGGAGGGGACCGGCGGAGCGGACGCCTCTGCTTCGCGGGCCTCATCGTCGAGCTTGCCCGTCACGTGGCTGCTCGTCGGCGGTGGGCTGGCGCTCCCCTTCGCCGGCCTGGTGCTCGTGCGGCGCCGGCTGGTCGGAGGTGGACGATAAGGTGCTGGGGGGCCGTACTGAGAAACGAGGAGGGTAGATGCTAGTTGGGCTGTCGCCAGGGTGACCAGACGGTCACCAGCGCGACGAGCACGACCAGCAGAGTGAAGAGCAGATCGGCGCCGGCGAAGGCGCCAGCGACGGCCAGGACAAGCGTTATCGTCGCCAGGATGGCGACCTCCGGCTCGTGGCCCCGCCATCGGGCGGCGACGGTGCCGACGAGGCGCGCCACTGAGCGCCGAATGGCCTCTCCTATCTGCGCCTCGGCAGCCCGACTGGCCCGCTCTTGGGACAGGTCGATGGGCTCAGGCGCGGCGGCTTTGCGGGCGGCTCTTCTGCCCATTTGTCCTCCACGTAAATAGTCGGACGTTGGGCTTTCCCTCGCCAGCCCTGCCCGCGGCGGAAGCACAGGTCCATCCAGCGGTGCTCGATGCCCGCATCGAGGAAGATGTCGCCGCGGGCACAGCCACGCTCGGTCCGGTGTTGTGGACGGCAAGGTCACGATCCGTATTTCGCCCTTTGGGCCTCCTGAAGAGCGGCGATCTGCTCGGCGCTGCGCCCGTAGATCTGCGGAACCTCCCACCCGTTGAGCCCTGCGTACGTGTCGATTTGGCTGCGATGATAGATGTCGTGCTCGACCATCATCATGAGGACACGCCAGCCAGATAGAGCGCGTGGGGTATCGATCATCTCTATCTTTCGCGTGAGCCAGGCGTCGGGCGTACCCTCGAGGAGGCGGTGCAGCTGGTCGGCGCTCTCGGTGAGGGCCGTCTCCCACTTGTCGCGCGAGCTCACGTCCGGCGGTGGCGGGAAGGTCCACCCCTCCGCTCGATAGGCGCTGGCGAAGTACAGCCGGGACATGGCCATGTGCCCGACGAGGTCGTTTATGCTCCACGCCGCCTCACCTTCTCCGGTCGCCGGCCTCCATCCGTCAGCCTCTGACGGCAACGCAGCGATATCGCGCAAGGCCCGCCGGTTGACGGCCCCAAAGTAGGCAAGGAACGCGTCGATGGACTGAATCATGAACACCTCCCCTACAGGCAGTCACGATAGGTATTGCCCCGCCGCGCACGATCGAGTGCTGCCGGCCTACTCCTCGATCTCGGGAGACCCGGAGCCCTCCCGGAACCAGGCGATGGGCCGGAACTCCCGCGGCACCTGGCCATCCTGCTTGAACCTCGGGTACCCGAGAACGACCGCGGAACTGACCATCCAGGGATCCACGATGCCAAGCTTCTGCCTGAGGGGAGGCACCATGTTGAGCGCCTGGCTGAATCCTACCCAGCAGGACCTGATACCCAGGGAGTTGGCCACCAGAATCATGTTCTGGCCACAGATGCCTATGTTGATCTCGGGGCCGCTGATGGCGCGCTGGTCGCCCGCCAGCAAGATCACCACAGGGGCATTCAGGAGAGGCGGCAGAGATCTTCTGGAGATGCTGCCCAGCCCACCGAGGATGATGCGAGGATCATACAGACCCGGATCCGGGTTGGCCTCATACATGGGAACCAGGTTCTTCACCAGCTCGTCGTGCTTGTACAGGTTGTACATGCCGTTCAGCACGTTGTAGATCGCCTCGTTCATCTCCGTGATGAGGGCCTTGTCCGTGACGACAACGAACTTCCAGGGCTGACAGTTCCCGGCGCTGGGGGCGAATCGGCCCGCCTCCAACACCCTCCTGATAAGAGGCTCGGGCACCGGATCCTCCTTGAAGTTTCGAACGCTACGACGGTAGAGCACCGCCCGCTCGACCGCATTCCACTCGTCGGGATTCCCGTCGGCGTCACGTGGCTCAAGGGGCATCTTGGCCGGCAGGGGGTGAGGCTCGGTGGCGTAAAAGCCCTCGTCCACGTGGTACGGCTCGGCAATCGAGAGGGCGTCCCGCGGGCAGGCCACCATGCAGTTGTAGCAGCTAAAGCACTCGTACGCCTCTTTCTTGCGGGGGACTTCCCTCTCCCCTACCATCTCCCAGACCCTGAAGGGGCAGTTCTCGAAGCACAACCGACAGTCAGAGCCGCGAGGTCGAGTGCATTTCTCCGGGTCCACCCTCATGACGCCCATGTGGACAGTTTCAGGACGAAACACGTGCTTTACATCTTCCCAAGGCATCGTTTTCTCCTTCGTGTACGTTGACAGGACTCTTGCAAGATCGAGCGAGCCCAAGCGAGTGGACGATCGGTATTCAGGGCGAGCTGCGCATGGTGCCAGACAAGGACCGGCGGGTGCACAAGGGGCAACCCTTCCCCCGGCGTCCAAGAGGCCATGCTCACCCCGTCGACGGTGTGCACGTACCGGATGCGCGGCTCCATCAAGTGATTATCGTACACTATCCGCGGCCCCCACTCATGCCTCCGGGCAGCCAACCTCACGAACGGTGTCCCTGCGCTCTGGCGATGAGAAGCCGTGAAGACGGCGATCAACGGGCGCCGCGGAGGGCGATCTGCGGACTGGTAGGCCGCAGCCTTCGCAGCCATGTCGTCCCCCTCGGCTTCAGTTGACCCGCCGGGGCGCGTCGTCCACGGGAATCAGCGCCATCGATCCGATTCTACCAGGGGCGGCCGTCGCGGGCATCGCCTGCCCTCAGCCCGAGTCCACAGCACCTCCGGCCACATTGGTCGGGACCTTCGCAGACAGAGTGCCGCCATCGTTGACGTCGGACACCGCTCTGAATAGGATGAGAGCCGGGCATGCCGGAGGTCTGGAGGGTGAGCGCTTTCTCAGCCGAGCCCCGCAGCGGGTACACGGCCACGGCGCATCGCCACATAGACGCCTGCCAGCACCAGCAGTGCTCCCGCGACCTCAAGGCCGCTCGGCATCTCCTTCAGGATGAGGGCAGCGAGAGCGGTTGCCCCCACCGGTTCCCCCAGAATCGCCGCCGCCGTCAGGGCAGCGGGAACGTAGGCCAGGGCCCAGTTGATGGCGGAGTGGCCGACGAGCTGCGGCACAAGCGCCAGCAGGACGAACATCACGAACGTCTTTGTGCTGTAGCCCGTGAACGACTCTCCCGCGACGAGCACCGAGAACAGCAGCAACACGGCCGCCACCGGATAGACGACGCCGATGTATCGCGCCCACGACATCTGCGGCCGGGCCAGCCGTCCAGCCAGCAAGTAGCCCGCTCCGAAGACGGCCCCCAGCAGTGCGTACAGATCGCCCACCACCGTCCCCAGGCCCTCGCCTGCGTCCTCGGCGGCCATCAATGCCGCCCCCGCTGTCGCCAGACCGATGCCGAGCCACGTCGCCGCTGGCACCCGTTCGCCCAGCACGTACGGCGAGGCGAGTCCCACAAACAGCGGGTTCGTCGTCACCAGCACCACCGACGTGGTAACCGAGGTCTGCTGGAGCGAGGCGATCCAGAAGCCGAAGTGCAACGCAAGGAATGCGCCCGCCAGCAGAGGCCACGCAGGCGGGCCCTCCTGAGACGCCCGCTGACGGCCGGCCGCCAGGCCAAGGGCGCCGGCTGGCACTGCGGCCAGTCCCAGTCGATAGGCCGCGATCACGAGGGCGGGAGCTTGCGCCTCCCGGATGAGGACGGCCGCGCAGGAAACGGCGGCGACGCCGACGGCGAGGACCGGGTACGGGTAGGATCTGCCCTGTCGCACGCGGTCATCATAGCGCATCCGCCGCCGGGACCATCGCCGGGCTGACGGCACCGGGCCAAGGCAAGACTCAATCCAGATGGAAGGAGAGGTTACGTGAAGATCGAGGGGAAGGCAGCCATAGTCACGGGGTCGGCGGTAGGGGTAGGCCGGGCCACCGCCCTGGAGCTGGCCAGACGGGGGGCCAACGTCGTCGTCAACTACTCGCGTTCAGAGGCCGAGGCGCAGCAGACGGCGGCCGACGCCGAGGCGCTGGGGGCCCAGGTGCTGCTGGTTCGCGCGGACGTCTCCCGGGACGACGAAGTGCGGGGAATGGTGAGGCAGGCTCTGGACCGGTTCGGGTCGGTGGACGTGCTGGTCAACAACGCCGCCATCACCCACTTCGTCGACTTCAGGGACCTCGAGGGTCTGACCGAGGACATGTGGGACCGCATTCTGGCGGTCAACGTCAAGGGAGTGTTCTTCTGCTCGCGGGCCGTGGTTCCGCACATGAGGGAGCGGGGCAGCGGCTGCATCGTCAACCTCTCCTCGGTAGCAGGCATCCGGGGCGCAGGCAGTTCCATCGCCTACTGCGCATCCAAGGCCGCCGTCATCAACCTCACGATGGCCTTTGCGCGGGCATTCGCGCCGGAGGTGCGCGTCAACTGCGTCGCTCCGGGATTCATCGATACGCGCTGGCATTCGGCACGCCCCGAACTCACGGATTACGAGGCACTGAAGGAAAGCGTCGCGCGGGGCACTCCCCTGGCTCGTGTCTGCACCGCCGATGACATCGCACAGGCCGTGCTCAGCCTCGTCGAAGGGGCGGACTTCGTCACGGGCCAGACCCTCGTCGTGGACGGGGGAAGCATCATGCGGCTGTAGGAGGAAGTGCTTCCCGCCAACAACCCCTTGTTGGCGTTCATACTCAACCCCGATTTCGATTCGCCGTTGGCGCGAATGCTTTTCCAGGTGCCTGACGCCTTCGTCAAAGGATTGGTGTACGCTTGGATCGTCCGGTATATTATAGAGCACCAACAATTCGAGCTACCTCCGGGATTCGAGCGACTTGAGGACTTCGCATTGGCCGTGGCGGATTGGGCGGCAAGTCCGACGGGGCGGTGCGTGACTGGTGCTTCAGCCGCAGCCGTCGCTATAGCTGGACGCGCGGAATTGAGGAATCCTGCGGCCTGTGGAGCAGCGCCTGTTCTGGTTACCAGGGCATTCACTGGCTGCGTCTCAGGAGGATGACATTAAGTTGGGCCGGCCTCCCGCATGGACTGAGCTTTGGCTTCCTGTCTGTTTGGCGCTTGTGCTGCTACTCCTAGCGACAGCCATCGCGACCCAATCTTGGAGTGAGGTGGTTCTAGCGGGGGCGGCCGTGGTCTTGCTCGTCTTCCCGAGGGGCGTCAGTCGCTGGGTCGTGGCCACCCTGGGGAAAGCACCCGGGCCCCACCTGCGCGTGATTGCGCTGCTGTCAAAGATCCAATCAAGGGCTCAGTGGGTCCTCGTCATGATCGCGGGGGCGGCTGCTGGCGCGGCGTGGAGCGTTGCTACGAACGGGTGGCGCGTCATGTTTCTTGCCGGTCCGACCCTCGTTGTCCTGCTGCTCGTGTGGGGCATTGTCATCCGGCGCGAAGGCTGGTCCGGCGGCAAGACTAAGGGCCAATAGGGGCACACGGCGTTACCATGATGCTGCCACGCTGGGATGGGGAGCCGCCGGACGTGGACGTGGAGTGCGTGGAGGGGAATATCCCGGAGTAGCGCGCGCCCTTCAGCTCGGACAACAAGTCTCCCAGCCGCCTAACTCAAGACCGTTCGCAGGAGCGATTGAAGGCGGCCCGACCCTCGACGGCAAGGGCAACGGGCCCGGAATGCTGGTTCGTCGCCCGGGGGTCAGGCTCCCGGGCGTTTCCCGCCGAGCGCTGATAGGACTATACTTGAGGCAACGCTCATCGCCAGTTCTTGCGCCCCGGACCTATGCTTCCACCTTCGCGTCGAAGCCATGGTCTGCGAGGAACAATCCTACGAAGGGAGAGGACCCCATGAATCCGACGGAAATGCTCATGGACGAACACCGCCTCATCCGGCAGGGCCTCGACAATTTTCGCTTGGCGACGCAGAAGATGGAGCAAGGGATCAACCCTCCGGCTCAGTTCTTCGAAAAGGCGGTGGACTTCGGCCGCTCGTTCGTCGACAAGTATCACCATTTCAAGGAAGAGTATCTAATGTTCGGCCGCCTGGCCGAGAAGCACAAGAGCGAGCTTGACGGCCAGATCGAGGCATTGAGGTATCAGCACGAGCGGGGCCGGGAGTTCCTCAACGAGATGGCCGCCGCCCTGGACGGCTATTCCAAGGGCAAGGACGCCCAGATCACGATCATGTTGGAGAACCTGTCCTCCTTCACGTCCCTGATCAGGCATCATATCCATCGTGAGGACCAGGTCTTCTTTCCCATGGTTGAGGAGGACCTCACGCAGAGCGAACTGGACGAGCTCTCCGAGCTGTTCGTGAAGGAAGGCAACAGGATCGGGCCCGATACCATGGAGAGAATGCGTCGGCTAGTAGGTGAAATGGAGGCCTTGCTGTAGCCGGCACAGGGTGATGCTCGAACCAGACGCCAAGGGGTGTGGCGGGCCGGCCGCTTTCCCGCCGCACCCTCTTCAGTGCCATCGACCCGTTTTCTTCGACCTCGCAGCCAGCGACCTGGTCGACGCCCAGCGGCGGGCAAACCCAGGGGCTTCGGGGTCTCCACAGGCGTGCCAGTACCGGCTCGAAGCCGCTGTCAGACCGTCGCCGAGCCTCCAGAGGGCAACGGCGACGGCACCGGTGACCGCTCTGGGATTCTCCCCAAGGAGGACCGTACTGTGGGGACTCTACTCGTAAACCCTCCCTACCCTCTTACAGAGTGGCCCAACATGCCCCTTGGCCTGAGCTACATCGCGGCGGTGCTCGAAAAGAACGGGGTCGAGGTCAAAGTCCTCGACCTCCTGGTGAGCGAATACTCGGAGGAGAAGGTGCGCCGCTCCATGGCGGAGTTCAGGCCAGAGGTCGTGGGCGTGACCGCCGTGACCATGAACTACCCCATATCGTCGAACATACTCAGGCTGTGCAAGACGTTCGACGAGAACGTCATCACCGTGATCGGCGGCCCCCACGTGACCTTCTGTGCCGAGCGAACACTCAAGGAGGCCCCATGGATTGACATTGTGGTGAGGGGAGAGGGGGAGAATACGATGCTCGACATCGTCAGGGGAAAGGCGCTCCCGGAGATAGAGGGTCTCGTCTTCAGGAAAGACGACGGCGCGGTGACGACCGGCGACCGGCCCTGGATCAAGAACCTGGACGAGCTTCCGTTTCCGGCCAGACACCTGTTCCCGCTATCGAATTACCACGCTTTCAGCGCCGGCGGCACCCTTGTCACCGGCAGAGGCTGCCCCTTCAACTGCATCTTCTGCGCAGGTCACAGGATGACGGGCAGGAGGGTTCGGCTGCGCAACCCGAAGCTGGTCGTGGATGAGATGCAGCTAGTTCAGGAGCTGGGGTTCAAGGAGATCTACGTCGAGGATGATCTTCTCACCTTGAACCACGTGCATGTCAACGCCATCTGCGACGAGATACTGGACAGGGGCCTCAAGCTCAGGTGGAACGCCTTCTCCAGGGTGGACACCGTCAGCAGAGAACTCTTGAAGAAGATGAAGCAGGCGGGCTGCTTCGGTTTGCTCTACGGCGTCGAGAGTGGAAACCAGGAGATACTGGACAGGGCCAAGAAGAAGATCACTCTCGAGAAGGTGAGGCAGGCGGTGGCCCTGGCAAAGGAGATGGGCATGAACCCCGTGACCTCCTTTATCCTGGGGCTGCCTGGGGAGACCAGGGGCACCATGAGGCAGAGCTATGACTTTGCCAGACAACTGGGCACCTCATGCGGCTTCCATGTGCTGGCTCCTTTCCCCGGAACCGAGGTGAGGGAGAAAGCCCAGGAATACGGCATCACGATCCTGACCGACGACTGGTCGAAGTACGATGCCAACCGGGCCGTCACCACAACGCCGGATGCCGGCGTCGCTGACGTGACCGAAATCCTGCGCGAGTACTACAGCGACATAAAGCACTACATCGGCCATCAGAAGAGTCAGGCCCAAGAGGGCAAGCTGAGCGATGAGGAGATGCGAGAGGTAAGTCTGAGGAGCGAGCGACGCTTCGCCTGGAGCCTGCTCAAGAGCGATTGCATCGAGAAGCTCGGGCCGCTGGAACTGGGAGAGAGCCCGACCAGAGACCTGGCGCGGAGGCTGGCGCAGCGCCTATCGCTGCCCCTCGACCAGGCTGAGGAACAGGTGGTGCGTCTGGAGGCCGAAGGGCTGCTGGTCCGCCAGGTGGAAAACAAACACGTCCTCTGGAGCTGGAGCAGGCCCCTTCGAGGTGAGCTGTATTCTGGGGTAGGGGTGGAATGAAATGAGGGGGCCCTCGGCTACGTGGGTTCTGGAGAGGAGGTGCGTTGATGGACTGTCCAAAGTGCCGCAAGCGTCTTGAGACTGTCACCATCGGCGGCGTCCGTGTCCAGCGCTGCACACGCTGTGGTGGCACTTGGTACGACAAGAATGAATTGCGGGTGCTGAAGGACAAGGAATCACGCGGCGACTACCGCTGGATCGACTTCGATCTGTGGAAGGACGCTGGGAAGTTTCGAGCGCGGAGGCAGCAGCGCTACTCCTGTCCCAGGGACCAACTGCCGATGGCCACCGTCCACTACGGCGGATCGTCCATCGCCGTGGACATATGCTCTCAGTGTGAAGGCATCTGGCTGGACAAAGGCGAGTATGAAGAGATTGTCAGGTACCTGGAGAAGACGGTGGATAGCAGTTCCGTCAGGGACTATGTGAAGGATATCCGGGACGAGTTTGTTGAGCTACTTGAAGCGCGCGAAGCGCCCTGGAGCGTGATGAAGGACCTGGGCAAGATTCTATATCTGCTCCAGCTCCGCTTCGTGCTGAACCACCCCAAGCTGGCTCGCGCTGCCGCGGCGTTACCGAAGTTCTAGTGAGAAGGTCTACGGCGGAAGCTCGCCTGGACGTCTACTTGGCAGCCTCGATCTCCAAACGCACCATGCGAACATGTATGACGCCGCGCTCGTCGGGTGGGCAATGCTCCAGATACCGGTCAAGTAGCTGAGCCGTGAATTCGTCTCGTCTCTCCGGCGGCACTCGCTGCGTGTACGGCAGCCATGTGGTGCGGATCCATCCCTCGAAGGCGGCGCGGTCGGCATGGGTCATGTCCTTCTCGATCAAATCGGCTCGCCGCGTTGTCAGGCCCGCCTCGCCCAGCCAGACTCGATACTCCTCCGGACCGTAGAACCCATAGGGCATCGCGAAGTCGTCGAAGTACGAGCGCCACTCCTCGGCACGGAGCATCCCCTCCAGCACCGCCAGGACACCTCCGGCGTTCCCGCTCCCGCCCATCTGGAGAATGATTCTGGCCCCACGCTTGGCACTGTCGAATATCCCCCTCAGCACGGGCCGGTGGTCGCGCAACCAGTGGAGAACGGCGTTGGAGAAGACGACGTTGAATCCATCGCGGAAGGGCAAGAACCGGGCATCGCCCAGTACGAACGAAAGGTTGGAGTGATCGGCGATTGGATGGCGGCTCCGCGCCCGGGCGACCATCGCCCCCGAGTTGTCGATGCCGACGACGAAGCCCTTGGGCAGCCGGGCGGCGATCTCCGCAGTGACTTTGCCATCACCGCAGCCGATGTCGAGTGCGATCTCGTCGCCCCGCAGCTCAAGCTTGTCGATGAGCTCGCGCGCCCACTGCTGCTGTTGCCCGGAGTGCCGCTCGTAGTCGGCAGCGTCCCAGTCGTAGAGCGGCATCAGGTCGAACCGCGTTCAGATGCATGGGTTCCCGCAGCCGACGTTGGGATCATTTTGCCACCTAGACGGCCACGTCACGCCAACGATGCACTGTCAGGCGGCTCAGGCGACGCTCGCCCTTCTTCGCTACAGGCGTCGAACCGCACCTCTCCGCTCTCGTTCTGGAGTCGTTCCCGCTCCTTAAGGTACTGGCCGTACCATGCTCGCGTGACTTCAGCCAGATGTTCCTCCCATGCTTTGTTTCGACCTACCCTCGCCACCTCGTCCCCCAGGACATGAGCGACTCGAATACCAACGTCGCTGAGATAACCGAGTGTTCCTCGGCAAAGGACCCCGTCATAGGAGCTTATGCGATAGCTGCCGCCAACATAGCCGATGAGTCGCGAGGCCTGCCTGGGGTGCGTAGCTTTGCTGAGAAAGTCGTATGCCTTGATCATGGAGTCGCTGACGGCCTTGTTCGGGTGCTGCTGTAGGCCCGTAACGATCGGAGGTTGGAAGTCTTCGTTAAGAGCTCGTGTCGCCTGATCGGGGAACTTCTGGAAGTAAAGGAATTGGGAAAGATGTTCCAGGACCATGCGGGCACAGGCAAGCGCTGGCTGGTAGTAGCCCCGCAATACTACAGCGTATCCTGACTCCAGGCTCGCCGCTGAGACATTCAGGAGCTGTATCCGAAGGCGTTCAGCGTCGTCACCGAGATTAGAATTGCTGATGTTAGTGAACCCGCTTCGGATCAAGTCGATCAGTTGCTCAAGCAGTTCTACAGCGCCGGCGTTTTCTTGTCTTGCCTTGGCCTCCGCCCGATTCCATAGGCCTTCCAGCTCACCCCTGGCGTCGCTCATCACACGTCACCCATCCAGCCTGCTCGGAGCTCTTGCTGCCAGTGCTGCTGTCAATAGGCCCTCGGCCGAGCGCCTAGGGCCTTCTTCGCGCCCGTGTGATCCAGTTGGTGGTGGGCGATGCAGGACTCGAACCTGCGACCTTCTGTGTGTAAAACAGACGCTCTAGCCACCTGAGCTAATCGCCCGCGAGACGCTCCCCCGGAACGGGGGCAACTGAATGCTATAGAAAAGCGCCGTCGCAGGTCAAGCGACGACGCGGGCGCTTCCGCCGTCAGGGCTGCCGGGTTACAACGCGAACTCCTTATCCTCACCCGGCCCCAGCTGATAGACCCTCTCCTTGAAACCCAACTTGATGGGTTCCGCCCCGTCTTTGTGGCTCCTCACCTTGAGGCGGTCGCCCGTGATCTCGACTTCAAACCAGCGCTGTCGATAGCGCAGGCGCAGGGTGAGGCACACCACCTCGTCCGGAAGGCACGGGTTGAACCACAGCACGTCGTCGCGGGCCGCGATGCCGGTGTATCCCCGCTGCATCAGGTCGATGGTGCCGGCCATGGCGCCGAGATGAATGCCCTCCGCCGTTGTCCCGCCCTGAATGTCGGCGATGTCGCTCTCCAGCGCCTCGCAGAACAACCTCCAGGACCGCGGGCGGTCGGAGCGCGCGAGAACCCAGGAATGAACGACCCGGCTCAAAGTCGATCCGTGCGAGGTCCGCTGCAGGTAGTAGTGAACGTTCTTGGGGATGGTGTCGGGCTCGAACGGGTACCGGAGACGATCGAAGAGCTCGCGTAGCTCCTCGGCGGAGAACAGGTAGAACAGCATCAGCACATCCGCCTGCTTCGACGCCTTGTAGCGGTTGGGGGTATCGCCCTCTGACTCGAGAATACGGTCAAGACGCTGGATGTCGCCGTACTTCTTGCGGTATGCGTCCCAGTTGAATTCCGCCAGTTGCTCATAGCCTTCGAACTGGCTGATGATGCCGTCCTCGTGGAAGACGACGCGCATCTTGCGGCTGACGTCGTCCCAGCGGTCAATCTCCTCCCGCTCCAGGTGCAGCGTCTCGCACAGCTCCCGCCGGCGCTCGCCCGGCAGTATCTGCAGGATATCGAGCGCTCGACAGAGGACCCACGCGGCCATGACGTTAGTGTAGGCGTTGTTGTTGAGACCCGGCTCGTCGGTGTCCACATAGCCGTCGTGGTACTCGTCAGGCCCCATGACGCCGAGGATCTCGTAGCGGTCGAGCTCGGAATTGTAGGTGGCGATACTTGCCCAGAAGCGAGCGATCTCCAGGAACATCTCCGCTCCGTAGTAGTAGAGAAACTCCGTGTCGCTGGTAACCTGATAGTACTCCCAGACCTTGTAGGCGATGGCAGAATTGATGTGCCGCTGCAGGTGGCTACTGTCGGGGAGCCAGCGCCCTGATCGCGGGTTGAGGTGAAGCTTCTGGCTCTCTTCGCGTCCGTCGCTCCCCGCCTGCCACGGATACATGGCCCCGCGATAGCCCGCCTCTCGTGCGGCCCAACGTGCCTCGGGAAGCCGCCGATGGCGATAGCGCAGCAGCGCCCGCGTGAGCTCGGGGAGGCGGTAGTTGAGGAACGGAAAGATGAAGAGCTCATCCCAGAATATGTGGCCGCGGTAGGCTTCGCCGTGCCAACCGCGGGCGGGCACGCTGACGTCGAGGTCGATGGTGTGAGCCGAGGCGGTCTGCAACAGGTGAAAGACGTGCATGCGCAGTATGAGTGTCGTGTGGTTGCTGTCGGCGACATCGATATCGAAGCGCTCCCAGAGATGCTTCCATGCGAGGACGTGGCTTTGCAGCAGGTCATCGAACCCGTCGGTGCGCTCGATCGCCTTTCGAGCCTCGAGGCCGCTCTCCGAGATGCCGCGATCTCGCGAAGTGAAGAGAGACGCGATCTTCTCGATGGTGACTCTGCTTCCCGCCGTGACTTCGCACGTAAACTCGTGGGCGACGTAGTCCGGCTCGCGCACCGTGCTCCGCTGCACCGCCGTCGGCTCTCCGTCGACAAACAGGCGCGTCCGGGCGGCCATGGCGATCTCGATGCGCGACTGATTCGTCCTCGCCATCAGCCAAACGCCGTCCTCGCCCACCGTCCCCACCCCCAGCGGCTCCAGGTGCTTGTTGTTGAGCTGACGATATCGCTTGACGCCGGCGTTGACGACGCGGCCGTCGAGCGCCGAGCGGACGTCCAGACGACCCGACCAGTTCTCTGGAGTCAGTGTGGTCTCGAGGGCAGCGAGGTGCCGGTTTCGCATGTCAACGAAACGTCGGCTCGTGAGCGTCGTCAGCCGGTCCTTGCCGTCGCGGAAGCGGATCGTACGGACGAGCACCGCTTCCTTCAGCTTCAGCTCCTGCCTGTAGCAGAGGACCTCTACCTTGCTGAGGTCGAACCACTCGCCTCGCTCAATGCGGAAGGTCAGGGGAAGCCAGTTCGGCAGGTTGACCAGATCCTCGTTCTCAATCGTGCGCCCTTCGATCTCGGTAGTGAGGCGGTTGTAGCCACCGGCGAGATAAGTGCCGGGGTAGTGAACGTTGCCGGCGTCAGATTCCGGTGCCGCACCTCTCGTGGCGAAGTAGCCGTTGGCGAGCGTACAGAGGGCCTCTCGCAGACCCTCCTGCTGGGGATCGAACCCCTCGTAGACGAAAGACCAGCTATCCATCCGCTATCCCCTCGAGCTCGGAAGCCAGCATCACGAGAAAGCGGCGGACTTCTTCCGGGTCCTGGAGCGCGAAACGGGCCGCCGTTTGCCGCGACTCGTCGCGGACGACAATGCCGATGCCCTTGCTGTTCAACGCCCTGAAGGCGTCCTCGTCGGTGACGTCGTCGCCGACGTAGAAGGGAAGGACATCGGTCTGATCGAGACCGAGGACACCGAGCAGCCAGAGCACGGCCTTGCCCTTGTGCCACTCGATCTGAGGCCGGAGCTCGTAGACCTTCTTGCCGCCCGACTTTCGCAACTCCGGGTGGCCTGCCAGCACGCGGTCGACGACCTGTTCGATCGCAGGCACGTCTTCCTCGCGGGCCTGGCGATAGTGGACGGCGATGGCGAACTTCTTGCGCTCAACCCAGGCACCGGGAATTGAACCCAACGGTTCGCGGAGTTCCGCTTCGGCCTGATCGAGCACGGGAAGGAACGCCTTGCCTTGCTCATTCTGCGTGCGCCACCCGCGAGGTCCGGCGATGTCAAAGCCGTGGCTGCCGGCGTAGTAGATCGATTCGATTCTCACCTTGTCCCGGACATCATCCAGGTCCCTGCCGCTGATGATGGCCACGGTACAGCGCCCCGCGAGGTCCTCGATGGTGGCGCGCATTTCGTCTCCGAGGACCGCGAGGTCGGGGTGATCGACAATCGGCGTCAGCGTGCCGTCGTAATCGAGGAACACGGCGATGCGCTTGCCGGCCATCCGCCAGCGTATCTCCTCCGCGTGCTCCAGGGCAGAGGGCAGGGTCTGGAGGTCCGCCGTCGCGGCGGGTCCCCCGTCCGCCACAACGACTTCATCGAGATCGGCGACCTCGACGTGGGCGCCGTGCTCCTTCAGGACGCCGGTCTCGCCGGACCTGTTCACACCGACCACCAGCCCGAAATGCCCGTCGCGGCCGGCCTCTACACCCGCGATCGCATCCTCCACAACTACGGCACGCTCGGGAACGGTATCGAGGCGCCTGGCGGCCTCGACGAAGACCGCCGGGGCAGGTTTGCCCGCCAGCCCAAGTTCGTCTGCATCTACGCCGTCTACCTTCGCGTCGAACAGTTCCAGGACCCCTGCAGCCCTCAGTACGTCGCTGCAGTTCTTGCTGGCGGAAATGATCGCCGTCCTGATGCCCTTGGCCCTCAATGCAAGGATCAAGTCGACTGTCGATTTGTAGACTTCGGCACCGTGCTTCGTCAGGTGCTCCTGAAAGTACAAGTTCTTTCGGTTGCCGAGCCCGCAGACCGTCTCTCGATCGGGCGGGTCGTCAGGCTCGCCGTAGGGTAGGGAAACGCCGCGCGATTCCAGGAAGCTCACAACGCCGTCGAATCGAGGCTTGCCGTCGATGTAGTGCCGGTAGTCCGCGTCGACATCGAACGGCTGGAACGGTTTGCCCTCGCGCGCCGCCCGTTCCCGAAGGAAGTCGTCGAACAGCCGCTTCCAGGTCATGGCATGAACGGACGCCGTCCTGGTCACAACTCCGTCCATATCGAAGATGACGGCATCAACTTCGCTTCGGGAGATCGTGACGGCAGGGCTCATGGGCGCGTTCCCGTTCTCACGCAGGTGCGGAACAGATTATGTTACCGTATCGGCTTCGTAGGGGTAAGCACCACGTCAATTATCGGTTCCGCGGTAGCAAGGTAGAGGGGGCCAGGCCGAAGCACCGACTGCCTGGCCGGCGCGCGGGCTGCTGGGAGCCGGACTAGGCAGTGCCGTGCCTCGCCGAAGGTGCTCCCCGATTCGAGCTGAGCCACCCCAGCCGCCGGACGTGCCAAGGAGCCTGGATCGAAGCGGGCTCGCCGGAGTATCCTGTTGCCCAGCCGGTTCGGTCGAGAAGTCACGCAAGGGGGATACGATGGCGCGCGTGGGTTACGTCGCTACGACGGAGGCGCAGGGTGATGCCCGCGAGGTGCTCACCAAGATGGAAGGTCGGGGGTCAGCCGTCCTCAACCTTCATCGAGCCGTGGCCAACAGCCCGAACATGCTGCGCAACTTCATGCGCCTGGGCAACTCGCTGCTCCTCCATGGGGCGCTCCCGCCTCACTTGCGCGAGCTCGCCATCCTGCGCATCGCCCAGATGACGGACGCCGGCTACGAGTGGGCCCACCATGTCCCCATCGCCCGCCAGGCTGGAGTTGGCGAAGAGCAGATCGCCGCCCTATCGACCTGGCAGACGTCTCCACATTTCGACGGGCGGGAGCGCGCCGTACTGCGCTACGTCGAGAGCACCACCTCCGCGGTGAAAGTGCCCGATGAGGCGTTCCGAGAGGTCCGAACGCACCTCGGCGAGGCGGAGGTCGTCGAGCTGACGCTGGTGGTGGGCTACTGGGGGCTGGTGGCGCGCCTCCTGGTGGCACTGGAGATCGACCTGGAGCCGCCGTTCGTTCAGTATCTCCCCCGCTAGGGACCGCTCGGCGCCAAGCGGTGGGGAGGCAGCTTCCCTACGGCGTGGCTCGGCCGGTGAGTCGGAGCATCATCAGCCGCTCGCGGATGTCGTGCGCGGGCCGTCCGGCAGCCAGCGCGGCCCGCACTTCTGCCAACACCTGCGGCGGCGTGACTAGATACTTGGGTAGTCCGCGCCGTTTCCCGCGAGCCCAGCCGGGAAGCTCATCGCCATGCTCCGGGACATCAACCGTTTCGAATCCCAGCTTGGCGTACCCCGTCCACGGCAGATGCCCGGCCCATGCGGCGAACTCGAACAGGCCGTCCGGTGCGCCCGGGGCCAGGACCGCGACGTAGTCGTGCTCGCGTGCCCACCGAACCGACTCCCGGCAGAGCGCGGTACCGATGCCCCGGCCGGAGTACCCCGGCTCGGTCCCTGGTGCGCGCGGAGACCACCCGCGCTCGATCTCCTCCTGGTAGCTTTCCAGCGTCCTCCCGACGTGGAAGCAGGAGTGACACCAGGCCGGACCCGTGAACGGCAGGTTGAGCCTGCCCGGGCCCCAGTTCTGGTGCTCCGTACACGTCTGGCTGCTTTCTTTCCCGTCCCACCAATTCCCGCCGACCGTCCAGTTCTCATTCGTCCCGTCAGGGAGCATGACGCGATAGCAGTGCAGTTGCGCCACGCACCTGTCGCCCTCCCAGGCCGCCATGCCGATGGTTCCCTGTTCGTCAAACAGGCGACCGAGAGCGTCGCGGCCCGGCCAGCACCGCAGAACCACGCGATCCAGCTCTTCTGGCTCGATCGGTCGAACCTCGATGGGTGTTCCATCGGGTGATGTCAACGCCATGGCGTAGAAGCTCCTCACCCGTCGGCAGGTGAGGCGGACACGACGCGCTCTACCCGGCGCAGCACCGCTCGGCAACGTCGTCCGCCTCCGCCGCCGGCATCTGGACCCCTTCCACGGCGCGATAGTACCCGGTCACTTTGTAGAGCACGCGGCAGGCACGCTCGACGTTCCTGAAGACGGGTACACCCGCAGCGATGAAGTTCTGCGTCATCCGCAGCCTCGCCCGTTCGGCCTGGAGGTTCTCGGCCGGGTTGCGCACGGCGACGCAGAAAGGCTTGCGAACCGGCAGCTTTGCGACGAATTTGACCAGACCGCCCATCATCTTGTTGGCCCATCCACGCCTGCCGGAGCGCATCCAGAGCGGATGAAGCACCATCATGATGATGTCGATCGCAGGGTCTTCGGCCACAAGCTTGGTCACGTGGAGGAAGTCCTCCGGTCCCCTAACCTGCATTCCCACGTCGAGAGGATTACGAACGCTCGTGCCGGCGACTCGAATGAAGCTGCGAATCTCGTTCTGAACGTGCTCGGAGATGGCGGGAACGTCGAGACCATTGCGAGCGCAGACGTCCGCGGCGGTCACGCTGGTGCCGCCGGCGCCCCCCATGAGGCCGACGCCACGGCCGGCGCACGGCGGCAGGCACACAAGGGCCTGAAGAACATCCACCATCTCGTCGATCGAATCGACGGGAATCGCCCCGGACTGAGTGAAGAAGGCATCCCAGATGGCGTCCTGCCCGGCGAGCGCGCCCGTGTGAGAGGCTGCGGCCCTGGCTCCCGCGGCGGTCTGGCCTCCCTTGCAGATAACGATGGGCTTCTTGGGCGAGATCCGCTTCACCATGCGCAGCAGCTTCGCTCCGTCCTGGACCCCCTCCAGGTACATCGCGATGTACTTGGTGTCCGGGTCTGTCTCCAGATGCTCCAGGTAGTCGGTGCAGTCGAGGACGTACCCGTTCCCGTACGATATGACCTTGCTCATGCGCAGGCCGAGGTCAGGAGCAAGACGAGAGAACTCGCCTCCGAGCGCGCCGCTCTGCGTGATCATGGCGATGGGCCCCACCTCGGTGGGCAGCTTGCCCCAGGGGGATATGCGCCCCCGCGGCGAGTAGATGCCCATGCAGTTCGGGCCGACGATGTTGAGCCGTCCGCGCCGGGCGATCTCGCGCAGTCGCTCCGCCAGATGAGCCCCTTCCTCCTCGCCCGTCTCCGAGAAGCCCGCCGTGAACATCTGGACGTTCCGAGCGCCCTTGGCGATGCACTCCTCCAGCGCCTGCTCGGCACGTCGGGCTCCCACCGCCAAGATCACCAGGTCAGGAACCTCGGGCACCGCAGCCAGCGAGGGGTAGCATTTGTAGCCCATGACCTCTTCGGCGTGAGAATTGATGGCATACAGCCTTCCCTCGTATCCCATCTCTTGCATCCCGCGAATGAACTGGTTTCCACCCCCTCGCGCCTTGGTGGAAGCCCCGAGCACAGCGACGGAGCGCGGGTTGAAGGCGACGTCGAATCCAGGGTCCCATGCCATTCTTACTCAGTACTCCTTCTGCGGGTGATGGTGGCCTGTCGGCTGGGGGATACCGGCGCCGCTATGATACGGCATGCTGCCGCTTCTCGCCAACTCGACCGAGGTTCGGAATGGATTCCAGCCCGTCACGGGCGCCCGCCGACGAGGCCCGCCCCCATCCCCATCCGCCCGGCCGCGTCAGGCACACGCAGCGCAGGGCACAAGAGACCTTCAGGGCAAGCAACGCCGCAGGCCGCGCCGCCGGAGCGGACGCCAGAGGCGGCGCCGCTCCCGCCGAGGGAGTCGCGGTTGGGCATTTATGTCAAGATTGGCTGCCGGGGGTCTGTGGCGTCGAAGAGGGAACGCTCGCGGCAGGCACGTCCGAGATGACCGCCGCTGGCCAGCGCGCTTCCCTTGTCGACGTGCTCGGCTGGGTCGCTACGCCGGTACAGACGTATGCCGCTTGTCTAGTAGTCGTGGGTGCCGACGTATGTCGGGAGGCTGTAAAGCTCCGTGATCTTGGCCCCTATCCCCTCAAGGTTCATAGGGCAGTTCATCATGGCGGTCGCCTTCTTCACGCAAGTGCCGAAGTAGATCTCGTCCACGCTCACGCCCAGCTTGTCGAGGACAAGCATCTGGAGTTCGAGCTTGGGCAGGACCAGGCCCGGGCAGTCCCCGCAACTGGTCTTGAATACGACCTGGATGTCGTCCTTTATATCCGCGAACGCGTGGTCATGCTCCCTCACCGCTTTGTAGCACTTCGCGCATCCGATGCAGCTCGCGTCCTGGATTCTCTCGCAGTAGACGATTCCAATGGCCTTGGTCATTGCCGCGCCTCCTGGTACAAATCCCGGCCTAATCCAGTGGGGGTCTTACCCATTCCAGCCGGTGACGCACGGCAGGGTTCGAGCCTGCGGCGAGCGGGCCAGACGTCCGCGACTACGATGCCCTGTGACACAGAGTCGGTCAGTATGAGCGAAGAGCGCCCATCTGCAGGGTGAAAGACCGCCCCCGACCCAAGTGGCTCCGCCATCGCCGAGGGGATCAGACGGCTCCAGCCGTGGAGAGGCGCCTCGCCTCTTCGACCCGCGGCCGGTGGCCGAGGCTCATACTAGAGGGCGATCAGTGGGGCTGCGACGCACAGCCAGGTGCTCCACACACGCGTTTGCCAGGATCTTGTGCGCCACCTCAAGGGCAGGTGCAGCGCCCTCCACCGTGGCCAGCAGGTCAAACTCACCGAGGACGCGCTCCACGCGCCGCACCTCGGCCATCGCCTCCAGATCCCGAATCCACTCCGCGTCGCGGCCGTGGTCGCACTCAGCGGCCGATCTGATGAGAAAATAGACGCGGGTCGCCATCCTCCTCGCCTCCTTCTTCACAGCCCCGCCCGGGCCCGCTGCCTTGAGACGGCTCACCTCAGCCTCCTCTATTGTAAGCGCTACTTCTTCCAGAACGCGAAGCGGCAAGCCCGCCGGCTTGAAGTAGGTCACCCGCGCGACGGTGCTGACGCGCCGCCGTCTGGCCGGTCCAGCCACATCGTACCGGCTCCAAGTGGGTGTAAATTATGAACCAATGTTCATAACGATTCTAGTCGAGAGGTCCGCGCCTGTCAAGCGGCCGTCGGGGGCCACCGGCCAGGTCGTATCCGGAGGGTTGACAGGCTGGGCCGTGCGGGCCAGCCCCGACGCCCCGCGGCCTCAGCGAGGCATGGCCCGGATTTCCTATCTCTCGCAGCCTCCGAAGGAGCGAACACGACACTGGCACCCGCGAACCCCACCGGCACGTTGCCGAGTCGGAGCGCGGGGCGCTGCGACCCGGCGGCCTTCAGGACTTCCTACTCCTCGTCCCGGTGGAACGCCGGCTGCCGCTTCTCCAGGAAGGCGCGCACGCCCTCCGCGTGCTCCGGCGACCGATAGCACTCGTTGAGGACGTCGCGCTCCCACGCCTCCGCCGCCGCCAGGTCGCTCGTGAGACCGCGGTGGATGGCCTCCTTGACCTTCCCGAGGGCAACGGTGGGCCCTTGAGCGATGCCCTTCGCCATCTCGCGCGTCTCCTCCATCAGCTTCTCCCCCGGAACGACGCGGTTCACGAGACCGATACTCAGCGCCTCCTGGGCATCGACGATGCGGGCGGTGAGGACCAGCTCCTTCGCTTTCGCCAGCCCCACGATGCGAGGGAGGAGGAAGGTGCTGCCGAATTCAGCGATGAGGCCGACTCGGGCGAAGATGAAGCCGATACGCGCCTTTGAGGAGGCAACGCGAATGTCGCATGGCAGGGTGAGAGTGGCCCCCATGCCCACGGCAGGGCCGTTGATGGCGGCGATAGTGGGAGTCTTCATGCCAAACATGAGCTGGCACAGGCTTTCGCTCGTGTCGGTAGCCGGCCGGCGGCTCCCCTCCTTGAGCTGGCTGTCCCACACCCTCACGTCGGCGCCGGAGCAGAAGCCACGACCGGCCCCCGTGAGGATGACGCAGCCCACATCAGCGTCCTCCTCGGCGCTGCGAAAGGCCTGCATCAGCTCGACACCCATGAGACCACCGATGGCGTTCAACACCTCCGGCCTGTTCAGGGTGATGGTGGCGATGCGCTCGCCAGCCTGGGGCGGATCGTAGATGATCGTCTCGAAAGGCATGGCCTACCTCCATGTTCTGCACTTGCCGGCGAAAGGCATTATAGCGATCGCGCCGAGCCCGCGAAAGGAAGAGCGCCGCGACGGCGGGCAGCTCACGCAGCACCTCACGTGGACGTGCTATGCTGTGCCAGGGTCAAGAGGAGGCGCGCGTGGTCGAGGAGCGCACCGAAGCGGCGGCCGCGATCAAGGACGTCGCCGACAGACTGAAGGAGAGCATCGGCCGAGTCATCGTCGGCCGCGAGGAAGTGGTGGAGTTGGCCCTGGTGGCCCTCCTCGCGGACGGCCACATCCTCATCGAGGACGTGCCCGGCATCGGCAAGACGACACTGGCGAAGGCCATCGCCCGCAGCGTCGGCTCCTCTTTCAGTCGTATCCAGTTCACCCCAGATCTGATGCCCTCAGACGTGACGGGTATCCACTACTACAACCAGAAGTCGGGGGAGTTCGAGTTCCGGCCCGGCCCCATCATCGCCAACATCGTCCTCGCCGATGAGATCAATCGAGCGACGCCCCGCACTCAGAGCGCCCTGCTGGAGGCGATGGAGGAGCGCCAGGTAACCATCGACGGGGTGACGATGCCGCTGCCCTCGCCCTTTCTGGTGCTGGCCACCCAGAACCCCATCGAGCTGGAAGGCACCTTCCCACTGCCCGAGGCACAGTTGGACCGCTTCATGATGCGAGTGCGCATCGGCTATCCGACTGAGGGAGAGGAAGATGACATCCTGCTGCGCTTCGAGGCCGAGAGCCCTCTGGAGACGGTGGAGCCGGTCGTAGCCGCCGACGAACTCGTGCGGCTGCGTGCGCTGGTGCCGCGAGTGCACTGCGAGCCCTCCGTGCGGCGCTACGTTATCGCTATCGTCCGGGCGACCCGTCAGCACCCCGCTCTCGACCTGGGGGCCAGCCCTCGCGCCAGCCTGGTGCTGTTCCGCGCCGGGCGCGCGCTGGCCGCCATCCGCGGCCGCGAGTACGTCCTGCCCGACGACGTCAAGTTCCTGGCGCCGGCCATCCTCCCGCATCGCCTGATTCTCAGCTCTCAGACCCGCCTCCGCGGCCGCGACGCTGCCGGCATCGTGGCGGAGGTGCTGGCGGAGGTGCCGGCGCCGGTGGAGGACTGAGGTGCTCCTGCGGCACGCCTGGCTGCCCCTCGGCCTGGCGCTCATCGCGGGCGGTCTCGCCGGAGACGCCGCGCCGGTGCTCGCCCTGGGCGTGTTTGTGCTGCTGGCGGGTTGGCTGGCCCGAGCCTGGGCGGCGCGCTCGCTGGACCGGGTCGAGTTCGAGCGGCTGCTGCCTGAGCGGCGCGCCTTCCCCGGCGAGCGGCTGCGTCTGACCTATCGCCTGACCAATCGAAAGCCGATCCCTCTGCCGCGGCTGGAGGTGCGCGACTACCTGCCCGAGCCTCTTTCGCCGCACCACCTGCACCTGCCGCGCTCCAGCGCCCCGAGTACGAGCCTGTACAGCCGTACTACCCATTTGCGCTGGTATGAGCGGGCCGCATGGTCGCTCGATCTGCCCTGCCCGGAGCGAGGCTACTATCGGCTGGGGCCGGCGCGGCTGCGCTCCGGCGACGGCTTCGGGCTGTTCACGAGCGAACGCGAGGAGACGGAGACCACGGGTGTGGTGGTATACCCCCGCACCTTGTCGATGCCCGACCTGGGGCTTCCCGCCGCCCGGCCGCTGGGCGAACGCAAGGGCCGCCAGCGCATCTTCGAAGACCCGCTGCGCAGCGCCGGCGTGCGCGACTACCAGCCGACCGACCCCATCCGGCGCATCGACTGGAAGGCGACGGCCCGCCGCGGCCAGCTCCAATCGCGGGTATACGAGCCATCGACAACCCAACACCTCATCGTGACGCTGAATATCGATACCCTGGAGCATCCCTGGCAGGGATACATCCCGGAGCTGCTAGAGGCAAGCATCGTCGTCGCAGCTTCCGTCGCGCGCTGGGCGTACGAGGCGCGCTATGCCGTGGGCCTGCTGGCCAACGGCAGCCTGCCGGGGTCGGACCGGCCCATAAGCATCGCGCCCGGCCGCGCGCCCGACCAGCTAGCACGTATCCTGGAGGCGCTGGGCGGCATCGGCCCGATGACGCTGTCCTCGCTGGCAGCGCTGCTGGAGCGCGAGAGCCACGCGCTCCCTCTGGGAGCGACGCTGGCCGCAGTGACGGCCCTCATGCCCGAGCCGCTCGCGGCCGCCCTGCGCCGGCTGCATGATTCCGGCCACCAGGTGGCGGTGCTGGCGATGGTGGACGACGACTGGTCGGAGCTGGTCGGAGACGTGCCGGTACAGCGGGTTGACCGGCTCGCCTTCGCCGCCGAGGAGGCAGCGGCGGGCGGACGGAGGTCCTGAGAGTCGTGAACTGGCGTGCCGCTGCCGCCGAGGTAGCTGCCCTCGCCGTTGGGGCACTGTGGGTGTATGCGGGTGCCGCCCTCGTGGTCGCCGCCTTCGGCGACGGCGCATCGGTCTCCATCGGGGCGGCCGCCGTCGTCGTCGTCCTCTCGTACGGACTCGCGCGCCTGCTTCAGCGCATCGACATCACGGAAAGGGCCACTCGCCTCTGCGGCGCCGCCCTGTCGGTCGGCCTGCTGTACCTCATCCTCCGCATCGACATCGCCGGCGGGCGGCACCTCTGGCAGATGGGCTGGCTCGCCGACCTGCTATCGGACCCAGGGGGCACTCTGGAGGGCCATGCCGGCGACGTCGCCGAGGTCGTGCTGCTCGCCCGCCGCCTGGGTGCGGGGCATCGTGCGGGGAACCCACGACCTCACCTTCGACGGCGTGCTGGGCGAGGTGAGCCTGGGACTGCTCGTCGTGTTGGTGGCGGCCGCCTTCGCCCCTGCCGCCGACGCGCCCGGCGCCCTGCACTGGCTGCCCGTGGCGTACATGGTAGCCGGCCTCCTGGCGCTGTCGCTGGCGCACTTCCGCTCGGTGGAGGCGGACCGGCGTCGCCCTTTCCTGGGAGTCTGGACGCTGTGGACGGGCGGCTCGGTAGGTGTCATGGCCGGGCTGGCCCTGCTGGCGAGCTTCTTTGACCCGTCTTCTTTCCATACGGTCGGCCATGCCCTGTCGCTGGCCGCCGAGGGCCTCGCGGTGGCGATCGCCTACGTTATGTCGCCCTTCATCCTCGCTGCCGGCTGGGTCATGGAGCACCTCATCGACTGGGTATCGAGCGGCAAGGAGCTGGCTCGGGAGCAACCGAACACGGGCCCGCTGACGGGCGTGGAGCAGGGGGAGGAGAGCGAGCCGGCCCGCTGGTCGAGGGTGCTCGGGTACATCCTTCGCTCGGGGCTGGTGGTGCTGGCCATCGCTGTCGCTCTGACCGTGCTCTGGTTTGCGTTCCGACGCTTCTCGCGCCAACGCGAGGACGGCACAGAAGTGAGGGAGGAGGTGGCGCCGGGGGAGGGCACTCCGCTGGACGACCTGCGGTCGCTCCTGTACGGGGCGTTGGGGCGTCTGCGCGGGCGGGCAGGCGGAGGGCCGCGTGGCCGCGATGCTATCGGCCGGCTCTACTTCTCGATGCTGCGGCGGGCTGCGGCCCAGGGGCTAGCGCGGCCCCCGGCAGCCACGCCGATGGAGTTCGCTCCACGACTGGAGGAGCACTTCGGCTCGCCGGTCACGAGAGCGATCAGTCAAGCCTTTGCGGAAGCGCGCTACGGGCGCCGTTCGCGCCCGCGAGAACAAGTCGAGTATCTGCGTTCACGCTGGGACAGGGACGCGCGAAGACGGCCCTGGCATGTCGAATAGGGCGCCGTTCCGTCGCACACTCGAAAACGGTGCTGCCAGGCGGTACCGCTGACTATTCGCATGGCGACACCATTCCAGGTGTCACCATGTGTCTTGAGTACTGCATAAGCGCCGCGGCCGCACCCGTCACGTGACTCAGGCGCCGGTAGAGACTACACTGGCGACACCAGGCAGGTCGCTTCCGGGAGTGCCGCTCGTGAGCCGCTACATCCTCGCCCTGGACCAGGGCACCTCCAGCTCTCGGGCCATCCTCTTCGACGAGGAGGCCACGCCCGTCGCCAGCCGCAGCCGCGAGTTCCCCCAGATCTACCCCCAGGCCGGCTGGGTGGAGCACGACCCGGAGGAGATCTGGCGCTCGCAGCTCGGCGCCGCCCAGGATGTCCTCCGTGAGGCGGGAGTCGCGCCCTCCCAGGTCGCCGCCATCGGCATCACCAACCAGCGGGAGACCACCCTCGTCTGGGAGAAGGAGAGCTGTCGGCCCGTCTGCAATGCCATCGTCTGGCAGTGCCGCCGCACCGCCGACATCTGCGACGAGCTCAAGCGGCGCGGCCGCGAGCCCGACATCCAGGCAAAGACGGGCCTGGTCATCGACGCCTACTTCTCGGCCACCAAGCTACAGTGGATCCTCGACCGCATCCCCGACACCAGGAGCCGCGCAGACAGGGGCGAGCTGCTGTTCGGCAACGTCGACGCCTGGCTCATCTACAGGCTGACAGGCGGCCGCGTCCACGCCACCGACTACACCAACGCCTCCCGGACGATGCTCTACAACATCTATCGCCGCAAATGGGACGCTGAGCTCCTGGAGGAGTTCGGCGTTCCGGCGGCCATGCTGCCGAGCGTCCACCCGTCGAGCGAAGTGCTGGGCGAGACGGACCCCGCTCTGCTCGGCACCGCCATACCCATCGCCGGCGTGGCCGGCGACCAGCAGGCAGCCCTCTTCGGCCAGGCTTGCTTCGAGCCCGGCATGGGCAAGAACACCTACGGCACGGGCTGCTTCGTCCTGCTGAACACGGGCGAACAGGCGGTGCCCTCGAAGCGCGGCCTCCTCACCACCATCGCCGCGGCGGCCGGCGGGCGGCCGCAGTACGCCCTGGAGGGCAGCATCTTCATCGCCGGCGCCGCCATTCAGTGGCTCCGCGACGGCCTCCGTATCATCGACGACGCGGCCGAGAGCGAGGCCCTCGCGTCCGCCGTGCCGTCCAGCGACGGTGTCTACGTCGTTCCCGCCTTCGTCGGCCTTGGCGCTCCCCACTGGGACATGTACGCCCGGGGCACCGTCGTCGGCATCACGCGCGGCACCAGGCGCGAGCACATCGTGCGGGCGACACTGGAGTCGATCGCCTTCGAGACGCGCGACGTGCTGGAGGCCATGGAGGCGGAGTCAGGCATCGCCCTGCGAGAGCTGCGGGTCGACGGTGGCGCCGCCGCTAACGACCTGCTCATGCAGGTCCAGGCCGACTTCCTGGGCCGGCCGGTCCTGCGACCCGTCGTCACGGAGACTACCGCTTTGGGAGCCGCGTACCTGGCGGGCCTGGCCGTGGGACTGTGGCCGGACCTGGAGCGGCTGGCCCGGAACTGGCGGCTGGATCGACGCTTCGAGCCGCGGATGGCGGAAGACGAGCGCCGGGAGCTGTACGAGGGCTGGAAGAGAGCGGTGGAGCGCGCCAGAGGCTGGGCCCTGCCTTCCGCCGGCGGTGACTAGGGTGGGCGGCGGCAGGCGGCCGGGGGAATCAGGTGACCTGCCTCGCCGGGATCAGCGCTTTTGGGGCTGGTTGATCGTCTCCTCGTGGTCGACCACCAGCGCATCTCCATCCCAGCGATAGTAGATCTTCTTGAGCTGGCTCGGGCAGCAGTTGGGATCGTCGGGCCCGTAGATGGGCTGCGTTTCCACCAGGACGCCTCCGTCGACCTCCACCATCACCCGCCCCGGTGTGCTCGCGAGGAGCTCCTCGAGGGTGCCGTTGCGTTCCGTGAACACGGCGAAGCCTATGTCCCCACCCGTACCTCCCGAGGATACGGGCACCACAGCCTCCTCCTGGCCGTCGCCCGTCAGATCGGCGTAGATGATCGTCCCCGGCAGGATCTCACCGCCGCCAGCGACGAGCTCCTGCCCCTGAGGTGTCTGAGAGAAGTCGACATTCCGGATGTCGTTCTGGGCGACGGCGGTGTTGGGGACGACAGTGTTGGCGACGACGGTTGGCTCCGGGCTGGGGACGGGCGAAGATACGCCTTCCTCGTTCTGGTTTTCGCCTGTGCCGCAGCCGGCCAGAAGCAGGACCGCGAGCAGCGTCAGTCCCAGCCCCAAGCGCCCTAGTATGTGCAACCTCATTGACCTGTAATCCTTGCCCGGAACCGCCCCCGGCCCCCCTCGCGAGCGCGTCGGCACCCGACCCCGGCGATCTAAGGGATCGGAGCCTCGAGGGTGTTATTGGACGGGTTCGCGTCCGGAAGATTAAGGATCTCCATGACCACCCGGAAAGAGTGCCCCCCGACCGCTATCTGCTGCGTCACGTCGATCTGAACGGTCCCGAACGGTCCCAGGTCCCGCGTCTCACTCGCCGTCGCGGTCGGATCCGTCGCGCCGTCGCGATAGACGGTCAGCCGGATCTCGGCACCGATGACGGTGACAGGCGTAGTATTGCTGATACGCACCGCCAGATGCTGGTTCGCACCCACGGCCAGGAGCTCCACCACAGCGAAGTCCAGGGGCACATCTGGCTGGAGCTGCTTGGCGAAGCCGTTGTTGAACTCCTCCTCCTCAAGGATGATGTCGTTGGGGTCCACCACAGCCTGTACCGGCTCCGGGCGGTAGATAAACTGGTCTTCCAGCACCGTGCTCACGCTCGCGCCCGGCACCAAAGGCTGGGTGAGGGTCAGCGTGTCCACCACCCCACCACGAACCTGAAACTCGACTACCTGGCCAGGCAGCAGGTTGCCCTTGCCCACATTGCCGATCTCAATAACGAGCCTGTCATTGCTTACCCTCAGGTCCCGCACGACGAGGTCGGGCAGCACGACCGGCGTCGGCGTCGCGGTCGGGAGCGGGGTCGACGTGGGCCGAGGAGTAGATGTCCGGCGGACCACGGTAGATGTCGACGGCAACCGTGTGGAAGTCGCGGGCAGAGGTGTCTCACCTGCCGGCAGCGTGGCCTCCCCGGGTGGCGCCGTCTCCCCCGGCGGCGGCGGTGGAGGTGGAGGTGGAGCTGGGGGTGAAGGCACCTCCGGCGTCCCCTCGCTGGGCAGCTCGCCACCGGACGGCGTCGCTATCTCTGCCGAAGGCGTCGTAGTAGAGGGAGTTCCGACCGGACTGCCCGTGGCGACTGGAGTGCCGGCCCTGGGAGTGCGCGTGACCGTGCGCGTCGCCGAAGGCGTGGTGCGGGTGGAGGTACCCTCTGGCCCTTCACCGCCCCTGCCGCAGAAGGCGAGGACCAGTGCGGCCACGAGGATGCCGGCGGCGAGCGCCGCCAGGGAGCTGATGAGGGGCCACCTAAGGTTCACGCGGAGCCCCCTGCTGGCGTCCCTGCGTTCAGGGCGTACCTATGGCGCGCTCGGCGGGATTCGAACCCACGGCCTCAGCCTCTCCGCCTCAGGCGGACTCTATCCGACTGACCTGCTAGCCTCCCAGAGCGTAGCTATGGCGCGCTCGGCGGGATTCGAACCCACGGCCTCAGCCTCTCCGCCTCAGGCGGACTCTATCCGACTGACCTGCTAGCCTCCCAGAGCGTAGCTATGGCGCGCTCGGCGGGATTCGAACCCACGGCCTCAGCCTCTCCGCCTCAGGCGGACTCTATCCGACTGACCTGCTAGCCTCCCAGAGCGTAGCTATGGCGCGCTCGGCGGGATTCGAACCCACGGCCTCAGCCTCTCCGCCTCAGGCG
>CAZMGB010000019.1:0-12820 GCA_964565775.1 uncultured Dehalococcoidia bacterium
ACCTTAAATGCAACCTTTCTAACTTCAGCCCACTCCTGTACCTCCTTGCAAGATTTCCCGCTCCTTTCCTACTGATTGGACATTTTCTATCATATCACGATATCTATTAATTGTCCAGAGCTTCTCTGGCAAGTTCTACCCGGCAGTGGTTAATACTAAATTTTCGTTTGAAGGGAAGTGTCACAAAACGTCAGATTTTACCATCACTTAAGACCGTGTTAATTACCAATAATTATACCGCCTGGTTGCTTTTTAAGGTTATATGAAGTGTGGACTACACCCCTATCATTGGACAGATAGGGTTAGAAGAGTGTTGCGGCGTAATCCATTGTTCTCCTGAATAAACAATGATTCCTCAAAACCATTCGGTGAGCGGTAGCCATACCGACCATGCTAGACAGCTAGCTCGTGAACCCCGCTCGCCAACTCCGCTTCATCTTCCCGCCGCCGGCCAATATATCTTACCGCTGACCTCCTGTAGTTATTCTACAGGGCTGTCTCATTTCAGGTGGATCTAATTTTAGAGGGCAGGTCAGGAGACTAACCAATACCGGATAAAGTCCAAGTATCAACAAAAAATTTAAATCAGCGACCCCGGGGGGATTTGAACCCCCGATCTCCACCGTGACAGGGTGGCATGTTAGACCGCTACACCACGGGGCCACCTGAACCGCACTAACCGACAGCCGCCGCCAGGGCGCCGCCTATCAGCCATCGTCATTCTATTCACGCCGAAGGGGACTGTCAACATAGCCCAGGCCCTGACCGACGGCGTCGGGCGACTCAGCATGCCGTCGCCCGTTCCGGCCGCCGCCGTCGCAGCGGGCGTACATGGGTCAAGGTAGCTTTGCGGCGCCTGGAACGGTCTCATCATGCGGAAAGCACGGCACGAGCGCACCGGCTAGATTTAGCGGCGGTGGTCAGCTAACATATGTACGGGGTCCGCTTTGGGAAATACGCCGATCCCGCGCACGAGAGGACCGACGCATGGGTCAACCACCGCCTGAAGCATCTCCGATCCCCACTGACTCCGACTCCATCATCGAGGCGACCGACGTCGTCAAGACCTACGACACGGGCCAACTGCAAGTGACCGCCCTGCGGGGGATATCGCTGTCCGTCCGCGAAGGCGAGATGGTGGCTATCATGGGGCCTTCAGGCTGCGGCAAGACTACCCTCCTGAACTGTCTCAGCGGCCTCGACGAGATCGACTCCGGACGGGTAGTCATCGCCGGCACCGACCTCAAGGGCCTCTCCGACAACGCCAAGACGGAATACCGGGCCCGTCGCATGGGTTTCGTCTTTCAGTTCTACAACCTGTTGCCAGTGCTCTCGGCGGTCGAGAACGTAGAGCTGCCACTACTCGTCTCGGGCGTCGGCGCCAGCCGGGGGCGGACGCAGGCCCTTGCCGCCCTCGAGGAGGTGCGTCTGAGAGAGTGGGCTGACCACCGGCCGAGCCAGCTCTCCGGTGGCCAGCGACAGCGCGTGGCCATCGCCCGCGCCCTCGCCAACCGGCCAGCCATCGTCTGGGCCGACGAGCCGACAGGCGATCTCGACAGCAGTAATGCCGACGAGATCATGGACCTTATCGTCGACCTCAACCGGCGCAACGGGCTGACCTTCGTAATCGTCACCCACGACCCGCGCATCGCCGGCCGCACCCACCGCATCGTCTACATGGTCGATGGCCTCATCGTCGACGAAAAGATGGTCGATAGGTCCCCGGCCTGAGCGAAGCGAGCCCCATCCAGCACTCCCAGCCCTCTTCCCTGCCCCTTGAGCCCCCCTCAGGTGAGAGCCAGGCTGTCGCAAATCCTCGATTTCGGCTCTTTTTCTTTGCGCTCAGGGCCATAGGGTCTTGACAAACGCCGCGGCGACCCTTATCTTATGACTGACGGTCAGTCAGTGACTGACCGTCAGTCACCGGGCACGAGGGCAATCCCCTCGCGTGACCACACGCCGATGAGTGCTAGAGCGCAAGAAGTCGAAAACGCCCGCGGCGAGCAGATCCTGGCGTCGGCCCGTAAACTCTTCGCCGAGAAGGGCTACGACCACACGACGGTGTCCGAGATCGTTCGAGACACCGGCATTGCCCAGGGCACCTTCTATCTCTACTTCGGTAGTAAGAAGGACGTCCTGGTAAAGCTTGCGCGACACCTGGACGATGCTCTACGTGAGGAGATCTTCGCCGGTGACGACACGAGCCTGCCGATTGAGCGCAGGGTGCGGAACATGGTGGAAGCCGCCTTTCGCGTCTGCGAGGAGAACCGAGATCTCGCCCGACTCCTCCACCTCGGAGCGCACATCGACCCGTACGGTATAGAGGATGTGGAGCAGGGTCACGAGCACATGCGCAAGCCCCTCGCCGAAACCATTGCCCGGGGCATTCATCACGGCGAGATCAATGAGATGGACCCTGATGTGGCTGCCGGCTTCTGCCAGTCCCTCGTGGAGGAGGCGATGCACGACTGCTACGTCAAGGGCTCGGTTGCCGATACCGATCAATACCGTGAGAGCGTTATTCAGTTCCTGACCTACGCGCTGGTGAAGCGGCACTAACAAGCAGGCATCGCGGAGCGGCTACGACGGAATGCCGAGCCGACTCCGCCCGGAAGAGGACCGACATGGACAACTGGGTTTACTGGCAGACGCTGGCTCAGCAAGCACAAGCCGAGCGCAGACAGTTTGGGGAGAATCTGAGACGAGTGCGGCTGGCCAAGGAGGCGCGTCGCTGCTCGGGCCGGTGCTGGCTCGCATCCATTCTCGCGACCATAGGAGTCAAGCTGGACGCCGAAGCAGCACGCTCGGCCGTCTCCCGAGGCGAGCCGACGGCGGGCGCCAGGCGGGCAGCCTAGCGAGCGGCGAGCCTCCGGGGATGGCTGCTCCTCCCGCGCAGCCCGACGTTGCGGCTCACATTCAACTGTGCCGACGGCGGCAGCGCGCAAACGCCATCGCCGTTCTCGTTTCACTCTCGACCAGCCCGCACCTCTGCGAACGCCTCGCCGATGACGCGCCAGACGACGTCTGGCCGGGCCGGCCGTATGCTCGACATGCTGGCCGTCCCGTCGTAGCTCCAGGCCGCCAGGTGGCTGGCGCCCATCTCCGCCGCCACCCGCAGCCCCATCCCAAGCTCCTCCTCGCGGCCCTCGGGCACCGAGAACGCCTGCACCCAGATCTGCGTCTGCCGACCGTGGCGTCCGGCAGCCTCCAGCGCCCGTCGAGTGAAGGCACGCATGAAAGCCTCCGGCTCTGCACCCAGAAGGTACCAGTAAGGGTCCGTGCCGAAGATGTCCAGGTCGGGGATAGCGGCCGCCGCGTCCCAGTCGCTCAGTCCGAACTGAATGAACGGGTTTGAGCCGCCGGCGGCCTTCGCCAGGCGCTCCTCCAGCTCCGGCAATCCCGCCGCCGCGAAGCCCGTGGGAAAGAGACAGAGAGAGTTCCGTAGCCCTAGCCGCTTGCCCTCCGCCGAAAGCTCGGCGAGCAGCTCGATGAGGCTGGCCTCACGAAAGGCCTGCACCTCGTCGACCAGCTCCCCGGGCATCGCGTGGCCCGTGCGCTGGCGGAAGCGCTCGCCGCACGTCTCGCAGCGACAGGCCCAGGCGCCGCTGCGGTCGCCCCTCATGAACGGCACGTAGAAGTGCGGCTCGTCCCAGAAGAGGACATCGCCGCCCACCTCGGCCGCCGCCGCCACCCAATTGCGCAGGAACTGGCGCGTCGCCGGGTGATTGGGGCATCCGGCGGGCACGCGCCGGCCGTCCGACAGGACCTGCCAGGCCTCCGGGTGATCGAGCGGAAATCGAGTAAGCGTCTCGCCGCTAAAGATGCCGGTGACGCCCCAGGGGTCGACCCAGGCCTCCAGGCCCGCCTCATGCGTGGCGTCGACGATCTCCCGCATCGTCTGCCGGTAGTACAGGAGGTCAGTCTCCGTGAGGCAGTGCACGACGTACGTGCAGTGGTGCGCCGCCATGTCGTCGAGGTCGGCGCGAACGTGTCTGAGGGTACGAACGTCGAAGTAGGCCACGCCCGTCTCTACCATGGCTCACCTCCCGAGCTTTCGGTTCGCGATCCTGCCTACATCATCGTGTAGCCGCCGCTGACGCTGAGGGTCTGGCCGGTGATGTAGCTTGCCGCGTCGGAGGCCAAGAAGATGACCGCATTGGCCACCTCGTCGGCGGTGCCGAGGCGGCGCAAGGGGTAGCGCTGCTTCGCCTTCTCCTGAGCTTCGGGGCCCATGAGCTGAGCGGCGGCCTTCCACATGCTCTGCTCCCCGAACGCCTGCTCGCTCGCCGGCACAGTAAGGGCGGGACACACCACGTTGAAGGTAATGCCGTAGCGGCCTACCTCCCTCGCCAGGGCCTTGGAGAGCCCCATGATGCCCGCCTTGCAGGCGCCGTACACCGCCTCCCGATACTCGCCCATGCGCCCGGCCTCGGAGCCCAGGCTGACGATGTGGCCGTAGCCCTGCTCGACCATGTGCGGCAGGACGGCGCGGACGCAGTTGATGACGCTCCAGAGATTTATGTTAACCAGCTTCTGCCACTCCTCGTGATCCTGTTCAAGGAATAGACGGTCCAGGACCCATCCCACGTTGTTGACCAAGACGTGGACGGGCCCGAACTCCTCCACGGTCCGCTCGACGAGGGCCTTGGGTTCCTCAGGGTCAACCACGTCCGTCTTGACGAAGATGGTGCGGCCGGGCCCCTTCGCCGCGTTAGCCTCGGACGCTACCTTCTGGGCCTGGGTCTCGTCGATGTCCGCAATGACGACCTTGGCCCCCTCCCGAGCGAAGCCCAGGGCGATCGCCCGGCCGATATTCGATGCGCCGCCGGTCACGATGACGGTCCTGCCTTCAAGTCCCAAGTCCACTGCTACTCCTCCTTGCGCCGCACTGCTGACTCATCGTAGTCATTATTGTGGCCTGATTGCCCTTGAGCGAACCCGTCGGGGTCTCAAGACCCCGACCTACGAATGCCAGAACCTGTCGGGCTATTCCGTTCATGACCACAGACCGGCAGCTTCGATGGGAGCTGCGCAACCCGGCCGAGAGATCCGCGCCTAACCCGGACTCGCGTTACGCTCCCCCCTGATGCGCTCGATCTCTTGCGGAGTGTACCCCAGGTCCAAGAGCACCTCTTCCGTGTGCTCACCCAACGCCGGCGCCGGTCGGCGGATGCTGGCCGGCGTCTCGGAGAAGCGGAGGGGATGGTTCACCATCGAGCGGTGCGGGCCGCCGCCCTCCCATTCGGGGAACAGCCCACGCTCGCGAAACTGCCGGTCGGCGATGACCTCGCTCAGCTCGTTCACGGGCCCGCAGGCGACATCGGCCTTCGATAGCATCTCCACCCACTCGTCGCGGTCCTTGGCCAGAAGCGTCCGCTGGAGAACATCCGCCAGCTCCTGCCGGCGGCGTCGTCGCTCGAAGCCGTCGAGGCCGGCGAGGTCCGGCCGGCCGATGGCGCCGCAGAGGTTGCGCCAGAAGTGGTCCTCGTGGGCGATGCTGAGGGTGAGGAATTTGCCGTCGGCGCAGCGATAGACGCCGTAGGCCGGCTCCCCACCGATCGGGTAGTCGGCCCGGCCGCGGTTGAGCTGAGCCGTCAGCGCCGTAGTCATCCAGGAGACGAGGCCGTCGGACATGGACACGTCGACGTATTGCCCCTGCGCCGTGCGCTCCCGCGCCCAGAGGGCCGCCAGGATGCCCAGGGCCGAGAACATGCCCGAGGAGAGATCGCCGATGGCGACCGCTGGCAACTGGTCGAACTGACCGGTCGGGATGAGGTTGGCTAGGAGGCCAGCCATCGCCTGATAGCTGAGGTCGTGGGCGGGCCGGTCGCGGTAGGGCCCCGTCTGGCCGAAACCGGAGATCGAGCAGTAGACCAGCGCCGGGTTCAGCGCCTTCAACTCCTCGTAGCCGAGACCAAGCCGCACGACGACGCCGGGGCGAAACCCTTCCACGAAGACATCGGCGCTGGCGATGAGGCGGCGGCAGGCATCCCGGCCCTCCTCCGCCTTCAGGTCGAGGGCGACGCTCCGTTTGTTGCGGTTGAGAGCGGCGAAGAAGTCGGACATGCCCGCGGGCCCACGGGCTGGGTCGCCGCCGCGGGGCCGCTCGACGAGGATGACGTCGGCACCCATGTCGGCGAGCAGCAGCGTGCAGTAGGGGCCGGGGTACTGCTCGGCCATGGAGACGACACGAATGCCTTCGAGGGGTGAGGACATGGCTGACGCCCGGTGTGACTGGCTGGGGCTGCACGATGTGGATACCACCAACGGCGCCGTCTGTCAATCAGCGCCGGTCAGGGGAACTTCAGGAGGGTCACGCCGGACAGGATCGACAGCGACTGCCGGGCGGCAGGCGCTCAGGCGACGTTGCGGCCTCCCCCCAACGCCCCGCCCCGAGGAGATGAGGGGCCGCCCTTCCGTTCGGCGGCCTCACGGCCGACCGCCGCCTTGTCCCTCTTCGCCTCTTCAAGGCCGGCAGCCACCACCTGCAGGAGCTCATCGCTGCTTGCACCGTCCTCGGGATAGCAGGCGATGGCGACGCTGACGCTGACGGGGTCCGGCACGCCCGACCCGCCGAACACATTGACCTGGGACACGCGGTCGAGCATTCGCGAGACTACCGTGACGGCCCTGGCGCGGTCCGTCTCCGGCAGGAGAACGGCGAATTCGTCCGCACCGGCGCGGGCGACCAGCTCGGGCGCGGACACTGTCTCGGCCAGCAGCATGGCCACAGACCTGAGGAGCCTATCGCCCAGGGTCGAGCCGTAGTCCCGGTTGAAGCGGGAGAAGCCGTCGATGTCCAGCAGCACCAGGGAGAGGCTACGTTCATAGCGTTCGCTTCTCTTCAGCTCCTCTTCGAGCGCGCGCTGAAGATAGCGCCGGTCGTAGACCCAGGTTACCTGGTCTATCTCCCCGAAGCGCGCCACCTCATCCAGGGCAGTGAGGGTCTTGAGCCCAACCGCGCAGTGCCCGGCCAGAAGCTCCAGCACCTCCAGGTCCGGGTCAGGGCGATCAAACAGGAACACGAGGAGGCCCAAGGGCTCACCCTCCATGACCATGGGCACCAGGGCAACCTTCTTGAGGCCCAGCCTCTGCTTGGCTATGTCGCAGGCCTCCCGTCCCAGCACGTCCTCGACGAGCTCGTTGAGGCCGTCGAATAGCATCACCTCGCCGCCATCGAGGACGGCCCGACGGGTGCTCGGCGGCGACAGGGGCAGCTCCACGTCCGTCAAGTCAGTCTCGAAGGCCGACCACAGCCGATTCAGCCCCGGCTCATCGCTCCCTGCGAGGGCATGTGCGTGCAGGACCTCACGGGGGCGATCGACCAGGAGCGGGAAGACGACAGAGGCGCCGGCCACCTGGGGGGCTCTTTCCGCCAGTATGCCCATCATCTCCTCCACGGTGCCGGCGCAGTGGAGAAAGAGTGAAAGCACGATGAGGTCGCGGAGGGCGTCAGACTTCGCCCCCGGCTCGGCGTTCGCTGGGTCAGGAGCAACCTCAGACGCCGGCCCGTCGGCCGGCGGTTGCTGCTCCTCCTCGGAGCTTGCCCGCACCGGCTCTCCGGCGTTGCTCAGAACCGACCACCACTTGGGAGCTTTCATATCACGATCCCGCCGCCCTCATTGGCATCATGTGCCACTGACGACGCCTCTCTCCGAATCACGCCCCTACCTTTACCAGGAACGTGTCGGCGCTGCGCGCCCAGATCCTGCATTCCCTGCTGGTCGTATCCGCGATGGCGGCTTCCAGCGCGGGAGGCTCCAGACCCGACCTGGCGTCGAGCGTTATCGTCGCGATGCCGTTGGTGTACCCAAGGAGCGCCATGTCACGCACGCCCGGCACGCTCCTCAGCGCCCGGTGCAGTGGCACAAGGTCAACCCTGCGCTTCGTGTCCTCGACGGTGAGCGTGTAGCTGTGAACGGCCGAACTGCCTGCCGCCGGCCGAATCGCACGGCCCTCCACGACACGGCGAGCGGGCTTGCGTGCGACCGCGGCCGCCTCGAAGGGATGCGTCGCCTTAGCAGCCGGCGTTGGCTCGGGTGGGCTGGTCTCGCCCGCGACGGCGCGGCGCTGCGGTGTGCCGGCGATCGGGACCCCGCCTGCCGGCCCTGCAGCCGTTTCACCGCGCCCGGTGTCGCGCAGCGCCTCCTCGAGCCGGCTCAAGCTGCGCCACATGGGTGCGAGCTCCTGGAGCGTCGAACGCAACAGGTTGACCGCGCCAGCGGCGTCGTCAATGCTCGTCCGGATCGACTTCAAGGACTTCTTCCAGCCGCCTGCCTCCAACGCAGCTTCGACCGCCTTCGCGCCGGTGAGGCCGTCAGGACGCGGCGCGGTGCGTTTCTGGCCGGAGCCCCGGCGGGGCACCTTCGACGCTCCCTTGCTGCGCGAACGTCTGGTGTACTCGCCCAATTGCGCGTCCCCCAAGGCGCGGCAACGCCGCGAACACTCTCCCACTTCTGATTTTCGGCAGCTAGCCTCAAGAGCCACAGGCGCGCAGGCTCAGCGGATTCGCCGCGATCGGCAGCGAGAATCCAACCGAGCCGAAGTCATCGACTGGCCGTCGCCCATGTACGCACTCGGCTATCCCTTGCCAAAATCGCTGCGCTCGGGCAATATCTGCTGTGTCTGCCGCGTCTTCACGCGTAGAGCGTTTGTTTGAGACGGCGGCGGCTCTCCCCAGGAGGGGGAGGGAGACTGAGCCCACCGTGCCGGGTAGAATAGGAAGACGGCACGGGCGGTCTCCGCGAGCCGCACCTGGCTCTGGTCTACAGGCATCATGGAGGAGGGAGCCATGACCACTGTTCAGCCCATCAAGGAGATCTACCGCCTCGGCGAGATGCCACCCATCGGAGTAGTGCCCGAGTACATGCTCGCCCAGGTGATCCGCCAGGAGCGGTTCGGCGACCCCATCACGGCATTTGCGGTCGAGGAGGTCAGGGTACCGGCGCTGGAGCCCAATGAGGCGCTGGTCTACGTAATGGCGGCCGGCATCAACTACAACAGCGTGTGGGCCTCTCTTGGTGTGCCGCTGGACGTCATCAAAGCGCACCGGCAGATGGGCGACGACTCCGGCTTTCACATCGGGGGCAGCGACGCCTCCGGCGTCGTCTACGCCGTCGGCCGCGACGTCACTAACGTCAAGGTCGGCGACTATGTCGTCGTCCACTGCGGCTGGTGGGACAAGAGCGACCCCTTCATCAGGACGGGCGGCGATCCCATCCTGAGCACGACGGCCAGGATCTGGGGGTACGAGACCAACTGGGGTAGCTTCGCTCAGTTCTCTAAGGTGCAGGCCCACCAGTGCCTCCCCAAACCCGCGCACCTGACGTGGGAGGAGGCTGCCGCCTTCATGCTGGTGGGCGCCACCGCCTACCGAATGCTCACCAACTTCCAGCCCCACACAGTGCAGCCCGGCGACGTTGTGCTCGTCTGGGGAGGCGCCGGCGGCCTGGGAAGCATGGCCATCCAGATCACGAAGGCGCTCGGCGGCCTGCCCATCGCCGTCGCCTCCAGCGACGAGCGGGGTGAGTTCTGCAAGAAGCTGGGCGCCATCGGCTACGTCAACCGAACGAAGTTCGGCCACTGGGGCCGCATGCCCCACTGGACGGACCGGGAGGGGTACCACGAATGGCTCCAGGGCGCCCGCGCCTTCGGCAACGCGATCTGGGACGTCCTGGGCGAGCGGCGCAACCCGCGTATAGTCTTTGAGCACCCCGGCGAGGACACGATTTCCACGTCAGCCTTCGTCTGCGAAAACGGGGGGATGATCGTGGTTTGCGCCGGCACCAGCGGCTACAACGCCGTCGTCGACCTGCGCTACCTCTGGATGCGCCAGAAGCGGCTCCAGGGCTCTCACTTCGCCAACGATGAGCACGCGGCCGGGATCAACCGCCTGGTGATGGAAGGAAAGGTACGCCCCGTCCTGTCACACGTGTTCCGCTTCGACGATGTGGGGCTGTGTCACCAGCTCATGCACGAGAACCGCCACCAGGCGGGCAAGATGGCCGTCCTGGTCGGCGCACCGCATGAGGGGCTCAGGGACCTGCCGTAATATGGTGTGACCTTCGTTCGGGTGCTAGCCGATGAGTCAACCACTGGAGGGCATCCGAGTTCTCGAGCTCGGGCGTATACTGGCAGCGCCCTTCTGCGCGCAGATGCTGGGCGACCTGGGCGCCGACGTCATCAAGGTGGAGATGCCCATCGTGGGGGACGAGTCGCGGGCCTACGGGCCGCCCTTCGTCGACGGCCAGAGCTTCTACTTCCTCAGCCTCAACCGCAACAAGGAGAGCATTACCCTTAACCTCAAGGACGAGCGGGGCAAAGACATCCTGCGCAAGCTCATCGCCCGCTCCGACGTGTTCGTGCACAACTCGGTGCCCGGCCCCATGGAGCGGCTGGGCTTCAGCTACGAGGAGGTGCGCAAGATGAACCCTCGCATCATCTACGGCGCTATCTCCGGCTTCGGTCAGGGAGGCCCAGACCGCGACAAGCCGTCGCTCGACATGATGGCGCAGGCCCTCTCCGGCATCATGTTCCTCACCGGCGAGCCAGACGGCGCCCCAACACGCTCGGGCGCCGCCATCTCCGATATCTCCGCCGGCATGTTCGCCGCCTACGCCATTGTCGCCGCCCTCTACCACCGCGACAGGACGGGCGAGGGGCAGATGGTGGACACGTCGCTGCTCGAGAGCTCCGTCTCTCTGCTCACCTACCAGGCCGGCCGCTTCTTCGTGACCGGCGAGAACCCTGCCCGCCTGGGCAACGCCCACCCATCCATCGTCCCCTACGATTGTTACCGCACCGCCGACGGCTGGCTCACGACCGCCATAATGAATCAGTCCATGTGGGAGCGCTTCTGTCAGGCCCTGGACCTGGAGGAGCTCGCCAGCGACGCTCGCTTCCTCACCAACGCCGACCGCGTGCAGAATCGCGACGCCCTGAACGAGATCCTGTACGAGCGGATGGGCGCGATGCTCACGGCTGATGCGATCGCCCGCCTCGACGGTGCCGGCGTACCCGGCGCCGAGGTGCGCGAACTGCCCGGCGTCTTCAGCGACCCCCAGGTGCGGCACCTCGGTCTGCGCCAGACCATGCTTCATCCCGTCACCGGCGTCATTGACGTGGTGGCACCGCCCTTCCATCTCTCCGCCAGCCCGGCGACGCTGCGCAAGCCGCCGCCGCGCCTCGGCGAGCATAACGATAAGGTCCTGGGGGAGCTAGGCCTTCGCCCTCATGAGATCGACACGTTGCGAAGCGAGGGCGTGATCTAGCCACGAGGGCCAGCGGGAGACCGCGTGCGATTCTACGAGTTCGAGTCCAAGGCGCTACTAGCCCGCCAGGGCGTCGAGACGCCCAGCGGCCGCCTCGCCCGCACACCGGAACAAGCCGCCCAGGCCGCGGAAGCCGTCGGCTTTCCGGTAGTCTTGAAGTCGCAGGCGCTGTCGGGCGGGCGCATGAAGGCGGGCGGAATCAGTTTCGCGGAGGACTCGCAGGAGGCCGCCCGCGCCGCCGAAGCCATCCTCGACCTGGAGATCGGCGGCCGCAGGCCTCTCGGCGTGCTGGTGGAGCGCCGCGTGGAGGTCGCCCAGGAGTACTACCTGGGCGTCACCTACGACAACCTGGCGAAGCTTCCCGTCGCCATCTTCTCCGATCGCGGCGGCATCGACATCGAAGAGGTGGCCGAAAAGGAGCCCGACCATATCTCCCGGCGAACCTTCTCGTCGCTCACTCCGCTCGCCGACTACCCGTTCAAGGAGTGCGTCGCCGCCCTCGGCATTTCGGGGAGCGAGCTCACCACGCTGACGGGCGTCCTCGCGCGACTGGCGCGGGTCTTCCTCACGTACGACCTGACGCTGGCCGAGATCAACCCGCTTGCCCGCCTCGGCGACGACAGCTACGTGGCGCTGGACTGCCACCTGGAGCTGGAGGACGAGGCGCTGGGCCGCCAGAAGGCGCTCCTCGACGAGATGCAGATCGACCCCGGCGGGCGGCAGGCGCGGCAGCCCACGCCCTTCGAGATGAAGGCGGCGGAGATCGACGCCAGCGACCACCGAGGCGTGGCAGGCCGGCTGGTGGAGTTCGAGGGCTCGCTGGGACTGATTATCGGCGGCGGCGGTGCCAGCCTCACCGCCTTCGACGCCGTGCGCCGCCACGGTGGCAGCCCCGCCAACTACTGCGAGATCGGCGGTAACCCGAGCGTGCGCAAGGTGTGCGAGCTCACGAAGCTCATCCTCGGCCGGCCGGAAGTCAAGAAGATCGCCGTCATCATGAACGTCGTGAACAACACCCGTGTCGACCTGGTGGCGCGAGGCGTGATCAAGGGCTGCATCGAGTCGGGGCGCGACCCTGCCGAGACCATCGCCGCCTTTCGCATCCCCGGCGCCTGGGAGGAGGAGGGGTTCCGGCTGCTCCGGCACTACGGCGTGGAGTACATGGACCGGAGCACCAGCATCGACGAGGCGGCCCGCCGCGCCGTCGAGCACATGCGCGGCAAGACGTAGGGACAGGGCCCTGTCCCTGTCCGGGTGACTCGACCCTTAGGCCAGGAATAGCGCAGGTGGGAGACCAGCGTGTCAACCCTGATTGACAGGTACACCCGCATCATCGTCCAGGGCATCACCGGTCGGAAGGCTTCCTGCTACCGCCGACTGAAGTCGGCGGCATGGCCGGGAACTGAGCCCCGCGGACTTCAGTCCGCGGGGCTGGTTAGGCCATAGCGACATGTCCATCCTCGTTGACAAGCCCACCAGAGTCATCGTCCAGGGGATCACCGGTCGGAAGGCTTCCTGCTACCGCCGACTGAAGTCGGCGGCATGGCCGG
>CAZMGB010000019.1:12920-75999 GCA_964565775.1 uncultured Dehalococcoidia bacterium
ATCACCGGTCGGAAGGCTTCCTGCTACCGCCGACTGAAGTCGGCGGCATGGCCGGGAACTGAGCCCCGCGGACTTCAGTCCGCGGGGCTGGTTAGGCCATAGCGACATGTCCATCCTCGTTGACAAGCCCACCAGAGTCATCGTCCAGGGGATCACCGGTCGGGAGGCCGTCTCCTTCACCCGCGACATGCTCGACTACGGCGGCACCGTCGTGGGCGGCGTGACGCCTGGCCGCGGCGGCCGCGACGTCGCCGGCGTCCCCGTCTTCGACACCGTCCGCCAGATCACGGAGAGGGAGCACGTCGACGCATCGGTGCTGGCGGTGCCTGCCCCCTTCGCCCGCGACGCCGCCTTCGAGGCCATCGACGCCGGTGTCCCCCTCCTCGTCATCGTCACCGAGCGCGTCCCCCGCAAGGACGTAGCGCAGGTCCTGGAACTCGCCCGCCTGCGAGGGGCGCGCGTCATCGGCCCCAACAGCATGGGGCTCATCGCGCCGGGCAAGACGAAGGTGGGCTCGATCGGCGGCCCGGCGGAAGACACCAAGAAGTCCTTTGTGGCGGGGCCCGTCGGCGTCATGTCGCGTTCGGGCGGCATGACGACAGAGCTGTCCAACCTGCTGACGCAGGGCGGCCTGGGCCAGAGCGCCGCCATCAGCCTGGGGGGCGACCCGCTCATCGGCAGTACCTTCGCGGAGCTGCTGCCCCTCTGGGAGGCTGACCCGGAAACCAGAGCGCTCGTCATCTTTTGCGAGCCAGGCGGCCCCCAGGAGGCAGCTCTGGCGGCGAAGGTGCGGACGGAAGGAACCCGGCTGCCCATCGTGGCGTTCATCGCCGGCCATTTCACGGCGGAGATGCCGGGGGTGCGCTTCGGCCACGCCGGCTCCATCGTAGAAGGGAAGGCGGACACGGCCGCCGAGAAAGCCCGCATCATGCGGGAGGCGGGCATCCTGGTAGCCGATGACTTCTCCCAGATCCCGGCGCTGGTGAAGCGGGCCCTGGCTGAGCGCGTGTCCTAATGCAAGAGTGATCGAGACGGCGGTTGGGGCGAAAACACGCCTCGTGAACAAGACGACTCGACGCAGGCGGGGGGCTTGCCAGATCCCCGAAGGCCAGGCTTGAGCCGTTCGGCTGAGCTCACGACGAAGCCACGTGCCAGCCTGAAGGCTGGCCTTCGGAGATTCACTCCTGCAGCATGGCGGTTTTTCTGCTCAGTAGTCATAGACCGGCGGCTACCCCGGCCAGGCAGGGACAGGCGCAGGATTCATCCCGCGGGCAAAGAACGATATCCGTGTCTGTTTCTCATTGCCCATGACTAGAGGGGCGTTCATGAGAGGACTGTTCGTGAATCTACGGGTGGACGCCAATCTGTGCGCTCAGAAGCCCAAGTGCCGTGAATGCGTACAGCGCTGCCCCGTCGACATCTTTCTCCGTAACGACGGCGAGACCGCCCACGAGGTCCCCGACAACGAGGACGAGTGCATCCTCTGTGACCAGTGCGTCGAATACTGCCCCGTCGACGCTGTGACGCTAGTCAAGCTATACTAGCTTCCGGACCCATCCTCCCTCTGCGACGCGCGCCGTTCACGACGGCGAGTGGCAGCGAAAAGGCCTGGCGCCGGGTCTCGCTCCTCTCGCGCGACGCGGCTTCTCTGAGGGGGTTCCCTCCCCCGACGACGGGGCGATGAGGCCCAAGTGACAGCGCAAGGAAGGGGCATCGCCCGTGTTCGGTCTTGAGTCCTGGGCGCGCTTCGCCTCCCGCCACCCGTGGCACGTCCTGGCCGGGGCGCTGGCGAGCATCGCCGTCTTCGGCGTGCTGTTTGCGATCGCCGGTGGAGGATACGCCGACAGCTTCAGCATCCCCGGCACTGAGTCGCAGCGTCTGGTCGACCTGCTGGAGAAGCGCTTCCCTCAGTCGGCCGGAGATTCAGCGACGGTGGTCGTTCGCGCCGCCGATGGTCTCGACAACGCAAAGGTTCGCTCTCGGGTCGAGGCGCTTGTAGCAGAACTCAAGCCACTACCCGAGGTCGTCGGCGTCACCTCACCCTACGACCAGCCGGGGGCGATCTCTTCCGACGGCTCCATTGCCCTGATCAACGTCCAGTATTCGAAGCAGGCGTTCGATCTCAAACGTGCGAGCGTGAACGCCCTCCTCGACCTGCGGGAGAAGGCGTCGACGCCAGGCTTCCAGATAGAGGCCGGCGGGCGGGTAGTACGCGTCGCTGAGATGGAGAAGCCGGGCAGCTCGGAACTGGTCGGCCTCACGGCCGCGGTCATAATCCTCCTCATAGCCTTCGGCTCCGTCGTGGCCATGGGCCTCCCGATCATCACGGCTCTCCTCGCGCTGGCCTCCGGCTTCTTCCTCGTAGGCGTGGGCGCCTCCTTCGTAGACCTGGCGTCGTTCACGCCCCAGTTCGCAGGGATGATTGGCATAGGCGTCGGCATCGATTACTCTCTGCTCGTCGTCACACGATTCCGCGAGGGCCTCGCCCAGGGCGTCAGCGTCGAGGACGCCATCGCCAAGGCATCGACCACGGCCGGGCGCTCGGTTGCGTTCGCCGGCACGACCGTCGTCATCGCCCTGCTGGGCCTCTGGGCGATGGGCTTGCCGTTTATTGCCTACGTCGCGACGGCCGCGGCGCTGGTGGTAGCGCTGTCCGTCGTCGTGGCTGTCGTCGTGCTGCCCGCGATCCTGAGGCTGGCTGGGCCGCGTATCGACAAGTGGAGACTTCCCGGGCTGGCCGCCGTCTCCTACGACAGCGAAACCGGCTTCGGCTACCGGCTCAGCCGCATCGTCCAGCGCGCTCCACTCGCGTCTCTCGCGGTCTCGCTGGGCATCCTGCTCGCGCTGGCGAGCCCCGTGCTGGGCATGCGCCTGGGTGCCTCCGACGCTGGCAACAGCCCGAAGTCTTTCACCTCCCGTCGCGCCTACGACCTCATCTCCGAGGGTTTCGGGCCGGGCTACAACGGTCGCATTCTCGTCGCCCTTCGCATCGACGATCCGGGTGCCATGGGAGCAATCGATGCGCTGCCATCCGTAATAGCGGAGACGGAGGGTGTCGCCAGCGTGTCTCCGCCGACGTACAACGAGGCCGACTCCGCCGCCATCATCACGGTCATTCCCGCGACGGCGCCCCAATCCCAGGAGACGGCGGATCTCGTGCATCACCTCCGCCGCCGGGTGCCCGAGGCGGTCGAGGGCAGCGGCGCGCAGGCGCTGGTGGGCGGTCCCACCGCTGTGTTCATCGACGTGGGCGACAGGATCACTTCGAGACTGCCGCCGTTCTTCGCGGCGGTCATCGGCCTGAGCTTCGTGCTGCTCATGGCCGTATTTCGCTCGGTGCTGGTGCCCCTGAAGGCAGCGGCCATGAACCTGCTGTCCATCGGAGCCGCCTACGGGGTACTCGTCGCCGTCTTCCAGTGGGGATGGTTCGGAGGCATAATAGGCGTCCAGCGACAGGGGCCCATCGAGTCCTTCCTGCCGATGATGATGTTCGCCGTGCTCTTCGGCCTCTCGATGGACTACGAGGTCTTCCTGGTGAGCCGCATCCGAGAGGAATTCCTGGAGACCCGCAACAACACCGAGTCGGTGGCGCGCGGCCTGTCGATGACGACGCGCGTAATCTCTGCGGCGGCCGCGATTATGGTCGCCGTGTTCTTGAGCTTCGCCCTGAGCGACCAGCGGGTAGTGAAGGAGTTCGGGATCGGCCTCGCCGCCGCGATCTTCATCGATGCCACAGTCGTGCGGCTGATCCTTGTTCCCTCGATCATGCAACTGCTCGGCAACGCCAACTGGTGGTTTCCCCGCTGGCTCGACCGGCTTATGCCCCAGATCGGTTTCCACGCGCCTGAGCCCGTCGCCGAGCTGAGCCAGCCGAAGGCGGCCGTGGCATCACGGCAGGCTGCGAGGCCCGCCGCGACAGGCAACCCGGGCGACAAGGAAAGACGCTAGCGACGCCTCAGACGACGGGGATTCTCGAGCGGTGGCGTGCCGGTGCGTGGCGCCGGGTAGCGCTTGGGACGACCGCATCGGCCGTGGGCAGTGCGTCGACCGCTGCCCTATCGACGCGTGAGCCTGGTTAGGCTATACTAGGCCGCAAACCCAATCTTCCCTCGGGATGCGCACCGTCCCCCAGGGGCCTCGATGGCATGAATTACCCCTTCTGGGAGATTCCTTACCTCACCGGCGCTCCTGTCATCGGAGCCGTCGCCGTCCTACACGTATTCATCTCCCACCTGGCCATCGGCGCCGGTCTTCTGCTCGTCCTCACGGAGCGCAAGGCATACCGTGAGGAGGACGGGCGCATTCTCGACTACGTGCGTCAGAACTCCCGCCTCCTCATCCTGCTGAGCCTGGTGCTCGGGGCGCTGACCGGCGTCGGCATCTGGTGGTCGATAAGCCTGGTGCAGCCCTCGGCCACCTCGACGCTCATCCACGTCTTCGTCTGGGCCTGGGCCATCGAGTGGGTCTTCTTCTTCGTCGAGATCGCAGCCGCCTTCGTCTATTACTACGCCTGGGAGCGGCTCGACCGGCGCACGCACTTGACGGTCGGCTGGATCTACTTCGGAGCCGCCTGGCTTAGCCTCTTCGTTATCAACGGCATCCTCACCTTCATGCTTACGCCGGGCGACTGGCCCGAGACGCAGAACTTTTGGGACGCCTTCTTCAACCCGACTATGCTGCCGTCCTTGGTCATGCGCACAGGCGTTGTCCTCGCCCTGGCGGGGCTCTACGCGCTCCTCACCGCCTCGTTCATCGGTGATAGGGACCTGCGGTCGAAGATGGTGCGCTACGCCAGCCGCTGGCTGGTCCCCGCCTTCGTGCTCCTGCCCCTGGGGGGCCTCTGGTTCTTCGCGGAGGTGCCGGAGCAGGCACGCGACCTGGCTCTCGGCGGGACGCCCATCGTCACAATGTTCGTCGCGGCCAGCCTGGCCCTCTCCCTCATCGTCTTCGGGCTCAGCTTCGCGGGGAGCTTCTGGCAGCCCCAGCGCTTCACGCCCGTCTTCGCACTGGGCCTACTGGTGATGGGCCTGTTCGTGACCGGCACCTCCGAATGGGTGCGCGAGGCGGTACGCAAGCCCTTCATCATCTACGACTACATGTACTCGAACTCGGTCCTCCTGAAGGATGCCGACACGCTGAAGATAGACGGCGTCCTGCAACGGGCACGGTGGGCCACCATCAAGGAGGTCACCGACGACAACATGCTGGCGGCCGGCAAGGAGTACTTCCGCCTCCAGTGCGGTTCCTGCCACGCCGTCGACGGCTACAACGGCATCCGGCCCCTCATCGAAGGCTGGTCGCAAGAGTATACGTACGACCAGCTCCAGCACCTCGACACCCTGAAGGAGATCATGCCCCCCTTCCTGGGGACGGATGAGGAGCGACAGGCGGTCGCCGCCTATCTGGCCAGCCTGGACGGTGGCAAGGAGACGCCGCCGGAATCAGCCCCCGGAGAGGAAACGCCACAGCCGTGATACCTGACCCCGATCCCATCGCCCTGCCCGCGCCTGTGCCGCTGCTGACGGCTCTACTGATACTGACGTTCGTGCTGCACATCCTGGCCATGAACGTGACGCTGGGCGGGACGATTATCGCCGCCGCCAGCGACCTGTGGGGGCGCCGCCGGGGCAGCGAGCGTCACCGGCGCCTCGCGGGCGACATCTTCCGCATGCTCCCCATCGCCGTCGCCCTCACGGTGACGCTGGGGGTAGCGCCGCTGCTCTTCATCCAGGTCCTCTACGGGCAGCTCTTCTACACGTCGTCCGTCCTCATGGCCTGGCCGTGGCTCTCGGTCTTCGCGATCGTGATCGTGGCCTACTACGGGGTGTACCTCTACGCCTGGGGCGGCGACTTCATTGGACCGCGAAGGGTCTGGGTAGGCGTCGGCAGCGCCGTGCTGTTCCTGGCGGTCGCCTTCCTCTTCACCAACAACATGGTGCTGATGCTCACCCCGGAGCGCTGGTTCGACCTCTACCGGGACCATCGGATGGGGCTCTTCCTGAACGTATCGGACCCCACGGTACCGCCGCGCTACCTGCACATGGCCGGTGCAGCGGTGGCAGGGGCGGGCGTATTCACCGCGCTCTACGGGCTCTACCTGAAGCGAAGCGAGCCCGCCGAATACGGGAGCTGGGTCACGCGCTACGGCGCAGGCTGGTTCATGGGGGCGACGGCGGCGCAGCTCGCGATCGGGCCGTGGCTCCTCGTCCGGCTGCCCGAGAGGGTGCGCGACGGGTTCATCGGCACGCACATTGATCGCACCATCCTCCTTTGGACGGGCGTGGCCGTGGCCCTCGTGGCGATAGGGCTGCTGGCGATGGCGGCGCGAGCGCGGAACCCGCTGCCCATCGCGATCGCGGGCGGAACGCTGTTCGTCGGTACGGTGGCGATTATGGCGATGGTGCGCCACCTGGTCCGCGACGACTACCTGCGCCCTGACTTCCAGGCGTCCAACCTCCAGGTAGACTCGCAGGTGGCGTTGATCGTGATCTTCTTCGTCCTGCTGATCGCCGGTCTTGCCACGATCGGCTACATGCTGCGGGCCGTCATCATGGCGCGCGGGCGGACCTGAGCGTCCCCATCATCCCCGAAGGCCAGGCCTAAGCCGCGCCTTCGCAGAGCTGGTGGGAAGGTCGGCCCGGACAGAGCCGAAGCTCTGTCCCTACGAAGGAACCCTCAGTCGAAGAGGTCGTGGGAGACCGAGCCCGGCGTAGGCGGGGGCGAGGCGCGGTGGAAGTGCTCGACGCGGGGCGGTTGGCGGCGCAAGAGCTCCAGGTACTCGCGGGCGTCCTCCTGGCTGGCATGGCAGGCCATCGCCCGCAGCTTCACGTCCGCCACCTCCGAGATGCCGATGCTGTGCGTTACCTCCACCTCCGGCCCCGAAAGCTCCAGCCCCATTCGCTTGGCCGCCTTCGGAGTGAGGGCGTAGTAGAAGAGGCGAACCGGCTGCCCGCGGCCGCTGCCGTACGCGCGCACGGCCTCCTCGGCGGCCCGGCCGACCGCTATGTGGTCGCCGTGGCCGGTGATGCCCCGCGGACCGAACGTGAGGACCACCTCCGGGCGCACGACCGCCAGCTCATGGGCGACGTGGCCGACGAGCTCGTCGAAGGGCGCCTGCGATAGCTCGCCGTCCTCATAGTCGAGGACGCGGACGCGGCCCACGCCGATGACTTCGGCCGCCCGTCGCAGCTCCTGCTCGCGCAGGCGGCCCAACGCCTCACCGTCGGGCACGTCCTTCGGCCGAGTGCCCTGCTGACCCCTCGTCGCGCATAGCAGCGACACAGCGACGCCGGCGCGGGCGTACTTGGCCAGCGTACCGGACGCGCCGAAGCTCTCGTCGTCAGGGTGAGCGTACACGCAAAGGATGCCAGCCACAGTTCCTCACTCGGCCAGCCGCCGGCTTATGGCCATCAACAGAACAACCCGACACGGCGACCGCCTAGGTCTGGCTGTCCTTGAGCTGGAGAACCCTTCGGTAGGCCTCTGCCAGCTCCTCCTGCCGGGACTCGGGGACGCGCAGGAACGCGCCTTCGGCCTCGACGAGGAGCCTGCCGTCGCGGTGTCGCAGCTCGGCGCGGGCGTTCACGAGCCTCCGTCGACTCCGAATGACCGACCCCCTCACGACAAGCGGTTCGAGCAATGGGACGGAATCCCGAAAGCGCATCTCCATCTTCGCGGTCATGGCCCAGACGCCCTGCCCGTAGACAGCCCAGCCCATGGCCTCGTCCAGGACCGCCGCCACGACGCCCCCGTGCGTGAAGCCAGGGTAGCCCTGGTGGTGGATATCGGGCGTGAACTCCGCTACCGCCTCACCGTCTTCCAGGCGAAACCGGAGCTGAAGCCCCTTCGGGTTCAGGCTTCCGCAGGCGAAGCAATGACGCGACGCCTGTCGGAGGTCCTCCTCCACCCTCTCGTCCGCTTCCACTAGAACGTCCCGCTCGCTTCGTCGGCGACCGTGCCCGTCCCCGTAATCAGCGTCTCGCCCCGCTCGTTGATGCACTCCACCGCAAGCTCCAGCTCACCTGCCTCGGCCGAGCCGAGGTCGCTGGTAGAGGAGGCGCCTCGCTGCCGGGCGCTGGCGGTCACGACGTCGCCCGGGCGGGCCGGCGCCTTGAACCTGACCTTCAGCCTGCCGCCGGAGAGCCAGCGACGCCCGAAGGCATCGGTCATCATGCTCGACACGTAGGCCAGCACCAGCATGCCGTGGGCGATGGTCCCGCCGAAGGGGCTGCGCCGGGCGTACTCTTCGTCCACGTGGATGGGGTTGAAGTCGCCGCTGGCCTCGGCGTATCGCTGTACCTTCGCCTGAGTGATGCGCCGGACCACCGCCGATACCTCCCAGCCGCTCCCCGTCGGCGGGCTCACGACGCGCCCCCTTCCCCCGAGACCTGAGCGGCCATGATCGTGGTGCGGCCGACGATGGCAGGCGAGCGGTCGCCGCCCTCCTCCGCTATCTCGAACTCGATGACGGAAATGACGGCCCCCCGGAGCTCCGAACGCTGGGCGACGCGCGCCCGGCAGGCGAGACGCGCGTCGGCCGGCAGCTCCCGCCTCGACTCCAGCTCCTGCCCTGTGTGCAGCGCCCCCTCCGGCAGGCTTATCCTCTCGACCAGCGCCTTCAGGACCAGGGCCACGACTCCCAGAGGCGGCGCCAGCACCGGCAACCGGTCCTTAGAGTCGGCCGGGCTATCGCCGTAGTACACTTCGGAGGCGTCTTCGACAGCCTCCAGGTATCGACGCACGTCGGCCGGGTCGAGGGCCACATCGAACGAGGGAAACTCGTAGCCCCTGGCCAGATCCCTTATGTCGAGGGCCGACCGCTCCGCCAAAATGCACCCCGCTAGCCCAGGGCGGCTAGCGCCTCCCTGTGGTCGCGCGCGTTCGGGATCTCATTATGCGTCACGTAGCGAATGATGCCATCGCCATCGAGGACGACGGTCAGCCGCTCGGCCAGCCCCACACCCTCGTTCCAGGCGCCGTACAACCGGGCTACGTCACCCTTGGGGTCGGCGAGGAGCGGGAACTGAAGGCCCAGGCTCTCCTTGAACGCCTTGTGCGCGAAAATGGTGTCGCGGCTTATGCCGTACACCCGGGCGCCCTTTGCCTCGAACGCCGAGTAGTCGTCTCGATAGCCGCACATCTCGGCTGAGCAGATGCCCGAGAAGTCGGCTGTGTAGAAGACGATCACCACGGGCGCGCCACGCAGGTCAGACAGGCGCACCTCCTGGTTGTTCTCGTCCTTCAGGGTGAAGTCCGGGGCTTGCTTACCTACTGCGATCTCTGCCAAAGGACAACCTCCCTCCTTGAGTAGCCGCCGTCTAAGGCCGCTCGATGATAGAGGCTGTTGAAAAAGTCCGAAGAATCCGATGCTGTCATTCTGAGCGGAGCGAAGAATCTGGCCGCTTCAATTTGCTGTGACCCTTCACTTCGTTCAGGGTGACGCAACAGAGCGTTCTTCAACAGCTTCGATGGTTGCCTGCAATATCATGGGACACGTGCGTCGGATACCCGCTTCGGTGACCACAGGGGCGGATGGCCTGGCCGCGGGAGCCGTGGGAGCTGCACGACCGGCCCGACGGGCGCTACTTGGCGGGCGCGCCGGCCGGCAGGGAGCGCAAGTACTCGTCGATGGCGGCAGCGCCGCGCCGACCGTCCGCCAGGGCCGTCACCACCAGGTCGGCACCGTTCACGCAATCCCCGCCGGCGAAGACCCCGATCCTCGACGTGGCGCCGCCCCCGTCATCCACCTTGATGCGGTGGTCGCGGTGCGCCTCCAGACCCGGAGTCGTCTCCTCGATGATTGGGTCCACTCGGTAGCCGAGGGCAAGCACGACCGTATCAGCCTCGACGATGAACTCCGAGCCCTCAATGGGGACCGGGCGCCGCCGTCCGCTTTCGTCGGGTTCGCCCAGCTCCTGACGCTGGCACTCGATAGCCTTCACGCGGCCGTTCTCATCCCCGATGAATCGGAGGGGAGCCGTCAGGAACTCGAACTGAACGCCCTCCTCCTTCGCGTGCAGCCGCTCATCGCCGCGCCCCGGCATCTCGGCCTCGGTGCGGCGATACACGCACGTCACCGTCTCGGCACACAGGCGCACCGACGTTCGCACTCCGTCCATGGCGGTATCGCCGCCGCCGATGATCGCCACCCTTCGCCCGATCTTGATCGGCTCTCGCTGGCCCTCGGGTAGCTGATCCGCTGTCAGGTTGCCCCGGACGAGGAAGTCTGTTGCCATGTAGACCTCTGCCAGGTCGTTGCTGCCGGGAATGGCCAGGCTCACGCCCTGACTGGCGCCGTGCCCCAGGAAGATCGCCTGGTAGCCCTCCTCGACCAGGTCAGCCACAGTGACGTCCCTGCCGACGAAGGTGTTCTGGACGAACTGAACGCCCAGCTTCTTCAGGAACTCGATCTTGTCATCGAGGACGTGCTTCTCCATCTTGAAGCTGGGGATGCCGTAGAGAAGGACGCCGCCCGGCTCGGGCCAGGCGTCGAAGATCGTGGCCGCATGGCCTCTCTTGACCAGCTCCTCGGCAGCGCCCATGCTGGCGGGGCCGGCGCCCACCAGCGCCACCTTCTTGCCCGTGGGAGGCGGCAGCTCCGGCATGGGAAAACCGAAGTTGTTTCGCTGGTAGTCGCTGACGAAGACCTCCAGGCGGCCGATGGCGACCGACCGGGACCTCTTGCTGATGACGCAGTCGCCTTCGCAGAGGCGTTCTTGCGGGCAGAGCCGGCCGCACATCTCGGGCAGGTTGCTCGTCTCGCGGAACTTGTTGGCGGCACCGACGATGTCATCATGCTCCAGGAGCCACAAGGCGCCGGGGATGTCGTTGTGCAAGGGGCAGACCCTGGTACACGGCGCTGCGGGACACTGAATGCAGCGGCGCGCCTCGATCTTGGCCGTCTCCGGGTCCAGGGGCAGGTAGGCTTCATTCCAGTTGTGGACTCGTTCCTTCGGGTCCTGCTTGGGCATCACCTGCGCCGGGATCTGGAACCGAGCCTTGCGGTCTACCTTGGGACGGCTGCTACCTTCTACCACTTGTCTCGCCTCACTTTGCTGGAGGATGAAGGATGCGCGCCTTGGAATTTAGTAAGCGTTCGCTGTAGAAAACCGGCTATCTTCAGCTTAGCCCACGGTGGCCGTTGCCGCAAGATTCGCCGCGCGACGCGACTGGCTCACGACGAGGCCCCGCGCAGGCCGCCTGCGAGAGGCGCCCCTGCCACCGCGCCCTCAGCCCTGGCTGCTCGTCGACGGCCGGGGCAGGGCCGCCATCAGCAGGCCCCGTCGAGGCGCGAACAGGAGCGCGACCAGGAACAGCGCCGTCGCCACCAGAACGATCGCCGCCCCCGAGGCGACGGAGGCGTAATAGGAGATGTACAGCCCCGAGACGGAGGCGATGACTCCGATAACCGAGCCCAAGAGCATAATCTGGGGCACCCGGCGGACCAGGAGGCTCGCCGTGGCGGCCGGCGTCACCAGCATCGCCACCACCAGGACTATCCCCACCGCCTTCAGCGCCACGACCGTGGACACAGCCAGCATCGCCAGCAGGCCGTACTGCACGAGGGCCACCGGCACGCCCGACGCCGCCGCCATCGTCGGGTCGTATGTGGCGAAAAGCAGCTCCTTGTAGAAGAGAGCCACCAGCCCCACGACCAGCAGGCCCATCACGCTGATCAGTATGAGGTCGCCGCGGTCGACGCCGAGGATGTTCCCGAATACGAAGGAGAAGAGGTCGACAGTGTAGTTGCTCTGGCGGCTGATGATGAGAATCCCCAGAGCGAAGGCGCCCACGAACAAGATGCCGATGGCCGTGTCGAAGCTGATGCGGGCATGGCGGCTGATGAAGGCGATGCCAAGGGCTGTGGCGACGGCCGCCAGCACCGCCCCGGTGTAGATGCTGGCCCCGAGCACGAAGGCGATGGCCACGCCGGCGAAGGACGCGTGCGCCAGGGCATCGCCGATGAAGGCAAGGCCCTTCAACACGACGAAGGTCCCTATGACGGCCGCCACGACGCTCACCACCACCGCCGCCAGGAGCGCCCGCTGCATGAAGGCGAACTGGAGAGGCTCGGTTATGGCGTTCCAGAGATCAGTCATGGCCGTGATGCTTGGGGGCCACAAGTCCCTCCGGAGGCAGAAGCAGGAGGTGGCTCTCATACGCGGCGTTCAGTAGTTCGTGGGTGAACACTTCCGAAGGCGGGCCGTAGGCGAGGACGCGTCGATTCAGCAAGAGGGCTAGGTTGAAGCAGCCGGCCACGCACGTGAGGTCGTGAGTGGAGACGACAAGCGTCCTACCAGCGTCCCGGAGCTCTTCGAAGAGAGTCAGGAGCTCGTGCTGCGACGCGGCGTCGAGGCCTGCCATGGGCTCGTCCAGGAGCAGCACCTCCGGCTCGTGGACCAGCGCCCGGGCGATGAGCATGCGCCGCTGCTCGCCGCCGGAAAGCTCTCCGATCTGGCGCTGGGCCCGGTGAGTGAGGCGCACCCGGTCGAGAGCATGGTGGACAGCGTTCCGGTCGCGGGCCGCCGGCCACCGCACCGGCCCCAACCAGCCGTAGCGCCCCATCATCACCACGTCGAAGACCGTCACCGGGAACTGCCAGTCGACCAGCTCCGACTGAGGCGAGTAGCCGATCAGACGGCGGGCGCCTTTCACGTCGCGGCCGAGGACCCGCACCTGCCCCCGCCAGGGCCGGTGCAGCCCCAGGATCACCTTCAGGAGAGTCGATTTACCACAGCCGTTGGGGCCCACGAGGCCGACCAGGCTCCCCCTCTCGACCGAGAAATCGACCTCTTCCAGGGCGGGGCGCCCGTCGTAGCCCGCCGCTATGTGAGACACCTGGATGGCGGGCTCCGCCCCCGTGCTGGCGACGGCCGGCTCTGAAACGCGTGCTTGAGTCATGTTCGGCGCTGCTCCTCCTACCAACCGGCGCCTGAGCATCCGGCGCCGACCCCTACTGGCTCAGACAGCGCACCAGCTCATCGGCATCATGCCGGATGAGCTTCACATAGGAGTCGACGTCCGAGTCCAGGGCGTCGCTGTAGAGCGTGCAGACCTCCGCACCGGCCTCCCGGGCCGCCAGCTCCAGCACCTGCGCCTTCAGTTGCGGCTCCTTGAATACGGCGGGCACGTCCTCAGCCTTGATCTTCTCCACCAGGTCCGCGATCTCGCCGGCGCTCGGTTCGCGCCCAGGCGAGCGGATGACGAATGCCACCACCTCCAGTCCGTAGCGCTGGGCGAAGTAGGAGAAGGCGTCGTGGAAGGTCACAAGCTTCCGTCGCCCCGCGGGGATGGCGGCGATGGCCTTCTCGACATCGCTGTCGAGCGTTTCCAGTTCGCTCAGATATGCGGCGGCGTTGCTCCGGTAGGCCTCCTCGCCCACCGGGTCGACCTCGATGAGGGCGTCGCGAATTCGCTCCACGTAGCGCATGGCGTAGCGAACGTTCAGCCAAAGGTGGGGGTTGCCCGCCCCATCGTCACCGCCATCGAGGACCGGCAGGCCCTCTGACATCCTGACGATCGGCACACCGCCTTTCACATTGCTCTCGATAACGCCTTCCAGCGTCTTTTCGAGGCCGAGGCCGTTGAGGAACACCACGTCCGCGTCCGTGATGTCGACCACCTGAGCCGGCGCCAGCTCGTACGTGTGAGGGTCGCCGCCCGCGGGCACCAGGGCCTTCACCTGCACCCGCTCGCCGCCCACGTGGCGCACAAGGTCGGCGAAGAGGTCGATGCTCGTCACAGCGCGAACCTCGCCCCCTGCTTGCCCGCCGTCATGGTCCCCGGAGTCGCCGCCGCAAGCCGCCGTCAGCCCCGCTACCGCGACCGCGGCCGTGGCAAGCAGGAGGAGCCGCAACGCCATCGTGACCGGCCTCGCTGTCGATGGCCTCAACTGCATCTCGCACCTCCGGGAACCCGACATCCTTGCCGCCTCTGACGATGCCGGGCATCATCGGTGTCCACAAGAAAGGCCGCTACCCTGTTTCCGCCGGCTTGGGAGCGCGGCAGGCCCCGCAGCGACCGTAGAGCTCCAGCCAGTGGCCCTCGATCTCATAGCTGGTCCTGCGAGCCAGTTCGTCCGTGAGGAGGGCGACATCGCAGGCGAAGAAGTCCTCGACGCGGCCACATTCGCTGCACACAAGATGATGATGGTGCTCGCCCGCCCCCGCAGGGCTGAGGCGATAGTGAAGGCTGCCGTCCTCGAGCAGCACCCGGCAGACGACGCCAAGGCCCAGCAGGAGCTTCATCGTCCGGAAGACGGTGGCACGGCCGACGTCGGGCAGGCGCCGGCTGATGTCATCCACCGTGAAGTGGCTGCCCGCCCGGGCTACGGCGGCCATGACCGCCCGCCGGCTTGGGGTCACGCGGTGACCCGCCATCTCCAATCGCTGCACAAGGGCGGCCAGTCGAGTCATGGAAGAGACAATTGATACCTAGTATCACTGAATACTAGGCGGCTGGAATGATTGTGTCAAGGGTTTAGTGGGCGCGGCAGTGGGGCGGGCCGCTGGTGGATGAAGTCTCGGCTGCTGCCGGATGACGGGCTGGCGCCAGGCCCCTACTGGGTAACACCGCCCTCCAGGACGGAGAATCCGGTTTGGGTCTCGCTGCCGCCCGGAGGCTCCACGGTGACGACAAGCCCCTCGCCCGGCGTCACCAGGTCGGGGTTATCGATCACGAGGCTCGCCGTACCGTCCGACAAGGGCCGGAACGTGCCGATGGGCCTGGCCTGGTCGCCCTGCACCAGCCACAACTGGTAGGTCAGGTCGAGCGGGAGAACGGGGAGATTGCTGGCGAGGAAGACGCTCAACCCGTATTCAGGACTCCAGACGTAGCGGCCGCGAATGGACCCGTGCTCAGGGCTCGCCGTTAGCTCCACTGCCTGGGCCTGAGGGTCGAGAACCGCCGCCGCCAACCGCCGCTGCTCGTCAAGGAGGTTGAACATCGACTGCTGCGAGTCGACGGCAGCGGCCAGCTCCTGCCGGACCTCAGAGATGCTTCGCTCCCCTGCCGCGAGGTTCATCGCCATGAGATCGTTGTCTCCTCTGAGGTCGTTCATCTGATTCTGAAGGACTACCGCCCAGGCGAAGACGCCCACTACCACCAAGGCCAGCACCGGCGAGGCAAAGGCAAGGGCCCGGACCCCCCATCTCGGGATTGCTGGCGCTGACGCCGGCTCCTCGACGGCACGGGGCGCGACGCGGGCCAGCAGCCGCGACCGCAAGGAGGCACTGGCTCTGTGCAGAGGGACCGCCAGCGCCAGCAGGCCGGCGGTTTCATCGCTCTGCCGCGCCTGCGCCCGGCACTGAGGACAGGACTTCAGGTGCGACTCCAGCCGCCGCGCCTCTTTGCGCTCCAGGGCGCCGAGGGCGTAGCTGTCAAGCTGTTCCCTAGCCTCTTCACACTTCATCTCAGGCGTCTCTCTCGGCGTCGCGCCTCTCCTCCAGGGCCGCGCGCAGCTTCTGCATCCCGAGCCGGATGCGGGTCTTGATAGTGCCCAGCGGCTGGCCGAGGGCGTCCGATATCTGCTGCTGCGTGTAGCCCCCGAAGTAGGCCAACTCTATCGCCCGACGCTGCTCGGACGGCAGGTTCGATAGGGCCTGGCGTATGGCATGGCCCTCGTCGGTCAGCACGGCCACCGCGGCCGGATCGTCCGATTCGTCGCTGGCCAGCGTATCGTTCAGCTCGAGGTCGGACGGCGCCTCGCGCCGCTGCCGACGTCCCCGCCTCCGATGCTCATCGATGGCCCGGTTGCGGGTCACACTCATCAGCCAGGTGACGAACCTGCCGCGGGCCGTATCGTAGTGCTGCGGCTTCCGCCAGAGTCGCAGGAAGACTTCCTGGGCCACGTCCTCGGCCGCTTCTACATCTCCGAGCACGCGCAGCGAGACCGAGTACACCAGATTCCCGTAGCGATCGTACAGCATCTCGAAGGCGCCAACCTCTCGCCGGCGGAGCCCGGCAACAAGCTCTTCATCCCGCAGGTCGGAGTCGTCCACCAGCCGCCGCCCCGGGAGACGGCGACCGCAAGTCACCGGCTCCACTAAGTACTACGCTCGCGAGGCTTCCGGGGATTGCAGTCGACCTTGTGCGCCCCCAGTAGCTGTCCGACGCCCCTTCCGATAGCTCTGAAGGCGCGAAGGATCATGGAAACCGCGCCACTCATTGTAGCAGACCACCAGCACAACCACCCCTTGAGGCCTACTCACTCCCCGTGCGATGATATGATACTGATCAACGACCATCTGCCGGACCCTTTCGGCAAACCCTCTCGAGGGTGGAGACGCCGGCGGGGGCCGGAGGCTGAGAGATGGAATCTGCGTCCACCGGCAGAACCGGCGTCGCTCTCCTCGTCGCGGCCGTGGCCGGCGTAGCGCTCCTCCTGGCGGCCTGCGGGGGCGGCGGCGAGCCGACGGCATCGCCGGTAGCTGAGGCCACCCCGTCGGTCGAGAGCAGCCCCGCGGTTGCCACTCCAACGCCGAGAGCCGACGGCCAGCCCTTGAGCACGGCCGACATCGTGCAGCTACTCCGCGCCTCGGTCGTGCGCGTCCAGACCGAGGGGGCCCAACTGGACATCTTCGGACGAGCAGTCCCGACCCGGGGCGTCGGTACCGGCGTCATCATCGACAAGGACGGCCACATAGTCACCAACAACCACGTCCTCCGCATCGGCGACACAACCGGCCCACTGGCCCAGCGGATCGTGGTGACCCTGGCCGACGGCAGCACCGCGCCCGCCCAGGTGATCGGAACCGACCCGCCAACCGATCTCGCCGTCATCCAGATCGATGCCCCGGACCTCCAGCCCGCCATTCTGGGCAGTACCGCCGACCTTCGAGTAGGTGATGACGTGGTGGCGATCGGCCACGCGCTCGGCCTCGAGGGAGGGCCAACGGTCACCCGAGGAGTCGTCAGCGCGAAGGGGCGCAGCATTCAGGAGGACCCCTACACCATCAGCGACGCCATCCAGACGGACGCCAGCATCAACCCCGGCAACAGCGGCGGCCCCCTGGTCAACCAGTACGCAGAAGTGGTGGGCATAAACACCGCCATCATCGCCTCCGCCCAGAACATCGGCTTCTCCATCTCCATCGACCTGGCGAAGCCCGTGGTGCAGGAGCTGATCGAGAAGGGGAGGATAGCCCGCGGCTTCCTCGGCGTCACAACGGTGGACATTACGTCCGATCTGGCCGCCAGCTTCAACCTGCCTGTTGACCGCGGCGTTGGCATCACCGCCGTCCAGCGCGGTGGCCCTGGCGATATGGCCGGCCTTCGCGGCAATGACATCATCGTCCGTATCGGCGACCTGGAGATCGACAACAACGGCGACCTCCTCCAGGCGCTCACGCAGCACCGGGGCGGGGAAACCGTCACAGTCGCCTTCTATCGGGGCGATTCGCTCCAAGAGACGGAAGTCACTCTAATCGAGCGCCCTACCTAAGGAGAGCGCCAGCGACCTTGCGACGACAGATAGCGACACTCGCCCTTCTCGGCACCGCCCTCAGCGGCCTCTGGACCTACTCCCGCAGGGCCGTGCAGCGCTTCGAGGCCGAGGACTGGTCCGAGGTGAAGAAGCCCGGCGACATTCTTTATGTCAACGGGATCGGCCTCCACTATGTGACCGCCGGTCAGGGACCCGACCTTCTTCTCATCCACGGTCTCGGCTCCCACACGTTCAGCTTTCGCCACGTCATACCCGAGCTCGCGCGCCATTTCCGTGTCGTCGCCCTCGACCTCAAGGGGTTCGGCTTCAGCGAGCGCCCCAGCGCCGGCGACTACACCCTCTCAGGCCAGGCGGAGCTGGTGCGTGGCTTCATGGAGCGCCTCGGCATCGACCGCGCCGCAGTCCTCGGGCACTCCATGGGCGGAGCCGTAGCCATGCGCCTGGCTCTCGCTCACCCCGATCGCGTGGACCGCCTGATCCTCTTGGCGAGCGCCAGCGACCTCGAGCTCGGGCGGCACGTCTGGGGCGCCGCGCTCGTGCGGCCCCTTCTGCCCCTGGTCGCCCCGTTCACCTACTACAACTACCGCTTCCGCGAGAAGACGCTGAAGACTGGCTACTTCAATCCGGACCTCTGCACAGAGGAGATCGTCGAAGGCTACCTGAGGCCGGCCCACATTCGCGGCTACCTTCGGGCCCTCGGCAACACGATGGCCGACTGGCGCAAGGACCCGCCCCTCGAACCGTCCGCCATCACCCGGCCGACCCTCATTCTCTGGGGCGAGGCCGACCGCTGGCTGCCGCCCTCGCGCGGTGAGCGACTGCACAGCCTCATCCCCGACTCACGCCTTGTCGTGCTCGAAAGGGCGGGGCACCTGCTCATCGAAGAAAGGCCCGAGGCGGTGCTGGAGGCGATTCTCAGCTTCCTGCTCGAGAAACAGGCCGCCGCGTCATCGGCGCCGGGCGGGACGGCGCAGGAATGAGAGGGAAGGCCGAGCTCGAAGCGCCGAGGCTTTAGCCGGACGCTGTGGTATACTTTAGTTTCGACGGGCGAGAGACCCGTCGAAACGACGTTTTGTTTGAGTGGAGTCCGAAACGGAAGACGTCAGCGGGGCTGGATCTCCTCGCGTGCACCGTTGCCAGCCATCAAGGAGGGAGTAGACCCGCCCCTCGCCCGGCTCCTTCTCGCGGTGACTGCGGCGTGCATGCCTCCCCTGCGCTGAGCCGTCTTCCCCCGAGTCGTGGCCTCTCACCGCCACGATGTGCCGCTGCCCGGGGCATGCCCCCGGCTGCCGGCGCGCCGAAAATCAGATCCGGGAGTGTGATATGAGTTCCAGAAGGCGGGCGCGACGACGGCCGGAGCCGAGCCGCCAGAGGGCCGGCCTACCTCCCTGGGTGGCCGTCGCTTCCATCGGTGCGGTTGCCATCCTTATGGTCGTAGGGGTCATCGTGCTTGGCGAGGTTCTCCGCGGCGGCAACGGAGAGGTGCCGGCGCACAGCGTATCGGCGGCGGGTCGCACTATCGGCTCGGCCGACGCCCCCGTCAAGATGGTGGTCTACCTCGACTTCCAGTGCCCGTATTGCGGAAACTTCACCCGTGAGGCGCAGCCCGAGATCGAAAAGAAGTACATTGAGCCGGGTCAACTGAGCCTGGAGATACGGCCCATTGCCTTTATTGGGTCCGAGTCGCTGTGGGCGGCCGAGGCGGCCGCGTGCGCCGGCGACCAGGGCCGCTTCCTGGACTACCACGACAAGCTCTTCGAGAAGCAGGGCCAGGAGAACTCCGGGGCGTTCGCCGTCGATAAGCTCAAGGCCTTCGCCGTGGACCTGGGCCTCGATACCGAAGCATTCAATAGCTGCTTGGACTCGCAGAAGTACGCGCAACAGGTGCGGCAGGAGACCGATGAGGCGCTTGCAGCGGGCATCGACTCGACTCCGACGTTCTTCATTGGGGACACGAAGCTCTCACAAGTCAAATCCTTCCAGGACTTGTATACCGCCATAGACAAGGCGGTTGGGAAAGCATCTTGAGAGGCGTTCGCACCGCCGCCGAGTTCCGCATACGCTTCCCGCCCGTATCGCGGGCGGTTCTGCTGCCGGCGACCCTCGCTCTCTTGTCACTGGCGGGCATCGGCATCAGCAGCTACCTGACGTACGTCCACTGGACCGACCGGCCGGTCGCCTGCACCGCCCTGGCCGACTGCGAGCGGGTGGCCACCAGCCAGTACGCCGACATCAGGGGGGTGCCAGTGGCCTTCCTCGGCCTCCTGGTATACATCGGCCTCTTTGCTGTGGCGGGCGCCTGGCTCTACGTCAACGGCAGGGGCCTCACCTGGCCCGCCCTGACCTTCTGGGGCCTCAGCCTGACCGGCGTCATCTACTCCGCCTACCTCACCTACCTCGAACTGTTCGTCATAGACGCCATCTGCGTCTGGTGCGTAGCCTCGGCGGCCGTTCTCGTCGTCCTCTTCGTCCTCTCGACGACCGAGGTCTGGCGGGTGACGCAGGGCGCTGAGGAGGAGGACTGGGAGTAGAGGCTTCTCCCTCCCGGAAAGCCGCGACGGAGAAATCGACGAGCCCCGGGCCGGACCCCGGGGCTCGCGCTATCGTTGCCGGCGCCGTCTTACGCCGTGCCGCGCAGGCCCAGCTCGTCGGCCACGCCCCACATCGCCTCGATCACCTCGGCGATGTGGGCGTTGAGGTCGACGCCCAGCCCCTCGGCGCCCTTGATGATGTCATCGCGGTTGACGGAGCGGGCGAACGCCTTGTCTTTCATCTTCTTTCGCACTGAGGACGGCTCGACCTCGAAGACGCTCTTGTTGGGCCGCACCAGGGCTACGGCGGTGACGAAGCCGCTGAGCTCATCGACGGCGAACAGCGTCTTCTCCATGGCTGAGACGCGCTCCACGCCCGTGTGGTCGGCATGGGAAAGAACGGCGTGTATTATCTCCTCTGGCCAGCCGCGCTCGCGGAGGATGCTCGCCCCCTCAGCGGGGTGCTTGTCCAGGGTGGGGTGTATCTCATAGTCGAAGTCATGGAGGAGGCCGACGATGGCCCACTTCTCCTCGTCCTCGCCGCGCTTGCGGGCGAAGTGGCGCATGGCCGCCTCCACGGCGAGAGCATGCTTACGCAGCCCCTCGCTCTTGGTGTACTCGCAGAGCAGCTCCCAGGCGTCCTGACGGTTCATCGCTCGTCTCCGAATCCAGCTTCAGCTCTCGTCTCGCAAGGAGCATCATACCATCGATGCACCGTCTGGGCCTGCCGCCCGCCCTGGACGACTTCAACGAGACCGCCATCGGCGAGGACGGACCCGATCCGGCGTGGCCCTCACATGGGGACTGCGGCCCGCGCCTCCAAGCGACGAGCGGCCGTCCGACGGCGCGTGAGCCGTCACTTGTTGAGCCACATGTCGTACGTATAGGCGATCATGTCTGGAATAACGTCCTCGTAACCCTTCACGTAGCTCCACCGGGCCGTGAAGCTGTAGGGCGCGTAGAGGTAGAGGAAGGGCCCGTGCCGGTCCAGGATCTTGCGCTGCACTTCCAGGGCCAGGGCCTGCCGCTCGTTGACGTCCACCGTCACCAAGATCTCATCTAGGAGCGCGTCGATCTCCGGGTCCGGCTTGTGCACGGGGTTTGCCTTGCGGGTCCAGTTGTAGGTGTGGTTGAACTGGAGGGGCAGATTTTCGTCTGCGTACGGCAGCCCCGGTCCGACCATCAGCTCGAAGTTCTGGTCGAACAGGTCGGCTACCCAGGCACCCAGCTCCATGGACACGAGCTCGATGGTGATGCCCGCCTCCTTCAGTTGCTCCTTGATCATCGAGGCCAGGTTCACCGAGCCGCCGGTTCCGCCGGCGTTCGATGGGAACTTGAGCGAAAGTCGCAGGTCGCTCACGCCCGCGGCGTCAAGTAGCTGGCGAGCCTTCGGGATGTCGCGCTGAAATCGTGCCCGCAGCTCCTCCTGGGGCAGCGACCAGAACTCGAGACCCCAGGACACGGGACCGGTGACCTTGCCCTCGCCGAAGGCGAGCTTCTCGATCATGGCGTCGCGGTCCAGCGAGAGATCCATCGCCTCGCGCACGCGAATATCCTGGAGGACGGGCGCGACGATCTCGTTCAGGTTCATCATGAAGATAGCGAGGCTGGGGGTTTTGGTTAGAAGGACATCATTGCTGAAGCCCGCGACGTCGTCAGCCTGGGGCTTCGCGGGGGGCGAGTAGACGTCCAACTGCTTGGCCTTGAAGGCGGCCCTGAGACTGGAGTCGTCCGGTATGATCCTCCAACTGATGCCGTCGAGGTAGGGGATGCCCTCAACGTAGTAGTTGGGGTTGCGCGCCATGTCCATCGTCTCGCCTTTTGACAGGCTCGCCACCTGAAACGGGCCGGAGCCCAGCCCGTGGGACTTCAGGTCGCCGAATTCCTCTACAGCCTCCTTCGCTACAATCGCCGTCCGGATGCCGCCGAACTCAGCCATGGCATAGGCGTAGGGGCCGGACACACGCACCTCCAAAGTGTAGGGCTCAGGAACAGACTTGCTCTGCATGATTTCGGTCCAAAACGTCGTTGACGACAGCGAGGCGATGCGCTCGAAGCTGTAGCGGACGTCCTCGGCGATGACCTCGCGTCCGTTGACGGGGGGCAAGTCCTGGAAGTGGATGCCAGGGCGCATCTTGAAGACGAATGTCAGGTCGTCGGGCTGCTCCAGCGACTCGGCGTGGTCGAACACGAGTCGAGGCGGCGAGTCGACCTGGTGCAGGAGATAGCCGTAGATGAAGGAGATGAAGGCGAGGCCCATCGTTACCTCGGTGTGGGGGTCGATGCTGAGGGCGGGGGTGGTCGTGCCGAGCCGGTAGACGCCACCCCTCTTGACGGCGCCTGTCGTGGGAGTGGCCAGCGGCACCTCTTCGCTGCTTCCTCCGCAGCGGAGGCCGGCGAGCGCAGCCGCCGCCGCGGCGCCGGCAACGAATGCACGTCGCGAGATGAGTCTCATGGGCATGTCCTTCTCCTTTCGCGCCTTCTCCGCCGACGAATGCCGCGAAGTGCTCGCTTGCCGTCCGGCGTGAATTGTTGCTGGCGAATGGTGTGCTGTCAAGCGCCGCATATGGCCATCCCCTCGACCTGCCCCACCCGGCAGGTCCCTCTTCCCCCACCAACCCTGCCGGACTACAATGAGCGATACCCGGCAGAGGCCTTCCGATGTACTCCCCCGAACATCACTGGCTCGTCAAGGCGCTGCACGAAGCGGCCGACGCGATCGAGACTCAGCTCGTCGGGCTGAGCGAGGATGTCCTGCGCTGGCGACCCGCCGAGGGCGAGTGGTCGCTGAAGGAGATCGCCGGCCACCTGCGCGACTGCGAGGAGCTCCACCTGGAGCGCCTCCGCCTCATCGCGAGCTGCCACGAGCCCGACCTCCCGGACATCGACGTGGAGTCCTATCCCGGAGAGCGCGACTACCGGGAGCTGGACATCGACGACGTCCTCTGGACTTTCGCCTCCCTCCGGCGGGAGACGTGCTACGTGCTCTGGAGCCTCACGCCCAGGGAGTGGGAGCGGGAGGGGATCCATCCCTATCGTGGCCGCCTCTCCATCCTCCAGGTGGCCCGTGACATCAACGAGCACGACCTGACTCATCTCTGGCAGATCAGGCGCATCCGTGAGAGCCAGGAACTGCAGACGGACGAGCCAGCCTGACCCCTTGGCCCGAAGGGCCCCCACCCCCTGTCCTGTCCTCTCATTCTGTGTCGGCCTTGCCGCATTCGCGTTGGTCTAATCCCGCTGTTGCCCCTTGCGTTGGGCTCCCGGTCGGGTAAAATGGTCAAGGAGCCAGGAGGCTCGGCCTGTCAAGCGAAGGCGGGGAGCGAGTCAGGTCATGCGCATGGATGCGTGTGGGGCCGGTTCGTAAGAGCCGGCCCCTTCGCTTGCCTTCAGTCGCGCGATGGCGTGCCCCCACCCATGCCTCTACAGCCCGGCGATGCGAAAGGTCGAGAAGGTCGCGGAAGATCAGAAGGCTGGCTTCCGCCGCCCCCCTTCGGCCGCCTCGCGGACGCCCTCGACCGCCGCTTCCAGCTCATCGGCCGACGTCACGGGCGGCGAGCAGAGGGTACCATAGCAGATGTAGGCCGCCGGCGAAGGGTCGAGGGGCAGCGCCAACGCCTCCAGCCTGGCCGTGTCCTTTCCCGGCTGTAACACCTGGACAGTGCGACCAAGGACGCCCAGCCGCAGGGCGGCGGCATGGAGAGCGCGGGCATCGCCGTGCGGGTCGCCGACGACGGTCACCTCCGCTCGTGGCTGGAGGAAGAGATCGACGGCGCGCGCGTAACCCGCCGCGAAGTGGCCCATCGCCTCATGGTCACCCACGAAGGCGGACAGGGTGCGGCGGGCCGCCTCTTCGTACTCGCCCCGATGGGTGAGGCTGTGGAGGCGCAAGAACACCTCCGCGCAGACGGCGTTCTCCGCCAGCGGCTTCTGACGCGTCTCCAGACGGCCCAGCGACTCGTGGCCCTCCCAGACGTCGAAGAAGCCACCGGCGCCGTCCGCGAACCGGTCGACGAGGAGTGACGCCAGCTCCTCGGCCCGCTCCAGGTGCTCCGAAAAGCCGGAGGCCTCGTATGCGTCGAGGAGGGCACGGGCCGTGTACACCTGGTCGCCGAGGAGGCCGTCGACCTGCGGCCCCTCCCGATAGAAGCGATACATTCCCCGCCCGTCGACGCGGCATCTCGCCCAGAGGAAGTCGAGAACCCTCAGTCCGCGCTCGGCCAACTGGGGCCGGTCGAGCGTCCAGGAGGCCTCCAGGTATGCAGAGGCGGCTATGGCGTTCCAGCTTGTGTATACCGTCTCGTCCACGTAAGGCGCGGGGAGCTTCTCTCGCTCGGCGGCGCCAAGGGCATAGAACTCCTCGTCGGCGTCCTGGCTGCCGAAGAAGGCGCCGGTCGCCTCGTCGCTGAGCCAGCGCTCCAGGTAGTCGATCACCCGCTCGGCGGTGCGGCCGTGCTCCGGGTTGGCGCTTATCCGGTAGAGGCGCAGGTAGCTGTGGAGGAGGTTGCTGTTGTCCTCCAGCATCTTCTCGAAGTGAGGCACGCTCCAGTCGCGGTTGGTAGCGTAGCGAAAGAAGCCGCCCCACTCCTCGTCGAAGACGCCGCCTCCGGCCATCTGCTCCAGGGTCTTGCGGGCCATGTGCAGCAAGTCCGGGTCCTTCTTGCGCAGATGGCCGGTGAGCAAGAGGTCGATGGCGTCGGTGTGGGGGAACTTGGGCGCTTGGCCGAAGCCGCCGTACACGGGGTCGTAGGCATCTACCACCGCTGCCAGCACCTGCTCGAAGATCTCAGGCGCCAGCTCGCGGTCCTGCCGCGAGGCCGCCTGAGCCTGCCGCCGGCTCTCCTTGATCTCGGCTACCCTGGCGTGAATCTCGTCGCGATGGCCCTTGTAGTGCGTGCTTATCTGATCCAACAACTGCCGCATTTGCTCCGGCGGGACGTAGGTGAGACCCGCCAGCACCTCGCCGTCGGGCGTCAGGAAGGCGGTGGTGGGCCAGCCGCCCATGTTGTAGCGAGCGTTGACGTCGGGCCGCTGGTCGTTGTCGACCCGCACGGGGACGAAGCGCTCGTTGACGAGGGAGATGACCCGGTCGTCCGAGTAGGAGGTCTCGTCCATCACGTGGCACCAGTGGCACCACACGGCGGAGATGCCGAGGAGGATGGGCTTGTCCTCCTCGGCAGCCTGAGCGAACGCCTCCTCGCTCCATTCCTGCCAGCGGATCTCGTGCGCCCGGTTGGGCCGTGGTGAGAAGTGAAAGCCGTGCCCGCCCTCGCCGCCGCCTGAAGCCATAGTCGCGTCCCTTCCTCCCACGAGGCATCGAATAAACGAAGCCTCTTCTAAGTTTATCATGCTGACACTCGGGCCGCGACCGGTCGGCTGGCGCGTAACCGGCACAAGATCAGGCGGAACCTTGCCCCAGGCGGGCGGCATGAAAAGGGTGACGCGAAGCAACAGCCGAGGCTCTACGGCCTCGGCTGAAACCATTGGAAGGGACTATGCTTTAGTGCCGGCGGGCGGCGCCGTGAGCTACGCCTTCGCAGTCGCCTTGCCCGGCTGCGGTGCGGCGTTGTTCAGGCGGTCGCGGGCCTCCAGCGCCTCCCTCACAATACGGTCGATCAGCTCTTTGACGGTGGGGACATCGTGGACAAGGCCAACGCACTGGCCCATGCTCGCGAAGCTGTTCTCCACATCCCCCTCGTCGAAGGCGGCGTTGACACGGGCGCCGATGACAGGAAGCAGCTCCTCGATGGTGGTGCCGCGTGCCTCCATCTCCTGCACCTTGTCGGTGAGGGCGTTCTTCGCCACGCGGCTGGGGTTTCCTATGGAGCGCATGATATAGGCGGTGTCCGTCTCCGTGGCCTGCACCATGAATTCTTTCCATGAAGGGTGGCCCCGACACTCCTGGGTGGCCATGAAGCGGGTACCCATGAGAACGGCTTCCGCGCCCAGCGCCAGGGCGGCAGCCAGGCCTCGCCCATCGGCAAAGCCCCCGCCCGCCACCACCGGTATCTTCACAGCCTCCGCGGCAAGCGGGACCTGCACCAGGCTGGTGACCCGATCCATGCCCGGGTGGCCGCCGCACTCGTAGCCGACGATGCAGACGGCGTCGCAGCCGATTCGCTCGGCGGTACGGGCGTACCGCACCCCGGGCACCTTGTGCATGATCTTCACGCCGCCCTCGTGCAGGAGGCCGACGATCGGCTCGGGGCTGCGGCCGGCGGTCTCTACCACCGGCACCTTCTCCTCCGCAGCCACCTCTACCCAACCCTCGACAGGCTGAGGACGGGCGGAAGGGAAGAGATTGATGTTCAGGCCGATAGGCTTGTCGGTGAGGTCACGGGCCTTGCGAATCTCGGCCCGCACCGCTTCCGGTTCGCCGAATGTCGCCGCCGTGATGAAGCAGAGGCCGCCCGCGTTGGCCACCGCGGCTGCCAGCTCGGCCCGACCGAGCCAGAACATACCTCCGCAGATTATGGGGTACTCTATGCCGAACAGCTTCGTGATCCGCGTCTCGAACATCGCTCGCGCCCTCCTTTGTCCGTCCTTGCCGGCCGCTGCCATTCTAGCGGCGGTCGGGAGCCTCCCGGCAAGGGCCGTTTGGCCTCGTAGGGCATCATAAGCCAAGGTCAGCAATCGGGCAATTCTGGGACGGCGTGGCGGTAGCACACCGTGGGAGGTGGGCCGGATGCTGGCGCGGCCGATGGCGTAGCCTCTGACTCGCACCAAGCCTAGCGATCTTCGGCCTAGGGATCCCCTCAGGCACGAAGGCAAGGCTTAAGCCTTGCCTTCGGGAGTTCGGGTGAGCCTTTCGGGTATTGAGCGGGGTTCCAGTCAGATGGTGGTGCGCAGGCCCTGGAGGCTGCGCAGGTGGTGCAGCTCCCCCAGATGCGTGAAGCCGTGCGTGACCAGTATCGTCATCAAGACTCGCCTCACCGGCAACTCCCCGAACTGGGCGACGCGGACCTGGTTCTCCAGGTCGCTCTCTTTGATCGAGGCCAGGTACTCCTCACTGGCACGCCAGACGGCCTGCTGGTACGGCATCCAGTCGCCGGCAGAGGGGAGGCGCAGGGCGGCGGCCTCCTCCGGCGGCATGCCCGTCCCCTGAGCGACGCGGTCGAGCCCGAACTTCTGGTCCCAGCCGCCATCGAGCCACACGGTGGGGCGCCGGTTCTGGAGGACGAAGCGCACGACGTTGTCCTCGGTGCGCACGTAATGCCAGGCGGTGAAAGCTATGTGGTTGCCCTTGTTCTCGGGCCGCCAGTGGAGCTGCTCCACTGACAGGTCCTGCAACGCCTCGTCGTATGAGGTATGGAGGTTGCGGCACGATTCCTTAATCAAGTCCAGAACATCCATGTCCGCGATCTTCCTCTCTCTACTCCTTCGCGGCCGCCACCAGCTCGGCGACAGCATCGTAGCGGCCGAAAGAAGGCATGAAATAGACGCCTCGGGCCAGGTGCATTGCGACGTCCAGGAGCTCGCGCGCCAAGGCCATCCCCTCCGCCAGGCCGTTCTCGCCGGCCTGGCGCATGCGCTGCCGCACCTCATCCGGCACCGTCAGGCCGGGCAGCTCGTTGTGGAGGAACTCGGCGTGTCGATGGCTGTGCAGGGGCATGATCCCGACCAGAACGGGAATGCCCAGGCGGGAGGCCTTCTTCAGGAACTTCTCACAGGCGGGGGCGTCGTATACGGCCTGGGTCATGATGAAGTCGGCGCCGGCCTCGACCTTTCTTCGCAGCAGCTTCAGCTCGCTCTCGAGAGAGGGCGCCGCAGGATTGGCCGCAGCGCCGATGAAGAAGCTCGTTGGCTGGCTCAGCGCGCTTCCGGCCCAGTCGATGCCTTCGTTCAGCCCCTTGAGGACACGGATGAGCCCCACCGGGGTCACGTCCCATACGCCGACAGCGCGCTGGAACCCGCCACCCGTCGGAGGGTCGCCCTTCAGGCAGAGGATGTTGCGGAGACCAAGGACGTGCGCGCCGATCAGGTCGGCCTGCAACGCCATCAGGTTGCGGTCGCGGGTAGTGAAGTGCACCATCGTATCCACACCGACCCGCTGGTGGACGAGCAGAGCCATGGCCACGGGGCTCATGCGTACCTGTGCGCGCGGGCTATCGCCAACGTTTATGCAGTCGACGCCGGCCTCCTTCAGCGTGGCGGCGCCTTCCAGGGCCCTGCGCGGGTTCAGGCCCCGGGGCGGGTCGATCTCCACGCTGACGACGAAGCGGCCTGCCGCCAGCTTCTCGCGTAGAGTCTCCGGCTCCGGACCGACGGCCTCCGCCTTCACCCACACTGGCGCCTCGGCTGGTTCCGTGGGCGGTGCCTCGGCAGCGAGCGCCTGGTGCATGGCGGCGATGTGCTCGGGCGTGGTGCCGCAGCAGCCGCCGACTATGGTGGCACCGGCCGCCACCAGACGCGGAACGTATTCACCGAAGGACTCGGGCGTAGCGGGGTACTTGAGGCCGCGCTCCAGGAGCCGCGGCTGGCCGGCGTTGGGCATGGCCGAGAGCCTGGCCCGCGTGGCCGCCGCCATGCGCTCCACGATCTCCAGGGCTGCCTGGGGACCGGGAACGCAGTTCACGCCCACCACATCGGCGCCCAGGCTGTGGAGGGTCTTCGCCACCTCTCCGGGCTCCTCGCCCGCCCAGGTGCGACCGTCCCGCTGAAACCTGAGCTGGGCTATGACCGGAAGGTCGGTCACCTCCTGCACGGCCAGCAGCGCCTCCCGCACCTCGGCCAGAGTGGGGAAGGTCTCGATCACGATGAGGTCGACGCCTCCCTCGACGAGGGCCTGCGCCTGCTCGGCGAACGCCCGGTGCGCCTGCTTCAAGCTCACGTCGCCGGAGGGAGGGATCCCTACACCGATAGGGCCGATAGCCCCAGCTATGAAGACGGGCCTGCGCGCCGCCTCGTCCCGCGCGCGACGGGCGCTCTCGACCGCCCGGACGTTGATCTCTCGCACGCGGTCGGCGAGGCCGTGGGCGTCGAGCAGCACACGGTTGGCCCCGAAGGTGTTCGTCTCGATGATGTCGGCCCCGGCCTGGATGTACTCGGCGTGCAGGTGGCGCACGAGGTCAGCGTTCTCCAGGTTGACCTGCTCCAGGCAGTCGGAGGCGGGAACCCCTCTGTCGTGAAGGAGGGTGCCCATCGCCCCGTCGCAGAGGAGAACCCCCTGCTCTACGGCCTCCGCGAACGGATAGCTGAGCTGAGCCTTGCTGTGCGCCACTGGAATCAAGATCTCCCGTTCACAGGGTGTCTTCAAGCATACATGGGTAGGCGTAGGGGGGCAAGGCAGAAAACAGTCCGAACGGCCCCAGGAAGACGGGTCGTTTGCACCATGCCCCTCGGCGGAGATGTTGATACTTTTGCCTTAGCAGGTGAACAAGCTGACCCAGGAGGAGTGGTGGCGGCCGCTCGGCCCGCCCAATGAGTCGTGCCAACCGTCGTGAAGCTGAAGCTCTCCGAGCTGCTGGACATGTTCTCGAATACGACCGACGGCGTCTTCGCCGTGGACGGCAGACAGCGGATCATCTACTGGAGCCGCAGCGCCCGAGTGCTGCTGGGGCATGCGCCGGAGGATGTCCTGGGCAGGAACTGTTACGACATTATCGCCGGCGGCGACTACCAGGAGCACGCCTACTGCCGCCGCGACTGCCCCGTCGTGACCTCAGCTCGGAAGGCTCAACCCATCGGCAGCTACGATGTGCGCTCGCGGACCAAGGACGGGGTCGAGGTGTGGCTCAACACCACTGCCGTATTTCTCCCCGAGGCCCTGTCGAGGAGGACGGTGGTGCTGCACCTGTTCCGGGACGTGACGCAGCGCCGGCGGGCTGAGAAGCTGGCAGAGGCGCTGGTCCAGTGCGTGGGAGAGTTCACGGCAGAGGCGACGGAAACGCGACAGGAGGTCGTCCCCTATCCGCCGCCCGGGCCGAACCTCACGGGTCGGGAGCTACAGGTCCTGAAGCTCCTCGCGTCCGGCACGGGCACCGAGGCCATCGCCCACTCCCTGGGCGTAAGCCGCTCGACGGCACGAAACCACATCGAGAGCGTTCTGGGCAAGCTCGGCGTGCACAGCCGCCTGGAGGCCGTCGTTTACGCGACGCGGCACCGTCTCCTCGACGAAGTGAGCCGGACGTAGCGCGCCCCAAAAGGGTGAGGCCACGCAGGTACCCGGCCACAAGGCGTTTCCCTCCGCTCCGCTGGTCGAGGCGTCGTCAGCCTGAATGCCGCGAGCCGGGCGCCACTGGCGCAGCGCGCCGCCGCTCCGGCTCTCTCACCGTCTAGCAACAGCTCCGGGGCGTGCCCGAGCTGTCCGCAGTCTGGAAGCTATTGCCGCAGGCGCAGCAGTTGACGGCGTTCGGGTTAGAGATGGTGAACCCGCTCTTCATGACGTCGTCCACGTAGTCGATCTCAGCGCCCGCCAGGAAGGTGGCGCTCTCCGGGTCCACGAGCAGCGTGACGCCGCCCTGCTCGATGACCACGTCGCCCTCTTCGGGGCCCTTGGCCAGCGCCATGCCGTACTGATAGCCCGAGCAGCCGCCGCCCACGACGAACACCCGCAGTGAGCCTTGAGCGGAACCTCGCTCCTTCAGCAGGCTCTTGACCTTCTCCGCCGCCTTCTCCGATATCTCTATCACAGGGTAACTCCTCTCCTGCGGATACGTCCCACTCGACTAGCGAGCGGCCGCCGTCTCCGGCTGAAGCTCTCTCACACGGTAGGCGCAGTAGCCCCCCGCTTCCAGGCTGGATGGCCCCAGGAACTCCACGTCGGCGTCGAGGAGTTGGGCCAGCAGCTGCCGGTGATGGGCGCACATCTGGCTGTGGCTGTCAGCCACCCTGCGGCAGGGACACCCCTGACCCAGCAGAAGAAAGCCCTCGTCGTCCTTCTCCCACTCCAGGATGATCTCCTCGGCAAGCAACAGCTCGGCTACCTGCGCCACGCGCTCCTCCAGCGTCTCGCCCGTGACCCTGGGCGCGTACGTTTGCGCCACCCTCTCGGCCATCTTCTCGAAGACGAGATCCGCGATTTCGACGCCGCCCTTTCCCCTCGTCTCAGCGGGGTCAAGGGCGACGATCTCCTCAATGAGGCGATTGGTGAGGCGAATGTAGTTCTTGGGGAAGAGATCTTCTCCCGCCTCGGTGAGGGAGAAGACATAGTGAGGCCGGCCGGTCTCGCGCCGAACCTGGCTCACGGAGACGTGGGCATCACGCATCAGGATGTCCAGGTGACGCCGGATCGTGGCAGGGGCAAGCCCCAGAGCGCGCGTCAGCTCGTCGATCGTAGCCCGCCTGCGCCGACGCAGCAGCTCCAGGATAACCTGCCTCGTGCTTTCCACCCCCGCTCACCTCCTGAGAATCCCCGCCCGCGCTCTAAATCGGACGCACCGTTCATCACCAACAGTAGCACCTGCCCGACCGACTGTCAACGATTATTCAGCTTTAGATGCTTTGGGCGCTAAATATACGTTGACCTCCCTACAGGCGCTGTGCTATCTTCATCGTAAGCGACGGCAGTCGTCGTGATCTCTGCACGCCCGCCCGGTGCCTGCCACGCCAGTGGACCGTATCTATCTCGACCACGCCGCGACGACCCCTCTCGACCCTCGGGTTCTCGAGGCGATGCTGCCAATCCTCCGCTCGCACTGGGGCAACCCTTCCAGCATCTACTTCGAGGGACGTGAGGCCCGCAGGGGCCTGGACGGCGCCCGCGAGACGGTGGCCGACCTCCTCGGCGCCAAGCCGAGCGAGGTGGTCTTCACCAGCGGCGGCAGCGAGAGCGATAACGCCGCCTTGCGGGGAGTCGCCTACGCCGCTCGCGCCCGCGGCCGGCAGATCATCACTTCCGCCGTCGAGCATCACGCCGTCCTTCACACCGCCCAGGAGCTGGAGAAGGAGGGCTTCCAGGTCACCTACCTGCCGGTCGACGGTGAAGGGCTGGTCGATCCGGCCCACCTGGAAGAAACGGTCTCCGAGAACACGATCCTGGTCTCGATCATGTACGCGAACAATGAGGTGGGGACCGTCGAGCCGATCGCCGAGATGGCGCGCCGCGTCAAGGCCCGCAACCCGAAGACCGTCTTTCACACAGACGCGGTTCAAGCGATAGGCGCCATCGACGTCAACGTCGGCCGGCTGGGCGTCGACATGCTGTCGATCGGCGCCCACAAGTTCTACGGACCGAAGGGCGTGGGCGCCCTCTACGTCCACTCGCGGACTCCGTTCCGGCCGCAGCAGCTCGGCGGCTCTCAGGAGAAGAACCGGCGGGCGGGCACCGAGGACGTGGCCGGCATCGTCGGACTGGCCACCGCGATGCGCCTCGCCTTCGAGGAGTTCGACGCCCGCAACGCCCATATTCGCGCCCTCCGCGACCTGCTGATGGTCGAGCTGCCGGCACGCATCCCCGGCACTCACATCACGGGCCCCGCCGACCCGAAGGGCCGTCTGCCGAACAATTTCAGTTGCTGCTTCGAGCACGTGGAGGGCGAGGCGGTCCTCCTCCAGATGGACCTGATGGGCATCGCCGCCAGCAGCGGCTCCGCCTGCACGTCGGGGTCGCTGGAGCCGTCCCACGTCCTGACGGCGATGGGCGTGTCGCCGGAGCTGGCGCGGGGCAGCTTGCGGCTGACGGTGGGCAAGGACATCACGAGGGCGCAGGTGGAGCACGTAATCGACGTGCTGCCGGGGATCGTTGCCAAACTGCGACAGCTCTCGCCCCTAGCGACTGGCCGGGACCGGTAGGCGCCGGCCCGTCGGGCGGGGAGACGCTCCGCCGTCTGGCCTTCACTCTCCGGGGGCTGAGCGACGAGAGCCTGAGGGCTCGCTGTCGCACTCGATACCTGTGTGCCGCACCTATCCTGTCGGCAACCGAGAAGGAAGTGTGTGCGAGTCGACAGATTGCAGCGCCCCACAGGCCACACACGCCTCAACTCACCGATAGGCGGCGGCCAAGAGGGTTGCATCACGATGAATCTCTCCTTACAATCGAGTAAGCCAAAGGATTCTTACAGGGGAGAGGGGAACCGATGACCGCAGGAACTAAGATTACGAGCAAGGGCCAGGTGACTATCCCAAAGGACGTGCGGGAACGGCTCGGCCTCAGGTCGGGGGACGAGATAGAGTTCGTCGATGATGGCAACGGCTACCGTGTCCAGAAGCGGGTCCCCGCCTCTCCCTTCAAGAAGTATCGAGGCTACCTCAAGGGCCTGGCCGGCCGCGACCCCGACGAGCTCGTCGAGTCCGCACGAGGCGAACGCGGCCGATGATCACCGCCGTCGATACCAACGTCCTCCTCGACGTACTGATTCCGGGCGCGCCCCACGGCGACGAGTCCGACCGCGCCCTCGCCGAGGCCGTGCGCGCCGGCGCGCTGCTTATCAGCGAGCCCGTCTACGCCGAGCTGGCCGCCCACTTTGGCGACAAGGCCGACCTGGACCGCTTCCTCACCGACACCGGCATCCGACTGGAGCCGTCAGGCGCCGAGGCGCTGTACAGAGTCGGGAGAGGCTGGAGCGACTACCTGCGCCGCCGTCCCGCACATCCTTCCTGTCCTCAGTGCGGCGCTACGCAAGACATCCGCTGCGACCGGTGCGGAGCCAGCATCCAGCCCAGGCAGCATGTCGTCGCCGACTTCCTCATCGGAACCCATGCCCTGGTACACGCCGACCGCCTGCTGACCAGAGACAGGGGCTACTATGCCACCTACTTCCCCGATCTGAAGCTGCGCTGACAAGCGCCTTGTGCTCGAGTACAGCCTCTTGCCGCTAACCCTGAGCGCGCACTAGAGTAAGAAATGAAGGCTTCGTTTCCAAGAGAGCCGAAAGGCCCCGAGGAAAGCCCATGACTCAGGAATCGCCCATCCCCATAGAGCCGCGCGAACTGGACGAGGACGTCAAGCAGAACCTGCTGGTCACCTCGGCGGACACGGTGTTGAATTGGGCGCGGAGCTCATCTCTGTGGCCGGCGATGTTCGGCCTCGCCTGCTGCGCCATCGAGATGGTGGCGACGGCGACGCCCCGCTACGATATGGCACGCTTCGGGATGGAGATCTTCCGCGCCTCGCCGCGCCAGGCGGACCTCATGATCGTCTCCGGCACCATCACCTGGAAGATGGCGCCGCCGGTGCGGCGCGTCTACCTCCAGATGGCGGAGCCCAAGTGGGTGATCTCGATGGGAGGCTGCGCCATCACGGGCGGCCCCTTCGCCTACGGGTACAGCGTGTTGCCGGGCGCGAGGCTCATCGTGCCGGTGGACGTGTACATCCCCGGCTGCCCACCCCGCCCGGAGTCGCTTCTCACCGGCCTCATAATGCTCCAGGACAAGATCAAGAAGGAGAGCTTCACCGGCAAGCGGGAGCGCGACGAGCCCACCGGTGACTTCAGCCAATACCTGCCTCCGGACGACCCGATCCGAAAGGAGCTGGAGTCGCTCTTCCCGCCCTACGTCAAGACCTAGGGCCTGCACGGGGGAAGCGCTCTCCGTTGCGGATCGCTGCCCTAGCCACTCGCCTGCACCTTCACTACCCGAAAGCGGCGAACAGGCCAGTAGACCAGCCATGCCCGAGCTTTCAGAGCCTTGCGGTGCACGGGGCCGAAGTGGCGCGCGTCCGTACTGGCGTCCGGCCAATCACCCAGGAGGAAATACTCCTCGCGGCCGAGCGTCCCGGCATCCCCGGGGTCGGGCATCGCCCCTGAAGAGGCCGCGTCGCCACAAGCCACGCCGTTCACCCAGCAAACGCCGTCGCTGGTCGCCACTCTGTCTCCCGGCACCGCCACCACCCTCTTGACGATGCGATGCCGCGGCCGCGTCGGGTGCAAGGCCAGGACGATGTCGCCCCGGTGCGGCGTTCCCAGTCGGTAGGCGAGGGAGTCGAACAGCACGTATTCGCCGGGAGCCAGCGTCGGATACATGCTCCACCCCCTGACCACGATGCGCCTGGCGAGCAAGAGGGCAAGGAGATGATAGACGGCAGGGAGTCGCAGGACAGCCCGTAGAGTCGAGCCTAATCGCGTCGGAAAGATCACCCAGACGTAACCCCGAATAGGGGCCAGGATACCTTTGGGGGACTCTCTGCCGGTGGGAGGGAGCCTCACGGCCTGGCCACAGCTAGTGCTTTTGTAGTAAATTATAACGATCTGACAGGAATTTTGCCGAGGAGGTTTCTAACATGTTTTTCCGACGCGCGTTTGCTGTCCTGAACCGCATACTCCCCGCCGAAGAGGCTTTCGCCCACTGCGATATCCCCTGCGGGATCTACGACCCCCACCTGGCGCAGATAGCCGCCCTCACGACCGTCCGCATGAACCAGCTCATCGAGCAGCTGCCGCACCCACCCTCGGGCGCTGGCGAGGCGGAGCACACGGCATACCACAACAGCTTCGCCCGCTACATCGCCGTCAAGGAGGAGCACGCGGAGCTCTGCAAGCACGAGGTGCGGGTCATCTGGGGCGACTACTTCAAGCCGGAGCACCTGGAGAAGCACCCCGATCTCCACAAGGTGGTCTGGAACATCATGAAGCTGGGCTCCAAGGTCAGGCAGGAGGTGAACATGCAGGCGGCCCAGGATCTCCTGGCCGAGGTGCAGAAGTTCGCCGAGGCCTTCTGGGCCACCAAGGGCGCCTCCGTCCGCCGCGAGCCCTCTCGCCAGGCTGCGGGCGGGCAGCTGGTCTACCCCGCCGGCTAGAGGACCGAGCAACCGACGAAGCCAACCGCCGTGGGGCCGCCTCCTACCGGGGGCGGCCCTCGCCTTTCTCAGCAAGGCTGTTCCCTGCCGGCCTGCTGCGCTAGAGTAGCTGCGCCATGACCCGCCTGCCGCCGTCCGTCGCCGCCTTGACCGCCATGGTCATGCTCGCAGCCGCCTGTGGTGGCGAGAAGACCTCACCGACGACGGCCACGGCGCCGGTCGCACCCACCGAGGCGGCCCCGCCGGTAATCAGCGTCCAGCCCCGCCTCGACGACACAGCGTCGGCGTACGTGGCCGCGGCCGCCTCTTCAGCAGCCGAGCGGTTGGGCGTGCGAGTAGCAGTCGGGGGCGAGGCGAGCGCAGCCCCTGCGGGCCCCTCCGTGATCATCGAAAGCCGAAAGCCGGAGCACGGCGAGGGGCTGGCCGTTCCCGTTCGCTTCTGGGGCGCCTTCGCCAGCTTCTGGAATGAGACCGAGGGGCTCTCCTTCGAAGGCGTCCGTCAGGCCGCGACGGGCGGGGCCGCCGACTGGGCCGACCTGGGCGCAGCCGCCGGCCCCCTAACGACGTATCTACCACTCGAGCTGCGCGCCAGCCTGGAAACGCTCCTCGGCCCTCTTCCGCCCGACGACGCGGCGACGGTGCGCTGGCTCCCCCTCTCCGAGGTAGTCGATGCGGCGGCAGCCGATGCCGGCTCCCTCCTCCTCCTCCCCGTCGCCCGCGCCGATCCCCGGCTGCGGAGCCTGGCCGTCGACGGCGTCGACGCGGTCCGAGGCGTGGGCGATCCCCTGACCTCGCCCTTTGTGGAGCGTCTGTGGCTGACCTGGGAAGGTGAGGAGGCTAGACCGCTCGCGGCAGAGCTGGCCAAGGCCCTTGAGGCCGCTCCGCCTTCGCCCGTTCGCGTCGTAGCCACAGGGGACATCATCCCCGCCCGCTGCGTGTACGACCGCCAGCGCGCCGCCGGCGACTATCGTCAGGCGTTCCGGCCCACGGCCGACTACCTGCGGGCCGCCGATCTCACCCTAGGCAGCCTGGACGCCTCTCTCTCCGACGCCGGCGAACCCTTCGGCTGCACACGCACGCTCAGCCTCCTGGCGCCGGCCCGCAGCGTCGAGGGGCTCGTCTACGCCGGCCTGGACGTCGTGACGGTGGCGACCAACCACGCCAAAGACTGTGGTACGAACCCGTGCGGTGACCAGGCCTTTCTCGACACGCTGGCCAACCTGCGGGCGGCCGGCATCGAGCCCGTCGGTGGCGGGGTCGATCTGGCCGAGGCACGTCGGCCTGCCGTCGTTACGGCGGGCGGTGTCAGCTTCGCCGTTCTCGGCTACGACGACATAGCTGCGTCAGTATACGGCGCCACCGAGACGTCGCCCGGCACCGCGCCCTTGGACGGCGACACGTTGGCCGAGGACGTGGCTGCCGCCCTCGACCGGGCAGATGTGGTCATCGTTATGCCCCACTGGGGCAGCGAGTACACCGCACTCCCCAGCGAGCGACAGCAGGAGTTGGCGCGCCAGGCCATCGCCGCCGGCGCGACGCTGGTGGTGGGCAACCATGCCCACGTGGTCCAGGCGGTGGAGTGGTCTGATGGGGGCTTCGTTGCCTACGGCCTCGGCAACTTCATCTTCGACCAGGACTGGTCGCTGGAGACGCAGCAGGGGGTGGTGCTGGAGGCCACGTTCCAGGGGCCACGGCTTGTCGGCGTCCGGCTGCACCCCGTGCACATCCACGACATGCACCAGCCCCGCTGGGCCGACACCGACGAGGCGCGCTCTATCCTCCAGCGGGTGCAGGACGCGTCGCAGGTGGTGGTACCCTTTCCTTGAGGACAGGCGCGTATCGAAGTGCCCCGTCGTCCGTTATTGTAATATGCAGGGCTCATATGCCGCGCTCGAGGTAAATCATGGCCGTCCTTGAGGACCGGGTCCGGGAGATCAAAGAGGTCATCCGCGCTCACGACGGCGCGAACGTTGCCGATGCCACGCTGGCGCGCGCCGTCGACGAGCTCATCGGCGTCTTCTACGACGATATCGGCGAGATCCTCAGCGTCTCCTCGCGCACGCTGTTCGACCTCTTCGTGATCAAAGTGCTCTACGTCGGCCGTCACAGCACCGACGTCCAGATCATCGATTACCTGGGAGAGCTGATGAACCGCTACCTCTACACACGGGAGCTCTTCCCCGTCGTCAGGCGCGACAGGCGCTTCGCCTACTATCTGTCGGACCTGCTCGAGGAGTCACGGCGGCTGATCCACTTTCAGAATCTCTTCGAAGCCCACCGCAAGTACGCCGACAACGCTCTCTTCCTCACCGGTGTCTTCCCCCGCAGCCTCCGCCGTGGGCGCGCGGGCCGCAAGCGGGCCGTGCCCTTTATCGATAGCTCTTACTACGTCAGCTCCGGAAAGACCTCCTACCGGCTGGCGGCCGAGCATGAGCTGGCCGAGACGACGCAGCAGCGGGAGACGCTGAACAAGCTCTCCACCTACTTCGAGGTCTACATGGACGCTCTCAACGAGATGAGCGAGCGCTACATCCTCGGCTTCGACTTCAACCTGATGGCCGACAAGATGCTCGACAACTTCAACCTGTACCGGCGCACCGGCGACGAGAAGTACCTGAACAACGCCCGCAAGTACGCCGCCATCCTGAAAGTCGACTCCGCCCGCTTCCCCAGCCTCTTTCGCCTGGCGCCCAGGGCCGCGCTTCTCGACGGGCCGCCGCCCTGACGGACCCCTTTCCCCAAACGGCAGGCGGCGATCTATGCGGCGGAGAGGTAGAGTCTGATTGAACCGTGCCACCAAGACCGGCAAGACCTTGGGGTGCATGGTCTGGCTCGGTCACAAGGCGAGGGAGGGGAGGGACGGCCAGGCCTACCGGTAGGTCGCGCCGACCTACTTCCAGCCCGGTTGTTCTCAAGACGGCAGAGACTCAATGGCCTCCTCTTACTGAAGTGCTCTTGCCGCAGTCGGTGCAAGCAATCTGGATCTCCCCACAAGACCAAACCAATATGATAGCGTTAGGGCTTCTGCAATCGGCACACTGTCTCTTGAGCGCTGCAACAACGGCGCTGCCGGGGCAACTCATGATTCCTTGCTCCTAGTGCTGCCAACTGCTCTAGCTTCTAATGGGGCGAAAACGCCAGCGAGATTAGGGGGTGGCCTTAGCGTTTCAACAGTCGGCCACCGCGAGAATGCAAGCAGCACGAACATCAGCCCGCCGGCTAAGGGGACAATCGCGAAAGGAGTGAACCAGCGGCTACTGCCTGCTCTGGGCAGTGCTTCCCAAGCCAAGACGAGCAGGAAGACGATGTTCACGCCAGGGATCAGAGCCAGGAGGGCCAGCCACCCACACCAGCCCACCCTGCGGCAGACGCGAACGACGGCCCATAGGACGAGCACAACCGAGACTAGGAGCAGTAGCTCAAAGGGACCGACACCCATGATGCACCTCCTGACGGAACACTCGCGGCGCGCTCACCCACTGCACTGCACCATCCATCCCGCTCTCCTTGCCTTTGGCCTTTCATGCGGCTTGAGCATCTCGATGCTCCGTCTTGCTCTCCGCCCCCTCCCCATTGATTATCGGCAGATATGGTTTCCGTCTTCTTCCGAGGGAGAGGCAAACGGCCGATACTGACTTTGTGAGCCCTTGCGAACGAAGACTGCCAGCGAAGGCAGGATGGGATTAGCTAATATGCCGGATTGCGCCTGAACCCCGCGATACGCGCCTGACAGCGGGCGCCGCGAGCCGTGCTCCTCGAACGACCTGGCCGCTAGACCACGTACTGACCCAGGCCCTGGATCAGGAAACGGACCGCGAAGGCCAGGATGAGAACGCTGGCCGCCGTCGTCGCCCAACGCAGGAGGGGGCCCCCAACCAGGCGCCGGCTCCACGCCACCCCCACCGACAGGAAGGCGAACCAACTCACGCTGCCCGCGACGATGAACACTGCCGCCGCGAGCATCGCCCGCGTCTCGTCCGCCGAGACCGCCAGGCTGCCCGCCACGGCCAGCCAGGAAGCTACGGTCAGCGGGTTCAGCATGGTGACGAGAAGCCCGTGCCCAAACGCCAGGCGCAGCGAAATGGGTGCGTAGCCAGCGTCCTCCCCAGACATCGCTGTTCCGCCCAGGAGGCCGGAGAGCGCCAGATAGGCGAGAAACGCCGTTCCCCCCAGCCACAGAGGCACGCCCAGCCACGGCGTACGAAAGGCCTGGTCCGCGCCGGCCGCCGCCGCCACGAAGTAGACGCCGTCCACCACGGCGGCGCCGGCGCCCACGGCCAGCGCCGGCCCGAAGCCACGCAGCAGCCCAGTACGGACGACGGTGGCCCCCACTGGGCCCAGCGGCGCCGCCACGACGATCCCCAGGACAAACGCCTCCACGAAAAGTGGCAAACCTGCCCCTCCAGCGACGTATCGACCGCCAGTATCCCGAATCCATGCTCAATGAACAACGTGTGCCGCCGCCAAGCCCAGTCCGGCAGACCGCTGTGGCCATCATGGAGGAGCTATCGTGAGAATAGGAGAGCTTGGGAGCCCCTGAGGCATATGGGCCGTCTGCTGGTTCGCCTGGATGCCGCAACACCGGTTGCGGGCGCGCGGCCTTTCCGGTAAATATAGTCTTAGCACTCTGCCGGAATGAGTGCTAATCTTGATAGCGAAGGTGGAAGATGGCGAAGCAACTGCTATTTGACCAGGAAGCGCGACACGCCCTCAAGGAGGGCATCGACGCTCTGGCTGACGCCGTGAAGATCACTCTGGGGCCAAAAGGGCGCAACGTCGTCCTCGACAAGAAGTTCGGCGCCCCCACCATCACCAACGACGGCGTCACCATCGCAAAGGACGTCGAGATCGAAGACCCCTTCATCAACATAGGCGCCCAGCTCGCCAAGGAGGTCGCCTCCAAGACCAACGACATCGCCGGCGACGGCACCACCACTGCCACCGTCCTCGCCCAGGCGATCGTCCAGGAGGGGCTGAAGAACGTGGCGGCCGGCGCCAACCCAATGGCGCTCAAGCGAGGCCTGGAGCAGTCGACAGAGCGTGTGGTTGCGCGCCTGAAGGCGAATGCCACCCCTGTCACCACTCGCGAGCAGATGGCCCAGGTGGCCTCCATCTCCGCCAACAACGATGCCGCCATCGGCAGCCTCATCGGCGAGGTGATGGAGAAGGTGGGCAAGGACGGCGTCATTACCGTCGAGGAGTCCAAGGGGATCGCCACCGAGGTCGAGTACGTGGAGGGGATGGCCTTCGACCGGGGCTACATCAGCCCCTACTTCGTCACTAATCCCGAGAAGATGGAGGCGGAGCTCGAAGACCCCTACATCCTCGTGACCGACAAGAAGATATCGGCCGTCAACGACATCCTCCCCATGCTGGAACGCGTCCTCCAGGTCAGCAAGAACCTCCTCATCATCTGTGAGGACTGCGACGGCGAGGCCCTCGCGACCCTGGCCGTGAACAAGCTCCGTGGCACCCTGAACGTAGTGGCGGTCAAGGCTCCGGGCTTCGGCGACCGCCGCAAGGACAACCTGGGCGACGTCGCTGCCCTCACCGGCGCCCAGGTGATCAGCGAGGAGATCGGCCGCAAGCTGGACTCGGTGACGGTGGATGACCTGGGACGGGCCCGCCGCGTCGTTGTAGCCAAAGAAGAGACGACGATCGTCGAAGGCAAGGGGGCGCAGGAGGCGATGCAGGGCCGCATCGCCCAGATCAAGACCGCCCTGGAGACGACGACCTCCGACTGGGACCGCGAGAAGCTGCAGGAGCGCCTCGGGAAGCTGGCGGGCAGCGTCGCCGTCATCAAGGTGGGGGCCGCCACCGAGGTGGAGCTCAAGGAGAAGAAGCACCGCGTGGAGGACGCCCTCTCGGCGACCCGCGCGGCCGTCGAAGAGGGGATCGTTGCTGGCGGGGGCGTCGCCTACCTCAACGCTCTGCCCGCCCTCGACAAACTGAAGCTTGAGGGCGACGAGAACACGGGCATCGCCATCCTCCGCCGCGCCCTGGAGGAGCCCACCCGGCGCATCGCCATCAACGCCGGAAAGGACGGCTCCGTCATCACCCAGCGCGTAAAGGCCCGCAAGAAGGGCGAAGGCTACGACGCCGCTCTCGACGAATTCGGCAACATGGAGGAGAAGGGGATCGTCGACCCCCTGAAGGTGACGCGCGCCGCCCTCGAGAATGCCCTCAGCATCGCCGGTATGGTCCTCACCACCAACTGCCTCGTGACGGACATCCCGGAGAAGAAGGGGGCGGCGGCACCGCCGGTGCCACCCATGTACTAGCTACGACCCGCATCGCCCAAGATTCGAAGGCCAGACTTGAGTCGTTCGGCTGAGCTCACGACGAAGCCTGGCCTTCATGGTTGTTCGTTCGATCTCTTTCCTCCGGACGGGCCTGATGGCCATCAACATAATGACCCGACAGAACTCGATCTTCGTAGGTCGGGGTCTTGAGACCCCGACAGGTTCGCGAGGGTCTGAAGACCCTCGCCTACAAGGCGGTCGCGGTCTCGGCAGATCCTCTCAATGGCCATAAGCCGGCAGCTTCCGGCGAAGCTGCGGATTTCAATCCGACAGTCTTGCGTCCGAAGGCCAGGCTTAAGCCTGGCCTTCCTGTTTCATGACGTCCTCCCTCCCCCACGGATAGACCTGAAAGTCTTTCCCTACGTGCATGCATGTCTTGCATGTCTGTGGTGTGTCCGACTGACGCCACAGGGCCGCCTCCTGTAAGATAAGAGGCTGTGATGAACGTTCCCTCCCTCTCCGCTGAGATGGAACCTCCAGGGTCCCGTGAAGGAGGCCCCACATGACCAGGCGTCGCGCTCCTGTCTACCTCGGCGGCATCGACCTGGGCGGCACCAAGATCCTGTCGCTTGTTGCCTCGAACAAGGGCGAGACGCTGGGTCAGGACCGGCGGCCCACCCGGGCAAGGGAAGGGCCGCAAGTCGTGATCGCGGGAATGGTAGACTCCCTGAGGACGGCGGCGGCCAAGGCAGGCCTCGACGTCGGCCGGCTCGCAGGGGTCGGCGTAGTGTCCCCCGGGCCGCTCGACTACGCGAGCGGCGTCATCGAAGACTCACCCAACCTCCCGGGCTGGCGGGGCGTGCCCCTCGCCGACGAGATGTGCGCCGCCCTGGGCGTCCCCGTGTTCGTCGACAACGACGCCAATGCCGCCGGCCTGGGCGAGTGCGTCTTCGGTGCCGGCCGGGGCTATCGACACGTCATCTACGTCACGGTTAGCACAGGCATAGGCGGAGGCATAGTAGTCGACGGCCAGGTCTACCGGGGCACGTCGGGCGCCGCCGGCGAGGTAGGCCACCAGGTGGTCGAGGATGGCGGCCCCCTCTGTAGCTGCGGCCGCCGCGGCTGCCTGGAGGAGCTGGCCTCGGGCACTGCCATCGCCCACAGGGCGCGCGAGCTGGTGGCCGAAGGAAAGGGCGCCCGCATAGCGGCACTGGCCGGACAGAACGAGCCCCCCACGGCCCGAGCCGTCCATCAGGCGGCGCGCGAGGGGGACCCGGAAGCACGCCGCATCATCGAGGAGGCCGGGCACTACCTGGGCGTGGGGCTGGCCAACCTCGTCAACATCTTCAACCCGGAGCTCATCATCATCGGCGGCGGGCTCACCAAGATGGGGCGGATGCTGCTTGACCCCGCCCGGCAGGTCGTTCGGCGGGAGCCCTTCGCCCAGGCCCGGCGTGACGTCCGCATCGTGAGGGCAGCGCTGGGCGACCGGGTGGGCGCGCTGGGTGCCGTGGCCCTGGCGATGGAGAGGCTCGGGATACTTTGATGCCCGGCCTGCGATGCTTAATCTGGGCTCCGGCACGACCCTAGGGTGTCGGCTCCACGTCTTCCGGGGCCGTGGCGGCGGCCTCCTCCTCGAGGATCGGCTCCATCACCTTGATCAGCCGGGCCAGCCTGTCCGCGACCCGCTCAGCGAGGGCATCGTCCAGGTGCGTGAACGGCAGCGTCCCATGAAGCCGTGTCCAGGAGCGAGTCCACTCCTCCAACTCCACGGCCGGGCCGAGCTGTGACTGGATCTCCGCCGCGCGCTCGCTGAGGACGCGAGCCCAACGGTAATTGTCCTCGCGCTCCGCCTCGAAGTGCAGGCCGACCTCGATGCGACCGGTCTTGCGCTGGAGCCAGACCTCGTAATGAATGCGAGGGTCGCCGCGGTAGAGCTGCATCAGGCTGAAGCGCAGGCGGCTGTCGAAGCGCCGTAGGTCGGGAGGAAGGTTCGCCTCCGCCAGTTCTCGGACGCGGATCAAGAACTCGTGGACGCGCAAGTCTCTGCACCGACGGAGGAGTTCGCAAGTGGCCCCATGATAGCGTCGGTCGCCAGCGACGACAAGGACCTGCTGCCGACTGACTCTCTTCTCCCTCAGGCCCGGATCGTTTATCTTAGGGCCGCCCCCGCCGTATCGCCGAGATGAAAGAGAGGACGGAGCGTACCTTGAGGCCGATCGGCAATGCAAAGCGAAAGCTGCTGGACGAGTTCGACTGTGAGGCCGAGGCTTTCAACACCGCCCTCGAACGCGAGTACTACCTGAACTACTCCGGCCAGAAGGAAGACCTGGTCCTGGCGCCCATCTTCGAGAAGCATGCCCGCCTCTTCTCGCGAGAGACCATCGAACTACTGGGGCGGGGGCCTCGCGGCGACCCCCGCCACGCCGGCCTGCGCGAGTTCGTCGTCGGCGGCCATCTGGAGAACGCAGCCCGCGCTCTGACCGAGGAGATATCGACCCGCGAGAGCAAGGACAGCGTGCGGTGGGACGGGCGCGACATCCCCTATCGCTCCCTGGCGGTCCTGGCCACAAATGAGGCCGACGCCGAACGCCGCCACGAGATCGATCGGCTGCGGCTGACCGCGACGGCGGCCCAGAACCCTCTGCGGGAGCGTCGCTGGGGCGTCCTGCACAGCCGGGCCCGCGACCTGGGCTACCGGTGCTACGCCGCCGTCTACGACGACATAGGCCATCTCGGCCTGAAAGACCTGGCCGCCCAGACGGAGAGATTCCTCTGGAGGACCGAGAAGACCTACCGCTCCCGGCTAGAGGAGTACATTCGCGCCATGGGGCTCACTCCGGCGATGGCCGAGCGCAGCGACATCTCGCACCTCGTACGCGCGCCTCAATTCGACCGCTATTTCTCGGCCGAGGGGCTCCTCCCCGCCCTCGGCGAGACGCTGCGCGGCCTCGGCATCGACACCTCCCGCCAGGCCAACGTGCAGATGGACACGGAGGCGCGGCCCCGCAAGTCGCCCCGCGCTTTCTGCTGCGCGATCCGCGTGCCCGATGAGGTAGTGCTGGTGATCAGCCCCCGCGGCGGCCAGGACGACTACCGCGCTCTCTTCCACGAGGCCGGCCACGCCCAACACTTCGCCCACGTGGACCGCTCCCTGCCCTTCGCGCACCGGGGCCTGGGCGACAACTCCGTCACGGAGGCCTACGCTTTCCTGCTGGAGCACCTGGTCCATGCTCCAGCCTGGCTCCACCACCATCTCGCGATGGAGGACCCGACTGAGTACGTGGCCCTGGTGCGATTCCACAGGCTCTATATGCTCCGTCGCTACGCCGCCAAGCTCCGGTACGAGCTGGAGTTGCATGGGGGCGAGGACGCGCGGTCGAAGGCGAAGCGCTACGCTGACCTCCTGACCGCCGCCCTGGGCGTGCGCTACACCGGCGAAGACTACCTGTTCGACGTGGACGACGGCTTCTACTGCGCCCGCTACCTCAGGGCCTGGATCTTCGAGGCGCAGCTACGAAGCCGTCTCGCTGCCCAGTTCGGCACCGAGTGGTTCCCGCAGGCCGAGGCTGGCGACTACCTTCGCAGCCTCTGGGCACAGGGGCAGCGGCTGTCCGTCACCGAGCTGAGCCGCCAACTGGGCTTCCAGGGTCTCGACATGGAGCCGCTAGCCGCCGAGTTTGTCCCGCTAGTTTGACGTTTTCGATAGGGCAAGATAATCTCCGGTTAAGGACATTCGCTGCGAAAGGAGCGCCGCAATGAGAGAAGCAGTTGTAGTTGACATGGCGCGGACGGCTTTCGGCCGTGCCGGCGCCCGAGGAGTGTTCAGAGAAATCACCCACGTAGAGATGATGGTCCCACTCTTGAAGGCCATCATCGAGAGGAACAAGCTGGACCCCAACCTGATCGACGAGGTCCACATCGGCTCCGTGGAGCTCTCCATGCCCCTCACGAAGGCCCGCACATACATGTTCGAGGCAGGTCTGCCGGACACGATCTGGGGCACGGACGTCAACACGCAGTGCGCCAGCGCACTTCAGACGGTGGTCGAGGGCTGCCAGGCGGTGGCGTGCGGCTCGGCCGACATAATCCTCGCCGGCGGCATTGAGACGATGGGCCGGTCGGGCCCCGTCTCACCGGAGGAGGCGTCCGGCAAGCGCCCGGGGCTGGAGGCCTTCGCCCAGACGAAGTCTGAGACTCCGTACCCGCCCGACTGGAAAGAGGCGGAGCTACTGCCGCGCTGGTACCGGGTGCGGGCGCCCTGGATCATGAACATGGGCCTCACAGCGGAGAAGCTGTCGGAGGTCTACAAGATCTCGCGAGAGGACGCCGACCAGTTCGCCCTGGAGAGCCAGACGAAGGCCGTCGCCGCCCAGGACGCCGGCAAGTTCGACCCGGAGATCATCCCCATCACCGTCAAGTACAAGGACGGCTCGACCAAAGTCATCGACAAGGACCAGGGGCCGCGCCGCGAGACGAGCCTGGAGGCGCTGGCTCAGCTCAGGCCCGCCTACAAGGAGGACGGCCTTGTGACCGCCGGTAACTCCTGCCCGCGCAACGACGGCGGCACGCTCTGCCTCATCATGTCGAAGGACAAGGCCAAAGAGCTGGGCTACAAGCCGCTACTCACATACCGCCACTCGGCCACCGCCGGCGTCGACCCCGAGATCATGGGCATCGGGCCGGTATACGCCACGCGCAAGCTGCTCCAGCGCTCGGGCATGTCCCTGGACCAGTTCGATCTGATCGAGGTCAACGAGGCGTTCGCGTGCCAAGTGGTTGCGGTGGGCCGCGAGCTGGACTTCACCGACAAGCAGTGGAAGTGCGTCAACGTGAACGGCGGCGCCGTCGCCCTCGGCCATCCCCTGGGTGCGACGGGCGCGCGCCTGGTCGGCACCATCGGCTTCGAGATGCAGCGCCGCGGTGCCCGCTGGGGCCTGACGACTCTCTGCCAGGGCAGCGGTATGGGCTACGCCGTCGCCTGGGAGCGTGAGAGCTACGACTAGTCGCGGCAGCGGTCGCAACGACGGGCCGGGAGCGCCGCGACCACGCCTGGCACCCGACCCGGAGCAATGACACGAAGGCCAGGCTTAGGCCTGGCCGGGAGCGCCGCGACCACGCCTAGTGCCCGACCCGGAGCAATGACACGAAGGCCAGGCTTAAGCCTGGCCTTCGCCATTGACGCTGCCGGGAACCTCTTCGCCCTCTCAGGCGTCATACGGAGTGGAGGTACCTGCAGTGCGGCTTGCTCTTTTCGCCGCCCTCCTGCTCGTTGCCGGCGCGACAACGTGCGGCGGCGAAGCCAGTCGATACGAGGTGACGGTGGAGTTCAACACCTCGGTAACGCAAGACAGCATCGATGAGGTCGCCGCTTTCTTCCGCACGTTTGACGACGACCTCGAGTTCCTGATACTGGAGAGGTTCCCACCCCAGGGTCACGCGACGCTCGCGACCGACACGGCCGACTTCTGTCGCACTGTCGAGACGGAGCTAACGGCGAAGAGCTACGTGGATAGCGCATCCTGCCGGCCACAGTAGCCACATTCGGTCCGATCCGTTTGAGGCTCTCGCAGAACAGGAGCCGTGCCTCGATCTGTCGAAAGCGACGTCCGGACTTGTCCCGCCTTCGCAGCGCATATTTGTGAGTGCGTGCATGAGCCGCCTGGCCTTCCTTGCGGTGTCCCACGTGCCCTGCTAGAATGACGGCACTTCAGGCGGCCCCGAATCAGTTGGAGGAAGCGTCATGACGGCCGTTATCATTCTCGTCGTCGTCCTCGGCCTGCTGCTGCTCCTGGCCCTCTTCGTGTTCGGCATGTACAACAGCCTCATCCGCTCGCGGGTGCGGACGCGCGAAGCCTGGTCGGGCATCGACGTGCAGCTCAAGCGACGTTCCAGCCTGGTGCCGAACCTGGTGGAGACGGTGAAGGGCTACGCGGCACACGAGCGCGAGGTGCTGGAGAACGTGACGAAGGCCCGCGCTCAGGTCGACCAGGCCGGCGGCGCCCGCGAAGCGACCGACGCCAACAACCAGCTAAGCCAGGCCCTCCGCCACCTCTTTGCGGTGGCCGAGAACTACCCCAACCTCAAGGCCAACGAGAACTTCCTGGCCCTGCAGCGTGAGCTCTCCGACATCGAGGAGAAGATCGCCTTCGCCCGTCAGTTCTACAACCGCAACGTCACGGACTTCAACACGAAGATCCAGGTCTTCCCCAACGTGATCATGGCCAACATGATGGGCCTCCAGCGCTTCGAGTTCTTCCAGGCGGAGGAGGAGGCACGCGAGGACGTGCGGGTCAGCTTCGGCCCGCCCACCTCGCCGTGACGGAGCGCCGGGCGGCACCCATGGAGCAGCCCGTCCTCATCTACGACCGCATCGCCGCCAACCGCAGGAACACCTGGCTGCTGATGGTCGCGTTCCTGCTTCTCATATTCGGTTTCGCCGTCGCCATCGGCATCCTCCTGGGCATGCCGCCCGCCTTCAGCCCCATCATCGCCGTGCCCCTCGTCATCTTCGCGCTGTTCAGCTTCTACGCGTCGCCGGGCATCACCCTGGCGATCTCTCAGGCGCACGAGGTGACGAAGGAGGAGGAGCCGGAGCTGTTCCGGACGGTCGAGAACCTGTGCATCGGCGCGGGCCTTCCCATGCCGAAGGTGTACGTCATCGAGGACGGGGCGCCCAACGCCTTCGCGACTGGGCGCGACCCCGAACACGCCGTCGTCTGTGTCACCCGTGGCCTCTTGAACAAGCTGGATCACCTGGAGCTGGAAGGCGTCATCGCCCACGAGCTGTCGCACGTCGGGAACTACGACATCCGCCTAATGACGATAGTCGTGGTGCTGGTAGGGCTTGTCGCCCTCATGGCCGACTTGATGCTGCGGCTCACTTTCTTCGGGGCCGGTCGCAGGAGCAGCAACCGCGACCGTGGCGGAGGAGCCGGCTTCGCCGTCATTTACGCCATCGCTCTTGTGGGTATCGTTCTTACACCGATCGCCGCCCAGCTCATCAAGTTCGCGATCTCCCGCCAGCGCGAGTACCTGGCAGACTCCTCGGCTGCACTGCTGACCCGCTACCCGGAAGGGCTGGCCCGCGCCCTCGAGAAGATATCCGGCGACAACGACCCGCTGGAGGCGGCCAACAAGGCGACGGCCCACCTCTACATCGTCAACCCCCTCATCGAGCACCAGAGCTTCCTCAATTCCCTCTTTGACACTCACCCACCCATCCAGGAGCGCATCCGCATCCTTCGGGCTATGTAACCGACGCGCGCTAGTCGAAACGAAGGCCAGGCTTAAGCCTGGCCTTTGTTCTTGATGCAGTCGCCCCTTCGCCTGTCGACAAGCCCATCCCGAACGCTCTGTGCGATGCAGAAAGCCGGGCGCCCGGGTGAGCGACGCGAGAACAGGACTAGTGGGGCGCCCGCCAGATCTCGGTCCAGCGGAAGCGCCTCACGGCTCCGCGTCCGATCAGGAGGGCGGGCACGACGGCAATGAGGCAGACCACGGCGGCCGCGACGAAGGTGTCGCTGAAAGTGCTCACTTCCAGTCCCGTCACCATCTTCCGGAACTCGGGCGAGTCCAGCGGGATCGTCCCCGCCTGCTGGTAGAAGCTCCCCAGCCCCCTCGAGGTCAGCAGGGCCACCCCAATAAGCATGCCCACGAGGCGCATCACGACCAGCAGCGCGGAGGCCGTGGCGCGCTGGGTATCAGCGACGGCGTTGATGACGGCGGCGCTGATGGGGGCGATCACAAGGCCGAAGCCCAGGCCCGTGAGCAGGAGGTTCAGGCTGAACGCGGGGTCGGCGATGTCGGCCGACCAGAAGCTCATCATGAAGAAACCGGCCGCAGCCACGAGCATCCCCAGGGCGGTGGTCCGCTGATACCCCAGCCACGTCGCCAGGAAGCCGCCCAGCACCGCCCCCACCGGCAGCATCACGGTCAGCCGCATCAGGTTCAACCCGCCCTCGAAGTACGACCCGCCCTTGACGACGATCGTGAACACGGGGATGTCCACCATAGCGACGATCAGAGTGCCCCCCATGAGGAGGTGCGTAAGGTTGCCGGCGGAGAAGGGTAGAGAGCGAAACAGCGAGAGCACCAGCATGGGAGCCTTCGTCAGGCGCTCCCGCCAGAGGAAGGCCGCACCGAAGGCAGCGGCCAGCACGTAGAGGCCCGCATTCACCGCCGGCGGTCGCCCAGCGACGGGGTCATCGGTCAGGGCTACCGCCAGACATGTGAGCGCGCCGCCCAAGAGGACGCCGCCTACATAGTCCACGGGGGTTGTCGGCGCTTCCTCCTTCCGTGTCATCGCCAATATCGCCGCGACGAGGGGAAGCGAAAGGGGCAGCACAACCCATAGATGGCTGCTGGCGAAAAAGGCGTGCACCTGGCCCCCTCCCCACGCGCTCTCAATCACGGCTACGACCACGAGTGCGACCATCAGGGTTATCCCCAGTGCGAAGCGGCGGACGTGTTCGCCCAGGCTTTGGGTCAGCCAGCTCGCTCCCGTCGTATTCAAGACGATGAAGATGACAGGGAGAGCAAGAGGCACGTTGATCCAGAAGTGACCGCGCCAGCCCAGGAGCTGAACCCAGCTCCCGCCCCAGAGCGGACCGAACAGGCCTCCTCCCTCGGCCGCTGCGCCGAGAAAGCCCAGGCCCAGCGCCCTCCTCTCAGGTGGGAGGTGGCTGGCTACCATGGCCATCGACACCGGCACCAGCCCCCCGCCGCCGATCGCCTGCACGGCGCGGGCGACGATCAGCTCGTTCAGGCTCCCGGCCACCGATACCCACAGGGAACCGACGACAAAGAGGGCGAGGCTCAGTATGAAGATGCGACTGTGTCCGTATACGTCGGCCACGCGCCCTATGAGGGGCATCGCCACGACGTAGCCCAGGATGTAGCCGTTGATCACCCACGCGGAGCGGTAGAACTGGTCCAGGGGCACGTTCACGCCCGTCAGAATGGGCTCGAGAAGGGTGACGACGACTGTCTGGTCCATGGCGCCCAGGAATACGGCGAACCCCACGGCCCCCATGAGCCACGTTGAGGAGAGCGCCCTGGGCCTCAGGATTGCGGCAAGCTGCGGCGGGGCCTCCATGTCGAGGGGATCAGATGGGAGGCTCGATGGTCAGCGGTTCGTCGAACCGAGACAGATCGAGCTTGCGGACGATGTTATCGGGCTCGCCGGGGGCAAAGGGTCCTTCAAGCCGGATACGCCGGGGGAGAGAATCGTCGACGCCTACCCACGCCTTCACGGCGACCGTGAGCCCCGGCTCGGCAACGGGCGCCGCCGCCTCCAGGACGCCTGAGTCCACCTCGCCCTCAACGAGATAGGTCGACACGCCAGCGACCTTCTCCTCCTTCACGACCTTTGCGTTCGTCAGAGCCCCGACGACGGCCTTCACACCGGCGGCGGGATCGAAGACGTCCTTGATGTTCGTGCCTTCGGGCAGAGCCTGCCACTTGCGACTGAAGGGATTCGTTATCCAGCCCTTGTCGCCCACACCGATGACCTTCACCTGCACTACCGCGCCGTTGGCCTTCGCCTCGATCTCCGCGCTCATGCGGTCCGGCACGACCACGTCGCCCTCGGCGGTCTCGAGGTCCAGGCCCAGAGGTATGGGCGAAGTGCCGTTCTCATGCTCCAGGCGGAAGTGGAAGGTCTTCAGGGCATCGACCCGCGCCACAAGCCCCGCCAGGACATCATCCGCGGCGGGGAGAGGCCCACCCCCGCCGCCTCCACCGCCTCCGCCACAGGCGGCCGCAAGAAAGACGCCAAGAACGAGAGCAGGCAGGAGCTTTGGAACCCGTTTAATCAAGACAACCGCCTTTCGCCGCCGCGAGGGGAGACGCGCCCGCTGGTCGGTCTTCGCCAGCCTACAACATACCCCGGCGGCGGGCAACGAGTGTGTGTACTAGTGTCAGGTGGATAATCGGCAGACCCGATCGATACATGGCACGGTCAGGGCACGACCTTGATGCCAGACCCGGCCACCACCTCGCCTACCCGCCAGCAGTCCCAGCCCTCGGCGTTGAAAAGGGCGTCGAGCCGCGAGGCCGCTTCCTCGGGCAGCGCGATGAGCAGGCCGCCGGAGGTCTGAGGGTCGAATAGCACCTGAATCATCTCTTCCGAAATACTCGGGTCCAGGTCGACCCTGTCAGAGAGGTTCTCGCGATTGCGGGCACCGCCGCCCGTGCCGATGCCTTTTTCGGCGTATTCAAGCGCGCCCGGCAGGAGCGGCACCTGCCCCGCCCGCAGGACAATGCCCACGCCGCTGACGCTGGCGATCTCGGCGGCGTGGCCCAGCAGGGCGAAGCCGGTGACGTCCGCCATAGCACGCACCCCCGCGCCGCACGCCAGGTGCGACGGATGACGGTTGAGGCTAAGCATGCTGTCGACCGTCGCCTGGAGGTCCTCCGCTGTGGCCATCTCCTCCATAGCGGCGCTGAGGACGATGCCCGTGCCTATGGGCTTCGTGAGCAGCAGAGCATCGCCGGGGCGGGCGCCCGCCCTGGTGACGATAGCATCCGGGTGCACCACGCCCGTGACGCAGAGACCGTACTTGGGCTCGCGGTCGTAGACGGTGTGGCCGCCGGCGATGATGCCGCCGCCCTCGGCCATCTTGTCGGCGCCGCCGCGCAGGATCTCGGTCAGGACAGGCGCGGGCAAGTCCTCGGGAAAGGCGACCACATTCAGGGCGAGGAGCACCTCGCCCCCCATAGCGTAGACGTCGCTCATGGCGTTGGCGGCGGCCACGGCGCCATACGTGTAGGGGTCGTCGACCACGGGCGGGAAGAAATCCACCGTTTGCACGATAGCCAGGTCATCGCGCAGCTTGTAGACGGCAGCGTCATCCAGACCGTCCAGTCCGACCAGGAGGTTCGGATGCTCGGCAAGACGCAGCGATTCGGCCAGCGGGCGCAGGACCTGCGCCAGGGTGCTTAGACCCGCCTTGCTGGCTCAACCGGCGCAGGATGCGAGGCTGGTCAGGCGAACCTGCTCTCGCGTCACGTCCTCACCCCCTTTCCGCGGCCGATATCGACGGCGCGGGCCTTCGGGCCGTTCTCACCATTATATCCTCTGCGGCAGACAGCGACAGTCCACGACCGCCGGGGCTATGCTAGAATTCGCGGAAGGACGCGCGCCCCGCCCTCCCGCCCGGCGCCGAGACCATGGTTGAGACTCAGACCTACAGCCCCCGCGAGATTATCGATCTGCTCGACAGCGAGTACGGAAGCCCGCCCCGGCGGCCTCGCCGTGACCCCATGAGCGAGCTGGTGCTGACGGTCCTCTCGCAGAACACCTCGGACACCAACTCAGGGCGGGCGTTCGCCCAGCTCCTGTCGACGTTTCCGGACTGGCGGAGCGTGATGGCCGCCGACCAGCGCCAGCTCGAGGCGGCCATCCAGCCGGGAGGCCTGGCCCCAACGAAGACGCCCCGCATCCAGGCTATCCTGACGGAGGTCTGGCACCGGCGCGGATCCTTCGACCTCTCGTTCCTGGCCGACCTGCCCCTCGAGGAGGCGCGGGGCTGGCTGCGCAGCCTCCCGGGCGTGGGGCCCAAGACGGCGGCCTGCGTCCTCCTCTTCTCGCTCGGCCGCCCGGCCCTGCCGGTGGACACGCACGTCCACCGCGTGGCCAAGCGCCTGGGGCTGGTGTCAGCCAAGACGAGCGCCGAGAAGGCCCACTCGCTCCTCGAGGCGATTCTTCGGCCGGAGGAGATCTACCCCTTCCACATCAACCTCATACGACACGGCCGACGCACATGCCTGGCGCAGCGACCCCGCTGTCGAAGCTGCGTCCTGCGGCATCGATGCCCTTCCGCGCCCCTGTACTTCGGTCACGGATGAGCCGCCCCGACCATCGAGCTCTTGCCTTTCGCGCCGCCCGCCACAGATTCGTCGCTTCCTTGCCGGGGGCGAGAGGACACCTGTATACTGAGGCATCAGAATCAATCGGGGCGTCTTGTGATCAGAGTAGGCATCCTAAACGTGACAGGCTACGCGGGGGCGGAGCTCGCCCGTCTGCTGTACCGGCACCCGGACGTTGAGGTGGCGAGCGTCAGCGGCCGCTCTGCCGCCGGCAAGTCGCTGGCGGAGGTCTTCCCGCATCTAGCGCCTCTGGAGCTGACCATCGGCGAAGAGGTCGGCGAAGTCGACTTCGTCTTCTCCGCGCTGCCGCACGCCGCCAGCGCCGAGGCCCTTCTCCCCTACATCGAGCGAGGCCTTCCGGTCGCGGACATGAGCGCCGACTTCCGCCTTCACGATGTCGCCGAGTACGAATCCTGGTACAAGACCACACACCCGGCGCCGCATTTGCTCCAGGAGGCCGTCTTCGGCCTACCAGAGCTCCACCGGCGGGACGTGGCCGGGGCGCATCTCGTGGCCGTGCCCGGATGCTACCCAACAGGCGCCATCCTGGCCATGGCGCCGGCAGTGAAGGCGGGCATCATCGAGGCCGACATCATCGTCGACGCCAAGTCAGGCGTCTCGGGCGCGGGCCGCAGCCTCGGCCTCACCTATCACTATGCCGAGGCGAACGAGAGCGTATCGGCCTACGCCCTCGACGGCCACCGTCACCTGGCCGAGATGCAGCAGGAGCTTTCGCTTCTCGCCGAAGCGCCGGAGCTCCGCATCACCTTCGTCCCTCACCTGGTGCCGATGACACGGGGAATTCTGAGCACCTGCTACGCTCCCATCGCGCCGGGCAAGCTGGCCGCCGGCGAGAGGGCCGCGGATGAGCTGCGCTGCGTCTACCAGGAGTTCTACCGGGACGAGCCGTTCGTGAGGATAGTGGGCTCGCCGCCCCAGACAAAGCACACCATGGGCAACAACCAGTGCCTTCTCTATCCCACCGTCGACCGGCGGGCCGGGCGTCTCATCATTGTGAGCTGCCTGGACAACCTAGTGAAGGGCGCCGCCGGACAGGCGGTCCAGAACATGAACCTTATGCTGGGCCTCCCTGAGACAACCGGTCTGGAGGCTCTTGCGGTCTACCCCTGAGGGACCATCCGATCCAACAACGCCCCGAGAAAGGAACGCGATCATTTCAGCGGACGCCGAGGCTCAAACCGTCGCCGTATCGAGCGGAAGCGTTACGAGCCCGCAGGGCTTCCTGGCAGGGGCCGCCAGCGCGGGCCTGCGCGAGCTTGGAGAGGGAGCGCCCGACATTGCCCTCCTCTACTCCGAGCGGCCCTGCGCCGCCGCCGCCGTCTTCACTCAGAACCGCGTCAAGGCGGCGCCCATCCTTCTCTCCCGGCGGCACCTCGCCGACGGCCGCGCCCAGGCGGTCGTCGCCAACGCCGGCTGCGCCAACGCCTGCACGGGCGAGCAGGGCCTCCGCGACGCCCGCGAGATGGCCGAGCTCGCCGCCCGCAAGCTGGGCGTGGCAGTGGAGGACGTGGTCGTGGCGAGCACCGGCGTCACCGGCTGCACCCTACCCATGGACTCGATGCGCAACCCCCTGCTCACGATCGAGCCCTCGCGGGACGGCGGCGAGGCGTTCGCCCGCGCCATCATGACAACCGACACGGTGCCCAAGCTTGCCGCCGCCGCCTTTTCCTCCGCTGGCCGTCGCTACGTAATCGGGGGCTGCGCCAAGGGTTCGGGCATGATCCACCCCAACATGGCGACGATGCTCGCCTTCCTTACGACCGACGCCCCCATCGAGCCTTCCTTCCTCCGCCAGGCGCTGGACGAAGCGGTGGCCTCGTCCTTCAATATGGTGACAGTGGATGGCGACACCAGCCCCAACGACATGGCGCTGGTGATGGCAAACGGCGTGGCAGGCGGAGACCCCATCGGCGCGGGACACGAGGCGGCGCTCCTGTTCCGCGATGCCCTTCGCGGCACCTGCGTCCACCTGGCGAAGGGCCTGGCGCGCGACGCCGAGGGTGCACAGAAGCTCATCGAGGTGCTGGTCGAAGGCGCCGCCAGCGAGGCCGACGCCCGCCGGGCCGCCCGTGCCGTCGCCGGCTCTACGCTGGTGAAGGCGGCGGTCCACGGCTGCGATCCCAACTGGGGCCGCATCCTCGTCGCTGCCGGCTATAGCGGCGCCGACCTGCGTGAGGAGTCGGCGAGCCTCCACCTCCAGGACGTCTGTCTCCTGGCGCGGGGCCGCCTCCAGCCCTTCGACGAGGCTTCTCTGCGTTCGGCCCTCGACGGCCCCGACGTGCGTATCCGGCTCGACCTCGGCCTCGGCGAAGGCCGGGCGACGGCCTGGGGCTGCGACCTGACGGAAGAGTATGTCCGCTTCAACAGCGAGTACACCACCTGACCTTTCGAGGCCTTCCTCATGAGTCGGCACGAAGCCACGGGGCTTGCCGGGGGCGGCGTCACCGTCGTCAAGATAGGCGGCAGCACGCTGGGCAAAGGCGACACCACAATAGAGGACCTAGTGCACCTCCAGGGCCGGGGTCTGCCTCTCGTGGTGGTGCACGGCGGCGGCGACAAAGTCAGCCGCTGGCTGGACCTGCTCGGGATCGAGACGCGCTTCGTGGATGGTCTGCGCCGCACCGATGCCGATGCCCTGCCGGTGGTGGTCGCAGTGCTGGCGGGCCTCGTGAACAAGGAGCTGGTCGGCCGCATCAACGGCCTCGGCGGCCGGGCGACCGGCCTCTCGGGCGCCGACGCCTCCCTCCTGCGCGCCCGCCGCTACAACCCGAACCTGGGGTTCGTGGGCGAAGTGACTTCTGTCGACGCGGCAGTGCTGCGCTCGCTGCTCGCGGCCGGCCACATGCCTGTTATCGCCTCGATCGCCCTGGAAGAGGGCGAGTCGGGGCAGCTGCTGAACGTCAACGCCGATACGGTTGCGGGGGAGGTGGCCCGAGCCCTGGCCGCCCGGTCGCTCGTCTTTCTCACAGACGTACCGGGAGTCCTGGGGCCGGACGGGAAGACGCTATCGCACCTGCAGGCCAGCGATGCGCGCAGTATGATTGACGGTGGTATAGTGGACGGCGGTATGATCCCCAAGGTGGAGGCGTCCCTTCGCGCCGCCGCTGTCGGCACACGCGCCCTCATCGTTGACGGGCGCCGGCGGGACGCGCTGCGGTTCTGCCTGCCGGGCGAGCGGGCCGCCCTCGGTGCCGGGGCTTTGGGGACAGCGATAGGTTGAGCCCAGGGGCATGACTTTCTTCGACAGGTTCGGCCGCGAGCAATCGGGCGACCTCGGCCCGCCGCCTCCGCCGTTCCGCATCCGACGCCGTGCTCCCCGTCGCTTCGGGTCGCTTACCCGCTGGCTGGCGCTCGCCGTCGCGATCATCATCCTCTTCATTGTCGCCAGCGTCGTCATCGGCATCTACGCAGACTGGCTCTGGTTCGAGAGTGTCGGCTTCCGCTCGGTCTACTCCAAGATGCTCGTCACGCGGGTATGGCTCTTCTTCGCCGGGGCGGGCGTGTTCCTCGCCTTCTTCCTGGGGAACGTACTGCTCACCCGGCGCCTGGCACCGCCCCAGGAGCAGCAGCCGATCATCGACGTGGAGCCAGCCGCCCTCAATCGGATCATGCTGGTAGCGCTGCTCACGTTCGCGATCTTCGTGGCGGTGATCTTCGGCTCGATAGCCGCCGGCCGCTGGGAGACGTTCCTCCTCTACCTCAACGGCCAGCCCTTCGGCGAACAGGACCCTGTCTTTCACCGCGACATCGGCTTCTACGTCTTCAGCCTTCCCGCCCTGCGCTTCATGCAAGGCTGGTCGCTGGGCGTCGTCATCGTCACCACCATCGTAGTCACAGGCGCATACGCCTTCCGGCTGAGCCTCCAGGGCTTCGCCCTCAACATCAGCACGAGCGTCAAGGCGCACCTCTCGATACTCCTCGCCGTCATCCTCGGGCTCTTCGTCTGGCGATACTGGCTGGGCATCTTTGAGCTCAACTACTCGACGCGCGGGCCCGTCTTCGGCGCCACTTTCACCGACCTGCACGCCCAGCTTCCCGTCACCTATGTCCTCATGGCGCTCGCCTCCCTCGCCGCCCTGGTCATCCTCATCAACATCTTCCGCCGCGGCATCCTGCTGCCGGTGAGCGTACTCGGTGTGTGGGTGCTCGCCGCCATCGTGGGCGGGCTGATCTATCCCGCCAGCGTCCAGCGCTTCAACGTGGACCCGAACGAGCTGACGAAGGAGCGCCCCTACATCGAGAGGAACATCGAGTTCACGCGCAGCGCCTACGCCCTCGACAGGATCGACGAACAGCAGTTCGCGGCGGAGCTCCAGGTGACCGACAGCGAGATCAATGCCAACCCCGAGACGATCCAGAACGTCCGGCTGTGGGACGTCCGGCCGATGCGCGATACGTTCAATCAGGTTCAGGCTCTGCGCCAGCTCTACGAGTTCTCTGACGTAGACGTCGACCGCTATGTCATCGACGGGCAGTACCGCCAGGTGATGCTATCCGCCCGCGAGCTGAACTCAGACCGGCTGCCCGCCGAGGCCGCTGGCTGGGTCAACCGGCGGCTCCAGTTCACCCACGGCTATGGCTTCGTCCTCGCGCCCGTAAACGAGGTGGTGGAGGAGGGCCTGCCCGACCTTCGGGAGAAGGACATCCCGCCCCAGGGTTTTCTCAATATCGTGCGGCCCGAGATCTACTTCGGGGAGCTGACCAAAGAGTATGTCATCGTCAAGACCAAGGAACTCGAGTTCGACTACCCACCGGACAACCGCACGACGTTCGAGGGCGGGGGAGGGATCCGCCTGAACTCCTTCTGGCGCCGCCTCACCTACGCCTGGGAGTTCGCCGACCCCAACATCATGATCAGCCAGCAGATCACCAGCGACAGCAGCCTGCTCTACCGGCGCGACGTCCCTGACCGCGTCAAGACCATCGCACCGTTCTTGCGACTCGACGCCGACCCCTACCTGGTGGTCGCGGACGGAAACCTATACTGGATCCAGGACGCCTACACGACGACCGATCGCTACCCCTACTCGCAGCCGTACCAGGGCGAGTTCAACTACATCCGCAACAGCGTCAAGGCCGTCGTCAACGCCTACAACGGCGAGGTCACGCTATACGTCACTGAACCCAGCGACCCGATCATCCAGACGTACGCCAAGATCTTCCCCCACCTTCTCACGCCCTTCGACGAGATGCCGTCCAGCCTTCGAGCGCACATCCGATACCCGGAGGACCTGTTCTCGGTCCAGGCCGAGATGTACCGGACGTACCACATGAAGGAGCCGCAGGTCTTCTACAACAAGGAGGACCTCTGGACGATCCCCAACGAGCTCTTCTTCGAGCAGCAACAACCTCTGCCGCCCTACTACGTGATCATGCGCCTGCCGGGGGAGCCGAAGGAAGAGTTCGTCCTCATGCTTCCCTTCACTCCCAGGAACCGGGACAACACCAACGCCTGGCTCGCTGCCCGCTCCGACGGCGACAACTACGGCAAGCTCGTCGCATTCACCTTCCCCAAAGACAAGCTGGTCTTCGGCCCCGCTCAGATCGAGGCGCGCGTCAACCAGGACTCCAACATCGCCGAACAGTTCACCCTGTGGAGCCGCTCGGGCTCGACAATCCTGCGCGGCAACCTGCTGATGATCCCCATCGGCCAGTCGAATCTCTACGTGGAGCCGGTCTTCCTGCAATCCCAGACCAGCCAGTTGCCGGAACTGCGACGGGTCATCGTCGCCAACGGCAACGACATCGCCATGGAGCCGACGCTGGAGGACGCCCTGGCGGTGGTGCTCGGCCGACAGGCGGCGACGGTGCCGCTGGTGGAGCTGCCGCCGGAGGGGCAGGTCCCGCCGGCGACAGGGGGGACACCGCAAGCCGAGACCACGCCTGTGCCGACTATTGAGCTCCCACCGTCACCGGTGCCCACGCCCGTTCCGCCAGTGACGCCCGCGGTCGGAGAGGACTTGCCGACGCTCGCCCGGCAGGCCGAGGCCGCTTTCGAGCGCGCCCAGGCGGCCTTGCAGCGGAGCGACTTCGCGGCCTACGGCGACGAACTGAAGCAGCTCGAGGAGCTGCTGCGCCGCATCGTCGAGCTGACGGGGGAGCAGTAGCGGGGCGTGACCGGCGCATTTCTGCCTGCGTCACGTGATGGGTCATCTCCCTCGGTCGTCGCTGTCTGCCACCTGAATTCACTTCCACGAAACGACGGCCGTCGAGAGAATACGCCGACACCGACACCGCCTCGCAGGCGGGGGTCTTCAGACCCTCGCGAACCCGTCGGGGTCTCAAGACCCCGACCTACGAATCCCCGCGAATGTTCATAGTCGCCGTATGTGATTTAATGGGGAGGCCATGACCGACTGGCCGGCCATCGAATCGAAGCTGTTCATGACCACGGGGAAGCGCATGCCCGTCGTCGTCGTCCGCGGCGAAGGCACCCGCGTCTGGGACGACCAGGGGAGAGAGTATCTGGACTTCTTCGGCGGGCCGTCGACTATCAGCCTCGGCCATTGCCACCCGGAGGTCGTAGCGGCGCTGGTGGAGCAGGCCAAGACCCTCATCCACGTCTCCAACACCGTCTACTCAGTGCCCCAACTGCGTCTCGCACAGTTGCTGGTCGAAAACTCCTGCCTCGACCGCGTCTACTTCTGCAACAGCGGCGCTGAGGCGAACGAGGGAGCGATCAAGCTGGCCCGCAAGTGGGGCCGGGAGCGCAAGAACGGCGCCTATGAGATCATCTGCGCCGAGAACGCCTTCCACGGCCGCACGCTGGCCGCCATCACAGCGACGGGCACGGAGAAGTACAAGGCGCCCTTCGCTCCCCTGCCCGAGGGCTTCGTCCACGTGCCGTTCAATGACGTCGAGGCCGTGCGCAAGGCCACGGGGCCCAGGACCTGCGCCGTCTTGCTGGAACCGATCCAGGGTGAGGGCGGCGTCAACGTCCCCGACGACGACTACCTGCGGCAGGTGCGGGCCTGGTGTGACCGGCAGAACCTCCTGCTCATCCTCGACGAGATCCAGACGGGGGTGGGGCGCACTGGCAGCCTCTTCGCCTACCAGCAGTACGGCGTCGAGCCGGACATCATGACGCTCGCCAAGGGTCTCGGCTCGGGGGTGCCAATTGGCGCGTTGCTGGCGAAGGAGAGCTGCTCCGTCTTCACGCCCGGTGACCACGGCTCTACCTTCGGCGGCAACCCTCTCGCCTGCCACGTCGGGTACACTGTACTCAAGTACATCATCGAACATGACCTTCCGGCCCAGGTGGCCAAGAAGGGGCGATATCTCGCCGACAAGCTGAGGGGCCTGGAGGACCGCCACGCTTCCGTCACGGAGGTGCGCGGCAGGGGACTCCTGTGGGCCATCGAGCTCGACGGCGAGACGGCCGAGGAGGTGTCGCTGGCCTGCCTGCGAGGGGGACTGATCGCAAACAACGTCCGCCCCACGACGCTGCGACTGGCGCCGCCGCTGACCGTGAGCGAGGATGAGATCGATCAGGCGGTGGCCGTCATCGACCGCGTGCTGGCCGGCGGCGGTGCAACGAAGTAGGAGGGAACACTGGCTTCCCGCACCGGTAACAGCGCTTCACTACCTAGCGCTGATTAACGCAAGAAGGCCGCTATGGCTACTCTACGGCTCCAGGTTCTAGGCGAACCCCGCACCATCACCGTGGGTGCCTTCGTGTCCGCATTGGAGGACTGGCTAAAGGTTCTGAGCGACCTGGATTCGGCAATCTCAGGCGAGCCTCGCGGCAGTCTAGATTGGTTCGTGGCCGAGCTCTCCACGGGCAGCCTCGCCGTAGAGGTGGAATCTAGGAGCAGGTTGGAGGACAAGAACTACGGTCCAGATGTGGCTGAGTCATTCGTGACGGGCATACAGCAGGTGGAGCGGGAGGGAACCAGTCCCCCGTACCTCTCTGAAGACGGGATGAGAAGTATGCGCCACTTGGTGAGGCTGATCGGCAGAGAAGGTACCTCCGGCTTCGTTGTGACACATCTGACCCGCACGGTGGAGGTTTCCGCCAGGGCGTCTGCCAACATCGACCAGCTCATACGTGTCCAGCAACGCTCCATTGGATCCGTTGAGGGGAGGCTAGAGACAATCTCTATACACGGCAAGCGCCCCCGCTTCATCGTCTACCACGGTCCTACGCGCAAGGCTGTCACCTGCAGATTTGACGCTGATCGGTGGCTGGATACCGTGAAAGACGGCCTGGGACGCCGAGTAAACGTCAAGGGCGCAGTGCACTACAACGCCAAAGGCGAACCTCTGCGCGTTGACCTGGAAGATATGCGGCTGCTGCGCAAGAAAGAAGAGCTGCCGAGCACCGCCGAGATAAGTGGCAGTGACCGAGACTTCACGGGCGGCATGAGCACGGACGAGTTCATTCGGAGCATGCGCGGTGGTTGATCAATACGAGAGGCCCTACCTCGATTCAAGCGTCTTCGTCGCCTGGATAAATAACGAGGTTGTAAGGGGGATTGACCGCCGCGCTGTTGCCGATCACATCCTCAACCTGGCTGAGCGTGGTGCGTTCAGGATTCACACGTCAACGTTGACCCTGGCAGAGGTGCATAAGCTGCGGGGTACTTCCCCTCTCGCGTCAAGAAGCGACGAGGCCATTCTGGCCTATTTCGAACACGACTTCATTCAACTCGTTGATGTGGACCGCAGCATTGGCGAAGAGGCGAATCGCCTCTGCCGTGCACATGGCATCTACCCAAACGACGCGATTCACCTGGCCTGCGCTCTGAGAGCCGGATGCGATGTCCTGCTGGCATGGGATGATCGATTCGTCAAGGCAAGGCATCCGAGCATCAGAATCGAAGAGCCGCAGATGATAGGGCAGGCCGAGATGCCGCTGGAGCCCTGACGCGCTAGGTAATCGGGCGGCAATTGTCGACAAGCTAGGGGGATAAGATGGCTGACAAAGTAGTACTGGCGTATTCGGGCGGTCTCGATACATCCGTAGCCATACGCTGGCTCCAGGAGGAGCGCGGCTACGACGTAGTCGCCCTGACCGTCGACGTGGGAGGCGAGAAAGACATCTCGGAGGTGCGGGAGCGGGCCATGGCCACCGGCGCCGCCAAGGCCATCGTCCGCGACGGCAAGGAGCTCTTCGTCCGCTACTTCACCTTCCCGGCCCTTGCCGCCGGCGCCGTCTACCAGCGCCACTATCCCCTCGCCACCGCCCTCGCCCGCCCCCTCATCGCCAAGCTGATGGTCGACGTGGCGGTGGAGGAGGGGGCGACCGCCGTCGCCCACGGCTCCACCGGCAAGGGCAACGACCAGGTGCGCTTCGACG
>CAZMGB010000020.1:0-15055 GCA_964565775.1 uncultured Dehalococcoidia bacterium
CCGTCGCTGTCGTACTCGGCATCCCAGAGGCCGCCGAACGAGCCGTCGGCCGGCAGGTTGAAGGCGCCGCCCCTCAGGCCGGTCACCTCGAGTGCGGTCAGGTTTGCCACGGTGCCGCCGGCCACGCACGGGTCGGTGCCGGTCTCCTGCTCGACGCCGTCCAGCGTGTGGTCGCCGTCGGTGTCAGGGTTGAAGGGATCCAGCACGCCGCCGGGGCAGCTGGCGCTGACGGTGTGGATCGGCGCCAGCTCCCAGACGTCAGTGGCTGCGTCGTTGTCGTCGTCCGTGTCGCAGGCGTCGCCCATGGTGTCGGCGCTCGGGTTGCTGGAGTAGCTGCCCGGGATCTGGGGCCCGCTGGCCAGCCGCTTGCCGTCGTTGTTCTCCTGCCCGGGGTTGTAGACGGTCGGGCAGTTGTCGTCCTCGTAGGCGGCCTCACTGCCTGTCCCGTCGTCGTCACCGCCGGAGGCGAAGGAAGCAGCCACGTAGTCGTCGTCCGGCTTGTCCTTGAACCCGTCCTCGTCGGTGTCCGGGTTCAACGGGTTCGTGTTCTGGAACATCTCCACGAAGTCCGGCACCCCGTCGCCGTCCGTGTCCGCCACCATCGGGTTCGAGCCGGACGCCTTCTCGATGCCGTCCAGCAGCCCGTCGCAGTCCTCGTCGTTGGCGGTGTTGTGGATCTCCTCCAGCTCGCTAACACCCGCGCCCCCGCTGTAGGTGATGTTGCCCAGCGTGTTCGCAGCGCAGTTCGTTGCGCCGCTCGGGTCATCCACCTCGTCCACCGGGTGGCCGGGCTGCGCCGTCGAAGGAGCCTCCAGGCAGTCGTGGTCCGCGTCGGTGACGCCGGTCCAGTTCGCCCAGTTGTTGTCCTGCCTCTGCTCATAGGCCGCGTCGCCCGGGGTGTTCGGGTCGCCGGCGGGGGACGCGGTCAGGTAGAGGCAGCTCAGGAGCACCCGGCGCTCCATGTACCCCATGTCGGAGCGGAAGGCCGAGCCGTCGGGCACCAGGTTAGCGGAGTCGAACGGCTCCACGAAGTCGGCGGCACTTGCAGAGGCCATCCAGCGGAGGTACAGACCTGTAGCGTCGTCGATGCCGTCCCGTGGCGGTGAGCCCGCGATGGGCCCCTGCGTGGCCGTGGGCGCAATGTCGGTCATGTCGCCGTCGTTCGCCCAGCAGTAGACATTGATGACGTCCCAGGCAGCGTTGTCGTCCTTGCGCCCCAGCTCCTCCATGTTGGGAGGCATGGGCGCATCCACCGCCTTGATCGCCACGGGGTAGATGCCCGGCATCTTGCAGGTGATGAGCAGGTCACGCTCGGTGTCCATCTGGTTGCCGGGCAGACGGCACTTCGGGTCCTGCGCGTCCTTGCCGTCGGCGCTGTCGTTGTCGATCCCGTCGTTACAGGTGGTGTAGTAGGTCCCGGGGCCAAGCTCGCCCAAGGAGGCGACGTTGGCCGCCGTGCCCTCTTCATTCACCTGGAAGTGCAGGTCGGTGACGTAACCGCCGCCGGAGATGTGTGTATCGCACGCCCCCCCGGTGCCCGTGAACGTGCCCTGGCTAACACCGTTCAACGTGCAGAGGTCGTCGACGTGCGGGACCCACTGGAGCTTCAGGTCCGGCAGGCCATCAGCGCCCGCCGTGAGGGTGCCGTTGTTTCGCACGTCCGGCGCCTCGGCGTCCAGCCACTCCTCGCCATCCACGTTAGCCGGGTCGTGGTTCACCTTCAGCTCATCGATGGTCACCTGCACCTCGTCGCCGACCACGAGCTGGAGGTGGCTCGGGTCCAGGGTCTGGGCGATCGAGTTGGTGTTGGTCGGCTCGATGCCAGTCACCGGCTTCGACGCCCTGATCTGGGTGCCGACGGGCGCCGTAGTGGGATCCGTCGTCGTCTTGAACCGCACCCAGTACTGTGTCGAGCCGTTGACGGCTGTTGTAGCCCAGTTGGCGGGCGGTGTGAACCTGACGTCGCCGTCCCCCGTAAGGTTGGCTGTACCATCGGCGACGGTAAGGGGCGCCCACGCCGCGCCTGTCCAGTATTCGGCGGCCAGCGTGAGGCCTGCGGCCTTCGTGGAGAGGACAAAGGTCACATCCCAAAACTTGACAGTCTCCCCCACATAGAGAAAGTCCCCCTGGGTGAAAGCGTCGGTCCGCAGGAATGTGACGTCGGCTGCGGTGGCCGAAGCAGCGTCGGCCGTTTCGTCGTTGTAGACGGGGTTATCGAAGTCCCACACTTTCTCGAAGTCCTGTAGGACCTCGGTGGGCTCCACCCTGATGACCTCTTTGTCGACCTGCGTGAGGCCGGACACGTCACCGCAGTTGAGCTGGACGGGTACGACCTGCACGTTGCTCTGCGCGCCGAGGTCGTTGTCGAACGTCGGCGTCAAGCTAGAGTAGGCCACCGGGTCGTTCTCAGGCCAGGTGAAGTCCTTGACCGCCAGCAGGTAGCTCTCCGGCGCCGTCGCCGTAGCGGCCGGGCAGGTCAGGTTGAGCTGCCACTCGTAGGACCAGTAGTCGCTCTTCGCGAGGTTCAACTCCTCGAAGTGAAGCTCGTTGGCCTCGTAGGGGCCTGACAGGCGAGCGGGGCAGGACGCGGTCGAACCGTTCTTCGTGCAGGCTGCACCGCTGGCCGCCCAGGTCACCACCAGGGGATTCGCCGGGTAGAGCAGCGGCTGCTCCACCACCCACTGGTCGTGGAAGTTGCCCGACTCCGGTCCGGAGTTCAGTATCTCCTTGTGCAGGGTGACCGTCACCGGATTGCCCAGATCACCATCAATGATGCCACCCTCAACGACCCAGAAGCCGTGGAGTTGCTTGTCGGCGCAGAGGCGGCCGTCGATGTCCTCAGGGTCGGAGGCCGGACAAGGGCCGCCGCTGTCGCCCACGAGCGGCGGGTTCTGGGACGCGTCGCTGGCGGTGAGCGAGATGCTGGTCTGGGGAGAGTCGTTGCAGACCGCCAGGCTGGGCGCGGTCGCGGCGCTGCCGGCCAGAGTCGTCTGGACGATCGCCAGTCCCGGCCTCCACGGCACAATCTTCTCCAGGCCGTTGAGGGGCACAGGCGCCCCGTATACCGCCACCAGGTCAAGAACGCCATCGGGAGGAGCGCTCCCCAGATCTGCCAATGTGGCACCCAGGAACAGTTTGGTGAGGTCGGCCCGGTTGCGGTTGAACATCGACCACATAGGCGGGGTGCTGTTCCTGAGGAAGTCCTCCGGGTCCGTCGCCACCAGTCCGTCGCTCTCAGTAGTGACGGACTGCTTGTTCTCAATCTCCGCAGCCATCGTGCCGCCGTCGTCGCGGCCCAGGAGGTCTACGACCCCATTGCAGAGGGTGTCGACCTCCACGGCGATGCTGCCCACCGGGTCCCCGTAGCCAATGGTCGTCAGGTCCTTGTCCTCGACGCCCGTCCAGGCGTTGACAAAGAAACCACCACCCCCACCCGAAAGACGGGTGCCCTGCGGGGTGGTGATATAGGTCTTGCTGTTCAGGTTGGGTTGCCCGTCAATGGTGCCGCCGCTGGCCCCCAGCGCTCCGCTGCCCAGCGTGGTGTCCAGGTCCAGCCAGAAGGGCTGGAGGGGCTTGCCGGGGTCGGCCCGGCCCGTGCCCGCATCGCGCAGCACACCTGCCATAGCCACCCCTATAGCCACCGCTATCAATACAATGATTATGGGCTTGCGTCTCATGCTCGCCCTCCTTCTCACGGCTTCACGAATCGTTGCAGGCAGACGATGCTTGATCTAAAGGCGACACCTCCTTACTCGGTCAGATGAGACCTTGATTCCGACTAGGCGGGTAGCGGAAGAAGCCAAGGGGAAACAACGCATCGCGCCGCGGGCATATACAGGCGGGACGCGCATCCGGGGCAAGTCGAGCAGAATCTGCCACCAGTGCCTCTATCGGCGGGCAATCTTCGACTGTCCGGACATTAGCGGGGAGATCAGATGTAACTGGCCACCAACGGACTCTACTTATCGCTTTTGACGGCGATTGTCAAGGCTTTTGTTGGGTCGCAGCTAGACCCCCGTTCCCATGTCACGATGAAAGACGGGCGCCGAATCCTGCGATAAGATGCCTCCAGAAGGCAGAAGGGTGCGCGCTCACGGGGGGGCTGGAAAGGGCCGATGGCATCTGACAATAGGTCGAGCGTAGCGTACAATTCGTCCGGAGCGGCGGCCACATCGGGGTCATGGGGTTGAAATGGTAGCTCCCTTGGTGGATATGCTGGGAGCCAGACTGAGGGACCGGCGCACGCTTGTCCACCTGCTCTGGATCGCCGCCATCCTCGCGGTCGCAGTCGCCGCGCGCAGCTTCTGGGTGGCGTATGCGCCGGTCGACCCGACCCAGCGCGCGGGCGTGGTCGACATGAAGTTCTACCACGACTCGGCCGTCGCGCTGACGGAGGGCAAGGGCTATGTGAACCCGGAGTCGGGCACGCAGACGGCTCAGTGGCCTCCCGGCTACCCCCTCTTCCTGGCCGCGCTCTACTCGCTCTTGGGCCCGAGCGTAACGGCGGCCTGGATTGCGAATATTTTTCTGGGCGCCCTCACCTGCGTTGCCCTGTTCATCCTGGGCTGCCTGATGGTCAGCCAGAGGGTGGGCGTCATAGCAGGGCTGCTTCTGGCCGTCTTCCCCGGACACGTGCTTTTCACCTCACTCCTGCTCTCCGAGATTCTGTTCACGTTCCTGACCGTAATCGCCATGATCCTCATGCTCCTCGTCGCGCGCCGGGGCCAAGACGGACGCAGATGGCGCCTCGTGCTCCTGGGGCTGGTGATAGGGGCAGCGGCACTTGTGAGGGGCCAGGGGCTGTTTCTCGTCATCGTCGCGGTGCTGCTCTGGTGGCTCTACACCACCGACTTGGAGCGCGCCGCCCGGTGGGCAGCGATAGTGGTGCTTGCTGGCCTGGTCGTTATCGTCCCTTGGACGATCCGCAACTACGTGGCCATGCACGGCCTCGTCGTCATCAGCACCAATGGCGGGAACAGCGTCTGGATGGGCAACCACGAGGGCGCGAACGGGCGACTGATGTGGGGCGTGGGACTTATGCTCCTCGGGGAGGACGCAAAGCTACCGCCCGCGGAGAGGGAGGTGGCGAAGAGCAATCTGGCGCTGCGGCTGGGGCTCAAGTATATGGTCACCCATCCGTGGAAGGAGTTGCAGCTCAGCGGCTCGAAGGTGCGGGCGCTCTACGAGGACGACGAGGCGGCCGTTTGGTGGATCAACGCTCCAGAGGAGGGCAAGCCCCTGAGAGGCGCTCGCTTGATAGCAGATGTGGCCGACGGCTTCTACTTCGTCGTGCTGGCGGCGTCCGCAGGTGGGCTGCTGTACTGGCTGCGCCGGCGACGCAGCGCTGTGGCGCTGCCGCTGCTTGTGGTGGCCGTGTTCACTCTGGGCCAACTGCTATTCTTCGGCAACTCGCGGTTCCATTTCCCGATGCTGCCGTCATTCTGTTTGCTCGCGGCGGTGGGGCTCGTCGCGGAGGCGGAGTACATGCGTCGCCGGCCGAAGCAGAGCCGCGAGGACGGTCAGAACTGCCCGAACCTCTAACATGTAACGCCGGCGCCCCTGCGAAAGAGCCCAAGCACCGAGGTTCGCGCTGGACGGGGCGCGGGCATCGTGTACCGGAAACACGGACAGGGGATCAAGCGTTACAATGTGGTAGGTGCGAGCGCGCCGGCGCTCACGGCCTTCGCTCGCGCCCGAATCTCACCATCGCCCATTCCTGGCGGCAGGTAGGCGGAATGGATCAGAGGCGACTTCGGGTCGTGGTCATCGGGGGCGGCACGGGCATCCACACCGCCCTGCTCGGCCTCAAGAAGCTGCCCGTGGAGCTCACGGCCGTGGTGACCATGATGGACTCCGGGGGCAGCTCGGGACGCCTTCGCGACGAGCTGGGCCAGCTCCCGCCAGGTGACGTTCGCCAGTGCCTGGTGGCCCTGGCTCCCGACGAGAGCGGCACCTTCGTGCTGCGCCAGCTATTCGGCTATCGCTTCCCTGCCGACACCGACCTGGAGGGCCACAACTTCGGGAACCTGTTCCTCTCAGCTCTGGCGGAGGTCACTGGCGGCATCGATCGGGCCATCAAAGAGGCGGGCCGCATCCTGGCCATCCGGGGCAAGGTGCTCCCTGTCACCCTTAATTCCACCCACCTCTGCGCGCGCCTCGTGGACGGCAGTATCATCGTCGGGGAGGCCAACATCGATGTCCGCCAAGAGGATAAGCCGCCTCGGATCGACTACGTTTACCTCGACCCGAAGGCCTACGTGTATGCGCCCGTGGTGGAGGAGCTGGAGTCTGCCGACCTCATCGTGCTGGGCCCGGGAGACCTGTACACGAGCATCATCCCCAATCTGCTGGTGGAGGGCGTCCTCGAGGCCATTCACCGCTCGCCCGCCAAGAAAGCCTACGTCTGCAACCTCATGACGAAACACGGAGAGTCCGACGGCTTCCGCGCCTCCGACTTCATCAAGGAGGTGCTAACGTACCTGGGCGGCCCCGGCGTGCTGGACTGCGCCATCGTCCACCAGGGGCCATTGCCCGAGAACGTGGTAGTGCGCTATGGGGCGGAGAGGGCCGCGCCGGTGGAGGCAGACCTGGACGAGTGTGCTCGACTGGTCCACAACCTCATTCACGAGCCTGTGGCTTCGGCACACCGGCTGGTGCGCCACGACCCCGACCGGCTGGGCAATGCGATTATTCGCGCTGCTCAAGGAGGCTGAGGTTCCGAAGGCTGTCCTGCGCACCCCTCGGCCGTCCCCGGCCCTCGTACGTTTCGAAGTCGGCTTGCGGCGTGGCGGGATGTGCCGTTTCTACCTCCAACGCGGCTCAAATCATGGCCGATCCGATCCTTGACAGGCGCACGCATTGGGTCTAGACTCGTCTCGCCAAACGGCGTCGTTTGACCCGTTTGCTGGTCGTATTTGTCTCGCCGCCCGCCTCCCCGCCCCGCGAAAGAGAGAACTGTCATGAAGACACTAGACTCCCCGTCTAGATTTCTCCGGCGAAGATCACGATTTGGCCTGCTCCTTGCGCTTGGTGTTGGGCTGACTGCGGCCCTCGCGCTCGCAATGACCTCTCTGGGCGGGAGCACCACGCCAGCGGCGGCTAATACGTTCCGCGTGTTTATCGACGCCGACACCAGCGACGGCATCTGCGACCTCCCGGAGGACTCCTCCCTCAGCGTGACGCACCCGGCCAGTTTCAGTGTAGCGCTCTGTGTCGAGGACCCGCCATCCCCCGTGGGGTCGTTCAATATCGAGGTCGTCTACGACGATACGATAATCCTGGCGCCCGAGGTGGCTGACTCCGGCACCGCCCTTGATGACAACCCGGACGCCAACCAAGCCGCCCTCGGTGGCGGGTGGAACTGCTCCGGCTTCGGCTTTGCCTACCCCGTCGGCGATGGAGACCCGCTCAGCGGGCCCGGCCACGGCAGGGCCAAGATCGGCTGCCTGAGCCTCACCGGTCCATTTACCTTCGCCTCCACCGGTGACGTCGCCCTCGTCAATTTCGACACGCAGGGCCCCGATGGCACCAGCAGCCTGGCGCTCGAAAATGTCATTGTGGGGGACGTTATCGGTGCCGAGCAAGGGAGCTGCAACCCCGCCATCGGCTTCCCTATGCCGTGCGTCGACGGCAGCGTGACGGTGGGGCCCCTTGCTACGGCTACGGCGACGCCCACGGTCACGGCAACATCTCCGCCCGCGGCCACAGCGACAGCCACGCCCACAGCCACGCCCACAATCACGACCACGCCCACAGCCACGACCATTCCTACCTCTACCGCTACGCCGACCATCACCGCGACGATCAGCCCGGTCGATTCTGACGGCGACGGCGTTCCCGACGCCGTGGACAACTGCCCCACGGTGTCCAACCCCGGCCAGGAGAACACCGATGCCTTGCCCATCGACAACGGCCCCGACGTGCCGGGGAACGACATCACGGTGCCCTCGGCGGACGGGCTCGGAGACGCCTGTGATTGGGACGACGACAATGATCAGTTGCCGGACGTGCTGGAGGCGGTGGGCTGTGGCACCGGCCCTACGAACCGCCTTAATCCCGATACCGATGGGGACGGCGTTCTGGATGGGCTTGAGTGCGCCCTGGGTTCCGACCCGCTGAACCCCCTGAGCAAACCGCCGGCGGTGCCCCCCGGCGACGCCGATGGCGACGGGCTGCCGGCATCCATCGAAGCGGCGCTGGGGAGCAGTGACGCGAATACAGACACGGACGGCGACGGCATCGGCGACGGGATAGAACTGCGCGGCTGGGGGACATCACCGGTGACCAGGGACACGGATGCGGACGGCTGTGAAGACGACAAAGAGATCGTGGACATCAACGGCGACAAGCACGCCAACATCCTCGATCTGTGGTGGATAGCGAAAATGGTGGCCGGTCTTATCACCCCCAATTCGGCCCTCGATATGAACAAGGATGGGGCGCTCAACATCCTGGACGGGCAGCTCGCCGCTTTGAACTCCAGCCTTGTGGAGCCTCATCTTCCCTGCCCCGCCTCTCTTCCCGCCGGCGACTACGACGGTGACGGCGTGGCCAACGCCGTGGACAACTGCCCCACGGTGTTCAACCCCAGCCAGGAGAACACCGATGCCTTGCCCATCGACAACGGCCCCAACGTGCCGGGGGACGACATCACGGTGCCCTCGGCGGATGGGCTCGGAGACGCCTGTGACTGGGACGACGACAATGATCAGTTGCCGGACGTGCTGGAGGCGGTGGGCTGTGGCACCGGCCCCACCGACCGCCTTAATCCCGACACCGATCACGACGGCACTCTCGATGGGCTGGAGTGTGCCCTTGGGACGGATCCGCTAGATCCAGCGAGCAAGCCGCCGGCAGTGCCCCCTGGCGACGGCGACAGCGACGGGTTGCCGGCTTCGATCGAAGCGGCGCTGGGGAGCAGTGACGCGAATCCGGACACGGACGGCGACGGCATGCGCGATGGGCTGGAGATCAGGGGCTGGTCGACCTCACCGGTGACCCGGGACACGGATGCGGACGGCTGTGAGGACGACAAGGAGATCGTGGACATCAACGGCGACAAGCACGCCAACATCCTCGATCTGTGGTGGATCGGAAGCATGGTGTCCGGTCTTGTGCCCCCCAATCCGGCCCTCGACATCAACAAGGACGGAACGATGAACATTCTCGACGGGCAACTTGCGGCCCTCAACTCCAGTCCCCACGAGCCCCACGCCCCCTGCCCTTAGCGGCAGGCACGATCGAGGGCTCCTGTCTATCGGACGAAGACTTCACGGTCGCAAGCGCCGCGGCGAGTGATTACTGTGGGCGACGCGCGCCGGCGGAGCCTCCACGGCCTCAGAGTTCACCCATCGCCCGCTACCGAAGTCCCGCGCATCCCGCCCCCGCTGGGTCCCGAGATAACGTCACGGTGCGGCCCCTCGGCTAACGTCTCGCCGCTTCGATGCCTGTTGCGCCCAACAAGCGGCGGCTGTACATTTGGCTGAAGGCAGAGCGACGCTGACTCGGCGATGATTGGGTGAGGCTGTCTTCTCGATCTTGTCGCATCCTTCAACTCAGCGTGGCGGCGGGGACAGCGCGCTGCCAAAGGCATGGGCCGCCAGGCCGATGTTGTGAAAGAGGGAGGCCAACGTTGGGGCGAGGCGTAGTCCAGGCGCTCGCGGCTCTAGTGCTGCTGGCCGGGCTCGCGGCTTGTACCTCCAATGAGGGACAGCCGGAAGAGCAGGCTGGCGGCGGCAGCCCCACTGCCGTGAGTGCCACGGCGGCGGCGAACGCCACGCCGGCGCCCGCTAGTGCACTTTCCTACTACAGCACCAAGCCGGTAGAGGTGTCAGGCCTCGGCGGCAACGCAGTCTCCGTCGCCGTGGGCTACTGGCATACCTGCGCCCTCCTCGCCGATGGCAGCATCAAGTGCTGGGGACGCAACCTTCTCGGTCAACTCGGGAACGGAACCAACACGGACAGCGCTACCCCAGTGGACGTGCTCGGGCTGGGCGACAAGGCCACTGCCGTCGTCGCCGGGAACCGGCATAACTGCGCCCTCCTCACTACGGGCGGGGTCAAGTGCTGGGGGTCGAACTACCGTGGCCAGATCGGAGATGGTACGAAGGTGCATCGCGTCAGGCCGGTAGATGTGACGGGACTCGAGAGCGGCGTCGCAGCTATCACCGCCGGTGAGGAGTACGTTTGCGCGCTGACAACCGCGGGCGGAGCCAAGTGCTGGGGCGACAACACTGTCGGCGAGCTCGGGGACGGGACGGCGGAGCATCGGGCGACGCCGGTGGACGTGCTTGGGTTGGGAAGCGGCGTGACGGCGATCGACGCGGGGCAGCTCCACACCTGCGCCGTTACTGAGGCAGGCGGAGTCAAGTGCTGGGGCGAAAACAACCGCGGCCAGCTCGGAAACGAGAAGAACACGAAGTTCTCTGACGTCAACGCCGTGCCTGTCGATGTGGTGGGGCTGCAAACGGGAGTGGTCGACGTCGCTGCGGGAAGGCTGCACACCTGCGCACTCAAGACCGACGGCAGTGTGGCCTGCTGGGGGTGGAACTCCGATGGCCAGCTCGGGGACGGTACCAAGACGTGGAGCGTAGCGCCGGTGAACGTCATCGGGCTGGAGGAAGGCGCGGTCGCCATTGCCGCCGGCAGGTATCACACTTGTGTGGTGACCACGAAGGGCAGCATGAAGTGCTGGGGCGACAACAACTTCGGCGAGTTGGGAGACGGCACCACGACGGATCGCCCGACGCCGGTAGAGGTGAAGGGACTCGACGGCGATGTCGCAGCCATCGGGGCGAGAGGCAGCCGCACCTGTGCCGTGATGACCTCCGGAGAGGTGAAGTGTTGGGGGAGAGACGCCGGCTCTAGCTGACGGTCGTCCTTCGGGTGCCCTTCGGAGCTGCCTTCACTTTGCGCGGCGCCCCTGGACTTGGCGGACACCCCGGCCAACACGGCCGCGGTTGGCTTCGCTCCAGCCGTGGCCCCGGCCTCAAGGCTGCACGGGCGCATTACCTAGATGGGCGGCGGCTCGACCTTGATCAACGGATCGTTCGGTCGCGTCACGTCGACCCGCATTCGAATTCGCATTTCCTCTCCGCCGCCGCCCGACGACTCGCTAGGCAGGCCAATATCGTATTCCATCGCTACCACCCAGCCGCCGTCCCGGGCCAGCCACATGTCGAAGTTGTAGATGGTCACGCCTTCCAGCCCCGGCACACCCACGCCCAGGATAGGAAGCCCCGTCACCAGGTTTTCCAGAGACAATCGCACCGCCTGTACGCCATTTACAGTCTCGACCTGTCCCTGAACGCCCGACAGATCGTTGGGCACCTTGACGGCCTCCCAGAAGAGCGGCGAGCCGGGACACTGCTTCAAGTTCTCCACGACGCTCGGATCGCTGGCACCGCCTTGGACGACCGTCCAGGTGTCGTCCGCCTTCATCCAGGCGTCGTTGCCTGTGACCACCAGTTCCGCGAAGGTGACGGCCTGACGAAACACGTCGGTTCCGATCACGCAAGTCAATCTGTTGGGGGCCTCGAAATCCCCTTCAGAGGTTATTACGAAGTCCGAACCGAGGCCCGTTGGTAAACTCGTCTTCGCCCGGTAGTGAAAGCTGGAGAGCGCATCAGGCGGCCAAACCGCGGCGGACACCGTCGCCGCGGCCGTGGGGCTCACCGTGGGAGTCGCAACCGGGGTAGCTGGGGTGGCCGTAGGGGACAACGCCGTGGCTGTCGCAGTCGGCGTAGAGGTTGCGGCCGCCGACGTAGGCGACGTGGTGGCACCGGGAACAGAGGAAGCGGTGGCGGTCGCGGTCGGGGTAGTTGGCTGCCCGCCGATACATAGCCAGACAGCGTCCAGAAAGCCGACGGTCAGGAGGTCTTTGGCTCCGGTTGCCGCCGACGAGAAACCATCCCACCGTCGTTCCGCCGCGCTGTAGCGCCACATCGTGTTCACAGTGCCCCGGGGAGTCACCGCCTCGACGGCGGTCGTACTCGAGGTCCCTTCAGGAAACGTTAGAGTAATGTTATTGCAGCCCGGGTACAGCAGCTTCGTACTTCCCGGCTCAGGCAGGGTAATGCTGGCGACGGACTGGGCCTGCGTCGCCGGCCAGCGAACGACCAGCAGCACCGCCAGAACAGCCACCATTGCCGTGAGCCCCGCGAAACCCTTAGCCTTCATTGGCCTATTCACCATCGCCCTTCTCTGAGTCGCCATCGGACTTCCGGAAACGCGTGTAGCAGGGACAACGCGGGTATTATAGCACTAGCTCTGCGGACGGCCCACGTCGGCTTGCCCCGCCGCTAGGAAACCCACCTGCTGCCGCCCTGCCTGTAACAGCGACCTCCACTCTCCCGTTTCCCAAGTGGGGTGGTCATCGCCGGTCGACTGGACAACCGCCCGTCGGCGGCGAGTCCCGGCCGGGTCGACTCGGTGGGAGCGCCGGAAGCGCGACTTCAGCCGAGCCTGGCGCCGGTCCTGGAGGTCCTCCATCTGGATAAGACGGCGCGAATTGTGGTAGAGTAAGCTCACCCCCGCCGGGAGAGACATGCTTGACGTTTATCTGCTCACGCTGGCCCTGGCCGTAGGCATCGGTCTTTTCGCTAGCCTTGCCCTTTTCGGTCTCTCGCGCACCGATCGTTTCGCTGGCTTCTTTCGCGCCGTGCAAGGCGGGGGCGACGCTCCCCTCTGGGGTGGCATAGCCGTCTTCCTCGCGTTCGCTGCGACGCCGTTCCTGGCCTCTCTCCTCTCCTCCCAGGCCAACGAGTTCTTTACCCCTAAGTCGGGCGACTTCCTGGGCTTCCTGGGGGCGTGCGCCCTCGTCTTCGCCATCGGTCTGTTCGACGACTGGAAGGTGGTCACCTGGAGCCAGAAACTTGTGGTGCAGGTGGGGGCGGCGTCGGCAGTGTACGCCGCTGGCTACAGCATCGACCGAGTGGGGTTGCCATGGGGGCCCGAGTTCGAGCTGGGTTTCCTGGCGCCCGTCGTCACAGTCCTGTGGGTGGTGTTCTTCACCAACGCCATCAACCTCATCGACGGTCGCGACGGGCTGGCTGCGGGGGTGGCCATCGTTGCCGCCGCCGCCCTGGCCCAGGTGGGCTCTCACGCGCATCACCCGACGGTGGCGCTGCTCCTTGTGGCCCTGGCAGGCGGAGGGTTGGGTTTCCTGCCTTTCAACCTGCCCAGAGCATCCGGCTATCTCGGTGACTCCGGCGCTCTGCTGTTGGGCTTTGTCCTGGGGTCACTCTCCATCCGTGCTTCCACCGGCCCCACCAATGCGGTGTTCATCGCTGTACCCGTGGTGGCGCTGGGCTTTCCCATCCTGGACACTTTCCTGGCTGCGGTGCGCCGCGTGCTGGACCGCAAGCACCCGTTCCTGGGCGACCTCGACCACATCCACCACCGCCTGGAACGGGTCGGATTCGGGCCGTGGGGGCTACTGGTGATACCCTACGGCATCACCGTCCTTCTCTGTGGGGCAGCCATCCTTCTCCACCACGTGGAGAACTTCGCCGTCGAGGCTCTGGTTTTCGTCTCCTCGGCGGCGCTGGTCGCTCTCATCCTCACGCGACTGGGCTATGTCCTCTCCTTGTGGAACAGCCACCTGGTGCTCTCCCTGCGGCAAAGGGTCACCTCCTTCGAGCCCCCTCCCGCCGCGGACACCAGTCGCGACCTGCGGGACCAGCCGGAGTGACCGGCACTACCGCGGACACGTCTGACGATACCCCCGTTCAGCGTGGCGGCCCAGAACTGTCGGCGACGGCGGAGGAGGCACCCCTACGCCAGCGAACCAGGGCGTCCTGCATTCTCTGATACTGGCCGGGCACCGCCTGCTGCCAGTCGCCGGGAATCAGTATGGTGACCGGCGACCCGCGCCCGAACTTCATGCGGTAGTAGAGGATGTCGATGAGGTCGTGCTGGACAGCGCTCCCCGCCAGGTAGAGGAGGTCTCCCAGCTTCCGGATCACCTCCTCAGGAACCTCTCCCGGCGGATAGGAATTGCCCAACTGCAGCGCCCCGTCCGGGTCCTCTAGCTGGCTCGCCAGGAGCCACTCGCGGCGCGCGGCCTCCACGTCTCCCTGTTCCTTGTACCAGTTTCCCAGCGCCGTGCGGGCGGGCCCGTTGTCAGGCTCCCGCCCGACAACGTAACGTAGCTGCTCCCCAGCGCCATCCAGGTCACCCAGTGCTAGCAAAATCTCCCCCAGCTCCATCCGGTGAGTAAGCTCGCCCCGTGATGACGCCGCCTGCTTGGCGCACCTGCTGGCTAGATCAGCGAGGTCGACCCCCGCCAACGCACCATCAGAGCGGGCCACCAGCGCGCCGAAACCGCAGGCGTTGAACGCCAGCGCGGAGTGGGAAATGATCTCGTTGTAGTGCTGCTGCCGGAACGGGCTGGAGACCCAGAAGAACGAATCCGCCAGGCCCGTATTCAGCGAGATGACTGCGGCATAGGTCTGGATGGCGTCGTCCGTCTCGCCCAGGTCCTCGAAAACAGTCCCGGTCGCCAGCAGCACCGCTTCGTCCGTGCCTCCCCAACGGCGCGCCTCCAGAGCGGCAGCGTAGGCCTCGCCGTGCTGGCCCGCCATCTGCAGTGCTCGGGCCAGGTTTGCGTAGCCGATGGCGCTTCGCGGCTCCAGCTCCACACCCCTGCGCAGGTGCTGAACCGCCTCATCCAGCAGCGACGAATAGCCATTCTGCATGTAAGCCTGAACCTCCGTCAGGCCGAGCTGAAGCTGATAGATGGCGAACTGCGGGTCTAGATCCACGGCCCTGGAGGCATCGGACACGGCCTCCGGGAGGCGATTTTCGGCGGCCCGCGTAATGCCCCGAGCGTAGTAGTAGTGTGCCGCGTCGATCCTGCCCCAGCCCGCCAGGAGAGCGACGATGACTACGAGGATGAGAAGGCGTGGTGCAAAAGAAAGCAACCGCCTCATGCGGAGCGCAGTCGGAGCAGGCGGCGCAGCTTGCGGAGGTGCGTCGTCGGCCGCAGGCGCGGCCCGCGGCCCGGCCCCCCGCGAGTTAGCGCCCCCCCGCGCGCCCCCCGCCGCCCCCCCGATAA
>CAZMGB010000020.1:15065-18315 GCA_964565775.1 uncultured Dehalococcoidia bacterium
CAGCCGGGCGAGGAAGTGAGCTGTGCAGGGAAGGCGCTGGCGGCGCGGGGGGCGCGGGTTGGGGGGGGGGGGGGGCGGCCGCCGGCGCGGCCGGCGTCCGGGCCTCGCGATAGTTCGCGACGACGATCGCTCCCACGGCGGCCAGCGCTATCACCGGCGCCTTCCAGGTGTTCGGCGCGTCCACGAGCCCGTGCGCCATGAAACCCACGAGCGCTCCGCCGGCTCCCACCGCCAGCAACTGTTGCGAGAACGTGCCGACCCGGACCGTTCGCCAGAGCATCCACCCCAACACACCACCGAGGGCAAGCAATGCCGCCAGGCCCGGCAAGCCCAGGTCAATGGCGGCCTGGAGGTATGCGTTGTGGGCGTGAACGCCGTGGACGGGAAACTCGCCGCTGTACTGCGGGTACAGGAGGGCGTAGGTGTTGGGCCCGGCCCCCAGAATCGGATGGTCCTTGAACATGTCGAAGCCGGCGGTGAAGACGTCTTCCCGCGGCGAGAGCGAGCTGCGGAACAGCCACTGCGGACGGCTCTCCCAGGAACCGGCTGCGATGAGCGCACCGACGACGCCCGCGATAACCACGGCCGCCAGCGCCACGGCCACCCCGATCATGACGGCGCGGTTGCGGCGCAGCCATCGCACGGCAGCGGCCGGCGAGAGGTCGACGCCCCGCGCCATCAACGCCAGGGTCACGATGCCGCCGCCGGTGACCGCCAGGCCGAGCGCCGCCCCAAGCCACGCCCCCCGCGAGAGGGTAAGGAAGATCGCCAGGAGGGCCGCCACCAGCCCTACCGCACCGGCGGCCCGCTCCCACCAGGCCTCGGGACGAAGGATGGCCAGGGCATAGAAGGGAACAATGAGGACCAGGACCATCGCCAGTATGTTGGGGTGGTCGCTCACATCGTGCACGCGAAACACGGTGGGTGGGACGAGATCCTTCAGGCTCGAGCCGTCGATAGAGTGCGCGAGGGCCAGCCAGTCGGTATAGTCCTGGCCCACCACCCACAGAGCCTTGAAGGAAGCCGCCGCCCCCGCCAGCATGAGGCCTCTTTGCACGCTACGGGCGCTGAGAATGCGGATATCGCTGAGGGAGTAGAACACTACGACGGCCATGAACACCTGGAACATGGTCTCAAGGCTCACCCGCCAGTTGATGGAGGCAGCGGTCGCCAGGGCGTAGGCGCCCACCAGCAGCGCCATCGCCCAGTCGATAGGGGTGCCTCCGGGAAGCCTGCGATAGAGAGCCAGGTAGATAATGTAAACGAGGACGAGGGCGACGGTGACCAGGTGTAGAGTCACCGTAGGCCCGAAGACATTCAGACGTAACTGGGGCATGGCCGTGATGATGTAGTAGGCGAGAAAGCCTGCTACCATCGCGATCCCTAGGCTGCGACCGAGAATGTCCAGCGACTCCCGCCGCTGTTCGACGACGGCCAGGTCCTCGGGCGGCACGGCTACTCCAGGAAGGCTCTCAACTTGACGAGGTATAGGGGATTATAGCACGGGACGCTCGGGGTGCCCGGCAGGAAAGGAGAGCCTGAGCGGCTGAGACCGCTGCCATCGCGGGGCCGCAACCGTCAATGGGCCGCGAGGCCAGGTTGGGCCTTCAGTCCTCGAGTCAGCCACCAGCACCCGGTCCGGAATCAGGGGGCGCCGCCCGAGTCTGTGAGCGGCGCTCCATTCTAACTCGACGGGCGTTTTGAGCCCCCGCCGAAACCTCACATTCTCTGCGTACGGCACCGGACAGAGGCCGCCGGACGGGGAGAGGCACCCAGAAGCAGATACGAACAGATGCCGCCCGTCAGGGCGGCAGTGCTGTCGACGTCAGGCCGCGGAAAACGATGCGCCGGCGCTACGGTGGTGGTTCCTCTGGCGGCTGCGGCGGAACGGGATTCTCGCAGGTACTCTCGTTGCGGCCGAATACCTTCTGGAGGTCCTTGATGTCGATGTCAAAGTCCTTCAGAGCGGGCTGCAGGTCGTACCACGGGTCGTACAGCAGGTTCCCGAAGGACGCGCCGTAGTGGAAGGCGATCGCCTGGTCGTCCAGCACGTCCACGCGGCAGTCGAGGTTGAGGTCACCCTCGAGGATGCGCACGGTCAGCGTCACGTCCGTGCAGATCGCGAGGTCACCGCCGGGGTTCACGCCCGGCAGCAGGATCGGCCGCCCGAGGTCGTCCACGCTTCCGTCACTCAGCGGGTCGCCGAAGATGTCGGCCAGTTCGCAGTTCTCGTCCAGGATCGTCCGCACCACGCCGTTCTCCTGGCCGGGCGTGAGCCGGTACTTCAGGTCGGCCTTCGGCAGCACCGTCAGCGTCGCAGCCGTGCCATCATCCTGAACGCCCAGCGGCGGCGGGCCGTCCTCCTGCGGGTCCTTGCTCACGCACCCGAAGAGAATGCTGTTCTCGTTGATGATGGTCGTACCGCAACCACCAACCCCCTGCGCACCGGGAATGCGGCCGGTGCTGTACAGCCAGTCTGTGGCCGCGACGCTGATGTCAAAGATCTTGTGGTCGAACTTGACCTCAAACTCGAAGGCACCAACGCCGTCGGGATCAGCAGAGACGTTCGACACCCGCTCCTCGATTACGAGCACGCCCTCGCCGTTGAGCGTGCAGGTGGGTCCCTCACATAGCCACAGGTTCGCCAGCGATTGCACGCCCTCCGTTGACGAATCAACGTCCTTACTCATCTCGACCGGTTCCACCGTCACCGTTCCGGTCGGTGTCACCGTAGGCGTGCGCGTGGTTGTGGGCGTCGCTGTCGCCGCCGCTGGCGTGTTCGTAGCTGTCGCTGTAGGTGTGGGCGTCGCCGTAGGCGGTACCGGCGTGTTCGTCGCCGTGGGCGTCGGCGTCTCCGTAGCCGTGGCTGTGGCTGTCGCCGTGGGTGTGGGCGTTGCTGTCGGCGTCACCGGCGTGTTCGTAGCCGTTGGCGTGGGCGTCTCGGTGGCCGTAGGTGTCGGCGTTGCCGTAGGCGGTACCGGCGTGTTCGTAGCCGTCGGCGTAGGCGTTTCCGTAGCCGTGGCTGTGGCTGTCGCCGTGGGTGTGGGCGTTGCTGTCGGCGGTACCGGCGTGTTCGTGGCCGTCGGTGTAGGCGTCGCCGTCGCGGTAGGTGTAGGCGTCGCCGTAGGCGGTATCGGCGTGTTCGTGGCCGTCGGCGTGGGAGTCGCCGTCGCGGTAGGTGTAGGCGTTGCCGTCGGCGGTACCGGCGTGTTCGTAGCCGTTGGCGTAGGCGTGTCGGTGGCCGTAGGTG
>CAZMGB010000020.1:18415-18805 GCA_964565775.1 uncultured Dehalococcoidia bacterium
TAGGCGTTGCCGTCGGCGGGACAGGCGTGTTGGTAGCAGTCGGCGTGGGCGTCGCTGTCGCCGTAGGTGTGGGCGTCGCCGTAGGCGGTACCGGCGTGTTCGTAGCCGTTGGCGTAGGCGTGTCGGTGGCCGTAGGTGTAGGCGTTGCCGTCGGCGGGACAGGCGTGTTGGTAGCAGTCGGCGTGGGCGTCGCCGTCGCCGTAGGTGTGGGCGTCGCCGTAGGCGGTACCGGCGTGTTCGTAGCCGTGGGCGTGGGCGTCGCTGTCGCAGTAGGTGTGGGCGTCGCCGTCGGCGGGACAGGTGTATTCGTAGCCGTCGGCGTAGGCGTCGCTGTCGCTGTAGGTGTAGGCGTTGCCGTAGGCGGGACAGGCGTGTTCGTAGCCGTTGGCG
>CAZMGB010000020.1:18905-59795 GCA_964565775.1 uncultured Dehalococcoidia bacterium
TAGGCGTCGCTGTCGCAGTAGGTGTGGGCGTTGCCGTCGGCGGTACCGGCGTGTTGGTAGCAGTCGGCGTGGGCGTCGCCGTCGCCGTAGGTGCCGGCGTCACCGTAGGCGGTACCGGCGTGTTCGTAGCCGTTGGCGTAGGCGTCGCTGTCGCAGTAGGTGTGGGCGTTGCCGTCGGCGGTACCGGCGTGTTCGTAGCCGTGGGCGTGGGCGTCGCTGTCGCAGTAGGTGTGGGCGTCGCCGTCGGCGGGACAGGTGTATTCGTAGCCGTCGGCGTAGGCGTCGCTGTCGCTGTAGGTGTAGGCGTTGCTGTCGGCGGTACCGGCGTGTTCGTAGCCGTCGGCGTGGGAGTCGCCGTCGCCGTAGGTGTGGGCGTTGCCGTAGGCGGTACCGGCGTGTTCGTGGCCGTCACCGTGGGTGTCGGCGTGAAGCAGATCACCTCACTGATCTGCTCGATGATGGCTTCCAGATCTGTGGAGGACGGCGCGATGAAGAAGTGGTCGCCGTCGCTGTTCTCGGCTGCGTAGCCTGCCGGTGTATTGGGCTGGTCATCGGCGCTGTCCGTGGCCATGGCTGCCAGGAGCTCCTGGCCGTTGAAACCCCAGGGGTCGTCTCCGAAGTGGATCGTGAAGATCTCGGTGCCGCCCTGCTTGGCGGCGGTAGCGGCGTCGAGAGCCAACTGAGCCGGATCATAGCCCGTGGGCCTGTTCGGATCGCCGTCGGACACGAGGATCAAGACGTCCTTGGCCGAGCCGTTGGTATCCAGCTCCGCGTCTCCCACTTCGACGGCCGATTCAAGGTTGGTGTAGGTGGAAAACGGCAGATCTGCGGTGGCCTCTTGTATGGCAGCGTAGAGGTCACCGTCGGCAGCCCCGTCGTCATCGCCGTAGGGAGGAGGGCTCTCAGTGTTGGACAGACCGTGCACGACATATGCATGCGCGTCACCGCTGTAGCCCGAGTACTCTGCAAAAGCGCCCACACCGACCATGGGAGGAGCGGAAGCACTCTCGAAGTAGCCCAGCAGGGTCTTGGCAGCGGTGCGCTCGTCCGCAAGGGCAGAGGTGGACATGCTGCCGGTACGGTCCAGCATCATGACGACGTCGGCATCGACTTCGCTGGTGCAGCCGGGCGGCAGAGGCGTTGCAGTGACCGTAGCAGTGGGGGTGTCGCAGTCCACCACAACCGCGTCCGTCAGCGTGAAGAGAGGACTCGCGCCATGGCTGCAGGAGTCGTCACTGTAGGCGATGAAGTAAGCGTCGTATGTGCCTACCGAGGCGGGCGCGGTGATATCATATGTCTCGGTGTAGGTGCCAACGGTCGTATAATCCGGTTCATGATCCTCGCACGTGACCGACCCGGGAGGGGAGGTGCTGATCCGCCAGCCGGTGGAACCCCAGTCATTGGAGTGGTGGCCATTCGTGGTCACCTTGACCACAGCGGTGATCGAAGCGCCTAGCCCTACTGTGACGCTTGCTCCGCCGTTCAGCCACACCTGATCTACGACGCGGGCGTCCCCGAACGTCGTGGTGGCGAGGACAGTGGTCCCGTCTAGCACCTCTACAAGGTACTCCCCGTCGATGCCCTCCACGTAGAAGCCGTACATGAAACCGCCGGAGACGATGGTGACGGTATCGCTGAAGATGGAGTCGTCCGGCAGGGTGATGTGCAGGGTGAGGGTCAGTCCTTCGTAGGCTTCGAAGCCGCAGCCTTCAATGTCGACAGTCTCGCCGGGCAAGTAGTTGTCCTTGTCGGTAACAACGACCGGCCCTCCGTTCGGCGAGCACTCGGCCTGCGTTCGTGGCGTTAGACTGTTGAAGTACTGGAGCGAGAGGACGGCGAGAAGAGTGAGGGCAAACGCAGCGGCAGCGGTCAGCGCAATACGCCGCCGCTGACCTGAGGCGCCGGTGAAGGGTACCCTCACGAGGGTCAACCTATCTCGCCTACAGAACGATCAGCCGGCTGCCATCGGGCCCACTGCCTAAACGCAAACGCACAATCCCTCCTCAAGCGCGGGGCATTGAGCATAAGAATGCGTTTCGGCGGGGAATTCAACAGGGACTTTGCGGCGGGGCCACCAGACGAACCCCTTATACACCAGCGCTCTTGAGCTGTCAACCCCTTTTTGGTTTCCAGCTACAATTTCTCCTTCACCGGCGGGCGCGACCGGACGCGTCCACGTGTACTCGGGCCCCTCCCCATCCTTGACTCTCGGCCGGACACGTGCTACACACTGTGTGGGACTGACACTGGCCTGACGCGCCGGTCCGAGCGTTGGCGAGCGCGCCGTCCCGGGCATGGATAGCCGACGGTAATGAGGAGAGGACGCCGGGTCCTCTCCTTTCTTCTCTGGCGTCGGCGGGGCGAGGCCTGACGGAGTGCGCCGTCTATGGCGACGCCCTACTAGAGATACAGTAAGGGCCGTCCGACGTTATCTCTAGGGGAAGAAACTCGATGCGCCCATTCGCCGCTCGCCAGCGGAGGTCATCCGCGTGGTAGAGAAGACGCTGCCACGCGTGCCATTCGAGTTTGCGCTAGCCGTGCTTGCCGGCGCTATCCTCTGGCTGGCACTCGGGCTCTGGTCCAACGCTCTGAGCTACGTCTCGCCCAAGCTCACCACGCAAACCACGCTGGGCCCGGCGCTTGACGACTACGGTGTCTTTCACACCGCCGCCAGGATGGTGGCCAAGGGTGAAGGCAGCGACCTCTATGACCTGGATGTGGTGCATGAGGAGCAGGCCGTCACCTATGGGCCGCCGCCCGAGAAGAACCCCCTGCTGCCGTTCTACAATCCGCCGGCCTTCGCCGCGGTCTTAGTGCCCCTTACGTTCCTGCCCATCAACGTCGCCGCCAGCCTCTTCTTGCTCGCCAGCGCGAGCGCCCTCGTGGTGGCGGCATGGCTTCTTTGGCGTCATGCCCGCCTTCGAGGAATAGGCACCTGGTTGTGGGTGACGGCCGCCCTCAGCTTCCTGCCGTTGCAGGACGCCATTTATCACGGCCAGCTTTCGTTCTTTCTGCTCCTTATTTGGACGGCCAGCTTCTTCCTGTTTGCGCGGGGTCGCGACCGACTCGCAGGTGCCACCCTCGGCCTTCTCCTGGTCAAACCCCCATTGCTCCTGCTACCCCTGGCGATCCTGGTTTGGAAGAGGCGATGGCAGGCGCTCCAGGGGGCAGCGGCGATCGTTGGCGGTGGCGTGGTCCTTTCCGTGCTGGCGAGCGGGCCGGCCATCCTTTGGGGCTATCCGAGCTTTCTGCGGCAGGCGGCGGGCTGGGACGACATCAACGGCATCGCCATCTGGTTCATGTTCGGGTGGAACGCGCTGTTCCGCGCTTCCCTGGGTGCCGGCCAGCACGCCACCGTATCGTTCTGGGCAGCAGTGCTCTCGGTTCCCACCGTGCTGGCCTGTCTCGCCGCCTGGAGGGGGCCCTGGGAGACCTCCAGCCGGCGATTCGGAACACGTTTCGCCGCCCTTGTCTTAGCGGTGCTCCTTATCAACCCGCATCTTTACCGCCAGGACCTGGTGGTGCTCTTGCTACCCGCCGCTCTCATGCTCGGCGCCGCGCAAGGCCAGGGCTGGCGCCTCTCCCTCTCACTCTACCTGGTGGTGGGGTGGCTCGGCATCCTGTATCACTTCGTCTTGCTAGACGCCCTCGGAGTTAACCTCACCGTGCTCAACATGGCTCTTTTCCTCACGCTGTGTGTCGTCGCGTCTCTGCCAGGACGAATTCGATTCCCGGAGCTCGGGCGCAGACGACGCATCGCACTGGCGGGCGAGGTGCCGATCCAGTGAGAGCGTGGTGGCGGATACTAACCGGCCTGGCACGGGGATGCGCACACCGGGCACCGGCCAGATTCGTGCGGCCACGCCGGCGCGACGCGGCGATTGCGGCGACCGTCCTGGCCACCACCCTCCTCCTTTCGGTTGCCTTCGGCCTTCCCAATGATCGCTTCCCCATCTTGGGGGCCATCTTCGGCCAGTCCACCTACCCCACGCCCCCACCGGCAACTCCCGTGCCGACTGCCACCTCGACACCAACGCCAGAGGCCACAGCCACGCTCACGCCGACACCGACAGCCACGTCAACACCTACAGCCACGCTAACACCAACCGTTACGCGGACGCCGACGTCGACGCCCACACCGACGCTCTCACCAACGCCAACGGCCACACCCATCCCCACAGACTGCGGGGCCGTGAGCGGAACCGTCGTCTGCATTCAGCCGACTACGCAGACCGCCACGATCGGCTCCCAGTTCGCGGCGTACGTGGTGGCCGATAACGTCACCAATCTCGGCGCCTTCGAGTTCACGCTGGCCTACCAGCCCGGCGTGATACAGTTCCTGAACATCAGCCCCGGGCCGTTCCTGGGGAGCACCGGGCGCCAAGTCAACTGCCTTGACCCCATTGTCACCGCCGACAGCGTTCGTTTTACCTGCGTTACGCTCCTTTCGGAGCCGGACGGCCCGAACGGCGCCGGCGTAGTCGCAGTCGCCAACTTCCTGCCCATCGCCGAGGGAACCAGCGTCCTCGACCTCCAGGACGTGATCCTCCTCCACCCTAACGCCACGGCGATGCCGGTGGACCACGTGCTCGATGGCTCCGTCACAGTGGGGGTCGCTCCCACTCCCATCACGACACCTGTCGCCACGTCCACGGCCACGGCGACATTGCCGCCGGGGGTCACCCCCACGATAACGCTCACACCGACTATCACAAACACGCCTACGATTACGCCGACGCCGACCGTCACGAAGACGCCCACCATTACCCCAACTCGAACGCCGACGCCCGGCCCGGTGCGCGTGAAGGTCGTGCCTCCATCTCAGACGGCCTCCGCTGGAGATGAATTCTCAATCGACGTCGCAGTCGACAATGTGGTCAATCTTGGTGCCTACCAGTTCGACCTGGTCTTCGATCCGTCCGTGGTGGCTTTCGTCGACGTCAGCAACGGCCCCTTCCTGGGCAGCACAGGCCGCACAGTAGACTGCCCGGCACCCATCATTGGTGCTTCCAGCGTGCGCTTCGCCTGCGCCACCCTGGGGTCAGAGCCGGGAGGACCCAACGGCTCCGGGGTGCTTGCCACCGTTGTGCTGAGCGGAGCGGGCGTCGGCACCAGCGCCCTCGATCTTCAAGGAGTGGTACTGTTGACGCCCCCCGCGGCGCCCATAACAGTCCAGGAGATTGTCGACGGCTCAGTTACCCTGGTACCACCCACTCCCACCCTTACGCCGACCACGACTCTGACCCCCACGATCACACCCACAGCGACGGAGACCGCTACACTGGAGCCGGGCGTCACTCCCACCATAACGTTGACGCCAACTATCACGCTGACACCGACTATTACGTCGACGCCCACGGTCACACCGACGATGACCGTTACACCGACCCGGACGCCGACGCCGGGCCCGGTGCAGGTGAGAGTCGACCCGCCCGATCAGATCGCCTCGACGTTTACTCAATTCACTGTCGATATCGACGTGGACAGCGTCGTCAACCTCGGCGCCTACCAGTTTGTGCTTTCCTTTGATCCCGCCATCGTGGCCTTTGTGAACGTCAGCAATGGTCTCTTCCTGGGCAGCAGCGGCCGGACGGTGAACTGCCCCCCTGCGATCGTGGGGGCCTCAAGCGTCCGCTTCGCCTGCGCCACCCTGGGGTCCGAGCCGGAAGGCCCCAGCGGCTCGGGGGTCCTGGCCACCGTGACCTTCGAGGCCCTGACCGAGGGCACCAGCGCGCTCGCCCTCAGCGACGTGGTTCTCCTGCATCCTAACGCTAGCGACATAACGGTCGAACATGTGCTCGACGGTTCGGTGACGACGATCACCGGTCCCACTCCGACAGTCACCCTTACGCCCACCATCACGCCCACCTACCCGCCCGGCGTTACTCCATCGGCGACGCCAACACGCACTCCGACTGCCACCACCACGCCCGCGGGAAGCCCGACACCGACGCCCGTGCCGGCCATTATGGCCGTCGATCCTGCCAGCCAGAGCGTGCTCGTGGGCCAGCAGTTCACCGTTAATGTAACCGTGGCCGATGTCACCAATCTGGGCGCGTACGAGTGGATGATGGAGTTCGATCCCTCGAAAATCGAGTTCGTCAGCGTCGCCGACGGCGGCTTCCTCGGCAGCAGCGGCCGGACGCTGTTCTGCCCCAGCCCCATCCTGAATACGGGCTCGGTTCGCTTCGGCTGTGTGACTTCGGGGACGGCGCCCGGCGTCAGCGGCTCAGGAATCCTGTCCACCCTGACCTTCAACGCCCTGGCCGAGGGGACCAGTGCTCTGAACCTGACTCTCGTCTCACTCGGAGATCCCAACGGTGACGACATCTTTGTCGTAGGCCAGAACGGGAGCGTGACAGTCACACCAAGCGTCGCAGCAGCACCCGGCGGCGACTCAAGTGCCATCGGTCAGGGCGGCGTGGCCCTGGCGTCGGCGGCTCGCTCCACCTCGCCGGCCGGTGGCGGTCCAGGGGAGGTTCCTGAGGACGCGAGCAGCCTGCTCATCGTCGTCGCCGCGATAGCCCTGGCGGTGGGCCTGGCGATCGGGCTGTCGGCACTCGCGACCTTCGCCCTGGAACCGGGTGCCAGGGCACCCGTTACGGGGCTAGCCGTCGCGCTCCTGGCTGGGGCTGTGGTCCTCGCTTCGCAGGCGACGACTCAGGCGGGCGGGCACAGCGAGAGAGCCACGATTGACTTGAGTCAGCACCCCTCGGACGAAGTCAAGCTCATCAGCTTGGTTCTCTCCCCGGCTGACGTGCCCGACGCCTTCACCGGGACCGAACTCTCAGCGGCAAGCGGCTCAGTTTCCACAATCAAGGAGCCCGAATCAGCCACTTTGTTCCTCGGGGGGGGTGATGCCGTCATCCAGGAGCGGGTCACCAACGTCCCCGAGCCGGGGCTGGGCAGCTTCGACCTGCTTGTCTTCTTCGATGCTTCGATTGTCAACCTTTCGTTCCAGGAAGGTCCGTTCCTGGGGAGCACAGGCCGCTCCACCAGTTGCTCCGCCGACTTCTCCCAACGGTGGGTGCGTTTCTCCTGCGACTCCTCCGGTAGCGGGCCGGGGCCCACCGGTTCGGGCGTCCTCGCCAACATCATCGTTCGGCCCGACCCTGACCTGCACTTCCGCCCTACGGCCAATAACGGTGCGGTCACGCTGCTCGACGACTTTGGCCCTGAGGTCTACCTCATGGACATAAACGACGCAGAGATCCCGATCGCCCACGTGGGAGACTCTCTCCTGACGGTGCGCGCTCTGGAGGGCGACTTCAACGAGGACTGCGTCATCAACGTCTTCGACGACCAGGCCATCTCATACCGCTACCAGACGTTCTTCGGCCTGCTGTTGTACGATCCGTTCTTCGACGTCGAACCGATGTTTCCGGACTTCGACATCGACATCAAGGACCTCCAGTTCGTCTACGGTCGGAACGGCTTTGTTTGCCAGACGCCGACGCCCACTCCTAGCCCGACGCCCTCCATCACGCCCACTCCTACGGAGACGGCTACGCCGACCATTACCCCGACGCCTACCGTTACGCCGACCGCTACGCAAACCGCTACGCCGACGCCGACCACTACGGGTACGCCCGTCACCGCCACGCCGACCACTACCGGCACGCCCGTCACCGCCACGCCGACCACTACCGGCACGCCAGCTACCGCTACGCCGACCACCACCGGCACGCCCGTGACCGCTACACCCACCATTACCGGCACGCCCGCTACCGCCACGCCGACCACCACCGGCACGCCCGCCACCGCTACGCCGAGCGCCACCGGCACGCCCGCCACCGCTACGCCGAGCGCTACCGGCACGCCCGCCATAGCCACGCCCATCGCAATCGCAGGTACGCCCACGGTGACGCCGTCCGCTGTTGCCTCGGCGGTTCCCGCAGCCGTCGCTACAGCCACTGCGGCGGTCGGGGGGCTTCCTCCGACCGGCAGTGGCGCCGGCGGCGGTACACCCTGGACTTCGTCGAGCGTCATCGGCCTGGCACTGGCCCTGGGAGGGCTGGCCCTCCTCTACGCCGGCCTCCGGCCAAGGCGAAAGCAGACGCAGCCCGCGACCGGGCACGCAGACGCGCCCGGACTTTCCGCTGGCGACGCCTTGGCCAATCTCCACGCTTCCCTGGAGAGGATGATCGCCGAACGGGAGAACGCCCGCGACGAGGGGCGTCGAGAGCCGGAGGAAAGGGACTAGGGCGCGGCCTCGCGGACCAGAATGGTGGCGTCCGGGAGCCTCTCCGACACAGGGACGTGGCGGCTGAAGAACTGCGCCTCTTGCTCAGCCTGGTGTTCCCAGGCGATGGCTAGGACCTGGCTTCTTCGGACGCCAGGGAGGTGGCGGGCTCGGGGTCCACGTACCGTCGCACGTACGTGTAGTCGAATTGCCGGCTGGGGAAGTTCACGTGGTTGACTTGCCAGGTGAGGAAGCGCACTTCGTCGATGGCGGTCTGCGCCGACGAGAATGCCACACCTGAGGCGCGAAGCACGTCATCGACGTAGAGGTCGTAGCTGCCCGCCGACACGTTGGCAACCACCTCGACGTCCGCGGCTCCAGAAACTACCCCCGCTTCCGTCACGGCCTGGCCCACCTGGTAGCCTAACCCCGCCTGGTCCCTCATGCCCTGGTCGGGACCAGCCCATAGAAGACTGGGGCCCACCCCAGCGTTCGCGAACGTATCGGCCTGAGGCGGCGGGTTCGCCATCTCGAGGCTGTTGCCTAGCTGCATCTGAACCCGATATGTCTGCTCTACGGGACTCCGCACCCAGTTGAAGCCAGTCCTCCAGACCAACCCATCGCTGATTGGCCCGAAGCTGTGCTCCGCCACCGGCCGGTTGTCGAGGTCCGAGGTCAGGTTGAAGACGAGCGCGTCGCCGCCGATGTCGACGTCCCCAGTGCTCTCGTACACCGCCCAGCCCCGGCCCACGACGTCGCTGTCCGCACGGTCGAAGAAGTCCGCGAACTGGAAGACGCCCCTCTCGTCCGCCGGAGGGTCGCTGGCCGTCGGGTTGCCATAGTACAGGTAGTAGTCTCCATCGGTAGAGGATGCGTCGATCCCCGCCTGAAGCTTGAACCAGATCTTCGTGGAGTCGCTATCCCAGGAAGAGCCCGGCTCCAGCACACGGTCCAGCTCCTGCCAGCCCGTGCCCGTCCAATAGAGCACCCGCACATCATTGCCGTCATCCTGTGACTCACCGCTGCTCACGAGGCCAGCGTGCCCCAAGGTCACCGAAACCGAGTAGCCGCTGGGCACCGCTGCCGCGCCCGCCGTGACGGCGATCGGCTGACGGAACCGAAAGTCGGCATCCCACCAGGCAGGCCCAGGCATGGAAGTAGATTCTGACGAGTCAGCGCTGTCCAAGTGGAAATCGTCGCGGATCACGTCCAGGTACCCGAAGCCCTCCTCGTCGGAAGGTTCTACCTGAGTGGACTCGTTCCATTGGTTGAAGGACGTGACCAGGAGTAACGGCCGTTCGGGGTCAACGTGAGCCTTCGCCACCTGGGCCATAGAGTCGAGGAAGGCTGGGGAGCGAGGAATCGGCAGGTTTCCCGCCTCCGGTCGCAGGGCGGAGTCATCGTACCCGGGGAGAATGTCGGGCACAAACGTGAGCCCCTGGGAGTTCGCCTGCCCCTGCCAGGCTGCGTAGGCATCATCCACCCGCTTGAAATAGGCACCGGGGTCCGTCGTGACGGCTGTTTCCTCGGCGCCGCACCAGCCGTGGAGAGAATAGATCGTGATCGCATCCAGGCCCGACAGATCAGCGTTCGCCGCGTCCTCCGGGGCGCACGTCACTTCGTCGCCGACAAGATACAGGCTCTCGCCAGCCTCCGCAGCCACGCCCCGGAGCTCCGCCAGGACGTCGGCCTTCCCGCGGAAGTTCCGCGAGCCGAACAGGAAGACCACCGGTCGACCGTCGACGCGGAGGTAGAGCGGGTTCGCAAAGTACGTCTCCGCCAGGTAGCGAAAGTCGCTGAGCAGCAGATCGTGATTGCCCGCATCGGAGAGGTCAATGGTGCCGTCCTCGGAGGGGCGCAGTCGCCCCGGCGACGGGCCCACCGGCTCGTAGAGTATGGCGAAGCGCAGGTTAGACGCGGCAGGGTTCGTTAGAATCACGTCGTGCAGCGCAACGTCCTCGAAGGAGCCCGGCCCCCACCAGCTAACCGCCAGGAAGTCGATGCCGTAGTACTTCGCCCATGCCAGATGCGTCGTCACAATACCTGGATCCATGGAGTCGTACTCGCCTAGCAGCGGCGTGAAGAGATGGCCGTCCGGCCAGTGGGAATCGGCGCTATACCACGGGTAGTAGTAGGCTCCGACAACGTACGGGCCAGGGTCCCATGCCCCAGCCTGGCTCGCGGGCGAGGGATTGGACTCGCCGCCGCCCCAACAGGCCACCAGCGAGAGCAGTGCGAGACCCCAGAAGACCGCGAGGATTCTGCGGCCCGCGAAGGCCCTCGTACGGCAACGGCCCTTCATCGGACCGGGGCCGTCGTTGCGTATATTATGGCTCAAGGATGCTCCCTACCTCTCTTCCACCCACACGCCGAGGACGGTGAACTCGGCCGTGCCGGCAGTCGATTCGATGAACAGCCGCAGGCCGCCACTGGCGTCCAGACGAATGGCGGCAGGCTTTCCAGTAAGCCTATCCACGGCGTCCGCGGGAAGGAACCGGTCGCAAGGCATCTGGGCGTAGAGCGTCTCCACGTCGGTGCGAGCAATCAGAAGGTCGTCGCTGCACGACAGGCCCTCAAGGGTGCGGGCCTGCGACACGTCCGGGCTCGGTCCGAGCGCGTGTTCGATGTGACCCAGCTCTAGATCGCCTGTCACCGGCTGAGCTGACGCCGGTACGCCAGCCGCCCGCGAAACCTGGGTCGCCTCCTCCTTTGACTGCGCGCAGGCACCGAGAAGAAGGATGCACATCGCCGCCACAAAGCACCGAATCGCACTCACGCTCAAGAGCGCCCTTTCCTCGAATGGCCTCCAGTTTCGTTATCGGTCATTCCTGCGCGACTATTTGCGACCGTGACCAAAGTCCGTTGGCAAGACAGAAACCGCCATCGCCGATGACACGGCTGTTCGGCGGCCTTTCCCGCCGGCACGGCTCGAGGTCAACCGGGCCGCAGCCTTACCTTCGACCGGGGGCCTGAACTAGGTGGGTCTTCGGGCCCTGGACCACCACGCGACGCCCGCAGCCGCCACGATTACGACGGCGACAACGCCGATCACCGAGCCCCAGAGGGCCCAGTTCGTGCTGCCACCATCGGTGGTCTCTGCGGGCGCGGGGCTTGCGACGAAGGTAGGAGTACCTTCCGCCGGCACTGCTTCGGTCGCCGCGAGCGCAGCGGTCGCCCCCGCCGGTGCCGTCTCCGCCGGAGCTGCCGGCGCCGTTCCCGCAGGTGCCGTCGGCGCTGTTCCCGCAGGTGCCGTCGGCGCCGTTCCCGCCGCCGCCGCTGTCTGTGTGGCGACCGGCGCCGACACGGCATGGACAGCCCCCGCAGCCAATGTGATGACGGCATCCTCAGACGCAGCCGGAATTAGCTGCGCGTCGGGCTGGGTGAGGGTCACTCCTCCTAGTTGCAGTGGAGTCGTCCCCGTCCCCAGAGCGTTAAGAGTAACGGTCGCCAGGGTCCCCGACCCGTCCGGGCCAGGAGGGTTCGGCCCCAGCGTTACGCAGACGAACACCACGGACCCCGGGTCAACACGCGGGTCCAGGCAATCCACAATGCGACCGCTGCTCCCCAGGAAGGGACCCTCATGCACGTCCACGTACTGAAGGAGCGCGGCATCGTAAGACAGGGTGAACTGAAAGGCCCCCAGGTTCGCCACGTCTTCTACGACCACATCCACGGGGAACTGGCCGCCACCCGCCGTGAGGTCGGTCGCCGGGACCTGCAGCCGCACCTTGGCCCCCTGAGCGCCCGCTCTCGATGGGACAGCGAGCGCCGCCACGCCAAGGGCTGCGGCGATCAGGCCGGCCCAGAAGAGCCCTTTCCCCACGCCCCTCCTCACCGCTACGAGCCGATTGCGCCCGCACACCGGCGAGCGCCCTCTACTCCACGTCATGGGAGCCTACCTCTCTCTCCGGGCACGTCAGGCCACGGCAGGGGCGAGAATCCCCGGTGCACGTGTCGTGCCCTTGCCCTAGTCACCCTTCTCAGTGGCGCCGACTCAAGGCAGAAGACGGAAGGAGTCGAGAAACTCATTGAATACGTCCTGATAGTCGGTCGGCGCGCTCAACGGCACCGTCAAAGCGATGCTCCAGCCGCACCTCTCGTTGATGAAGACGACCTCCGTCTTCTGGAGGGGCTGGTCCGTCTCCTCCCGCTCGTAATGAGAAACAAGCGCATCCTGGCCGCTGACCTTGCGCGAGCTGACCTCCGGCTCCAGCAGCGTGACCTGCCTCACTATGTCAAGTTTCCCATCAAAGTACTCTTTCAGGGTCACGCCCTCTGGAAGCGTCTGGCAGGTGACAGCTATGTTGGGGCGGATTCCCCCGATCTCGTCCGGCGCGAAGAAGGCATCGACGGAGAAGCCCGGCGCCGGCAAGAAGTTCGGCTCGGGAGTCCAGCCTTCGGGGAAACGAACGCTGTACCCCTTCTCCTTGAATTCAAACAGGTTGTCGGTGATCGTCGGCGTACCCAACACAATCGTCGGCGACGCCGCAACAGTGGCCTGCTCTGTGGCTCCGGGCTCTGCGGTTCCTGGCTCTGCGACCTGCCCACCTTCGCCTCCGCCGCCACAGGACGCCAAACCGATAGAAACAATCGACAGGATAGCAGCCAGCAAATATCGGCTCGTCACAGACAGACCTCTCCTCGTGTGGCCAAACGCGCGTCGAATTCGGCGAGAGGCGCCCGCCCTTGCGACAACACTCGCCTCTCGCGACGGGCGCTACCTTGACTATTATCGGCTCGCCACATACCTGGTTCCAGTCCCTCGGGCGCGTTCATGCCGGCCGCCGCCATCACGGCAGCGATCTCACGAGGCACCACCAGCGCTCCCCAGGCGTTCGCCCGGCGTCAACCCTTGCTCACGGCTGAACTCGACCGCCGCAGCCTTGCGCCCCTCCTCGGGCCGCACCCGCCCGACGAGCAAGAGCCCTCCATCAAGAGAGATCAACAGCCCACCTTCGGTGAGGTCGGTCACCGTGCCCGGAGCCGCAGTCGACGGGTCAGCCACAAGCTGCGCGCCGAACAGCCTCAATCTCCCACCACGCCAGTAGGTATACGCACCGGGCTGCGGATCGGATCCACGGACCAGGTTGTAGACTCGCGCGGCCGGACGCGTCCAATCGATCTCGACATGCTCCGACCGGCACGGGGGCTCATATGTCGCCTCGGCCTCGTTCTGGGGAATGCGGGGCGCCTTTCCCTCGCGGACCAGGGCCACCGCCTCCGCCAGCGCCTCGACGCCCATGGGGAAGAGCCGGTCGAAGTAAAGGGAGCCCGTCGTATCGGTCGGCCCTATCTCCACCTCCTTCTGTAGGAGGATGGGGCCTGTGTCGATCCCTTCGTCCGGCCAGAAGACGGTGAGGCCGGTTCGCGTCTCGCCGTTAATGATCGCCCAGTTGATGGCGCTCCTTCCCCGATGCTTGGGCAGCAGTGAGGGATGATACTCTATGGTGCCGATGTGCGCCGCGTCCAGCACCTGCCGGGAGAGGATCTGCGTCACGAAGGCCATTACGTTGAGGTCGGGGCCCAACTCCTTCAGCCGCTCCGGCGCCTGCTCTCCCCGCAGGCTCTCCATATCGAAGAGGCGGATGCGCAGCTTCGTCGCCTCCTCCCACAGCGGGTCGGGTTTACCTGTCCGATCAGACCGGGGGGCACAGACCGCCACGACCTTCTCGCCGCGCTGGTACAGGGAACGCAGCACCTGCTGACCAAAGGCCTGCTGCCCAATGACGACTACCCGCAATACCTACCTCCCGACGGACGAACCAGACTTAGGTTAGCACATGGGATTCCACTAGGCACGAGGCCCGTCTCTCCGGCCTCGCTTGCCGAACGCCTGACACCTCTGTAGACTGGCGTCGTACCGGGCCACGAGACCCCCAGAGTCCTTATCGACTGTTCTGCGAGATAAGCGACACCCAGGTGGCCCGGGGAGACGGGCAATGCAGCGGATTCTGGTCACGGGCGGCGCCGGCTTTATCGGCAGCCACTTCGTCCGCCATATCCTGAACCGCTATGACTACCAGGTCATCAACCTCGACAAGTTGACCTACGCCGGCAACCGGGACAACCTCCGCGACGTTGAAGACGACCCCCGCTACCGCTTCGTGCAGGGCGACATCGCCGACGTGCAGCTCGTCCGGCGCCTCATAGGCGAGGTCGATGCAATCGTCAACTTCGCCGCCGAGACGCACGTCGACCGCTCCCTGATAGAGGCCGGGACCTTCATCAGGACCGATGTCCTCGGCACCTACGTGCTCCTGGAAGCGTCCCGCCAGAGCGGAATCGAGCGCTTCCTCCACATCTCCACCGATGAGGTCTACGGCGAAGCGCCCGGCGGCCAGTCTTTCACCGAGGACAAGCCGCTCCACCCCAGAAGCCCCTACGCGGCCAGCAAGGCCGGCGCCGACATGCAGTGTCTCGCCTTCGTCGAGACCTATCAGTTGCCCATCGTCATAGCACGGCCCTCGAACAACATCGGCCCGAACCAGCATCCCGAGAAGGCGGTCCCCCTCTTCGTCACCAACGCGCTCGACGATGAGCCGCTCCCGATCTACGGCGATGGCCTTCAGGTCCGCGACTGGCTCTTCGTCCCCGACAACTGTCAGGCCCTCGATCTGCTCCTGCATGAGGGAACGCCGGGCGAGATCTACAACATCAGCGCCGGTCAGGAGCGGCAGAACCTCCAGGTGGCCCAGGGCATCGTCGATCTTCTGGACAAGCCGCGCACCCTCCTCCGCCTGGTGGAGGACAGGCCCGGCCACGACCGCCGCTACAGCCTCGACGCCGCAAAGATCAGGGCGCTAGGCTGGGAGCCTCAGTATCCCTTCGAAAAGGCGCTGGAGACGACGGTGCGCTGGTACGCGGACAACCGCTGGTGGTGGGAGAAGATCAAGGCCGGCGAGTTCCGCCAGTACTACAAGGAGTACTACGGGCACAGGCTCGCACGTTCACGCCAACCCTGACAGCCTGCTGCAAAACCGCGCATTACGGGGGCGCCGAGAGCTTCAGGTTGTAATCAGTGTAGTCGGCGACCACGTCGTAGTCCGACTTCCGTAGGCGGTGGCACCACAAGCGCATTCCGGAGATGGAAAGGCCTCTCCGGACGGACTCCTGCCCAAGCCGCAACCTCGACAGACGCCGCCGTCCTGCTCGTCACGTACTCAATTGCCGGCCGCAGATCCGTGTCGGTCGAGGCGATGACGCCGATGTCGTACTCACCCTCCACCGCCAAAATGACAAAGTCAATCGCAAGCGCCACGTCGATGCCCTTTTCCTCCGGTCGTCTCGCTGGCCAATCGTGGGGATATCGAAGTGTTCGCGCCTTTACCACTATGCCTTTCTTTTCCCAAGTGGTACATTGTCTCATGTGGGCGCCATACGTGTGTGGGTCCTTGGAGGAATCGGGGCGCCCCGTGTAGACTCGCACTTGGCTGAGCTGTCTGATCGTACGCTCCCGGCCAAACGGCTTCCTACTACAGATGAGTTCCGCATGCCCCAACGGATCGAATTGTCCACACATATGTGAGTCAGAGCCAGTGAAGAAGACATCACGAGCACCCTGATACATGTTCTGGGCGTCAATGAAGACAACCAGTCTATCGGGCATGGTGTGCCTCTCCCAAACAGAAACCCCGGCAGTTCACCCCCGAAGGAGTGGACGCCGGGGAGCATTGCAAAATAGTATCGACACCTCCAGGGCTTCTGTCAACCCCTGGAGCCCATTTAGAGTATACATTTTCCTACCCGATTGTCAAGGGAAGCCTGCCGTGCAAGCAACGCTGCGCATCAGTATTCCTCGGCTGTCGCCGCAGCAGATGGCTTTGGCGCCCTCATCATAAGTGGCCGGTGCCCCCTGTCAACCCGCCCCCCGCGGGGGCTGACGCTTGAGCTCAAGGCAGGTACAATAGGGCATTGTGCGACCGCAAGCTACCACGACCTGAGGGGCGGTAGAGCCCATGGCTATGGAACGACTCGACCTGAAGGACAGAGTAGCCGTGGTGACGGGTGCGGGACGGGGGCTGGGCAAGCAGATGGCCCTCGCCCTCGCCAAGGCCGGCGCCCACGTCGTCGCCGCCGCCCGCACGCAGGCCCAGATCGAGGAGACGGCGCGCGAGATATCGGCTCTGGGTAAGGGTCAGCGCGCCATCGCTGTCCCCACCGACGTGCGCGACTCGAGCCGGGTGGACCGCCTGATCGAGCGTTGCCTCTCGGAGTTCGGCCGCCTCGACGTCATGCTCAGCAACGCCGGCATCGGCGACGCTCTCGCACAGGGCAAGGAGCTCTGGGACGTAAGCAACGAGGACTGGCAGGACAGCCTCGACGTCAACCTGTCGAGCGCATTCTACTGCGCCCGCGCCGCCGCCCGCCCCATGGTCGAGCAGGGGGGCGGGGTGATCATCAACGTCGCCTCGGGGACGGCCATGCGGGGCTTCCCCATGAGCTTCGCCTATGCCGCCGCCAAGGCGGGCGTAATCGCTATCACCAAGTCGCTGGCCGTCATGCTCGCGCCGCGCAACATCCGTGTCAACTGCATCATCCCCGGCTTCGTCGCCCAGGCGCCGGCCGCCAACGAGCAGGAGGCCGAGCTCCGCCGTGCCCGCGGTCGCTACGTTCCCGCACAGCGCCTCGGCGAGGCCTGGGAGCTGGGGCCGCTCGCTATCTTCCTCGCCTCCGACGCCTCCAGCTACATCACCGGCGAGGGCTTCATCATCGACGGCGGCGGCCTCGCCGGCGGCTACGCGCCGATGGGCTTCGCGCCGGATGTAGGGTCATAGACGCGCGCAGGGGCAGAGGTCAGGCAGACAGACAAGCAGGCAAACAGGCAAACGCATGGGTACGAAGACGGCGGAAGGTAAGCAAGAGGAAGATGTGGGAGAACGCAAAGTGCGGGCCTGAGGCGTTCGACCTCACGGGCAAGAGCGCCCTCATCGTTGGGGCGGGCTCAGCGAGCGGCCGGGCCATCGCCCTCGCTCTCGCTGAGGCAGGCGCGGACATCGCCCTCTCTTCCGTCACTCAGGGCGGAGACGAAGTGATGGCCATGCGCAGGCTGTCCAGGGAGATAGCGGCCCGGGGGCGGAAGAGCCTCGCCCAGGCCGTCGACGCCACTCTGGGCACCGGCGTCCAGGTCATGGTGCGACAGGTCGCCAAGAAGCTGGGCGGCATCGATATCCTCGTCACCTGCCCCGACTTCTTCCTCGGCAAGCCCGCCGACAAGGTATCGGACGGCGAGTGGTCGCGCGTCCTGAACGTGAACCTGAGTTCCGTCTTCTTCGCCTGCCGCGCCGCCGGCCGCGAGATGCTGAAGAAAGGAAGCGGCCGCATCATCAACGTCGCCTCCGGCCTCGGCGAGCGGGGCCTCGCCAACAGCGCCGCCTACTGCGCCGCCAAGGCCGGCGTCATCAACCTGACGCGCGCCCTCGCCCAGGAGTGGGGGCCGCACGGCATCACCGTCAACGGCATCGGGCCCGCCTGGATGGAGGATTCGCCCGCCCTGGGCGACCCAAACCCCGAGGTCAACCGGCTCATTCGCTTCATCCCCATGAAGCGGCCGGGCCGGGCGGACGAGCTGGGCCTCCTCGCCGTCTACCTCGCCTCCGATGCTTCCGGCTACGTCACGGGCCAGACCTTCTTCGTAGACGGCGGCCTGCTGTGCCACTTGTGAGCGAGAGCATGTCCAGAGCCACGATCAACGGCGTCGAACTGAACTACAGCGTCCTCGGCCAGGGCCCGCCGATCGTCATGAGCCACGGGCTTCTCAGCAGCATCGGCATGGCCGACATCCTCGGCGAGACCCCCACCTACCTGACCGATTGCTTCCGACTGATCAGATACGACAGCCGCGGCCACGGCCGCTCCGGCTACACCAACGACCCGGCCGACTACACCTGGGACGTGCTTGCCGAGGACATGCGCGGGTTGATGCGCCATCTCGGCCTAGAGCGGGCCACAATCTGGGGTAGCTCCGTAGGAGCGGGCGTGGCGTTAGTCCTCGCCCTCCGCCACCCGGAGATGGTCGAAAGGCTGATCCTTCAACCTCCGCCCCCTCTGGGGCAGCAGGCATCGGCCCCATCGGCACAGCTCTTCGGCGGACTGTCCCTACTCATCGAAGGGCTGGGGCTGGAGAAGGCGGTGGAGATTGCCCTCTCCCTGCGTCCCTGGAACGGCCTCAAGGATGCCGCCCCGGCACTGTTCGCATGGATCCGCAGCTTCCTGCTGGCACAGAAAGAGGAAGCTATTGTCCCCGCCATCCGCGGCATAGTGCTCGGCCCGGAGCTTCCTCACGAGCGGTTCCACGAGATCAAGGCTCCGACCCTCATCCTCGCCCACCCGGGCGATGACCTCCACCCCCTGGTCTCCGCCGAGCGGCTGCACAAGGCCATCGAGGGTTCGAAGCTCGTGGTCGCCCCGTCGATGATCCACTATCGGTTGCACCCCGACGAACTGCCGGCGATCATCCGGGAGTTCCTCGGCGACGGAGCCGGGGCGCCCTGACAGCCCATCCCTCAGAACACCGGCAGACGGAGAACGTCGTGAAGGCGAGCAAGACAGACCACGCGTCGGCGCTGGCCACCACGCCCGAAGCCCGGGTGGATCCGGTTGCCTACGATGAGCGGTATTTCCTGAGCTCCTGCCAGGGATACGATGAGTTCCTCGCCTCCCGCGGCCGGAGGCTGGGAGCCCGCTTCCAGAAGGCCCTCGAACTCGCCCGCGTTCGCCCGGGACAGCGCATCCTCGATATCGGCTGCGGCCGGGGAGAGCTCGTCCTCCACTGTGCCCTGCGCGGGGCAGAGGCCGTGGGCATCGACTACTCCGAGGCTGCGGTCGGGCTGACGGAGACGACCCTGCACGCGGCCCCGGACGAAGCCCGAGAGCGGGCGTCCGTACTACGCATGGACGCTACAGAGCTCCAGTTCGCGTCCGCCTCCTTCGATGCGGCCCTCATGACCGACGTCGTCGAGCATCTGAGCCCGCATGAGCTAGACCGGGCCCTTGCCGAGGCGTTCCGCGTGCTCAAGCCGGGCGGCCGGCTCATCGTCCACACCTGTCCCAATCGACTGCTCATAGACCGCGTCTACCCCGCCTACATCCGGCGCATCCATCAGCTCGTCATCCTCCTGAGCCGGCTCGTCCGCTATCAGGACGATGTCTTCAGCCCGCACCTGCCGACCGGCCGCCGCTATCCGCGAACCTCCTACGAGGAAGCGCTCCACATCAACGAGCAGACGCCCGGCAGCCTGCGCGAGAACCTCCGGCGAAAGGGGTTCCGGGTCTGCTCCATGTTTCTCTGGGAGCCCTACACCTACCCCGGCCGGTCGTCCGTCCGGCTCCAGGCGCTGGACTTCGTGCGCTATCTGCGGCCGATGAGCTACTTCTGGCCGCTGAACCGGCTCTTCTGCAACCACATCTGGGCAGTCGCCGAGAAGAGCTGACGCTCAGTCGTGGAGGGAGAGGAGCGGCGTCGAGCCGATGACGCCCTCCTCCTGCAACGCCTCTATCTCCGCGTCGGATAGCCCCAGCAGCTCCCCGAATACGTACGCGTTGTGCTCGGCGAAGCAGGGAGGGGGAAGCCGGATGTGGGCGGGCGTGCTGGAAAGACGCCAGACGACGCCGTCCATGTCCCAGACACCCGCCTCGGCGTGCGACACCGGCTCGAAGAACTCGCGCGCCCGCAGATGTAGGTCCTCCATCAGCTCCGGTATCGACAGTACCGGCGAAGCCGCGACCCCCTCTCCCTGCAGACGTTTTGTCGCCTCCTCAGGGGTCCTGTCACGCGTCCAGGCGCCGACGATGGCGTCCATCTCGTCCTGGTGGCGGTAGCGCGAGACCACGTCGGCGAAGCGGGGGTCGGACGCCAGCTCCGGTCGGCCCATGGCGCGGCAGAGGCCGGCGAACTCCGCGTCGGAGCCGATGGCCACGGCGACCCACCGGTCGTCGCCCGCACACGGGTAGGCGCTGTGCGGCGCCATCGACCGGTGGCGATTGCCCAAAGGCGGTGGCTGGCGCCCGTTCATGCTGTAGCCGATCACAAACTCACCGATGAGGTTCGTCACGGTCTCGCGCTGGGCGACCTCGATCTCCTGGCCGCGACCCGTGCGGCGGCGATAGAGGAGGGCGGCGGCTACGGCTCCCGCCGCAGCGATGCCCGCGACGGGGTCGCCGTAGCTGATGCCCGACTTGTGCGGATCGTCCCCGAAGTATCCGGTCAGCGAGGTCAGACCCGCCAGTTGCTCTACATGGGTGCCGAAGGCTATGTAGCGGGATTCGGGGCCTCCCTTGCCGTGTCCGGGCATCGAAACGAAGATGATGTCCGGCCGCGCCGAGCACAGCGTCTCGTAGGACAGCCCCAGGTCCTCCAGGGCGCCCGGTCGCAGGTTCTCGATCACTACGTCGCTCTTCGCCACGAGGCCCAGGAAGAGCTCCCGACCGTGGGGCTTCGACAGGTCGAGGCCGCAGGCGAGCTTGTTGCGGTTCAGGTGGTTGAAGTAGGCGGACTTGTTGTACCAGCGTTCGGTCTCGCGACCGAGGAAGTGGAGGGCACGGGTCAGGTCCCAGTTGTCGGCGGCCTCGATCTTGATGACCTCGGCGCCCATATCAGCGAGGAGCCGGGTGGCGTAGGGGCCCGCCCAGGCCATCGTCAGGTCGAGGACGCGAATGCCGGCCAGCGGAAGAGCGTAGCTCATATCACCCCGTTCGCCCGCAGCCGCACCAGGTCGCGGCGGTCCAGGCCCAGCCGCCCGCCGTACACCTCCTCGTTGTGCTCGCCCAGGAGCGGCGCCCGGCCCGTCCTCGCCGGGGCCTCGCTCGTGCGGAAGGGCGCCCCCGGGTACGTCAGCCGTCCCGCCTCAGGGTGGTCGACCTGCTGGAGGTAGGCGCGCGCCTGGAGCTGCGGCGACTTCGTCAGGTCCTCCAGCGTGTGCATGTACGCGATGGGCGCCCGGAGGCGACCTGCCCTGGCGTACGCCTCCTCCCGGCGCTGTTCGAGACACCAGGCGTAGAAGCGGGCCGTCAGCTCATCATTGTGGAGGAGGCGGGAGCGGCTGTCCCGAAACCGTTTGTCCTCCAGCATCCACTCCGCATCCATCGCCTTCGCCAGGGCGGCGAACTGGCGCGGCATGGCGTGGATGCCCAGATAGCCGTCCGCGCACGGGTAGAGCCCGATCACCGCCGAGTTGGTGTTGCCCCTCCGCTTGGTGAGAGCGTCGGAGCGGCGGTAGGCGTAATCGGGCAGGTAGGCCTCCAGCGTCGCCGCCATACACTCCATGGCGCTCACGTCGACGTGCTGGCCCGCATCCGACGCCGCCACGCTCAGCAGGCCGACGACGGTGGCGGAGAAGGCGTTTAGGCCGGCTTGGTAGTCCGCCTGGTAGCCGCCAATCTGGAGCGGCTCTCGCGCCGGGTCGCCGGTGAGGTACATCTGGCCGCCGGCCGCGAAGGCGGTCAGATTGCTGCTTCTCCTGCCTGCGTAGGGCCCGCGGCGCCCAAAGGGGCTCACAGATGTCATGAGGAGTCGGGAGTTGAGCGCCGCCAGCTCCCCGTAGCCGAGGCCGAGGGAGTCCAGGCACCCCGCAGGCAGGTTTTCGACGACGACGTCCGCCTGGACGACGAGCCGCTTGAGCAGGCGGGCGCCCGTCGCCTTTTCGATGTCGAGGCTGATGCCCAGCTTGTTCGTGTTGAGATAGAGGAAGAGAGCGCTCCGCTCAGGGTGGGGTATGTCTTCCGGAAAGGGGCCATGGCGGCGCGCCGGATCGCCGCCGGGCGGCTCGACCTTGATGACCTCAGCGCCGCAGCCGGCCAGGAGCTTGCCGCAGAAGGGGCCGGAGACCCCCTGCGAGAGCTCCAGGACCGTCAGCCCTTCGAGGGCGCCTCCACTCAATGACTCGGCACCTCAACGCATCTCCATCGCCACGCCCGCGAGGGCACGGCAGCCGTCACGTTCGGCTTCCCCAGGGCAGGACGCGGGGCGTGAGGGCGATCCGCATCTCGCCGTCCGCAATGATGCAGACCAGGTCAGTGTTGCTGTACAGAGATGGGTCGAACCCCTTGAGGGCAGCGCTGGCGCCCTCGTCCTCGGCGTATTCGTAGACGCCGGCCAGAACCAGAGCGTGCAGGTCTGCCGGCCTCCCCTCGAAGCGGGCGTTCGCCGCCCGCAGTCGCTTCCGCAGGATGCGCCTGACGCTGACGCCGTCTGTGGGATCGGAGGCGGGGTGAGCCGCCACCAGTGCGACGCCCTCGCCCCCGCGCAGACGCTGCACCGTCCACGCCTCGTTCCCCGGGAACTCGATTGCCATCTGCACCTGGAGTCCGCCCGCCAGCTCGGCTACCTGGTCGAACAGCAGTTCTCGCTTCTCCTCGCTCGCCGTCACGCGGTGCAGGTGGGTGGCGTCCATGTAGTAGGCGCCCCGGACTCTCTTGGAGATGGTCGCCCAATGGCGGCTTAGAGGGCCGGCCACGGCCACGTGAGCGCCCTCCTCGCTTCTCTTCGTCAGAGCTAACTTTACGGGCAGCTCCACCTCGGCTCGGCCGCCGGGCGGCAGGGGCGACGCGGCCACCTTGAAGCGCAGCACCAAGTCCGACTCCCAGGGCTCGTCGGTTGGAAGGCGCCCCCCGGGCGGCACCCAGAGCAGATAGGGGTCGCGCACCTCGGACGAGAGCCTCTCCTCCACCTCGCGACGCGTCGCCTCCCAGGCGGGGTCATCCGTCTCGTAGAGCCGGTCGACGATGAGGGCCAGCCGGTGCTGGCCGTCGCTCGCCACCAGCGCCGGCGGTGCGCCCTCCGGCCCCTCTGCCAGGGACTCGCCGGTGAGCGCAAAGGGCCGCTCGTAGCGCTCCCGGAACCAGTCGAGAAAGAGCTCGGCGCAGTGAGGGACGAGGCGTTCTACTTCTGTCTCAGCCATGTCGGTGTCCTAAGTGTCAGCGAGAGCAAACAGGCAAACAAGAAAGCGCGCGGCGGCCTCTCCGGGCGCTAGATGTTCGACCGCGACTGGCCGCCGTCGACGTTGATGCAGGCGCCCGTCACCCAGCTCGCACGCTCCGACGCCAGGAAGACCACCACGTTCGCCACCTCCTCGGGCCGGCCGAAGCGCCCCATCGCTATGTTCTGCTCCACGAATGCTTTCATGCCTTCGGGGTCCGCCTCCTGACGCCGACCCCAGGAGCCGCCGGGAAAGGCTATGGAGCCCGGCGCAACGGAGTTCACGCGGATGTTGTCGCGGGCAAGGGCCAGCGCTTCCGCTTTGGCGTGGCTTATCATCGCCGCCTTCATCGCGTTATAGGTCATGCCCCCGCCGGACTCGCGACCCCAGATGGAGGCGATGTGGACGATGCTGCCGCCGCCGGCCCTCCGCATGTGGGGCACGACGAGCCGCGTAGCCCGCGCCGCCGCCAGGAGGTTCGCGCGGTAGGCGGCGTCCCAGGCCTCGTCCTCCTCGCCCGCCCAGGAGCCACCGACGTTGTTCACGAGAATGTCGATGCGACCGAAGGTGGAGGCCGTCTCCGACACCAGGCGCTCGACGTCCGCCAGTTCATTCATGTCGGCGACCACACCGAGTGCTTTCACGCCCCTCGCCCGCACCTCCGCCTCGGCCTCCCGCAGCCGCTCCTCGCCTCGAGCGCAGAGCGCGACGTGACAGCCCTCACCGGCCAGCCCCAGGGCGATGGCGCGCCCGAGACCGCGGCTGGAGCCGGTGACGATGGCGACTTTGTCCTTCAGCCCCAGGTCCATCCGTGACCCCCGCGACTCATCTCCTGCCGTCCGAGAAAGCGATTAGAAAGGGCATTGAGACACCCTTCGCTTCGCGCAGGGTGACAGCATTCCCGCCTCTTGTCATACGGCATTCCCCTTTGCCAGGCAGGGCCCCCTCTGTCATTGCCCCCAAGGATGCTGTCGTCCCTCACCTTAGGTGCTTCGACAAGCTCAGCATGCGATTTCGCATTGCCCTTGCCACCGGCGCCCTCATTTCGCACCCTGAGCCTGTCGAAGGGCGCACCCCTCCGGACCGTTCAAATAAGCGTATCACCCACGGCCGCATCGAGGAACACCGGCACCGGAGAGAGGGAAGGGCGCCTAGAGGCCCAACTGCTGGCGGTAGTCCGGCTCTATCGCCTGGACCATGCCCATCTCCAGAAACTGCTCGTAGGGCAGGTGGAGGATCGGCCCAATAAGATCGATGGGCACCGGCAGCTCCGGCGCCGTGCCGATAACCTTCTCCTCCTCCAGCGCCGCCATCTCATCGTCCGACAGACCGAGCAGCCCCTGGAGCACCTCGGCGTTGTGCTCGCCCAGGAGCGGCGCCGGCCGCTGCGGCCGCGCCTCGAAGCCGTCGAACTTGGCGACGAGGTGGCGGTGGACGGGCCGCCGCCCGATGATCGGGAAGTCCAGCACGTCGAAGTGACCGCGCTCCTTGAAGTGGGGGTCGAGCAGCATGTCCTTTCCGTCGAGGACAGGCGCCGCCTTCACACCCGCTCGCTGCAGCAGGTGAAACGCCTCGTACGCGTCCTGCTCACGCGTCCAGCCCTCGATGAGCTCGTCGAGGGCGTCGTGGTGCTCGTGGCGGGCAAGGATGTCCGCGAAACGCTCGTCCGTCTCCCACTGGGGATGGCCGGCTGCCCGGCAGAAGCTCGCCCACTCCTCGTCGCTCTCGATCGAGATGACCAGCCAGCGGTCATCGCCGCGGCAGCGATAGCAGCCCTGGGGCGCGGCGACGGCGCTCCGGTTGCCCTGGCGCTCCGTCAGACGGCCGTTCATGACGTAGTCCATCAGGGCGGCACCGATGAGCGGGATCGCGGCCTCCTGCTCCGAAAGGTCGATGAACTGGCCCTTTCCCGTGCGCCCTCGATAGTGCAGAGCAGCCAGCACCGCTCCCGCCGCCATGACGCCCGCGATCGGGTCGGTGAAGGAGATGCCGCTGCGTATGGGCGGTCCGTCCCGGTATCCGGTAAGCTGGGAAATGCCCGACGCGGGCTCCAGGCCCATCCCGTACGCCGAGTAGTCGGTCTGAGATCCTGTCTGCCCGTAGCCGGACATCGAGAGCATAACGATGTCGGGCTTGACCCCCCGCACGGCCTCGTAGTCGAGCCCGAAGGCCTTCATCACCCGCGGCGTGAAGCTCTCCACCAGCACGTCGGAGAGACCGATGAGGCGCTTCAGAAGGTCGATCCCCTTTTCGTTACTGAGATCGAGAGTGATGGCCCGCTTGCCGGCGTTGCGCACCGCGAAGTAGGAGGCACGGTTCCAGGGCTGGCCGCCGTGGTCGTTGTCCGTCAGGATGAGACCGCGCGTGATGTCGAAGCGCATGGCGGCCTCTACCTTGATCACGTCCGCCCCCAGCTCAGCCAGGATGCGGGTGCAGGTGGGACCGGCGTAGACGTGCGAAAGGTCGACTACGCGAATGCCCTCCAGGGGCAGCACCATCAGCTCTCTCCTAGATCACTCCCCGGTCGCGGAGGATACCCAGTTCGTCCTTCTCATAGCCCAGGTCGCCGGTCAGGACCTCGGCGTTGTGCTCGCCGAGCGTTGGGGCGCGCCCAGCCTGGAACGGCGTCTCGCTCATCTCGAAGGGGGCCCCGGTCTGCGTCAGGCGTCCCGCCTCCGGGTGCTCCAGCTCGACGAAGAAGCCGCGCTCCTTCAGGTGCCCGCTCTCCAGGAGGTCGGCCACCGTGGGCACATCGGCGAAGGGCATGCGAAGCTGCTGGGCGAGCTCCACGATCTCATCGCAATCGTGCGACATGAGCCAGGGCTCCAGAAGCTGGTCGAGCTCCTGCCCGCGCACCAGACGCTCCCGCGTACTCAAGAAGAGAGGGTTCTTGTCCAGCTCCGGGTCGCCCATCAACAGCGCCATCGGCGAGACACCCTCTTGCACGAGGGGTACCGGGAAGCCGCCCGCGCCCGGGATCACACACACGTAGCCATCCCGGCAGGGCATGATGTCCTGGGGGTAGCTGAAGATGTGACGGGAGTAGTAGCGGCGGCGGATGACGCCCAGGAAAGCGTACGTGGACGACTGATACTCGTCCAGCGAGGCGGCGGCCTCGGCCAGCGACACGTCGACGTGCTGGCCGGCGTCCTCGCGCTTTCGATGGGCCAGCGCCGCCAGCACGGCCACCCAACACTGGAGGCCGGCCACGTAGCCCGCGGGCTCGCCGCCGGTGGTCAGCGGCTCCTTGTCCGGATCGCCGGTCACGTACATGACGCTGCTCATCGCCATCGCGGTCAGGCTGTTGGCCTGATAGTCGCGATACGGCCCTGTCTGGCCGAAGGGCGTAATCGATGCGTAGACCAGCTTCGGGAAGTCACCCCTCAGGTCATCGTAGCCCAGCCCCCACTCGGCCATCCGGCCCGCGGGATAGCTCTCGACGAGCACATCCGCCTCTGTCAGCAGCTTCCTGAGGATCACCGCCCCGGATGCCGTGCTCACGTCGAGCGACAGGCTCCGCTTGTTGGTGTTGAGGTGCAGGAAGAGGCCGCTTTTCTCCGGGTGGGGCAGGTCTTGCGGGAACGGCCCCAGGCGGCGCGTGGGGTCGCCCTGGCCGGGTGGCTCGACCTTGATGACATCGGCGCCGTAGTCGGCGAGCAGCTTCGTGCAGTAGGCCCCGGCGATCCCCTGCGAGAGGTCTACTACCCGCAGGTCGGCGAAGGCGGTGTCTGACATATCGCCGCGCATCATACAACGCGGGCGCATCGAAGGGCAACGCCGCCGTGACTGGCTCGGCATTGGTGGGTTGGGGTTTGGCAGACCCCGCGGACTGGAAGTCCGCGGCTTCCAGACTCGCCAGCCATGCCGCCGACTTCAGTCGGCGGTGCTGTGCAGATGCACAGCCAATTCACCCACCAACTCTGAACCTGACGCACGCCGTACACTTCCTTGACAGTGCCCTCGCCTCATTGCTACGATGGGCGACGCCCAAGCCGGACTCACGACACCCCACGGGTTGAATCGAAGGCCGTATCTTGCCGTCACTTGCTCCCGCAGCACTCCGGCGCCCAGTGCAGCCATGACCAGTAGCGCCATCGCCGTGGAAAAGAGAGGCGGCACCGCCTACCTGCGCCTCAACCGCGCCGACCGGGGCAACGTGATCGGCCGCGAGGTGCTGGAGGAGCTGGCCGGGGCGGCCGCCGCCATCAACGACGACGCGGATGTCCGCATCGTGATCCTTACGGGCGAAGGCGAAGTCTTCTGCACCGGCTGGGAGCTCGCCGCTCCGGTCACGGAGGCGCTCCCCGCCTCGGCGCGCCGAGAGCAGATCCTCGGCAACGCCTTCGACAGCATCGCCCACCTGTCGCAGCCCGTCATCGCCGCCATCAACGGCGACGCCATCAGTGCCGGCCTTGAGCTGGCCCTGGCCTGCGACGTGCGGCTCGCCTGCGCCGAGGCCCGCTTCGCCCTGCCCGAGACCTCCCTGGGCGCGATCCCGTCCGGCGGCGGCACCCAGCGCTTGTCGCGCATCGTCGGCCGCGCCCACGCCCTCAACGTGATCCTGACGGCCGAGCCCATCGACGCCCAGGAGGCGCTGCGCATCGGCCTCGTCAGCGCCGTGGTGCCTCGCGACAAGCTCATGGCGGCAGCGGAGGCTCTGGCGGGCCGTATCGCCGCCCGCGGGCCGATCGCCGTGCGCTACGCCAAAGAGGCGGTCGCCAAGGGGCTGGACATGACCCTGGAGCAGGCCCTGCGCTTCGAGACGGACCTGACGGTCATCCTCCAGACGACGGAAGACCGGGACGAGGGCGTGCGCGCCTTCCTCGAGAAGCGAACACCGAAGTTCAGGGGCATGTAGCGGAGGCCTTCAGGCCTCCAGGGGGCAGACAGGCCACGTAGCGGAGGCCTTTAGGCCTCCAGGGGGCGGGGGCAAGCATGGCAAACCGCTGACGTGGAGGGCTGAAGCCCTCCCCTACGGAGATTGACGGGAAATGCAGATAGTTCTGGAACCTGACGAAGCTTGGTCGATCATGACCCTCGTCGTCGCTCAGGTCCTCGACCACGCCGACCTCTCCGGCGACGGGCGGGCCGCCGTGCGCCGCTGGCGCTCCGACCGCGCCCAGGGCACGGCCGAGATGGCCGACCTCACCGTCGGCATGAACGAGGCGCTCGGCACCCTGCTCGACGAGCGCACCACGCGCCAGATCCGCCGCCGGGGGCGCTACGTCTCATCGAAGGAGCCGCGATAGGGCCCTGCCATGAAGATAGAGTTCGACATCGACGAGGCCTGGAACCTGATGTCCTACGTCGTCGGACGTGTGGCCGACGAGAGCGGCCTCCCTGACGCCGAGCGCGCCAAGATCCGCCGCTGGCGCAGCGAGGAGATGCGTCCCACCAGCGAGGCGATGAAGATCCTGGCCGAGAAGATGAACCAGGACCTGGCCCACACGCTGGAGGTCAAGCGGAAGAGCCAGATCCGCAAGCCCGACTGGCGCTAGTCGACGCACGCCATCGTGGACGCCTTCGACACCATAATCTACGAGAAGAGCGACGCCATCGCCTGGCTCACCCTGAGCCGGCCGGACGTGCTCAACTCCGTCAACCTCCACATGCGCGACGAGCTCTGGACGGCCTTCCAGGCGGTCCGCGACGACCCCGACGTGGCCGTGCTCATTATCAAGGGCGCCGGCGATAGGGCCTTCTCGGCCGGTGCGGACATCAGTGAGTTCGGCACGGCCCCCTCCTTCGTCGACGCCCGTCGCGCCCGCCACGAGCGCGACCTCTGGGGCCTCATGCTCAGCCTCGACAAGATCCTCATCGCCGCCATCCACGGCTTCGCCCTGGGGGCGGGCTGCGAGATGAGCATGTGTTGCGACCTCCGCATCGCCTCCGAAGACGCCCGCCTCGGCCTGCCCGAGGTCAACCTGGGCTACATACCGTCCGCCGGCGGCACGCAGCTCCTGCCCCGCACCATCAGCCCCGGCATCGCGATGGGCATGATCCTGTCGGGCGACGCCATCGATGCCCAGGAGGCACACCGCCTGGGCCTCGTGCACCGCGTCGTCCCGCGCCAACGGCTCTACGACGAGTCCGAGGCCTGGGCCCGCAAGCTCGCGGCGCGCCCCCAGCTCGCCCTGCGATACGCCAAGGAGGCGGTCACTCAGGGCCTCAGCATGACACTGGCCGAAGGGCTCGAACTTGAAAGCCGCCTGGCCGCTCTGCTCCGCACTTCCACACAACCCACCGGGAGGACTGCAACGGAATGAATACAGCCGAATTCCTGACCATCAGCTCCGCGGTCGTGCCCGACCGCGAGGCGCTCGTCGGCGACGGCCGCCGCATCACCTACATGGAGATGGCCGCGCGCGTCAACCGTCTTGCCAGCGCCCTCCAGGGCCTCGGCATCGGCCGCGGCAGCAAGGTGGCCGTCGTGGCCCTCAACAGCCCCGAGCAGGTGGAGACCTACTACGCCTGCGCCAAGATCGGCGCCGCCTTCGTCCCCCTCAACTATCGCGCCAAGCGGGAAGAGCTCGTCCACATGATCAACAACTCCGAGTCCTCCCTGCTCTTCGTGGGCGAGCGCTACGTCGACCTCATCTCCTCCATCCGGCCCGAGATCGGCGGCGTCCGTCAGTTTGTCTGCTACGACGCCTGGCCCGACGGCATGATCAGCTACGACGACCTCCTGGAGAGCGGAAGCGAGGACGAGCTCTTCGTCGAGATCGACGAAGACGACGCCACCGTCCTCATGTACACCAGCGGCACGACGGCGCTACCCAAGGGCGTCGTCCTCACCTACCTCACACTCTCCCTCTACGTCACCAACACGATGAATCCCGCTGACCCGGAGGCCGAATACGATAAGACTCTCCTTTCGGCGCCCATCTACCACGTCGCCGGGCTCACCGCCATCATGTCGTCCATCTGGGGCGGCCGGACGCTCGTCATCCTGCCCCAGTTCGAGCCCGAGCTGTGGCTCGAGACGGTGGAGCGCGAACGCATCACCCACAGCTTCGTCGTCCCCACGATGCTCAAGCGCATCATGGACCACCCAGACTTCGACAAGCACGACCTCAGCTCCCTCAAGCTCATCACATACGGCGCCGCCCCCATGCCCTACGAGGTCGCACGCCGCGCCGTCGGCGTCTTCCGCTGCGACCTCATGAACGCCTACGGCCAAACCGAGAGCACCTCCACCATGACCTACCTGGCGCCCGACGACCACCGCATCGAGGGGACGGAGGACGAGAAGCAGAAGAAGCTCCACCGCCTGCGCTCGGTGGGGCGGGCGATGGACGATGTCGCCATCGTCATCATGAACCCTCAGAACGAGATCCTGGCGCCCAACGAGGAAGGCGAGATCTGCGTCAGCGGCACCCGCATCATGCAGGAGTACTACAGGCAGGCCGACGAGACCGCCGCCGCCATCGTCGACGGCTGGCTCCACACCGGCGATGTCGGCTACCTGGACGAGGACGGCTACCTCTTCATCACCGGCCGCACAAAGGACCTCATTATCCGCGGCGGCGAGAACATTGCGCCGGGGGAGATCGAGGCGTGCCTTGAGGATCATCCCAAGATCGTGGAAGCAGCGGTCATCGGCGTTCCCGACCCCGAATGGGGCGAGGAAGTGAAGGCGATAGTGGTCCTGGAGGAAGGCGAAAGCGCCACGCCGGAGGAGATCACCCAATACTGCAAGGGACGCCTCGCCAGCTTCAAGGCGCCGAAACGGATCGAGTTCGTAGACGAGCTACCGCGCAACCCTCTCGGCAAGGTGCTGAAAACGGAACTGAGGAAGCTGTACGGCAGAAAGGGCTGATCCAAGAGCTGCGGGTTGAAACCCGCAGCTCACAAACTGCAATCCACGAAGCTGCGGGATTCATCCCGCAGCCCTGATCGAAATACGGATCATCAGTGAGCCGGGCACGATCCGCGCCTCGCTTGACCCTTTTTACAGTCGGTAGTTATTATATTGCGGCGTCCCCAGCCCCAGCCGCGAAGGAGGATGACTCGTGGCTCCTTCCACCGAACTCCCCGGGAACATCTTCTACTACGTCATAGTCGTCGGCTTCATCTCGTTCTTCATCGCCGCCGTGGCGGTGCGCCTCGTCCACTTCCGCGGCGGGCCACGCTATCTCCCGTTTGACGACATATGGCACCGCGTCCGAGACGTTTTCGTCTACATGATCGGCCAGCGGAAGTTCTACAACCGCATCCTCTGGTACTCGGGCATCCTCCATCCCCTGATCTTCTGGGGCTTCCTCACCCTCCAGATCAGGAGCATCAACTTCCTCCTCGACGGCTTCCACGAGGATGCCAGCCTCCAGAGCCTTCTCAAGGGCGTCTACACCGGTTATCGGCCCGTGATGGACCTGTTCAACGTGCTCGTCATCGTCGGTGTGGGCATGGCGGCCATCCAGCGCTTCTTCTGGCGGCCGAAGCGGATGACCCTCAACATCGACGGCTGGATTATCCTCGGCCTGATCTTCTTCCTCATGGTGACGGACGTCCTCACCAACAGCTTCCAGATCGCGCTCCACCGCCAGGGTGCCGACTACTGGTCCTTCTGGGCTTTCGGCATGGCCAACCTCTGGGACGCCGTGGGCCTGCACGGCAGCGCCGCCGAGGCCCTGCACACCGCCTTCTGGTATTGCCATGCCCTCGATTTCTTCGCCTTCCTTATCTTCCTGCCGTTCTCCAAGCACTCTCACGTGCTGAGCGTGGTATTCAACGTCTTCTCCCGCTCCGGCCGGCCCAGCGGCGTCCTCCAGCCCATAAACGTGGACGCCGTCATGGAGAGGATGGAGAAGGGCGAAGAGGGCGTCACCTTCGGAGTCGGCAGGGCGCACGACTTCTCCTGGAAGCAGAAGCTGGACTTCTACACCTGCACGGAGTGCGGGCGCTGCCAGAGCAACTGCCCGGCCAACCTCACGGGCAAGGAGCTCTCGCCCAAGGCAATCATGGGCGACCTGCGCCACGTCATTGAGCCGCAGGTGCAGCCCCTTACCCCCTTCGGCATCCGCCTCCACGCCCAGCAGGCGGCCACCAGGAACGGCGGGGCCCCCTCCGACTCCGCAATCGAAGGCGTCGGATTCAACCCCATCTGGGACTGCGTCACCTGCGGCGCCTGCCAGGAGGCCTGCCCCGTCCTCATCGAGCACGTCCCCACCATCATCGACATGCGCCGTTACCTGGTGATGGACGAGGCCAACATGCCGGAGACCGCCCAGGCCACCCTGGCACAGCTTGAGCAGCGGGGACACCCCTGGCGCGGCACCCCCTTCACCCGCACAAGCTGGATGGAGGGCATGGACATCCCCATGTTCACTGGCGAGCAGGAGTACCTGTTCTGGGTCGGCTGCACCGGCGCCCTCGTCGACCGCAACATCCCCATTACCCAAGCGCTGGCCCGTCTCCTCATCGAGGCGAAGGTCAGCTTCGGCGTCCTGGGCGAGGAGGAGACCTGCTCCGGCGATCCCGCCCGGCGCCTCGGCAACGAGTACCTGTTCCAGATGCAGGCGCAGCAGACCATCGAGGTCTGGAAGTCGAAGGGCGTCCAGAAGGTCATCACCAACTGCCCCCACTGCTTCAACACGTTCAAGAACGAGTACCCCCAGTTCGACGGCAACTTCGAGGTCGTCCACCACAGCGACTTTCTCGCGCAGCTACTCAAAGAGGGGCGGCTGAAGCCCACCGACGGCATCGCCCAGAAGATCACCTACCACGATTCGTGCTATCTGGCCCGCCACAACAGAATGACTCAGCCGCCGCGCGACGTCATCGCCGCCCTACCCAACGCAGAGAACGTGGAGATGCCGCGCTCCCATCGCACCACCTTCTGCTGCGGCGCCGGTGGCGGTCACGCCTGGGTCGAGGAGTCGATGGGACAGCACATAAACAATGCCCGCACCGAGGAGGCGGTATCAACGGGCGCCGACGTAATCGCCACCGCCTGCCCGTTCTGTGTCCAGATGTTTGAGGACGGCATTCCCGCCGTTCAGCCCGAAGAGGAGGGGCGCATGCGCACGATGGACCTGGCGGAGCTCCTGGAGGTCGCTGTGTTAGGTGCGCCCGCCAAGGCCGCCGCGCCCGACACGGCGTCCGAAGCCGAGTCCGCTTAGACCCGCAGGCGCTCGAGACCTTTGCCGATTCACGGTGCGCCAGCTTCGACGTTCTCCGCTCTGGACACAGTGGACGCTCTGTTGTACCTTATTACCGCCCTCCCAGCCGGGCCGGGCCCGGGCGGGCGAGGCTCGGGGCAAGCCGCCCGTCTTGGAGCCGGGGTAGAAGTCCTAGACCCGGAGACCCCTCTGATCACGAGCAGCCAAGGAGGAGCTCTATGCCGCTCAACATGATCGTCTGCGCGAAACAGATCCCCGACCCGGAGGCTCCCGCCTCAAGCTTCAAGATCGACGAGGCGGCCAAGAAGATGGTGCCGGCAGCCGGCGTCTCCTCGGTCATAAGCCAGTTCGATGAGCTGGCGATCGAGGCGGCACTGCGCATCAGGGACGCCAAGGGCGAGGGCAAGATCACGATCATCACCATGGGCCCCGCCAGCGCCCGCGACGTTCTTAAACACGGCCTTGCCATGGGCGCCGACGAGGGCGTCCTCCTCTCCGACGACGCCTTCGCGGACAGCGACAGCTACTCCACCGCCGTCGCCCTCTCCGCAGCCATCAAGAAGATCGGCGAGTTCGACCTCGTCCTTTGCGGTCGCCAGGCCGCCGACTGGGACATGGGAGCGACCGGCTCGGCCATAGCCGAAACGCTCGATATCCCCTGCGTCAGCATCGCCAAGGCCGTCGAGGTCAAGGACAGCAAGGCTATCGTAGAGCGCGTCCTGAGCGATGGCTACGAGACCGTCGAAGCATCGCTGCCCTGCGTCGTCAGCATCAGTAACGAGCTCGGCGAACCGCGCTACCCGAAGCTCCAGCAGATCATGATGGCCGCCCGCAAGGAGGTCACTACGTGGTCCGCCGCCGACCTCGGCCTGGACGCCTCCCAGCTTGGCCCGCAGGGCGCCCGCCTCAACCTCGAGCGCCTCTACGCGCCGGTGAGCGATATCGAGTGCGAGATCATGGAAGCTGAGACGCCGGAAGAGGCGGCCCAGAAGCTGGCGGGCCGCCTGCGCGAAGCCAAGGTCATCTGAGAGACGCCTCGGCCTCTCTTGAGGAGTTATGTGGTAAGGAGTTATCTGCGATGGCGAACGAAAACGGAATCTTGATCCTGGCAGAGGTCGCCGAGGGCCAGCTCTTGCCCGTGGGCGCCGAGCTGCTCGGCGCCGCGCGCCGGCTCGCCGGCGAGCTCAACCAGCCTGTCTACGCCGCCCTCCTCGGCTCCGGCGTCGAGGGTCTCGCCCAGGAAGCTATCGCCTTCGGGGCAGACAAGGTCTTCGTCGCCGAAGACCCGCTTCTGGCCGAATACAACACCGACACCCACACGGCCGCCATGCAGAAGGTGTGCGCCGAAGCCAACCCGTCAGTCGTTCTCTTCGGCCAGACCAACGTCGGCCGCGACCTGGCGCCGCGCCTCGCCTTCCGCCTGGGCACCGCCGTCGCCCTGGACTGCATCGAACTGGGAGTCGACTCGGGCAAGCTGCTCATGACCCGCCCCTGCTACGGCGGCTCCGCCCTGGCCATCCACACCTGCAAGACCATGCCCCAGATCGCCACCGTCCGCGCCAAGTCCCAGGAGCCCCTGGAGCGCGACGCCTCCCGCAGCGGCGAGGTCACGAAGGTGGAAACCGGGCTCGACGCCTCCATCCTCCGCGCCAAGGTTGTCGAGCGCAAGAAGGCAGAGGCCGAGGGCATCCGCCTTGAGGATGCGGAGGTCGTGGTCTCCGGCGGCCGCGGCATCGGTAGCGCCGAGGGCTTCGCCGTGCTGGAGGAGCTTGCCCAGGTTCTGGGCGGCGCTGTCGGTGCCAGCCGCGCCGCCTGCGACCTCGGCTGGCGGCCCGTGGCCGACCAGATCGGTCTCACCGGCAAGGTGGTCAGCCCCACCCTCTACATCGCAGTCGCCATCTCTGGAGCGAGCCAGCACATGACCGGCTGCTCAGGCTCCAAGAACATCGTGGCCATCAACAAGGACCCAGAGGCAGGCATCTTCAAGACTTCCCGCTTTGGCATCGTCGGCGACTACAAGCAGGTGATGCCACCTCTGCTGGAGGCCTGCCGCAAGCTGAAGAGCTAGACTCGTACAAGGATCCGCGCCCGAAGGCCGGCCCCAAACCGAAGGCCAGGCTTAAGCCTGGCCTTCCTGTCTTATGTTGGATCCACCCAACCGGACGAGACCGCCCCTCGAATTGACACTAGTTGTCACGCACAGATATCATCACTGAGATGCGAGTTCCCCTAATCGGCCGCGTCGCCAGCACATGAGCAAGCTGAGAGAGCAGATCCGGCGGGCTGTCCAAGCGGACTCGAAGCCCATGGGCTTCGCCGCTGTTGCCCACGCCCCCAACCCGTCGGTGCTCCTCGCCGTCTCCTTCTCCGCTCCCGCCGCTGACCGCGCCGCCCAGGCGCTGGCCCAGGGAGCGGACACCTGCCTCTTCGCGCTGAGCGAGGTCAGGCCCTCAGAGCTGGAAGCCATCGTCAAGGCGGCGGGCGATGCCCCGTGCGGCGTCTGGCCCCGCCACCTCGACGCACAAGTCGTCAACGAGCTCAGCCAGGCCGGCATCGACTATGCTGTCTTTGACCCGGAGGCCACCAGGGCGGCGGCGCTCCTCGACTCCCACCTCGGCTACGTCCTCGCCCATGAGCGCGACCTCGCAGACATCCATGTCCGTGCGCTGCAGTCGCTGCCCCTGGACGCCATCTTCCTCAGTCGCTGGCAGGAGCCACTGACAGTTCGCGGCGAGCTAGACCTCATCAGAGTCGCCAGTCTCGCGAATACGCCCGTAATGCTCACCCTTTCGCCAGGATTTGACGCCACAGAGCTCGAATGCCTGCGTGACGTGGGCGTTGCCGTCGTTTCCCTCGACTGCGACCGCAAGGAGGCCCTGGAGGCCCTGCCGGCGCTGCGCAAGGCTATCGACACCCTGCCACCGCGCCGTCGCCGCCGCGAAGAGCACCCCGAGGCTCTCCTCCCCCGCACCGAGCCCGGCTCGGTTCCCCCGGCGGACGAGGAGGAAGAAGGGGACGACGAGTCCTGGTAGAAGCCTAACCTTGACGTAGGCGTTAACGCATCACTATAATGGTATCGATCACGATGCCATCCAGCAGGTCCACCGCTGCCACCAAGCCAGAAGACGCTTACCTCCAGATCGGCGAGGTCGCCGAGCGAACCGGCGTCACGCAGCGCACCCTCCGCTTCTACGAGGAGAAGGGCCTCCTCAAGCCGCCAACACGGCTGGAAGGGGGCTTCAGGCTCTACTCAGAGGAAGACGTCCGGCGCGTCGAGCAGATAAAGCAGCTCCAGAAGCTCCTCGGGTTCACCCTCGCCGAGATCAAGGAGATGGTGGAAGCCCAGGAGATCAAGCAGCAGCTTCGCGCCGAGTACCGACCGGGGGCCGACGTGGCGGAGCGCAAGGAGCGCATCACCCGCGCCATGGAACTGACGGAACGGCAGCACGCGGTCATCCGCCAGAAAGTCGACGCGCTGCTGGAGATGAAGAGCCACCTGGAGGAGAAGCTAGAGAAGTACCGTGGGTGGCTTGAGCAGTTAGAGAAGAGCGCCGGCGCCCGCCCGCGCTAATCTATTACCGGAGCACACACCCAGCGGACGCCGCCTCCCATTCACCTCACGGCCCCTGCCCCGCCGCCACCGCAGCACCCGCCTAATGCTCTGCGCTCTGGTCCGGGGGCGGCTTCACCAGTCCCAGACGGCGACGCAGCAGATAGCCAGCGGACCCGACGACTACCGCCGTCACCGCCGCGCCGAAGGTGGCCAGGGACACCAGCACCCGGTCATTACCCTCGTCCTCCGCCTGATCCATCTGGACAGCGTGGCCGGGGGCTATGCCGTAGCCTTCCGCGGACACGGCGCGCGACGATACCACGTCGCGCGCTGCCGCTGGCCCCGTGCGGCTCGGCTCGCCCTGCGCCCCGGCTGACGCCGAAAGAGAAGAGGCCAGAACGAGCAGCGCAGCCAGCACCACGATGCCGATTCCGGCCCTCCATGCCTTCAAGCCTATCCTCCTGCTGGGCAGCGTAGCTCGCGCCGCCGCCATTCTAGCACCCCGCTCCTGTACGAGCGACACGTTGCTCTGCCCCCTCTTCCTCCGAGGCCGTTTCCAGCAGGCTCTCCACCGCCACTACCTGCCCAGCCCGGCGGTAGACGCGCGGCACGCGAGCCGTGATGCCGCACAGGATCTCGTAGTTGATCGTGTCGCACAGCTCCGCCAGCTCCTCGACCGCTATCTGCTCATCGCCCTGCCGGCCGACGAGCACCACTTCGTCGTCGAGCTGCACCTCCGGAACTTCTGTCACGTCGGCTACGCACATGTCCATCGCCACCCGACCGACGATAGGCGCTCGACGCCCCCGCACGAGGACGCTGCCACGATTCGAGAGGGCCCGCCGCAGCCCGTCCCCGTAGCCGCACGCCACCAGAGCGATGGCGCTCGGCCTCTCGGCCCGCCAGGTACGGCCGTAGCTCACCGTCTCCCCCGGCGATAGCTCCTTCAGGCGCGCCACGCGGCTCTTCAGCGACAGCACCGGCCTCAGGGCCACCGACCGGCTGACCTCGCTCGACGGGTAGCAGCCGTAGATGCCAATGCCCGTGCGCACCATGTCCAGCGACAGCTCCGGCATGTCCATCAGGGTCGCGGTGTTGGCTACATGTCTCATCGGGATCCAGCGCACCCGCTCTGCCACCTCCATGAACACGTCGAATTGCGCCCGCGTGAACGCCTTGTCGCCCTCATCGCCGGACGCGAAGTGGGTGAAGAGGCCCTCCACCTCGATGCCCGGCAGCCCGCGCAGGAACTCGGCCGACGGCAGCAGCTCCTCCGGCGGCACGCCGAAGCGATTCAGCCCCGTCTCAACCTTGAGGTGAACCCGCTGGATGACGCCCCGCTCGACGGCCTGGCCCGACAGGGCCAGCGCCAGCTCCCGCGAGTTCACCGTCGGCGTCAGCGACATCTCGAGGACGCGTTCCGCCTGACCCGGCATCGTAGGGCCCATCACCAAGATGGGGGCGGTGATGCCCCCGAGCCGTAGCTTCTCGCCCTCCTCGACGCTGATGACGGCCAGACGGTCCGCGCCGGCCGCCAGCGCCGCCCGCGACACCGCGACGGCTCCGTGGCCGTAGGCGTTCGCCTTCACCACCGCCATCAGTGCGGCGCCGCCCGCCTTCTCTTTCAGCTCCCGCACGTTGTGGGCCAGCGCATCGAGGTCTACGTCAGCCCACACCGGGCGTGCCTGCCAGCTCCCGGCGCCTCTTTCTCGCCCTTCCATAATCAATCCCAGAAAAAAAGGGCCCGCCGGCCCTACGGCACCAGCGCCCACTCCTTAGGCAGTCGATAGCTGAAGACGTCTGCCGTCATCCGCGTGCCGTCGAAGACGCGCCCGCGCCCCATGCGGTTGATCTCCCAGTAGGTGTTCTGAAGCTGGATGATGCGCTTCGCGCGCAGGTTGAACAGCACCGCACCCGCCTTCACCGGCCGCAGGCTCGTCTCGCGCGTGACCTCGTCCACCACACGGAACACCGGCTGCTCGTGGGGGACGCACAGCTCGAGCGCCCGATGGATCGCATCGTAACGGCCCTCGACGTTCCGCTCGTCGAAGATCGCCAGGCCGCCCAGCACGTACTCGCGCAGGCTCCCGTAGTAGGGAGCGATGCCGTCGAGAAGCTCCTCGAGGCTGCCCGCGTTCAGGGCGCACGCCTTTACGAGGGCGGGCAGAGCATCGGCATGGGCCACGAAGCTCACCCCGCCCTGGCCATCGATGATCGTGAAGCGCATCACGTTCATGGCACGCTCGCAAAGCCTTTACGGGGCCCGTCGGCAAAGTGTAGCATTGGCTCCGAAACAGTGTCAACGAAACCCGCCGCAACGCCAATCGAGGCGCTCGCCTCACCTCGGCAGCGGCGCCCAAGCACCCGCGCACGCGCCGCCTTGCGGGCGTTCGCCCTCGCGGTCCTCCCTCTGATCCTCGCCGGTTGCCTCGGCGGCGATCAGGGCTCTTCCACATCGGCGAATCCCGTCTCGGACAGGGTCGACCCGGACTCCACCACCGCGGCACTCGTCCTCGATCCCAAGATCGCGCGAGAATACGAGCGTAACGGCCAGTACGACGAGGCAGCCGCCATCTTGCGGGCGATAATCGAACAAGAACAGGGCTCAGCCCAGCTCGACGCCCGTCTCTCCCTGGGGCGCATCTACCTGCGGCTCGGGTCCGACGATCGCGCTCGCGAGCAGTTCCAACTCTACATTGACGACGCGCCTTCCGGCACCGACCTCAAGCCCGCCCAGTTTCTCCTCGCCCGCTCACTGGCGCGCCTCGGCGACGCCCAGCAGGCGCTCGACCTCTACGACGAGTACATCGACGACGGCGGCATTGCCTCTCCCTACGCCCGTCTCGCCCGCGCCGACCTCCTCACCTCGCTCGGCCAGCCCCAGGACGCCGCCCGCGAGGCCGAAGCCGCCCTCGCCGACGGACTGCCGGACAGCTTTCGTCTCTCGGTCCTGCTGACCATCGCCCAGGCGAATGAGCAGGCCGGCTCCCTGACTGAGGCCGCTCGCTGGTACGAGACCCTCTCCGACGAAAGCCCATTCCCCGCCGATAAGGCGCTGGCCCTCTGGCGCACAGGCAGCCTCGAGAGGGCCTCGGACGACCCCGCGTGGAAGGATGACTTCTATCTCGTGATCAGCACCTACCCGGGGACGAGCGCCGCCGAAAGTGCCCTGGCCGAACTCCTGAAAGCGGGCGAACCCGTCGACCTGTGCTCCCAGGGCCTCGTCTACTACCGGAACTTCCGCAACGACGAGGCCCAGCAGGCTTTCTCCGACTACCTCGCCGACGAACCGACCGGCTCTGAGGCCGCCGCGGCCGCCTTCTACCTCGCCGCCACCGAGGAGCGCCTCGATGAGCCGCTGGCCGCCCTCTCCCACTATGAGGACTCCCTGCGCCTCGACCCTTCCGGGCCCCTCGCCGATGACGCCCTCTGGTGGCGCGGCCGCATCCTGGAGCAGCTCACCCGCCTCGACGAAGCAGGCACCGCCTATCAGAGCCTGGCCGTCCGCTTTCCGGCCTCACCCTGGGCGCCGGAAGCCGCCTTCCGCGCCGGCCTCGTCCTCTACAAACAGGGCCGCCCTGCCGACGCCGCCGACGCCTGGTCCGACTCCACGGCCCAGTCGCCACCTCCGCGCACTCGCTTCTGGCTGGCGAAAGCCCATCTCGCCACCGGCGCCAGTGACCTCGCACACAGCGAATTGGAGGCCCTCGCTGCCGACCAACCCCACGACTACTACGGCCTCCGTGCCGCCGCACTGCTCTCGGAGGACGACAGCCTTGACGTAGAGCCCTCCACCAGCGGACTCGACCTCCCGGAGCAAGACACCGACATCGACTGGGCCGCGGCCGACGCCTGGATCGCACCCTTCGCGCCACCGCCCCTCAGTCTCAGCCGTCTCTTCACCCTTTTTCCAGACCAGCGCTGGCTCCGCGGCCGCGAGCTGCTCGCCCTGGGCCTCCCTACCGACGCGAGCGCAGAGTTTCGCGCCGCCCTCGACTCCTATGACGACCAGCCGTACGCGCTCTACCGGCTCGCCAGAGCCCTCCACTCCCTCAACCTCACGCACCTTGCCGCCGACGCTGCCGCCCGCCTCCTCGACGCCATACCCGCCGAGGCAGCCGC
>CAZMGB010000021.1:0-56541 GCA_964565775.1 uncultured Dehalococcoidia bacterium
CCACCCAGTACCTGATCTCCGTCGAGGGCCAGCAGAAATGGTACGGCCAGTGAGGGTTTGAGTCGCTGGCGGTCAGCTGGCTCTACCCCGGCAAGCAGGTACAGATCGACTGCCCCTGCCTCGACTGCAACGAACCGATACGCGTGCGGATGCGGGACGGGGAGATCCTGGAGGCATCGCCGACGACGATCGTTGGCCACGTCAACGTCCCCTTTCGGCGATGGCGCGAGAATATAGCATCCGCCTGAAGCCAGATGAACCTCTTCCGGTCGGAAGAGCACACGCGAAACTGGTCTCTCTACGACCCTGAGAGCGCTGACGGAGTGATGCCGCTCCGGGACTACGCCACCCTCTTCGCAAGCGGCTTGTTCCGGGAGCGCCTGGAGCCTGACTACGTGCTGCGTCTGCGTGAACTCGCCCCGGAGTGGGTCGCCGTCCTCGTGAAACTGGGCAAGACGGGGCCCTTCTGGCGGCTCACCGCCACGTAGCGGGCGACGATTCCACCGCCAGCGGTAAAGTCCGGTACAGTCGCGGAGGACAAGAACGAGCCTGAAGCTCAATCGCCGGGCCTCGCTTCGGTCGGGCAGGCGTTTGAGATCGTCGCCACGAGCACCACACCGCCTCGTTCCGCAGCCGCTTCGAACGCCCGACGCAGGCCATCAAAGACGACCGTCGCCTCGCCCTCGACGAACGTGCTCATCGTGCCCACCTCAGGCTCGAGGCCCGCTGCCCGCAGCTCGGCGAGGGCTTCGTCAAGGGCCGGACCTATTCTCGGCTCCCTCAAAGGGTAGAGGGAGAACTGACAAGCCACCATCTGTCACCTCCGCAAGTCCACTCGCAGCGCTATGAAGGCGCCGAGCGAGGGGGCAAAGCGCGCCCCCAGCCGCTCGATAATGCCAAACAGCGACTGAGGCGCTCCACTGAACTGAGGTGGCGGGTATACCGCCATGCGATAGCGGACTTCGCCGAAGGCGCGGAGCCGCTCCCGCATCTCAGCGGGCGAGAAGAAGCGCGCGCTTCTCCATACAACGTCGTGGCTTCGTCTTCGGCGCGCCGCCCACGGGCCTCGCGCGTTGAGGACGCCCAGAACGAGGCGACCGCCGCCCTTAGTGACGCGGACGGCTTCCGCCAGCGACGCATCTACGTCGCTAACGAATTCCAGGGTCGTCACGAAGACTGCCGCGTCGAACACGCCGGACGCGAAGGGCAGTCTCTCGGCCACGCCGCGGGCGAAGACGGGGCTGGCGTCGGGAGGAGAGCGAGCGATAGCGGCGGCCAGCATTCCGGCGGATGGCTCCACGCCGATGGGATCGGTCCCCAGGTCAAGGAGGTCGAGCACGTAGCGGCCGGTGCCACAGCCGACGTCCAGGATACGCTCGCCCGGCATGGGCTGGAGCAGACCGAAGACAGCCTCTCGTTCTACCCGGTCGACGAAGGCCCCTAGAGGCGTCTCGTACCAGCGGTCATATGACGCTGCCCGCTCGTCGAATGGCCGCCAGTCGGGGCGTTGCCTGGTAGGCCTGTCCGCTTTGTCTGAGGGGGCACTGCCAGGTGGCATCGCTTCCTACGGCCCTCCCCGCGTCCTCCCGCCAGCCGACGGCGCCGGCAGCCGTTGACAACGCCGCACGACGAGTCTAGAGTGTTTATGGTCATACGTCCATAAGTTATCGTAGGGCGCAGATCCTTGCCTTCGCAAGACAGAGTTCTGGCCACGGCGAAGCCGGCGGCCGAGCGGCTGCCCTTGGGATGACTCCGGAGGGCAGCTCACAAAGGAGGCGAGCGACATGACGGCGCTAGTGGGCAAAGAAGCACCTGATTTCAGCGCCACGGCCTATCATGAAACCGCCGCCAGGGAAGCCTACCCCGCCGCCGGAGACGGAGACCCTGAGAATGGCTGGTAAGGTCTGGCAGGTCTGGAAGCCCGACATGGCGTTCTAGATTTCGCCGGCTCATCACGCAAGGGGGTGCGGGATGAAGGTCAACCAGGGAATCATCGACCGAGGGATCCGACTGGTGGCGGCCGCAATACTGATCGGCGTTGGCCTGGGAGTCGTGCGCGGACCAGGTGGTATTGCCATGGCCGTGGTCGGCGTGATTCCGCTTCTGACGGGCTTGAGCGGCTTCTGTCCACTCTACACGCTCTTTGGCATCGATACCAGCCGCAGGCCGTCAGCCTAGACCACGCGCGACGCTCGCCCTCCAGACACCCCTCGCGCCAATTCGCGCCAGGACGGCTTGACGCGCAGGGGTTTCCGCGTTATCATGGTTGTGGACATAGGTTCATAACTCTCAAGGATGCCGACTATGGCCAGACCAGTCAAGTGGCGACATGTGGCGGCTCTCCCGCAGGCGACCTACTTCAAGCCGGCGGGGGTGCCTTTGCGCGCCCTCGAGGATGTCGCCCTGACGGTGGAGGAGGCGGAGGCCATCCGCCTCAAGGACCTGGAGGGCCTCGAACAGGAGGAGTGCGCCGAGAGCATGCGCGTCTCGCGGCCGACGTTCCACCGGGTGCTCCAATCGGCGCGGCGGAAGGTGGCCGATGTTCTCGTCAACGGCAAGGCCCTGCGCATCCAGGGTGGCAATTTCGCTCTGGCCAGGCAGCCCTTCCAGTGTCAACTTGACGGCCACGTGTGGACGGTGGCCTTCGAGGCTCTCGCGGCGGGAGCACGCTTGGCCTGCCCCCGCTGCGAAAGCCTAAGGGTATTCCCTGTGCAGCCACCACGACACGCAGCCCTCGCACGAGGCTGGCGCGGCGGACGAGGCGGACGGGGGCACCAGCGAGGAGGTGGTCAATGATTGTCATCGATAGACTACGTTGCACGGGGTGCGGCATCTGCCTGACCGTCTGCCCTCTGGACGCGGTCGTGCTGGAGGCGGAAAGAGCAGAGATCAAGGAGGAGCTGTGCAACGGCTGCGGCGCCTGCCTGAGCGCCTGCCCGGAGGGCGCCATCATGGACGTGGAGCCGGCGCCGCTGACGGCACCGTCACCCACCAGGCCCGAGCCGGTCGTCGCAATGGTGCCGTCCGCCCCAAGCGAGCCGGCGCCGACGCGCGTCCGGCCGACGAAGGTGGTTCGACGCTCGCCGCTGCCACTCGAGAGGCAGCGCGCCGTCGCGACGGCCGCGGTGGCCGCCGGCCCGGTTGTCTTCAACCTGATGGCCCGGCTGGCCGAGCGCTGGCTGAGGCGAGGCGACCTGCCGGAACGGTCGGCCGGCCGGCGCGACCTGGCCGTGCGTGGCCCGGGCGGCGGTCGCCGTCGCCGATGGCGGGGCGGGCGGACTTCCTAGCCCGCCGGAGGTAAAGCATGCGCATCGTGAGACGAAGTAGCCGACCAGGCCGCGGCCTCGGGGCGACCACCGTCTGTCGCTGCCCGAAGTGTGGGCACAGCGAGCCTCACCAGCGCGGCGTGCCCTGCACGTCGGTATCCTGTCCGAAGTGCGGAGCACAGATGCGCGGCGAGCGCTGTGCCTAGAACGAGGCCCAGTACCCGCGGCGCGCCCAGATACATTAATGTGACGTCGACGACGTCGGGGAGGCAATCGAGATGGGGAGAGGATACCGCTGGATGTATCGACTAACCGGGCTTCCCGGCTGGATGAGATACGGGGCCGGCTACTACGGTGGCCCCTGGGGCTATGAAGCCGGCCCGCCCTGGTGGGAGGCCGGACCCTACCGGCCTGGACCCTGGGGACCCTACGCACGTAGGGAGGACGAGCTGTCGTTCCTCAAGGACGAGGCCGAATCCGTCCGGGAGTACCTGGAGGAGCTCGAGCGACGCATCGGCGAGCTCGAGAAGAAGGAAACCGAGACCGCGTAGCGGCGGCCCGCCACTGCCCGCCGGGGCAGCAGCGTGGCCGCGATGGAGGTGTGCAAAATGCCAAGAGGAGATAGGACTGGACCGTGGGGCCGTGGCCCCAGGACGGGCAGGGGAGCTGGCTACTGTGGTGGCTATGGACAGCCGGGGTTCACGAACCCCTATGGCGGTCGGGCGCCCGGCGCTGGGCCTCGTTTCGGGTTCGGCTGGGGCCCTCCCGCTGAGGCGTCCTGGTACGGCGAAGCACCCTACCCGTTCTTCGGACAGCCGGGGCCGGGCTTCGGCCGGGGCTTCGGTCGCGGCTTCGGCCTGGGCCGGGGCGGCGGCAGAGGATGGCGGTGGGGTTCCCCGCCGTCAGCGTGGTAGTCGCGGGCCTTCGCTGTCCGGGTCCCACCTGCCGTGGGACGAGAGGAGGTCACAATGAGGGTAGCAGTATCTGCCAGCGGGCCTAGCCTCGACTCGGAGGTCGACCCGCGTTTCGGTCGCTGCCCGCTGCTTCTCATGGTCGACACGGAGAGCATGGCCTTCGAGGTGCTGGAGAATCCAGCGCTGACGGCACCGGGCGGCGCCGGCATCCAGGCCGCCCAGACCGTCGCACAGAGGCAGGCCGAGGCAGTCATCACCGGGAGGTGCGGCCCCAACGCCTACGAGGCGCTGTCCGCCGCTGGCATCCACGTCTACGCCGGTGCCAGCGGGAGTGTGCGCGACGCGATCGACGCCCTCGAACGTGGTGAGCTCGCGGAACTGGGCGCGCCCTCGGCCCGACTCCATTCGGGAATGGCGGCCGGCATGGGCTCCGGCATGGGCTCCGGCACGGGCGCCGGCATGGGCGCCGGTATGGGTGCCGGTATGGGACGCGGTATGGGACGCGGCATGGGGCGGGGACGAGGACTCGGCGGCGGTCGTGGTGGCGGCGGCGGACGCGGCGGGCCCTAGATAGGGGCGCCGCCATCCGAAAGGCAGGAGCTGTCGCGTGATCATATCGGTGGCGAGCGGCAAGGGGGGAACCGGCAAGACGTTGGTCGCCACCAGCCTGGCGCTCTCCCTTGAGAGAGAGCCGGTGCAGCTTCTCGACTGCGACGTCGAGGAGCCGGACTCTCATATCCTCCTCCACGCCCAAATCGATTCTGAGAGCCCCGTCACGGTCCCCATCCCCCGCGTCGATAAGACGCGATGCACCTACTGCGGTCTCTGCTCCGAGGCCTGCGTCTACAACGCTATCGCCGTCATGGGGAAGACCGTGCTCACCTTCCCCGAGCTGTGCCACGGCTGCGGCGTCTGCGCCTACGTCTGCTCGGACGACGCCATCGGCGAGGAGGAGCGCGAGGTTGGCGTCGTCCGGCTCGGACACGCGGGACGGGTCGGCTTCGTCGAGGGGCGACTGGCCATCGGCGAGGCGATGCCAGCGCCGGTCATCCGGGCCGTCAAGGCGCGAGCCGACACCGACGCCACGGTCATCATCGACTCGCCGCCGGGGACGGCCTGTCCTGTCGTGGAGGCGGTGCGCGGCAGCGACTTCTGCCTGCTGGTCACGGAACCGACGCCCTTCGGGCTTCACGACCTGACCCTGGCCGTGGCGCTGTTGCGGGATCTCGCCGTCCCCTTCGGGGTCGTCATCAACCGCGACGGGCTCGGCTACGACGCCGTCGACCGGCACTGTGCAGAGCAGGGCCTGCCGGTGCTGCTCAGGATACCTTTCGACCGGCGCATCGCTGAGCTCTATTGCCGCGGAGTCACCTTGGCCGAGGGCATGCCGGAGTGGAAGACCGCCTTCGGAAGGCTGCTCGACAGGGTGCGGGCGCTCGTGCCCGTTGGAGTATGAGAGTTGAAGGAGATCATCGTCCTCAGCGGCAAGGGAGGCACCGGCAAGACGGTCGTGGCGGCCTCCTTCGCAGCGCTGTCCCGGAGCAAGGTGGTCTGCGACTGCGACGTGGACGCCGCCGACCTCCACCTCCTCCTGCGGCCGACCGTCAGGGAGACGCACGAGTTCTGGGGCCGGCCGCTGGCCGAGATCGACCCGGAGGCCTGCAATCGCTGTGGCGTCTGCCTGGACCTCTGCCGCTTTGATGCCATTCAGGACTTCCGGGTAGACCCATTCGCCTGCGACGGCTGTGGCCTCTGCCGCGAGGCCTGCCCTCTGGAGGCCATCACGATGCGCGCCAACCCGGCCGGGCACTGGTACGTCTCGGAGACGCGGTATGGGCCGCTGGTGCATGCCCGTTTACGGCCCGGCGCGGAGAACTCCGGCGAGCTGGTGACCGTCCTGCGCAATCACGCGAGGAAGATGGCGCGAGAGCAGGGCGCAGAGTACATCCTCAGCGATGGGCCGCCGGGCATCGGCTGCCCGGTTATCTCATCGCTGTCCAACGCCAGCCTGGCCCTCATCGTCAGCGAGCCCAGTCTCAGTGGTGTGCATGACCTGGAACGGGTGCTGGCGGTCTGCCGGCACTTCGGGGTGACGGCGCTGGTATGTGTGAATAAGCATGACCTGGACGAAGACGCGACGCGCCACATCGAGGACTATTGCCGGCGGGAGATGGTGCCTGTTGTCGCCAGACTCCCCTTCGACGCGACCGTTACCGAGGCCGTCGCCCAAGGACTACCGCTCGTGGAGTTCTCGGACGGACCCGCTGCACGTCGCATGGCACAGCTTTGGGACGACGTTGTGGGAGGACTGAGGAAGGAGAAGCGGTCACATGCCCGTGTATGACTACCGCCGCCGCGACTGTGGCAAGCTACAGGAGATCTTCGTCCGCAGCATCGGGGGCAGCCCCCAAAGCTGCGCCGATTGTGGCGGCGAGCACCTGGAGAGGGTACCATCCGCATTTCACACGCTGAGCTCGCCCCGCGGAAGTGGGGCAACCACCTGCTGCGGGCGGGACGAGCGCTGCGATAGTCCTCCCTGCTCCACAGATGACGTCTGCCGCAGGAGGTAAGGATGCCCTCCGATTTCGAGCTTGAGCCAAGATACTCGACTACGGAGATCCCGGGGAAGTGCATCAAGTGCTTGGCCGAGGACCAGTACCGCGACTGCCTCAGGGCACTCTTGGACTCCGACGGTCAAAGCAAAGAGCTCCAAGAAACGTACAAAGCTCTCGTGTCCTTCTTGCAGTCTCCCGAGCTCCTGAAGGTGCGCGACGAGTGTGAAAGGCATCTCGCCGAGGGGAGGGAGGTCAAAGCCGTACTACGTGTGGCCGAGGGCCAGCTACGGTACGAGATAAAGACCGGCCAACAAGCCGACAAGGGGGCGTGACTTGAGAATCGCTGCCGTATCTGACGATGGAGTGAGTATCAGCCAGCACTTCGGGAGAGCGCCATACTACGTGGTTGTGGCGGTCGAGGATGGGCAAACCCTCAGCAAGGAGACGCGACCTAAGGCCGGCCATCATAGCTTCGTCGGACAGGAGCATCCGGAGCCCGGCCCGGGGGAGAGACGCGGCTACGGCCCCGGCTCGCAGGCCAGGCACCAGACCATGGCCGAGACGATAGCCGACTGCCAGGCCCTCCTTACCGGCGGCATGGGATGGGGCGCATTCGAAAGCATGCGGGCGTACGGTATCGAGCCCGTCGTTACTGACGTGAGTGATGTCGAGGAGGCGGCTTTGCGCTACGCTCGCGGCAACCTTCCCAACCTCATGGAGCGGCTGCACTAAGGCGGAGGCTCGCCATGAAGACGGTCTTCATCGCCGTTGAGGACGCCGTGGGCCGAGTGCTCTGGCACGACGTGACGAAAATCGTCCGGGGCAGCTTCAAGGGGCCCGCCTACCGCAGGGGCCACGTCATCGAGGCAGAGGACATCCCGCTTCTCCGAGACCTCGGCAAGGAGCACGTCTATGTGCTCGAGCTCGAAGAGGGCGACGTTCATGAGGACGAGGCGGCGGTCCGGCTCGCCGGCGCGATCGCCGGCACCGGTCTCTCCCTGAGTGTGCCGGTGGAGAGCCGGGTCAACCTTATCGCCGCTGATGACGGCCTGCTGCGCGTCGACACTGAAGGAGTCGGAGAGCTGAATGCGCTTGGCTATCTGGCATTAGCGACGCTCCACGATGCCACGGTCGCACGCGAGGGTGAGGTGGTGGCCGCTGTGAAGCCCATTCCGCTAGTGCTCAGCGAGGAGGACGTGCGCCGGGCAGAGCAGGCGTGCCGGGCGCGGGGCGGTTTGGTGCGAATACTCCCCCTGCGATCGCTCTCGGTCGGCGTCGTCGTGACCGGCACGGAGGTGGCGACGGGGCGTATCCGGGACGAGTTCAGTCCCGTCATCAGGGCCAAGGTGGAGGCGTTCGGTTCGCGTGTGGTGCGGCAGGTGCGGGTTCCGGATGACGCCGACGCCATCGCCCGAGCCATCCGCGACGTCGCCGGGCCGTCCGAGCTGGTGCTGGTCACGGGCGGCATGTCCATCGACCCCGACGATGCGACGCCCGCGGGCATCCGTCGGGCGGGGGCCAGCGTCGAGCGGTATGGCGCACCTGTGATGCCCGGCGTCATGCTTCTCCTCGCCTACCTGGAGGCAAAGCCCCTCATCGGCGTCCCCGCCTGCGCCCTGTTCTATCCGACAACCGCGCTCGATCTGCTCCTACCCCGCCTGCTTGCGGGCGAGCGAGTGACGGGCGACGATATGGCGGCTCTGGGCCACGGCGGGCTCTGTCGCGGCCCCGATGCCTGCGGCGGCTGCACCTACCCAAGGTGCGATTTCGGAAAGGGTTGAGGCCACGGCCACCTGATGAAGATCCTGGAGGACGTGATAGCTAGCCTGGGCCCCGACGCCCCGACACGCGAGGTGCGCACCGGGCCATTCTGGACGGCAGTCTGGAGCCGGGCCTGCGGCCTGGCCTCGACGGTCGTACCGCCAGAGCACGAGCACGGGTCCGTCTTCGTGGGAAACGCGGGAGACCTGGCCAGCAAGAGCACCCTGGAGCTGGCGCAGCTCGCCCACTCCGACAGCACGCTGGAGGCGGGCATCGGGCTGGCAGCCATCAACTCCCTGCTCGAAGTCGATGAGGCGCGCTGCATCGACCTCAACGCCGGCCAGTTCCTCATCGAGCAGGGCCGGGGCAAGCAGGTAGCCCTCGTGGGCCACTTCCCCTTCGTGCCGGCGCTCAGAGAGGCGGCACGCGAGCTCTGGGTCAGCGAGCTTGAACCGCGGCTGGGCGATCTTGCGGCGGAGGAGGGTGAGGCGCTGATCCCTGAAGCCGACCTTGTCGCGATCACCGGAAGCGCCTTCATCAACCACACCATCGAGCGCCTCCTCGGCCTCTGCCGACCGGAGAGCACAGTCCTGGTCCTCGGCCCCACCACTCCGCTATCGCCGGTCCTGTTCGACTATGGGGTAGACGTGATCTCCGGCACGCGGGTCGTCGACCCGGAATCGGCGCTGCGTTGCCTCTCGGAGGGCGCCACCTTCCGCCAGATGCAGGGCGTGCGCTTGCTGACCATGCAGCGAGATGGCTCAGGGGGGTGACGCGTGTCAATCATCTACGGTCCGGTGCCGTCGTGGAGGCTCGGCAGGTCGCTGGGCATAGACCTGCTCCCGCCCGGCGGCAAGACCTGCACCTTCGACTGCATCTATTGCCAGCTTGGCCGCACGGTTCGGCCCACCGCTGAGCGCGCCGACTTCGTCTCCCTCGATGACCTGGCCCGAGAACTCGATCTCGTACGGGGCGTTCGTGCCGACTACGTCACCTTCTCGGGCATGGGCGAGCCGACTCTGGCCGCCAACCTCGGCGACGCCATCCGGCTGGCCAGGAGAACGCTGGACCTGCCCGTGGCCGTGCTGACGAACTCCTCATTGATGACGGGGGAGGATGTGCGGCGGGACCTCGCCTCTGCCGACGTCGTCGTGGCCAAACTGGACGCCCCCGACGAGCGGCTGTTTCAGCGCGTGAACCGTCCGCTGCCCCCCTTCTCCGTGAACGAGACCATCGAAGCGATTTGCGTTTTTCGGGAGGCGTACGGGGGCAGATTAGCGCTTCAGATCATGTTCGTCGAGGCCAACCGGAACGCTGGCCGCCCGCTGGCTGCCGTCGCAGCCCAGCTCGCACCCGACGAGGTGCAGATCAACACGCCGCTGCGCCCCTGTGCCGTCGCGCCGCTTCCCCCCGAAGCGCTCGCCGCCGTCCGGCAGGACTTCCAGGGCCTCCCCAACGTCCACACCGTGTATGATGCGGCCAGGCCTGAGGTCATGCCGTTCGACACCAGCGAGACGCTGCGGCGAAGGCCAGAAGGGCATGCGGGACGGCCGGCAACGGGGGTGAAGGACGCCCCCGGGCACTCGACCAAATCCCATGGAGCCGGATAGAGCGGCACGGGTTGGCGAGCTCGGCTACAAGTGAGCCGAGGCGGTACTGCCGGCCGAGGAGCTGCGTCGTGGCCAACTTCGATGAAATAGACAGAGCTCGAAGGCTACTGGGGCTACGAGATGCCGCCAGCCTGGATGGAATAAGGCTAGCGTATCGACAGAAAGCATCTCGTCATCATCCTGACAAAGGGTCAGAGGATGACAAGCAGATGAAAGAGATCAATTGGGCATATGAAGTGCTTATGGGGTATTGCAGCCGCTTTAAATACACCTTCACAAAAGGAGACTGGCAAAGAGCATATCCCGAGGAGGCCTATAGGGAGAAATGGGTCAGTGAAGTATAGAGAGTCAAATGTCACCACGGATGAAAGCGCCGTGGAGAACGCGGCGGCCTCCTTGCCGTAGTTGAGCGTGACTCTCGCGAGCCCCAAACCGTCGCGGGGAAATCGTTGTCAGCAGCGTAATGCGCAGGTATGCGCGCCGATAGGAAGTGCCAGTCCCAGTGCGCCAGCCTGGTGACTGCACGACAGGCCGACGTGCGGCCGCCCGCCCGCTGGCCGCCATCGTAGCCCGGCTCGCGCCCAATGAGGTGCAGATCAACACGCCGCTGCGCCCCTATGCCGTCGCACCGCTTCACCCCGAAGCGCTCGCCGCCGTTCGGGAAGACTTCCGGGGTCTCCACAGCGTCCACACGGTGTATGATGCGGTCAGGCCCGAGGTCGTGCCGTTCGACACCGGCGAGACGCTGCGGCGAAGGCCGGTTGCCGACCGGACCGAGCCCATGATGTCTCCCTCCAGGAAGGGGTGAACAACCATGGCTGTGCCACCCTCGAGGCGAGGAAGGAAAGCCGCCCGCGGCAGCCGGGCGCGTCGCCTGCGGGCCGCGTGGCTCGTCGCGACGGCGGCGGTCGCGCTGGTCATAGGCGGGGCGGTCATCGTCATCAGCATAGCCGCCCGCTCCGGCGATGAAGACGGCGGCAGCGGCGTCGAACCGACAGCAGCAGCGGCAACGCGACACCTCTGTGCCAGCGGCAGCCTCCCGGTGGACGGTCGCAAGTGCGGGCCGGACTCCGCCCCCATCAAGATGGTGGAGTTCTCCGACTACCAGTGCCCCTTCTGCAAGCGCTTCGTAGACCTCACCGAGCCGGAGCTGCAGAGTGAGTACATCCAGAATGAGCTGGTGCAGTTGGAGTTCCACAACTTCGCCATCACCGGCGGCAACACCCCGCCGGACAGCAACGAATCGACGCTGGCGGCGGAGGCGGCTGAGTGCGCCAACGACCAGGGGCGCTTCTGGGAGTACCACTATAGGCTGTTCGCCGAGCAGAGCGGGGAGAATCGGGGGGCGTTCGTGCCGGACAGGCTGAAGCAGTTCGCCACCGACCTGGGGCTGGACCGCGGCGAGTTCGATGCCTGTCTGGATTCCCACAAGCACATCGGCTTGATACTGCAGGAGAGGGAAGAGGCAATACAGCTCGGCGTGGGCGGAACACCCAGCTTCTCGATAAACGGCGAGCTGGTGGTCGGCTACCTGCCCTTCGATCAGTTCCGCCTCTACATCGAGAAGGCGCTGGCTGAGCCGTAGCCGCCGCGGGCGGCAGCCGTGGGAGGTTTCTTATGACCGCGCAGATTCCGCTGACCCCCGTCGAACGCGTGGAGATCCTGACCGTCATCGATAACGTGATGGACGTACTTCTCGGCAATACAGACGTGGCGAAGCGACTGGGCCCCGCCGGGCGCGAGGGACAGCGGCTGCCGGTCGTCGAAGCGCCGCTCCTGGAGGCAGGCCATGCCGCGGACGTCCCGGTTGCCGAGCACGGCCTGTCTCTTCTGGTATCCGTGACGGTCGGAGACACGAGCCGTACACTGCTCTTCGACACCGGTTCGACGGTGGATGGGCTGGCCCATAACCTCCACGCACTGGGCGTGAACCTCGAAGATGCGGAGGCCATCGTCCTCAGCCACGGCCACTTCGACCACACCATGGGCCTCAACGGGCTGGTGGGACGGCTGCAACCGCTGCCGCCGCTGGTCGTCCACCCCGACTTCTGGCTGAGGCGGCGCGTTGCCGTCCCCGGGCATGAGCCCTACGAGCTGCCCACGACCAGCGAAGAGAAGGTCCGCGGCGCAGGCTTTGAAGTCGTCGAGCGCCGCGAGCCGTCGCTGCTGCTGGACGGATGTCTGCTGGTGACGGGGGAAATCAAGCGCACCACCGACTTTGAGCAGGGATTCGCCCTTCATCAGGCCTTGCGTGACGGGCAGTGGCAGCCCGACCCCTTCATCTACGACGACCAGGCGCTGGTGGCTAACGTGCGTGGCCGGGGGCTGGTCGTCATCACAGGCTGCGGTCACTCGGGTGTGATCAACACGCTGCGCTACGCCCGCGAGCTCACGGGCATCGACCGAGTGTATGCGGTGGTCGGCGGCTTCCACCTGGCAACCGCGGCCCTCGAGACCGTCGTCTGGCCGACGGTGGAAGCGCTGGGCGAGCTGGGGCCGCAGGTGGTCGTTCCCGCCCACTGCACCGGCTGGCGGGCCACCCATGCCCTGGCGGCCGCCTTCCCCGACGCTTTCATCCAGAACAGCGTGGGCACGAAGTACATCCTTGAGTAAGATGGTATGCTGAGGCAAGGTGGGCAACGGCCCCCTTGGCCGCCTGAGCTGAGTGAGGTACGAGCCCCTCCGCCATGGTCAGGGCGGCATGGAGGGACAGACGTCCGCTCGTCGTAGGGAGGGCGAGTCCTATGTTCGACGAATCATCCTGTGACCTGTGCGGTGACTGCCTCGTGCGCTGCGCCTATGTCGAGTACGACACGAGCCGGGCGGCCGCCGAGATCAGGGCCCTGATCGATGGCAAGGAGGCCCCGATCCTCTCCCGCTGTATCACGTGCTACGCCTGCAACGAGTACTGTCCAACGCAGGCGCGACCCTTCGACCTCATCCTCGAGCGAATGGAGCAGTTCCGATCGTTTCCGGCGACGACGGAGCTGGTGGCAAGTCAGGAGAAGCTCTACTCCACGGACACGCCCGTCCGGATAAGCGAGACCGGCGAGAAGGTCCTCTCCGCCTGTGTCTTCAGCAATACCGAGCCGGAGCTGTTCGAGGGGCGCCTGTTCGAGGGCCTGCCGAAGGTCAGGGGCAGGCACTTCTTCTGCTACATCCTCTTCGACCACCTCGGCGCCGGGTCGGTCACGCGCAGGCACATCCAGGGATACGTCGACAACCTGGCTGCTACGGGAGCGAAGGAGGTGGTCCTCTTCCACGATGACTGCTACGGTGCTCTCGTGGACACCGCGCCGTCGATCGGGGTGGACGTGCCCTTCCGGCCCGTGCATATCGTCGAGTACCTCCGCGACTATCTGGATGCCCACAGCAGCGAGGTCCGCCCCCTGAACCTCCGCGTCGCCTACCAGCGCCCCTGCGCGTCTCGGCTGTCGCCGGGAAAGGAGCCCGCCCTGGACGCCGTGCTTCAGCGCATCGGCGTCGAGCGCGTCGAACGTCGCTACGACCGTGAGAATGCCCTCTGCTGCTCCGGGGCCATCGGCCAGTTCGACGCCGGGCGCGGCGCCGATATTCGAGCCCGCAACCTAGACGACGCGCAGGAGGCAGGAGCAGAGGCGATGTGCTATCTTTGCCCTGTCTGCCGGCGCATGCTCGCTCCGGACGCCCAGGCGAGAGGACTGCCCGGATACCACATCATCGAGCTCGCGCGCATGTCATTGGGGGAGCTGCCGAGGCCAGCTTGAAGGGCCCCAGATCTGTTCGGAACGGCCACTAGCCAGGCCTAAGCCGTTGGGTGACGCGCCTTTCGGAGTCCCGCTGTGCTGGCTCCAAGAGAGCGACTGCCGTGTCGAAAGAACAGGCGAAAGAGGCAACAGGATGTACAAGAAGGTCTTGGTCACCCTGGACCGCTCGAAGCTTTCCGAGGCAGTGCTGCCGGAGGTAGGGACGCTCTTAGGCGGCTCACCGGCGGAGGTGACCCTGCTTACGATAGGTGAGCCTCCTCGGGGAACGAGGCGCCGCAGGGGCGGCCCCTCTCAGCCCACCATGGTCGGCCCCGGGGCGGTCATAGAGGCAGCCCCGCCCCGCTATGTGGAAACCAAAGACCAGGCAGTGCAAAGAAGAGAGCAGGAGCTCCTCGAGTACCTGGTTGGCGTGAGCGCTCCCATTCGTGAGACTGGCTCGGAAGTGAACGTCATCGCTCGTTTGGGGGAGCCAGCGCGGGAGATCGTCGAGCTAGCGCGGGAAGGCAAGTTCGACCTCATCGCTATGGTCACACACGGTCGCTCTGGATTGAGCGAGCTGGTGCAGGGGAGCATCGCCGGGGCCGTGGTGAGGAGCGGGATCGCCCCCGTCCTGCTGGTGCGGCCTCGCCATACGCAGAGCCGCTGATACTTGGCCGAAGACCACCCGGAATCAGTGGAGCGATGATACTGCTCGCCGGTGGCGGAGAGGCCCCGGAGGGGCGTGACGCCCCCAGCATGACAGAGCGGCCCTTCAGTGCCTTGGCACGGCTATGCCCACGTCACCAGCCCGAGGTCGTAGGGGTCCGCCAGATGCGGGTGTCGCGGTAGGATCCGCACGCAGAAGCCGTAGCGCCCGCTGTCCCGAGGCGGGATCAGCGCCGTACAGCGGTGCTTGCCGCGACCGAGGTCCTCACCCCACTCCAGTGGGACGACCTCCTGCTCCGCCAGTTCACCTGCCGCGTCCAACCGCCCGACCAGGAGCGACACCTGCACGTCGTCCGGCGCGAGCGCCCCCAGGGAGAGCGTAAGTTCCACCGGCACGGGCGTGGCCGATAGCACCTCGGGGTCACCCGTCATTTGCTGACTTTCCACTCGCACCTCTGGCCAGTGCTGGCGCATCTTGGCCTTCCACGCGTCCAGGGCCGCGGCTGCTGCCAGGCCGTCCTCCGTTAGAGCCTTCCACCCCCGACCAGCGGGCACGTAGAACCTCTCCAGGTAGTCCCGTACTACCTGCGTTGTGTTGAACTGAGGGCAGATCGCTTCCATGGCGTCCTTCATGCGGGCTATCCAGCGGCGGGGCAACCCATCGGGGCCGCGGTCGTAGAAGAGCGGCACAACGTCTTGCTCCAGGACATCGTAAAGGATGTTCGACTCCAGTTCGTCCTGGAGCGCCAGGTCGTCGTACTCCTGCCTTCTGCCGATGGCCCATCCCAGCTCCGGCCGGTACGCCTCGTCCCACCAACCATCCAGAACGCTCAGATTGAGCGCCCCATTGGCCGTGGCTTTCATTCCGCTCGTGCCGCTCGCCTCCAGGGGGCGTCTCGGCGTGTTCAACCATACGTCGGCGCCCTGCACCAGGTAGCGCGCCACGACCATGTCGTAGTTCTCCAGGAACACCACGCGTCGGCGGAACTTCTCGCCGCGGGCGTGTTGCACTACGGCTCGGATTATTTCTTTGCCCTCACCATCGTCCGGGTGGGCCTTTCCGGCCAGGATGACCTGGACCGGCCTCTCCCGATCCCCCAGGATGGCGGCAAGCCGCTCCGGGTCCCGGAACAACAGGGCACCGCGCTTGTAGGTCGCGAAGCGACGTGCGAAGCCGATGGTCAGCGCCCGTGGGTCCAGCACCTCATCCGCGAAGGCGGCCTCGGCGGCTGTCGAGCCGCGCCTCTGCAGTTGCTCCCGAAGGCGCCTGCGGGCAAACGCCACCAGTCGTTCCCGCCGCCGCTCGTGCGTTCGCCACAGCTCCTCCCCCGGCATGCGCTGCACGTCGCGCCACACGCCTGGGTCCGAAGCGTCCTCCAGCCAGCGCGGCCCCACATACCGGTCAAAGAGCTCCGCCATGTCGTGAGAGGTCCACGACCGCAGGTGGACGCCGTTGGTGATGGCCACGATAGGAACGTCCTCGACGGGGAGCGTCGGCCAGAGGCGCTGCCAGAGGCGACGCGATACCACGCTGTGCAGCTTGGACACGCCGTTTCGGTACGCCGACAGGCGCAGCGCGAGGAGGAATGGGCAGAAAAGCCCCCCGCCGTCGGACCCGTCGTAGCGCCCCAGGGCCAGGAACTGCTCCGTGGTCAGCCCCATCTCCTTGTACCACCCAGACAGCACCTCTTCGACCAGCGCTGCCGGATACTCGTTGATGGCCGCTGACACGCATGTGTGGGTGGTAAACACGGTGCTGGCGAAGACCGCCTCGCGGGCCACCTCGAAGCTGGTTCGAGATTCACGCATGAGCTTGCGAATACGTTCGAGCACCAGGAGAGCCGAATCGCCCTCGTTCATGTGGCAGACGGTGGGCTGGATGCCGAGGGCGTCCAGCGCCCGCATGCCCCCGATGCCCAGCAACGCCTGCTGCTGGAGGCGTGTCCGCGGCTCGGCGGTGTAGAGTCGCGCCGAGATGGCACGATCGGCAGCCGAGTTCTCCGGCAGGTTCGTGTCCAAAAGGAAGAGGGGCGTCCGCCCGACGTCAACCCGCCATACCTGAGCGGCCACCTTTCGATCGGCGAGCGGGACCTGGACGCGCAGCGGCGAACCATCCCTGCCTCTCTCGAGCTGGACCGGCCAGGTGTAGAAGTCATTCTCCTCGTACACCTCCTGCTGCCAGCCATCAGGGTTGAGGTACTGCCGGGCGTACCCCTCCCGGTAGAGGATGCCCACCCCCACCAGGGGAAGGCCGAGGTCACTCGACGACTTGAGGGTGTCTCCCGCCAGCATTCCCAGGCCGCCGGAATAGATGCGCAGGCACTCCGTCAGGCCGTACTCCGCGGAGAAGTAGGCGATTCGGAAGCTGTCCGGGAGGCCCCCTTCCACCTCGTAGTGGCCCTGGCGGTCCATGTAGTCGCGGAACTGCTCGTAGACGTGGTCGAGATGAGCCAGGAAGCTCTCGTCGGCCGCGGAGTCGTCAAGGATGCTCTGCGGGAGGGCCCCGAGCATGGCTACAGGGTTGTGGCCGGTGGCTTCCCACAAGTCCCGCTCAAGGCGCCGGAAGAGGTCGATGGTGTTGTTGTCCCAGGACCACCGCAGGTTGAACGCCAGCTCCCGCAGGCGAGCGAGGGGCGGAGGTATTGACGGGAGAACCGTGAGAATATGAGTCGGCTGCATGTCACCCCCGAAAACAGGTAATCATCGCCCTATCTGGTTCTGGGCCACTTCTGGGCATTAACTTTATCGGTTTCCGAGTGGTGAGCCAAGAGAGGTAGCGCTTCCCGGCTCCACGCATTCGGGGCCCGCAGAATGGCTTGACAGGGCCATGATCCCTTGCTACCATCGACGAAACGGGGCCAGCCTCTCGAACGGCGACTATCGGAGGCGGAGTGCCGACGAGAAGATGAGGCGACACACATGCGGCCGGGACCTTCGTCTCCGGCCTCTTTTCTTCTCCCACGGCAAGGATGCCCCGACCCATGGAGGCGGGGATGGAGACTCTAGGGGGTGATGGTGATGCGGTTCCTGCTCGGTTTCGTGCTTGGCCTACTCATTGGGGCGTCGATCGCCCTGGCTTTCGCCCCGCAGCCCGGCGTCGAGACCCGCACGAAGGTGCTCTCGAGAATCCGCGAGCGGGCCGGCCGGGAGGGCGAGGAGCAGACGTAGCGAGCCGACCGGCTGCGCTTCCGCCCCACGCGCGGCAGGCCGGTCTTACGCCAGAGGAGGTCCGTTGAAAGAGCGCCCCCTGAAGATGGTGATCATCATCACGTCGGATGCCGACGGGGAGCGTCTGTTGAAGCGGCTCGTAGAGCAGGGCTATCCGGCCACCAAAGTGAGCAGCACCGGTGGCTTTCTGCGCCGAGGAAACGCGACCATCCTGTCGGGGGTAGACGCAGACGAAGTAGACGCTCTCCTGGCGACGGTCCGGGCCGAGTGCCACGCCCGGACCGAGTACGTGCCCGTGCACACCCTACCCTTCTTCGGCGAGGGTTCCCTCTCGGAGCCCGTCGAGGTGCGGGTAGGCGGTGCCATTGTCTTCGTGCTGCCTGTGGAGCGCTTCGAGAAGACGTAGCGCACCCGCGCTAGATAAGCGGGCAGTACACGCTCACCAGCTCCGGATCGAGCTGGCCCCCGGCGGCCCCCCGCAGCACCTTGATCGCGTCCTCCCGACTGAGGGCGGCGCGATAGGGCCGCTTCGAAGTCAACGCCGAGTGGACATCTGCCACGGAGAGTATCTTCGCCTCCAGAGGCGTCTCTCGGCCGTCGAGCATCTCGGGATAGCCGCGGCCGTCCGGTCGCTCGTGGTGCGCCTCGACCCAGGAGGCTATCTCGGCCATGCCCGGCAGCTCCTCAAGGATGCGGCGGGAGTAGCTCGGGTGGAGGCGCAAGAGCTGCATTTCGGAGAGGTCGAGGACATCCGCTTTCTCCAGCACACGCGCGGGCACGCCCAGAAGACCCACATCGTGAAGCAGGGCCGCCACCCGAATGCACTCAACGCGCTCGTCCGCGAACCCCAGCGCCTGCGCCAGCCGCTGTGACGCCGCCGCCACCAGTCGGGAGTGGCCCACAGTGTGCTGACTTCGAGCGTCCACGACGTCGGCGAACGCCTCGGAAAAACGCACCACATGTTCCTTGTCCCCGGGCGTCGCCTCGGCGGGCTTCATCGCAAGAAGAGCCTCGGGCAGGCCGATATCGTAGAGGCCGAGCCAGAAGTCGTCGCGCCGGCAGAGTTCCTGGGCGCGCTGGACGAGGACCGGCTCCAGCACCCGCCCGGACTGCTCGGCCAGCACCGGAAGGAGGGCTCGCCGGGCGGCCAGAGCATTGGGCTCGGCCCAGATAAGCGACTCCATGCGATCGGATGTCGCCAGCAAACGGGCGAGCAAGGGCGCCTCCCGGTCGGCGAGGCCGGACGGATAGCCCGTGCCGTCCCACTGCTCATGGTGGGCCCGTATGGCACCGGCCGCTTCGTCGCTGAGGCCGAAAGTGGACGCCGCCTGCGCGCCCAGCTCACAGTGCTTGTGAAATGCCTCCACGGTTGCCTGGAAGACGGGCGGAGGCGCTTCGCCCGCGAGCGACTCCGGCGACTTGAGGGGCGCCGCCGCGAACGCAGCATCGTCGATGCCGGCGAGGCCAGTCAGGCCGACCGACGCCAGGGGCACGCCCAGGTCGTGGAAGAGGCTGGCGTAGAAGAGGGCCAGGAGGGCGGGATCGGACAGCTCCAGACTCCGGCCCAGAGCGAGGGCAATGTAGCAGACGCGATGGGCGTGCCCCATGGGGCGACCCTCGGCAAGGTCCAGGCCCTTGCTAAGGGCGACGACCATCTCGGCCGGCGCCAGATCGGGCAGTCGCCTCGCGGCGACCTGCGCGGCAGCCTCGGCTCCCTGCCCAACTTCGCCGGCTGCTCTCGCCGCGTCGGCCTCGCTCGCTTCAGCGCCCATTCCCGGCACGGAAACCCTCCTCTCCCGCGCGATGGACAAGTCCAGGGCCCGGGGTCGATCCGCAGGTCCGATGCCACCACCGTAAGTATCGACAGATTCGAGATGGGCACGTAGGGGCAGGGGTGCAGGGTTGCCCGCGCAGCGGCCACCAGGCACAATAGGCGGGAGGCATCGGATGATCCTGCGCGGCTTCCCCACCGGCGTCTTCCAGGAGAACTGCTTCATCGCGGGCTGCGAGAAGACGCGCGACGCCCTCGTCGTCGACCCCGGCGCCGACGCCGACGTCATCCTACGCGTCCTCGACGAGGAGAAGCTCACAGCCAAGCTCATCGCCGTTACCCACACGCACATGGACCACATCGGCGCCGTAGAGGCGGTGCGCCAGACCACCGGCGCCCCTGTGGCCATGCATCGCGACGCCTTCGCCCAGGTGGACCAGCAGGCGAGCGCCGCCCGCTACATGGCGGGCATGACCATCGACCCGCCGACCGAGCCGGTGACGTTCCTGGAGGACGGCGACGAGCTGGAGATCGGCGAGCTGCGCTTCCAGGTCCTCTACTGCCCCGGCCACGCCGACGGGCACCTCTGCTTCTACGGAGAGGCTTCGGCGGACTCAGCCGAGCCGGGCGTCGTCTTCACGGGCGATACGCTCTTCCAGTCGGGCATCGGCCGCTTCGACCTGCCGGGGGGCGACGGGCGAGTGCTTCTGCGCAGCATCCGCGACAAGCTGCTCGTGCTGCCGGACGAGACGCTGGTGCTGCCGGGCCACGGGCCGGAGTCCACCATCGGCGAGGAGAAGCGCGAGAACCCGTTCCTCCTCTATCCTCGGGCCATCATGGGCATCGACCCGGACTAGGGCGCAGCCCCCACATTAGCCCGGAAGCAGCGAACAACAGGGCGGCTTGCAGGGGCCATGGCGGGAGACTACAATCAGATGGCCGGGGCCGGGTTACCCGCGGCCCTGTCAGCGCCTCCATCAGGAGAGTGGAGATGCCGGAAAGCGAGATCATTTTCGCCGTCGTGCAGTCGCCCGAGGGCGGATACGAAGCGCGGGCCCTGGGCCACTCCATCTACACGGAAGGCGAGACCCTCGACGAACTGAAGACGATGGTCCAGGACGCCGTCCGGTGCCATTTCGATGAAGACTTGCGGCCGCGCGTCATCCGTCTTCACCTGGTGAGGGATGAGGTCATCCCCGTTTGAGACTGCCGCGAGACATCTCGGAGGCAGAACTGGCTTCGCTTCTCCGTCGCTACGGATATGAGATCACGAGGCAGACGGGGAGCCACCTTCGTCTCACCTCCGCCGCAAAAGGAACCCAGCACGACATCACTATTCCGGCGCACAGAAGTCTGCGCGTGGGCACGCTCAGCGACATCCTCGCCGACGTGGCAGCCTACCTGGAGATGGAAAAGGAGTCGCTGGTAGAGGACCTCTTCGGCCGGTAAGGGCACTGCCCTGCGATGAGGCCCAGGCCGGAGACCACCATCGGCGAGGAGAAGCGCGAGAACCCGTTCCTCCTCTATCCTCGGGCCATCATGGGCATCGACCCGGACTAGGTGTGTTGGCCACGAGCGTCTCCGCTTCCGGGACGTGAAACGAAGGCCAGGCTCAAGCCTGGCCTTCGCTATCGACTCCCGGTAACTCCGTCTGCTAGCTGATGAACAGGGGCGCGAGCACGAGGGTGACGGTGCTCAAGAGCTTTACCAGGACGTGCAGCGAGGGCCCCGCCGTGTCCTTGAACGGGTCGCCCACGGTGTCGCCCACCACCGCCGCCTTGTGGGCGTCGCTACCCTTGCCCAGCACCTCCATCTCGCCCGGGTTCCCCTCCGACGGCACCTTCAACAAGCCGGCCTCGATGTACTTCTTGGCGTTGTCCCAGGCACCGCCGACGTTGTTGAGGAACGTCGCCAGGATGATGCCGCCGATTGTGCCGACCATCAGCAGGGCGGCCACCGCCTCGGGGCCCGTGTCGCCCAGGAGGTCGGCCTGGTAGATAATGCGGAAGACGACGCCCACCGCTATCGGCATTCCCACCGCCAGGAGACCCGGCGCCACCATGCCGCGCAGGGCGGAGCGCGTCGTGATGTCCACCGCACGGCTGTAGTCCGGCGTTACCTCGCCCCGCATGATGCCCGGCTCTTCACGGAACTGACGCCGCACCTCCTCGATGATGGCGCTCGCGGCGGTGCCGACGGCTCGGATGGCGAGTGAGCTGAACAGGAAGACGAGCATGACCCCAAGGAGGGCGGCCACGAATTCGCCTACATCATTCATTCGCACAATTACGGCCTCGCCCGTCTCCTTCTGGACCTTGTCCAGGAAGGCGCTGAAAAGCAGGAAGGCGGCAAGACCGGCGGATGCCAGCGCATAGCCTTTGGTGAGGGCCTTGGTTGTGTTGCCCACAGCGTCCATCGAATCGGTGATCTCGCGGGCCTCCTCCGACGCTCCGGCCATCTCGATGATGCCGTTGGCGTTATCGGTTATGGGGCCGAAAGTGTCCATGGCGAGGATGTAGCCGGCCGACATCAGCATGCCCATGGTGGCCACTGCCGTGCCGAAAATGCCGCCGGCGTGACCCTCCCCCACACCGGACCGATCGCCGAGGATGAAGGAGATGACCAGCGCCGCGCCGATAGTCAGGGCTGTCGAGGCGGTCGCTTCGAAGCCCACCGCCGTCCCTATGATGATGTTCGTGCCCGGCCCGGTCCGCGACGCATTGGCAATCTCTTTCACCGGCCGCCAGGACTTGGACGTGTAGTACTGCGTCACGTACACGAACACGACGCTGGTGGCGATGCCGACCAGTCCGGCGAAGAAGAACCAGTGCCAGCTATCCGAGGGCAGCAGCACCACCGTGACGATGAGCAGGAAGACCACGGACAGCCCCATGACGACGTAGTAGCCGTAGTTGAGGGGCGTCATCGGGTCCTGCCCTTCGCGGGTGAAGAACGGCACGCTCAGGATCCCTAGCATGCTGGCGATGAGGCCAAAGGCGATCACGGTCATAGGCAGGAAGATCCAGGCCTCGGCGTTGCTCAGGCCCCGCTGCTGGGCAAAGGTGAAGAGGGCGACGCCCAGGATCATGGCGCCGATGTTCTCGGCGGCGGACGACTCGAAGAGGTCGGCGCCACGGCCAGCGCAGTCGCCCACGTTGTCGCCCACCAGGTCGGCGATGACGCCAGCGTTGCGCGGGTCGTCCTCGGGGATGCCGGCCTCCACCTTGCCCACCAGGTCGGCGCCCACGTCGGCGGCCTTGGTGTAGATCCCGCCGCCGAGCTGAGCGAAGAGGGCGACAAAGCTGGCTCCGAAGCCGAAGCCGACGATGAGGAAGGGCGCATCATCTATCGGGTTGTTCAGGAGCCTCGAGTACACGCCGAAGATGGTGGCCACGCCCAGCAGGCTGAGGGCCACCACCAGGAGACCGGAGACGGCGCCTCCCCTCAGGGCCACGGTCAGGGCGTCGCGCAGGCTGCGGGTAGCGGCCGAGGCGCAACGCGAGTTCGACCGCACCGAGACATACATCCCAATGAAGCCAGCGATACCGGAGCACGTGGCCCCCACGATGAAGGCGATGCCGGTATAGATGCCGATCTTGACGCTATCGTCGAAGTAGCCGACGATGACGCCGATCACGACAGCGGTGACAATTGCCAGCATCGCGATGGTACCGTACTGGCGACGCAGAAACGCCATCGCGCCCACGTAGATGCTGCCGCCCACCTCCTGCATCTTCGGCGTGCCAGCATCGCGCCTCAGGATGTCGACGGCGAACCAGAGTGCAAGAAGCACCGCGCCGAGCCCGGCGACGGGCACGATCCATAGGAGCTGCATTTTCGATCGCCCTCCAGACTTCCCGGCACCACCCGAGGCGGTGCCCGGGGCACAAAATAGGGAGGCTCGGCGCCGCCCACCGAGGGCGACTCTACCAGGGCCATCCCTCTGGATCAAGCTTGATCTAGCATTTCCCACATGAATTGCGGCCCGAAACGCCGTCCGGCAAAGAGGACGGACGCCCCGTTCAGACCCGTCTGGGAGATAGGCCCCTGTCGGCCGCGAAGCGCGCAGGTCGGCCCGTAGTGCGGCCGGTGGCGCATGGGACCGAGGCGTGAGGCCAGCGGCACGTCTAGCACCGCACCTTCTTCTCGATCTCGCCGAGCTTGTTGCCCCGGCGCACCGGCGGGCAGCCTATGATACCAGGCCGAGTTCCCGGAGGGCCTTGGCGACGTGCTCGTCCTCGATGGCGTAGGTGCCCTCCGCCAGGCGGATCTCCTGCGCCTTCACGATGACCTCCCCCTCATCGGCGCCCTCGGGCAGGGGCGTCTTCCAGGTCATGAGCTCGATGACGATGCCGTTCGGGTCGCGGAAGTAGAGGGACCGCTCGTAGCCGCGGTCGATGGGGCCGGCGAAGCGGACGCCGTGGGCTGTCAGCGTCTCCATCGCCTCCTCGATGGGCACGACCAGATTCAGCGCCACATGCAGCATGGAACCGGGGCGCGGCACCTCAAGGGTCCCCTCGTTCGGCGCAAAGAAGGCGAGGAAGTTGCCGGTGCCGGTGTCGAAGAAGAATGGAGTCGAGCTGGGGTCATCCAGATTCGGCTGGCGAAGGACCAGGCGCATTCCCAGGACCTCCGTGTAGAAGCGGACAGTCTCCTCCAGGTTGCGGGCGAGAAGCGCAGGGTGATTTATGCCCCGCGTCTTGATCACCACGGCACTCCTCTCCCTCCCACCCTTTGGCTAGCTCCGCAACCGATCCTCGAACTCACCGAGCTTGCGCTCCAGGTCGCGCTGGCGCACGGCGAGCGTGAGGTCGCCGCGGGTGCGCTCCAGGATGCCGCGCACTGCATCGGTTGTGTGCCTGAGGCCGCCCGTCATCGCATCGGGGTAATCGAAGGTGACCAGCACGCCGTAGATGTCGTCCATCGCCGTAAGGCACTCCTCGCAGTGGTCGACGTCGCCGCTGCGAAGGCTGTCGAGGAGATGGCGGCGCAGCTCGCCCACCGCCTCGCCCAGCCCGTTGAGGTAGGCGGCGTACTCGACGCCGAGGCTTTCGGGCGTGGGCAGCTCCCGGCCCGCGACGAGGGCCAGCGTGAGGCAGGCTTCGGCGAACTCTTTCTGGGCGTTGTGCACGAAGCCGGCATAGAAGATGTCGGGGTGGCCCCCTAATGCCGCCGCCGCGTCGCTCAGAAGCGTGTTCGCCCTGGCGATGAGCTCCTCGCCGCCGGCAAAGTCGCCTCGGTGGACGGCGCGGATGGCGTTGGCGGAGTGGCGCAGCGCCTCCCGACAGGCGGCCAGGGCGGCTTCGCGCGCCTGGTTCTTGGCCGCGAGATTGTCGCGGACACTTTCCATGATCGGGTCGAGCTGGTTACCGATTTCCACTAGTACAGTTCCACCTCCGTGCGGGGCGATGCTGCGTCCCGGCTCCCTCCACCGTGGGCGAGGGCCAGCTAGCTCACCAGCGCCACGACCGCCGGGCTGGGGAAACGCGCAGCCGTTGCCTACAAATCCTTTATGGGCTCGGGGAGTTCGCCCTCCCGGGCGGCATCGATCATCTTCCGGGCGTCGTCGGGCAGGTCCATGCCGTACTCGTCGAACTTCCTCTCGACCCATCGGCCGATCTGACGCGGGTCCTTGTAGTCCTCGGGGCGCTTGGGCTCGCGGCCGTACTCCTCGAGGATGGTCTGCTCCGACTTGTGATAGGCGAAGCGGGAGACGGCCCGCGAGAGGTTGCGGCTGCCGCAACCCTTGCATTCCGCGTCAGCTTCCGCCGACATCGATTTCAGGAAGACGCTGGTGAGGCGGCCGCACTCGTCGCACTTGAACTCGTAGATAGGCACCGTCCGCTCCTGCTCCCCTCCTCACTCCTCGCCGAAGTCGTCGCCGTCCTCGCCTTCGTCACCGAGCACGTCTTCCGGCATCTCGCCCGCCTCCATGCGGTCGACCGCCTCGTCAAACTCGGGCCCGAGGTCCTCGCCTAACTGGGAACCCATCTTCCGCGCCCAGGCGGCGACGCTGCGGGGGTCGTTTTCGTCAACGTCGGCGAGGAGCGAGTCGTCGTCCAGGGCATCGAGAGCCGCCTCCTCGGAGCGCACCACCGCGAAGCGCGAGACGAGACGCGTGAGAGCGCCGCCGCAGTGGGGACACGCCGTCGCCTTCGGCGAGCCCATGCTGCGCTGAAAGAGGCTCACTCTGCGCCGACAGCCCTGGCAGCGATACTCGTATATTGGCATGTCGAGACGTCGCGCGCTACCAGCCCTCTGCGAGGCGGCGGCCGATGATCTCCTCCCGCCGCGGGCAGATGGACTGGTACTCGCAGAAGGCGCAGTGCCTGCCCACGTCGGCGGCATACCGCCGCTCCGATATCATCTCCCTGTAGGCCGCCTCCGCCATCTCCAGGCTCTCCTCCAGCCGCTCCGGGGTCGGCGTCACCGACCAGGGCTTGCCGTCCTCGAGGTACAGGTAGGAGGCGCGCGCGACCGGTTGCAGGAGCTGCCGCTCCAAGAGAACAGTATAAAGGTGGAGCTGGTGGTCGTCGACCTCGTTGGGCTGGCGGCCGGTCTTGTAGTCGATTATGTGGAGGCCGCCGTTCTCCTGGTCGACGCGGTCGACACGGCCCATGATGGCGAGCCGGGGGTTGAGGGCCAGCTCGAAGTAGCCCTCGAGGATCAGGGGTTGAGCGGCCAGGTCCTGTTCCTCCCCGAAGCGTCGCAGCATGCCCAGGGCCCGCTCCCGCCATTGCTCCTCATCTTCCAGACTGAGGAAGCCTGCCCGATTGGTCTGCCACTGTTCGAGGAGCAGATCGAGGAGGCGCTGGGGCGAGCGTTCGTCCGGCGGCGCCGACTGGAAGAAGAGCTTGAGAGCGCTGTGCACGTGGGCGCCCACAGTGTTGTAGGCACTGGGGCGGCTTGGGATCCGCTCCACGTACCGGTACTTGTAACGCCGGCGACACTGGCGGAAGACCTTGAGTCGAAAGGGCGAGAGCTTGAACATGGTGCAGGACTGGTGGTCAGGAGTCAGGTCTCAAGGCTCAGGAGCGGGAAGCTCATCCACGCTGAGAGCGTTCTCGATGTGCTCGACGCGCAGCAGGCGGCCACGCGGCGTAAGGTCCACCGCTACAACGTCGATGCGGCGGTCGGGAGGCAGGTCCGTGCGATCCTGGTCGTAGGTCTCGGCCGCGCGAAGTATCCTCATCGCCTTGACGGGCGTCACGGACTCAGCCGCCTCGCCCATACTGGAGCCTCGACGGGTCTTCACCTCCACGAATGCCAGACAGCCGTCCTTCTCAGCGATTATGTCAATCTCACCCTCTCGACAGCGGAAGTTGCGCTCGCGTATGTGGTAGCCATGCGCCTCAAGGTGATCGGCGGCCAGCCGCTCGCCCATCTCACCCAGCCGCCGGCTTCCCGCGCTCACAGAACCGGCGCCCCGCTTGGCAAACGCATCTGCCTGACACGGAGACCCTCGCCCGGCCGATCGGCCTGCGCATTCGGGCCGACGGCCCTCACCGGAGCGAACGATCGGCGATGGATCGCGCAGGCGCCTCGCTCCGCCAGCGCCGCCAGGTGCTCCGGCGTAGCATAGCCCTTGTGGCGGGCGAATCCGTAACCAGGGAAGCGGGAATCGTACTCGCACATGATCCTGTCCCGCTCCACCTTCGCCACGATGGAGGCCGCGCCGATGGAGAGACAGAGCGCGTCCCCACGGACGATGGCCCTCTGGCCCGTGTCCAGGTCCAGGAGCGCACGTCCGTCTACGAGGATGAAGTGTGGCGCCTCCCCCAGGCCCGCGAGTGCCAGCCGCATAGCCTCGCGCGTCGCCGGCACGATGCCCCGGGCATCGATCACATCATGGCCGACCACTCCAATGCCTACGTCGGCGTCGGCCCGGATGCGCTCGGCGAGCTGGCTCCTCAGGCGTGCCCTCAGCAGCTTGCTGTCGCGCACATCGGCCCACCAGGAGACAATCTCCGACGGGTCCAGCACGACAGCAGCCGCCACGACGGGGCCTGCCAGGGGGCCGCGACCAGCCTCGTCCACGCCGGCCACGCGGCGGAGGCCGTTCCGCCAGCAGCGGATCTCCTCGCTCAGCGTAGGACACATCATGTCAGAGGGGCATCTCCCCCGCTCACGTGTCGGAGCCAGGTTCGCCTCGGTTTTATCACACGGGCAACTCGATGTCCAATGAATAAGCTCCCTATCAATTGAGTCGCCCAGCCACTGCTAGCCGACGTGCTATCATAGGCTGCGGACCACGAAATCAAACCTGGAGGAGCACCATGCCCATCGTCAGAGTGGAGATGTGGCCGGGGCGGACTCACGCCCAGAAGCAGGAGCTGGCCCGAGCGATCACGGAGTCGGTGTGCAACATCGCCCACACCACGCCCGAAGCCACCATCGTCATCTTCCAGGACGTGGGGAAGGAGAACTGGGCGCAGTCGGGCGTGCTCGCCTCCGACGAAGAGGACTAGGCGCCGGGCGCGGTGGCCAGAGCCTGTGTCGGTGCCGATGATACCTGGGGGCAGAGGCGGAGCAGCGGGCAGCAGGGGCAGCCTACGATCCTGGATGCCTGCTTGGCGGCTTCCGCCCTATGCTATAATGTAGACGTACAAGTGGGGCCGCACTGTCGTAGCTGTGCTGTCCTCCTCGATCTCTTGGGGGGTTCCGATGGGCTCCCGATGGATGCGCAATAGTTTCATCTATCTTCTCATCCTCGTAGCGGTCGTCGCTATCGTCATCTCCCTTTTCCGGCCCTCTTCCGGTACCGAAACCCGCGACCTGAGCCAGGTGATCGAGGACGCCCGCGCCGGGCGGATCGATACGATCCAGGCCAAGGGCGACTCCCTTACCATAATCCTCAAGAACAACCAGCAGGAATACAAGTCGCGCAAGGAATCGGGCTCCAGCATCGTCCAGATCTTGAAGGACAACGGCGTCGAGGTAGGCGGCCAGAACGGCGTCAACGTCGAGGTGAAGGGCAGCGACAGCTTCGGCAACTGGATCGGCATCTTAATCAACTTCCTGCCGCTCATCATCTTCGGTGCGATTCTGATATTTATCATGCGCCAGGCGCAGGGGTCGAATTCGCAGGCCATGAATTTCGGACGCAGCCGGGCGCGCGTCTTTACGGGTAACAGGTCCACCATCACGTTCACGGATGTCGCGGGAGTGGAGGAGGCGAAGGAAGAGCTAAAAGAGGTCGTAGAGTTCCTGAAGTACCCGGAGAAGTTCGCCGCCCTGGGTGCGCGCATCCCGCGGGGCGTGCTCCTCGTGGGGCCGCCGGGCACGGGCAAGACGCTGCTAGCGAAGGCCGTCGCCGGCGAGGCGGCCGTGCCCTTCTTCTCGATCAGCGGCTCCGAGTTTGTCGAGATGTTCGTCGGTGTGGGCGCCTCGCGCGTGCGCGACCTCTTCGAGCAGGCGAAGCGTAACTCCCCGTGCATCGTCTTCGTCGACGAGATCGATGCCGTGGGCAGGCACCGCGGCGCCGGCCTCGGCGGCAGCCACGACGAGCGCGAGCAAACCCTGAACCAGATCCTGGTGGAGATGGACGGCTTCGACACCAGCACCAACGTCATCGTCGTTGCCGCCACCAACCGACCCGACATCCTCGACCCGGCCCTCCTCCGACCCGGTCGCTTCGACCGGCACGTCGTCCTGGATTCGCCCGACGTCAAGGGGCGCAAGGCCATCCTCGAGGTGCACACAAAGGGCAAGCCGTTCGAGAAGGAGATGGACCTGGAGGTGCTGGCCAAGCAGACCCCCGGCTTCTCCGGCGCCGACCTGGCGAACCTGGTGAACGAGGCCGCAATTCTCGCCGCCCGCGCCAGCAAGAAGAAGATCGGCATGGACGAGTTCAACGAAGCCGTAGACAGGGTCATCGCCGGGCCGGAACGCAAGTCTCGCGTCATCAGCCCCAGGGAGAAGAAGATCATCGCCTATCACGAGTCCGGCCACGCACTGGTGGGGTATCTCCTCCCCGACGCCGACCCGCCCTACAAGATCAGCATCGTCTCGCGCGGCATGGCGGGCGGCTTCACCCGCTTCCTGCCCGAGGAGGACCGCCACCTGGCGACCCGCACCCAGTTCCAGGCCAGGCTGGCGGCGACCCTGGGTGGCCACGTCGCGGAGGAACTCGCCCTGGGCGAGATGACCACCGGCCCTCAGAACGACATCGAGCAGGCGACGCGCATCGCCCGCCAGATGGTCACTCAGTGGGGCATGAGTGAGAAGCTGGGCCCGCGCACCTTCGGACGCAAGGAGGAGATGGTATTCCTGGGGCGCGAGATCTCCGAGCAGCGCAACTACAGCGAGAAGGTCGCGGAGGAGATCGACGACGAGGTGCGCCGCATCATCGACGAGGCATACAACACGGCAAAGAAGGTCCTCACGGAGCACCGCCAGAAGCTGGAACAGATGGTACATACGCTGCTCGAGGAGGAGACCCTCGAGGGCGATACCCTGACAGCCGTGCTGGAGGCGCCGCCCGACGCAGAAGTGCCGCTGGCAAGACCGGAAGAGGGCGGACCCGAGACGAAGCCGCCCGAGGCGGAGGCACCCGGCGAAGAGCCTGCCGCCGAGCCGAAGCTCGGCAAGCCGGGGCTGGCCTGGGAGGGCGGCCAGGCGACGATCCGCCTCCAGGACGAGCCGTCGGGCACCGAGTAGGACCCAACACTGCTCGCCGGGGCTGCCGGGAGCCGGGCCGCTGACGGCCCGGCTCATTCGCGCCGGGTGCAGCCCGCTCAGCACATAGGTTTGACTCAACCCGACCCTAAAGGTAGAATCAGAGGCGTATTCGCACGAGAGGGAAAGCCTTGGTCTACGCCGTTGTCCGCACGGGCGGTAAGCAGTACAAAGTCGAGGAGGGCGGCACCATCGATGTCGAGCGGCTTCAGGCGCCCGAGGGTGAGCGCGTGGAGCTGAGCGAGGTCCTCCTGCTGGCTGACGGCGGGAACGTCACAGTCGGCACACCGACGGTGGCTGGGGCGAAGGTAGTGGCGGAGGTCGTGGCCCACGGTCGCGGTAAGAAGGTCATCGTCTTCAAGTACAAGGCCAAGACGCGCCACCGCGCCAAGACCGGCCATCGCCAGGGCTACACGCGGCTCGCCATACGCGAGATCCAGGCCGACGGCGAGAAGCCCAAGGCTCGCCGGCGCCGCAAGGAGACTGAGGCAGAGGGCTAGCCATGGCACACAAGAAGAGCGGCGGCAGCACCAAAGGCGGTCGCGATAGCCAGTCGAAGCGACTGGGCGTGAAGCGGTTCGACGGGCAACTGGTCCTGCCGGGAACCATAATCGTGCGCCAGCGGGGCACGCGCATCCACCCCGGGCGCAACGTGGGCCTGGGGCGCGATTACACCATCTACTCGCTGGTCAAGGGAACAGTGAAGTTCGAGCCCTACGCTAAGGGGCGCCGCAAGAAGGTCAGCGTCCACGCCTCGGCCGAGCAGTCCGCTTGAGTTGTCCCAAGCCTGGCCCGGCCCATCGAGCCAGCGAGGACCCGGAGATGAAACCCAAGATACACCCCGAATACCTCGAAACGACGGTGCAGTGCGCCTGCGGCAACACATGGCAGACTCGCTCGACGAAGCCACGGCTCCACCTGGAGGTCTGTAGCCGCTGCCACCCCTTCTTCACAGGCGAACAGCGCCTCGTCGACACCGCCGGCCGTGTCGAGCGATTCAAACGCCGCTACGGAATCAAGGACTAGGAACCCCACCGAAGAGGCCCGACCAGCGTCGGGCCTCTTCGTTTGTGCGGCGGCTTACTTGACAAAGATACTTGACAATGTCAAAATAGACCCAGGCAGCCGAGTGAACGGCCCACCAGGGCGGCCGGAGCCACTACGAGCGGGCCCACCCCTTGAAGCGGAGGTAGTCAGTGACCACTAGCGTACGCGCCGACCGCACCCTGGACGTTCGCGGGCAGTCCGGGCCGGCGTCAAGCTCATGGTCTGCGAGCAGAGCTGCATGCTGCTGGGCATTGACCGCGGCGACTTCATCGAGGGGGCAGAGGTCGTCGGCGCCGCCACCCTGAACGATATCAAGCTGGAGGCGGACGCCGTCATCAACGTCTAGCACCTCCCGACCAGCGGAGAGGACAGCGAAGGGCCAGGCTTGAAGCCTGGCCCTTTGTCTTGCCCATGGACCCGGGAGTCAGGCGCACTCGTCAGCGCCTAGGGGGCGGCGAACTCCTGCAGGTGCGATTCGAGCACGCCCACTAGAGCTGGCATGAGGCACCTGAAAAACCCCACGTAGTCCAACATGACAGAAGGCCCAATGGTTTGGTAGCCCGGGCCCCGATGGGAAATCGCGTTCCGGTCTGATATGAACTGCGACAGCCTGCCTCTTGCGGACACAACCGTGGTACCCTGGCCTGCGCAGTTCAGGTATTGCTGCAGAACCTGGTCGCCACAGATTTGCGGCCAGAGCTCTGTGACGCCCGCCCGTCTCATGAGATCCTTGAGCTCGTCGGGCCACAAGTTCCTGTCGTGCTGAGAAAAGCCTCCCGCATAGAGCCTTACTGGGGTCCCCATGCGGTGGCATTGAATGAGATCCTCAACAACCTGTACGTAGTCCACAGTGGGGTCGCGTGGGTTCTCCGGCCCCCTGCGCAACAAGTCCCCAATGAAACGTAAGTTCTGAACCCGGATATCCTCCGGCAAATCGGTATACACCGAGACCTTCTGGCACTTAAGGCGCACAAGCTCTTCCACAAGATCCCTGACGGCAACCTCGAACTGGGCAGAGAGATACAGCAAGGACCCGTCCAGGGCTATGGTTTCCCAGGTTCTCTGCGACCGGATTGTCCCCCTCACAGAACCAGCCGCCCTTCCCAGTGGGCCGCGGAGCGCACTCCGAGGGGCGCTTGCCGCCCCCAGCACCCTCAGGTCTTCAACGAGACTCACGTTCCTCTCGACATCATTCAGATGTCCGAGGAACGTTTGCAGTATGCTCCTCACTGTTGCCCCTCAAGCACCCCGGCAAAAAGCCGCGTCAGCAGATCGACGCGCTCAACTGTGGACTTCCTGGTGTTCGCCCGACCAACGAGAAGTTCGTATGTGTCCTCCGATCCCAGGAGTTCGTTGGTCCTTTCCACGACAAGAGCGGACCCTGCGACCAGTGCATCCTTTATGCCTTCGCGCTCTGATTGACTGACACCCTGCAGTTGGCGCTCGATGCCAACCATGACGGCATCGTACAGCGGCCTTGACAACGGGCCGCGTTTTCTGGCCGGGCTAGGTGCAAGGCGAAACGTGCGATCCCCGTAAATGCGATGGGCAGTCTCGAGACAGTCCAAGTACTCAACCCGGAGCCTCGCTACGTCGGGAGGCGGATTCAGGTGGCGCATCATACAGTTGTCAAGGGACGCCTTCATGCTCCCTGCCAGGCTGTCCGTCTCCCGGATGGCAAAGAACCTCAGGGCAATCTCGCAGTCGCCCATCTGTCGATAGATCGAGTTCCTGAGTAGTTCGGGCGCCGGATGGGTTTCCTCGCCCCTTGTTCTTCGCGGTATGTCCCAAATCCTAGTGAACAGGGGATGGCGAGAAAGCTCGTGCAGAAGGTCATTGAAGGGACCTGCGTACATGCAGTTGCGGATTTCCTGAGGATTCAGCTTGACTCCTCCGGTATTGAGGCGCTCAAAGGCGAATCTGCGAAGCTCCTGAGACTCCTCCTCAGTCCGAGTAGTCTCTGCCAGTAGAATGACGGCTGAGATAGACCGGCGGTTCAAGCCCGCCTTTATACGTTCTGGGAGATCCTTCCATCTGCGCCCGTCTAGGGAGGCCCACTTCTGCAAGCCAGTTAGTTCAAACTCGTTTGCAAAGAACTCCTTTACTGTGCTGAGCCTTTGTTGCCCGTCCATGACTTCGTATCTCGCATAGTCAGTCTCATAAAGGAATACCGGGGGTATGGGGACATTCATCAGAAGCGACTCTATGAGTCGGGACTTCATCTTCCTGTCCCATCTCAACCGCCGCTGATACGCGGGAGTAAGGTTGAGATACTGGTCCTGCCTGAAGGCTTCGAGTAGCTGCGGAATTAGGAAGTCATTTCGCTGCGTGACGATGCGGGTGGTAGCAGAGTCGTACTGCTGCTCTAGCTGCGAATCGCTGAGCTTGCGGCGCCGTTTCTTAGGCACATCGTCCCATGGAATTTCCTCTTCCACCCATTGCTCCCCCTCATGATTCGGGGCACCAGTCGCCGGCTGTTTCAGTCCCCGCCTAGCATTGCGCATGGCCATTCCCTCCCCGATTGTTGGGTCCCTAATCGCCGTCGAGCTCTCGATAGAAGCAGGAGCGCTCGCCGGTGTGGCAGGTGGGGCCCGTCGGCTGCGCGCGCACCAGGAGTGCGTCGTCGTCGCAATCCCGAAAAATGCGCCGGACGTTCAGGTAGTTGCCGGAGGTGGCCCCCTTGTGCCACAGCTCCTGGCGGCTGCGGCTATAGAACCAGACCTGGCCCGATTCCAGCGTTCGCCGCAGCGACTCCTCGCTCATATAGGCCAGGGTCAGCACCTCACCCGTCTCGTCGTCCTGGACGATGGCAGGTATGAGGCCGTCGCGGTTGAATTGCAGCATCATCGTTCTCCCCCGTAGAGGAGGGCTTCAGCCCTCCACCACGTCCCTCCGCGTCGAATCGCTCCTGGCGACCTTGCGCCGAAGGCGCATCCGCCTCTGGCGGAGAAGGTCGCCGCTACGTGGGATCAGAGCCTCACCGGGATGCCCCGCGACGCCAGGTACTCCTTCGTCTCGCGGATCCTGTAGGTGCCGAAATGGAAGATGCTGGCGGCCAGCACGGCGTCCGCCTTGCCCTCGACGATGGCGTCGTACATGTGCGCGGGCTCGCCGCAGCCGCCCGAGGCGATGACGGGCACCTCGACCGCCTCGGATATGGCGCGCGTGAGGCCGATGTCGTAGCCGGCCTTCGTGCCGTCGGCGTCCATGCCCGTGATGAGCAGCTCGCCGGCCCCCAGCTCCACCGCCCGCCGCGCCCACTCTACGGCATCGAGGCCTGTGGGACGCCCGCCCGCAAGGTCGCCGCCGTACGTGTGCACCTCCCAGCGATGGGGCCCCGTCCTCTTGCCGTCGATGGCGACGACGATGCACTGGCTGCCGAAGCGCTGCGCCCCCTCGGTGATGAGACCGGGGTTCTCGACGGCGGCCGTATTGATCCCGACCTTGTCCGCGCCCGACTCCAGCATGAGGCGCATGTCCTCGGTGCTGCGGATGCCGCCGCCCACGGTAAAGGGGATGAACACCTGGTCCGCGACCCGCTGCACCATCTCGACGACCGTCTTGCGGCGGCCGGGCGAGGCGGTGATGTCGAGGAAGACGAGCTCGTCGGCGCCCTCCGCGTCGTAGAGGGCGGCGAGCTCCACGGGGTCGCCGGCGTCGCGGGGGTTGAGAAAGGTGATGCTCTTGACGACCCGCCCGTCCTTGACGTCGAAGCAGGGGATTATACGCTTCGTCAGCATCAGCGACGCCCCCCTAGACCGAGCGCCATCCTCAGCGCCCCCTCCACCGATTTCACGTCGCGACCGGAAAGACGCCCGGGCGAGAACCGGATCAGACCCTGTGCCAGAGTGGCGAGCTTGGCGCGCACCCAGGAGGGGTAGACCAGCCCGGCCTGTTGCCAGTCCCGCAAGGCGCAGTCGGCGGGTCCAGTCTGCGGCTGGCTCGTAACCATAGCTACGATGATGTCGCTGGTGTGGGCGCTGTAGCGGTCGGAGCTGACAACGACGGCCGGGCGAACCCGCGCAGCCGACAGGTCGGTGAAGGGGAACGGCACCAGAACTACGTCACCCTTCGCGTACGCCATAGAGCTCCCTCCAGTTATCGTACGCGGCGTCCTTCTCGTTGTCCCAGTCTATGGCGAAACTGGCCTCCGAGAGCTTCGTCCAGGCCTGCGCTTCGGGATACTCCTGAGGCAGGGCCATCCGGTCCAGGTCCGAGCGTCTCACACGTGTCGTGCGGACACCAAGCCTGTACAGGCGCACCCGCCCCTGCCGAGCCCAGCGATAGAGAGTGGCTCTGGTCACTCTGAGGTAGCCACAGGCCTCGGCGACGGTCAGCCACTCGCTGCCAGCGGTCGTCATGATACTACATGATACATGATGAGACTAACCGCCGCAAGAGCCGCTCGCCGGCGTCGAGGCGGTTAGGCCGTCACTGTAGCCAGCTCGACGGGCTGCTTCTCCTCGGGAACCGGCCCTGCCGCCTTCATCAGCCCCTCGGCGAAGCCCCAGAGCGCCTCTTTCGCGTTCTCCAGGGCCTCCGCTACGTCTGGGCGCCCCGCTCCCGCAGGAACGTCTCGAACCCCTCCTCGTCGAGGACGGGCACGCCGTACTGCTCGGCCTTCCGCAGCTTGGAGCCGGGGCTTTCGCCCACGACCACGTAGTCGGTCTTCTTCGTCACGCTGGAGCCGGCGCTGCCACCGAGGCTCCTGATCAGCCCCTCCACTTCGCTCCGCGACCAGCGGCTGAGCGTGCCGGTGACGACGAGGGACAGGCCGGTGAGGGGCCCTTCGCGGGGGGCGGCCGCTCCCGCCGGCGCCTCCGTTCGCACGCCGGCCCGTCGCAGCTTCTCGATCACACGGCAGTTGTTTTCGTCGCGGAAGAAGTCGTGGACGCTCTCGGCGATCTTGGGGCCGACGGCGGGCACAGCGACAAGCTCCTCCTCGCTGGCCCGCGCCAGGGCGTCCAGGCTGCCGAAGTGCTGCGCCAGGACCTCCGCCATCTCGCTGCCGACGTGGCGGATGCCGAGGGCGAAGATGAGGCGATCCAACGAGCGCTCCTTGCTGGCGGCGATGGAGTCGACGATGTTCGCGATGCTTTTGTCCGCCAGCATCTCCAACGTGACCGCGTGCTCCCAGGCCAGGTTGTGGCTCGCTCCGACTGCCTTCAGTGCCACAGGCAGGGCCTCATCCACCCTCTCCCTCAGGGCCAGGAGCCTCTCCGGGGTGAGGCTATAGTTCGCAGTAACGTCGGCAACCTTCACTGGGTCGGAGAGCATGTCGCCGGTTAATCTTTTTAATACCGCCAGTTGAGCCTTGGTGAGCTTCTCGGTCGCCGCCACCGCCTCCCGGACCGATGAGATGACCCCTTGCACCTGTTGCTTGGTTCGCTGCAGTTGCTGGTCGGTCAGGTAGTACAGGTCGGCGGGGTCATGCACCAGGCCTGCCTTCAGGAGGGCAGCGCCCAGCGCTTCGCCGACGCCGTCGATGTCCATGGCGCCGCGGGAGACGAAGTGGGTGAGCAGGCGGAAGGCCTGCGCGGGGCAGGCGCGGTTCGGGCAGTAGCTCATCGCCTCGCCGGGAGGGCGGACGACGGGCGTCCGGCAGACGGGGCATCTCTCCGGCATGGCGTAGGGGCACTCGCGGCCCGTGCGCTTGCTGACGACGGGCCCGACGACCTGCGGGATGACCTCGCCGGCGCGCTGGACGATGACCGTATCGCCGATGCGGATGTCCTTGCGCCGGATGTCGTCCTCGTTGTGGAGCGTCGCCAGCTTCAGGGTGACGCCGCCCACGACCACCGGCGTGAGGACGGCGTAGGGGTTGAGGCTGCCCGTGCGGCCGACGTTGACGCGGATGTCCTCGAGCTTGGTGGTGGCCTGGGTGGGCGGGAACTTGTAGGCGACCGCCCATCGCGGCTCGCGCCCCACGTACCCGAGGCGGTCCTGGAGCGAAAGGTCATCGATCTTGACGACCATGCCGTCCATCTCGTAGTCGAGGGCCTCCCTCTTCTCCACCCACTCGTGGTAGCGGCGGGTCACGCCTTCGATCGCCTCGCAGCGGACATTGTCGGGGTTGACCCGCAGGCCCAGCGAGGCCAGCCACTGCATCGTCTCCCAGTGGGTGGCCGGAATCGGGGCCTCGGCCCAGCCCAGGGCGTAGATCCAGATATCGAGCGGTCGCCGGGCGCTGATGCGGGGGTCCTTCTGACGGACGGAGCCGGCGGCGGCGTTGCGGGGGTTGGCGAAGAGGCGCTCTCCCCGGTCGGCGAGCTCCTCGTTGAGCCGCTCGAAGGCCCTCTTCGGCATGTACACCTCGCCGCGCACCTCAAACCGGGAAGGCGCGTCCTTGCCGGCGAGCGAGAGGGGGATGCTGCGGATCGTTCTCAGGTTCTCCGTAATGTTCTCGCCGCGCACGCCGTCGCCGCGCGTCGCCCCCTGGACGAAGCGCCCACCGTCGTAGACGAGGGCGACTGCGAGGCCGTCGATCTTGGGCTCGCAGACCATGGCGAAGGCGTCGCTGTCGGCGAGGTTGGAGGCGCGGCGGTGCCAGGCCCCCAGCTCCTCGTCGTCGAAGGCGTTGGCCAGGCTCAGCAGCGGCACGCGGTGTTCGACGATGCCGAACGCCTCGACGGGCTGGCCGCTGACCCGCTGCGTCGGCGAATCGGGCGTAATGAGCTGGGGGTGCTGCTCCTCCAGGCGCCGCAGCTCGCGCATGAGCTGGTCGTACTCGGCGTCGCTGATCTCGGGCTCGTTGAGGACGTAGTAGCGGTAGTCGTGGTAGTTGATCTGAGAGCGCAGCTCCTCGACGCGCAGCTTGGCGGTCTGGAGGTTGGTGTCGGAGGTCATGGCGGGTCTAGTATAGCAAGCCGGCACCAGCGCGACGAAACATCCTCGTAATATCCTGCTGCTATCGTTGTCACAGGAAGGAGGGCTGCCGTGAGCGACTACACCCTTCGCGAGGCCACCGAAGCCGACCAGCGGGCGATCCTGGAGATCTACAACGACGCCGTCCTCCGCACCACAGCCACCTTCGACCTGGAGCCGCGGACGTGGGAGGAGCAACGGCGGTGGTGGGGGGAGCATCGCCCGCCTTACGCCGTCCTGGTGGCAACGATGGGGGGCACGGTCGTCGGCTGGGGGAGCCTGTCGCCCTTCCGCCCGAAGCCGGGCTATCGATTCACGGCGCAGGACTCCCTCTACGTCCGCGGGGACTTCCGGGGGCAGGGCATCGGCGCTGCTTTGCTCGACCGTCTGATCGAGGCGGGCCAGCGTGGCGGGCTTCACTCGATTGTGGCGCTGATCGACGGCGGCAACGCGGTCAGCGTCCACCTCCACGAGCGGTTCGGCTTCCGGCACGTGGGCACGTTTCCGGAGGTGGGGTTCAAGTTCGGCCGCTGGCTCGATGTGGTGCACATGCAGAAGATGCTAGAATGAGGCCATGGCGCGTCGAATTGTGATTGTTGACTATGGAGCGGGGAACCTGCGTAGCGTTGCCCGCGCTGTCGCGCGCGCCGGCTACGAGGCCACCGTGTCGGGCCGCGCCGACGACGTCGATTCGGCCGAGGCTCTCATCGTGCCCGGCGTCGGCGCCGCCGCCGACACGATGCGCAACCTGCGCGAGCGCGGCCTCGTCGAGCCGGTGCGGCGTTACATCGAGCGGGGCGGGCCCTTCCTCGGCGTCTGCATGGGGCTCCAGGCCCTCCTTTCGGTGAGCGAGGAGGGCGGCGAGCACGAGTGCCTGGGCATCGTGCCCGGCAGGGTGCTGCGACTGCCGCCCGGCCTGAAGGTGCCCCACATGGGCTGGAACCGGGTGCGCCAGAAGGCGGACCATCCCGTCTTTCGCGGCATTCCCGACGGCTCCTATTTCTACTTCGTGCACAGCTACTACCCCCAGCCCGATGACCCCTCCGTGGTCATAGGCGAGACTGAGTACGGGGTGACGTTCCCTTGCGTCGTCGCCCTCGACAGCCTGGTGGCGACCCAGTTCCACCCGGAGAAGAGCGGCGAGGCCGGGCTGCGCATCTACGCCAACTTCCTCTCGACGGCGCTCGGCGGCGGGCGGGAGGCATAGGGGTGCTGCGCCGAGGAGGAACCTTTCGAGGGCATAGAGCTCGAGACCTTGCTCGGCGCCTCTCGCATGGAGTGGGATCAGTGGAGGTTCGAAGACGTGCATGATGAGACGTACCGTTTGGTCCGCCGCCGCGTGCGGTCGAGGCTGCGCTTCCTTCGCCACGCTTTCTTCTTCGTCCTGCTCAACCTTGCCTTCTTCCTTATCGATCTGGCCACGGGCGGCGGATTCTGGGTGCAGTGGGTGGCGCTGATCTGGGGCATCTTCCTAGTTGTACAGTTCTTCTCAGCCTTCGTCGCTCCCAGGCTCTGGGGTCCGGACGTGGAGCGGCGGCTGATCGAGGCGGAGCTGCGCCGGCGCGAGGAGCGCTGACCCTTCCCATCGAGATCCGCCTCCCCTGACGGCTCACCCGTGCTCCTTCCGAAGAAAGGCGTCTCTCCCATGGAGGTCATCCCGGCCATCGATATCCGCGGCGGCCGTTGCGTGCGCCTCTACCAGGGCGACTACGCGCGCGAGACCGTCTTTTCGGACGACCCGCTGCTCGTCGCCGAGCGCTGGCAGAAGGAGGGGGCACAGCGCCTGCACGTGGTCGACCTCGACGGCGCCAGAGAGGGCGAGCCGGTCAACGATGCCGTCATCGGGCGCATCCTGAAGGCGGCGAACGTGCCGGTGCAGGTCGCGGGCGGCATCCGTCAGATCGACGTCATCGACCGCTATATGGAGCTGGGCGCGGACCGGGTAGTGGTGGGCACGGCGGCGGTCAAGGACGAGGTGCTTGTGGCGAACGCCTGCGCTCTCTATCGAGAGGCGCTCGTGGTGTCGGTGGACGCCCGGGGCGGCCGCGTCGCCACGGAGGGCTGGCGCGAGGGATCTTCCGAGACGGCAGAGGGCCTGGCGCGTCGCATGGCCGCGATCGGGGTGCAGCGCTTCGTCTTCACCGACATCGGCCGCGACGGGACGATGCGCGGCCCCAACTTCAGCGCCATCGCCAGGCTGGTGAAGGCCGTCGGGGTGCCCGTCATCGCCGCGGGCGGCATCGCCAGCATCGACCACGTGCGCCGTCTGGCGAAGACGGGCGTCGAGGCCGTCATCCTCGGCCGCGCCCTGTATGATGGGAGCGTGAGCCTGCCGGAGGCGCTGGGCGTAGCGCAGTAACGATGTAGCTGCAGGGCTTCAGCCCTGCGATCCCTGCTATTATTTCGCTGTGATGCGCTACACAGTGGTGCTCGAGCCTGACGATGAGGGACGTGGCTATACGGTCCGGGTCCCGGCGCTTGCGGGTTGCATCACGGAGGGAGCGATGAGAGAAGAGGCGCTGGAGAACGCCAAAGAGGCGATCCTGGGCTTTGTCGAGGGGCTCATGAAGGCGGGAGAGCCGGTGCTGGACGAGAGAGAGCCTGTCGAGCTGGTAAGGGTAACGGTCTAGCTGGCAGCCGCAGGCTGCGGAAGACAGTCCCGCGTTCCATCATCCGGCGCGCACCGTAGGACGGCAGCCTTGGCCTGTCGTATGCGCTGGGCGTAGCGCCACCGGAGGTCTAGCCCATGGGCTCACCGGACTGAGCCAACATCCCGTCCCTTGCTGCTGGAGGCGGCGAGACCAGCAGGCATCACGAAAGGAACGGTAACACCATGGACTACCGTGACATTCTGTTCGACGTCCAAGAGGGGGTCGCTACCATCACGCTGAACAAGCCCGACAAGCTGAACGCCATGAGCTGGGCTTCCTGGCATGAGTTCCAGGACGCCCTCGGCCGCGTGAACGATGACGACAATGCCAAGGTGCTGATGGTGACGGGCGCCGGCCGCGGCTTCTGCTCCGGCACCGACGTGACCGCCGCCGCGGCCACCGCCTCGCCCCAGTCGGCGGGCCGTCCCGAGGAGAAGAGCCGAGGGCAGAAGCTCCGCTCCCCCTATCTGGTCACCTATGATGTCCTGGCCTGCCAGAAGCCCACCATCGCCGCCATCAACGGTACGGCGGCAGGGGCAGGATTCGCCGTCCTCCTCGGTTTCGACATTCGCATCGCCTCAGAGAAAGCCCGCTTCAGCACGGTCTTCGTCCGCCGCGGCCTGAGCCCCGACTTCGGCTGCACCTACCTGCTACCGCGCGTGGTGGGCATGAGCAAGGCCCTGGAGCTCATGTACAGCGCCGACCTCATCGACGCCGACGAGGCGCTCCGCATTGGCCTCGTGAGCCGGGTGTTGCCCGAGGAGGAGCTGCTGCCGACAGCCCTCGATCTTGCCGCCCGCATCGCCCGCGGGCCCTCCCTCGCCCTCGAGGTGACGAAGCGCCTCACGTATCGAGCCATATGCCCCGACCTCGAAGAGCATACGCTGTTCGAGGAGTACCTGAGCCGAATCTGCCAGACCAGCGAGGACGTCATCGAAGGCATGCGCAGCTTCCTGGAGAAGCGGCAGCCGCAGTTCAAGGGCCGCTAGGCTCTCACCGTTTCGATTAGGGTCACTGACCTAACTGAAACGTCTACGTCTTCCTCGCGTTTCCCTCTTTTCACATAACGTCGCATGCGTTATAATCCCGTGCGGTGCCTGCCGGAGACCGAGTCGCCGGCGGATGCGGCGGCACGCTTCTCAACGTGCGGGCAGGGAGGTTCCCTTGACCAATCCCTTATCCGCCCTGCTAGGCCTCTTCTCACATGACATCGGTATTGACCTGGGTACAGCGAACACCCTCGTCATGGTCAAGGGTCGCGGTATCGTCATCGACGAGCCCTCGGTGGTCGCGGTGGACAAGATATCGAAGAAGATCCTGGCCATCGGCGCCGAGGCCAAGCGCATGGTCGGTCGCACGCCGGCCAACATCGTCGCCGTCCGCCCCCTCAAGGACGGCGTCATCTCGGACTTCGACGTCACCGAGCGGATGCTCCAATACTTCATCCGGGCGGTACACGACCGCTTCGGCTTCGGCATCCCCCGGCCGCGCGTCGTCATCGGCATCCCCAGCGGCGTCACTGAGGTCGAGAAGCGGGCCGTCCACGAGGCCGCGCTCAACGCCGGCGCCCGCTCCGCCTACCTGCTGGAGGAGCCCATGGCCGCCGCCATCGGCGCCGGTCTTGCCATCATGGAGCCCAACGGGTGTATGATCGTCGACGTTGGCGGCGGCACCACGGAGGTGGCCGTCATCGCCCTCGGCGGCGTTGTTGTGAGCACGTCGATCCGCATCGCCGGTGACGAGATGGACCAGGAGATCATCGCCTACGCCCGCCAGGTCCACAACATGCTCATCGGCGAGCGCATGGCCGAGGACATCAAGATCGAGGCCGGCTCCGGCTATCCCCTGGATGAGGAGTGGTCGGTGGAGATACGCGGGCGTGACCTGGCGACGGGCCTGCCCAAGTCAGTAGAGGTCAGCACCGTCGAGCTGCGGGACGCCCTCTCGGGCTCCATCAACGCCATCGTCGACACTGTGCGCTCGGCCATCGAGGTGACGCCACCGGAGCTCGTCTCCGACCTCATGTACCGGGGCATCGCTCTCGTCGGAGGCGGTGCCCTCTTGCGCGGGCTCGACCGCCGCATCGCCCAGGAGACCAAGTTCCCCGTCTACGTCGCCGAGGATCCCCTCACCTGTGTGGTGCGAGGCACCGGAGAGGTCCTGGAAGAGGCAGGGATGCTGGCGAAGGTGCAGTCCAGGCTGGCAACGCGAAAGCCCCCTCGCTAGGGCAGACCCCGCGCCCGGTCCTGCGATCCCCCGAACAGCCACGACGTTGCGGCAGCCACGCATCCCACAGACGAGAAGGAGTGCAGCATGACCTCGCGCACCGTGCTGTGGACGCTCACCATGGTCGTGGTCGGCACACTCCTCATTCTCCTCTCTCGGGCCGGATTCCTCGCTCCCGTGGAGAACGCCGCCCTCTTCGTCGTGTCGCCCGCGCAGCGAGCCCTCACGACCACCGTCAAGCCGGTGGACGACTTCTTCGACAATATCGGCGAGGCCGATAACCTCAGACAGGAAAACGAGCGACTACGCACTGAGAACGAGCAGCTCACCGCCGAAATCGCCCGCCTCCAGGAGGGCGAGAGCAAGCTAACGGAGCTGCGCAAGCTGCTCCAGCTCAAGGAGACACAGCCGCAGGAGGAGTTCCTGGCGGCGAACGTCTTCGCCCGCGAACCGAGTAACCTGAAGGAGATGGTCGCCATCGACCGCGGCAAGCAGGACGGGGTGAAGGAAGACATGGTGGTGCTCACGGAGGGCGGCACGCTGGTGGGCACCGTCACCAAGGTCCTTGATGATTACTCCTGGGTCACGTTCATCACCGATCCGAACAGCGCCGTCAGCGCCATGATCCAGGGCAGCAGAGCCCAGGGTATCGTGGCCGGCAGCTACAGTGGTCGCCTGACGATGGAGTTTCTGCGCCAGGCGGAGCAGGTCAAGGAGGGCGACACCGTTGTCACGTCGGGCGTGGGCGGCGGCTTCCCGCCGGGCCTGGTGATCGGGACGGTGGCCTCCCTCGGAAGCGTCCGCCAGGAGCTCTTCAAGGACGTGACGGTGGAGCCGCTGGCCCGCTTCAGCGACCTGGAGACGGTGCTCATCCTGACCAGCTTCAGCCCGCGCCACCTGGAGCCGCCGTGAGGTACTACCTGGCTGCCGCCGTGCTCCTCATGGCCGTCATCCTGCAGACGAGCGTCGTGCCAGCGTTTTCCCTCCTCGGCGCCCATCCTAACGTGGTCCTCGTTCTGGCGGTCTGCTGGGCCATGGTGCGGGGCCAGGGGGAGGCGCTGGTGGTAGTGCCGATGGCGGGCATCGGGCTCGGGCTCGTCGACGGCCAGCCGGTGGGGGCGGCGCTGCTGGCGCTCATCCCAGTCGTGCTGCTGGCCGAACTAAAGGAGACGCACATCGTCGAGGGCGATTTTCTGCTGGCCCTGGGCACAATCGTCGTCGCTACGCTAGCATACGAAACCGTCTTTCTGGTAACCTTATGGCTAGCCGGCGAAACCGTACACTGGTGGGATAGCTTCAGCCGGATGATCGTTCCCACGGCCATCGTGAACACGCTGCTCATGCCGCCGCTCTATGGCCTGATGTGGCTGTCCAGTAGCGACCTCCGCAGAGCCAGAAGCTTCTAAGGGCCGCCAGCCGGGCTGCCGTCGCGGCTGCTCCCGCCGAACAAGCATGAGACTCTCCAAGAACTATCGACGATGGCGTTCTTCTCGCAAGCGAGAGGTCCCCAGCGAATCGCAGGTCCTGCGACAGAAGTTCTTCTTCGTCCGGCTGCTCGTAGTCACTCTCTTCGCCATACTGGCGCTCCAGCTCGTGCGAATGCAGATCGTGCAGGGTGGGGAGTATCGCCTGCGAGCGGAGAACAACCGCCTGCGCGAGGTGCCGATAACTGCGTCGCGCGGCCTCATCTATGACCGCTACGGCACCCTCTTGGTCGAAAACGTCCCCAGCTTCTCGGCCGCCGTCGTGCCCGCCGACCTTCCCCGCGAAGACCAGGGGCGTGTCCTCGACGAGCTGGCCACCCTGTTGGATGTTCCCGCTACCAAGATGGCCCTCGATATCGACGCCCAGCGAGAGGGTCAGGACCCCTTCAGCCCCGTGGTCCTCAAGCGAGACCTCAGCCAGGAGACGGCGTTCGCCCTGCGGGAGATGCAGTCGGACCTGCCGGGCGTGACGGTGCTGGCGGAGCCCGTCCGCAACTACCCGGCCGGGCCCCTGATGGGGCAGATCCTGGGCTATGTGGGGACGATAGACGAGACTGAATACGCGGACCTGCGCAAGGACGGCTATCTCCTGAACGACCGGATAGGGAAGACAGGCGTGGAGTCTACGTACGAGTCCGTCCTGAGGGGCGCGCCCGGCCGCAAGCAGGTGGAGATCGACGCCCGCGGCGCTGAGGTGCGGACCCTGAAGTCGACAGCGGCCAAGCCGGGCGAGAGTCTCGTCCTCACGATCGACCTCGACCTCCAGAAGAAGACCTCGGAGCTGCTCCAGGCAGCCATGGCACAGGGGGGCTCCAAGGACGGCACAGTGGTGGTGATGGACGTTCACACCGGCGAGGTCCTCGCCATGGTCTCGCTGCCCTCCTACGATGACAACCTCTTCTCCGGAAGCCTCAGCGACGAAGACTTTCAGCGCCTCCTGAACGACCCGGGCAAGCCCCTGGTGAACCACGCGGTGTCGGAGATGTACCCGCCCGGCAGCACCTTCAAGCAAGTAACGGGGGTGGCCGCCCTCGCCGAGGGCATCGCCAACCCGAGCACAACTATCACCAGTCACGGCTACATCACGGTCCCCAACCAGTACGACCCCAGCGTCGTCTACGTCTACCGGGACTGGGCCGCGTTGGGCACCCTCGACTTCTACGGCGGCGTGGCGATGTCGTCTGACGTCTACTTCTACTACCTCGCCGGCGGCTACTATGAAAACGGCCGCGAGATCTTCCGGGGCCTGGACGCTGACAACCTCGCCCGCTACACGCGCGCCTTCGGCCTGGGCGCCCCCACCGGCATCGACCTGCCGGGCGAGTCGGCGGGGCTGGTACCGGACCCCGCCTGGAAAGAGGCCACGCTCGGCGAACCGTGGGTCATCGGTGACACGTACCAGTTCGGCATCGGCCAGGGTTTCCTGGCTGCGACGCCCCTCCAGATGGTGAACGTCTCCGCCACCATCGCCAACGGGGGCGACGTTCTCGTCCCGCGCGTCGTGCGAGAGATCGTAAGCGCCAGCGGCAAGGTGCTGGTGCCTTTCCAGCGCACGGTCCGCCGTCACCTCGATGTGGACCCCTCCGACCTCAGCGTCTTCCGGGAGGCTATGCGGCAGGCGGTCTCCTGGGGGACGGCCGAACGCGCTGCCGTCCCAGGCGTCTCCGTGGCCGGCAAGACGGGCACAGCCGAGTTCGGCCCCGCACTAGCCGGCGGCGAGCACGAAAGCCATGCCTGGTTCACCGGCTTCGCTCCGTCCGAGAACCCGCAGGTGGCGATCGTCGTCTTCCTCGAGAAGGGGAACGGCGCCCTGGACGCCGCACCGCTGGCATCTCAGATTCTGGACTACTACTTCCACCGCCATAGCCTGGCCGAGGCACCGGGGAGCCCATGAGGCTAAAGAGTCTGCGCTACTTCGACTTCGTCCTGCTGGCGACGAGCCTGGCACTCGTGGCCTACGGCGCCGTACTCATCTACAGCGGCAGCCTCGCCAGCTACGGCAGCAACGCCGAGGTGCTCTCCCACCCCGTGGCGCGCCAGATCGGTTTCGCCGCCGTCGGCGTGGCTGCCATGGTCGTCATGTCGCGCCTCGATTATCGGGCCCTGGGGTACGCTGCCGTCGGCCTCTACGTCGCGGCCCTCGCCGCCCTCGCGTTCGTTCTCCTGGTGGGTGAGAGCGCCTACGGCTCCCGGCGCTGGATCGACGTGGGGGGCACCTTGGTCCAGCCCTCGGAGGTAGCGAAGCTCGTTCTAATAGTCGCTCTGGCCAAGTACCTGGCCGACCGGCAGGACCAGATGGGGCGCCCGCGGGTCTTCCTGACCTCGCTGGCGATCGCGCTCGTGCCGGCGGCCCTGGTCTTTGCCGAGCCCGACCTCGGCTCGGCTGTGATCTTCGGCGCCATCTGGCTGGGGATGGTCATCATGGCGGGGGCCCGTTCCAGGCATGTCCTTACTTTGCTTGGCGGCGCGATCGTCTCCGTGCCGTTCGTGCTGCTGGCCGTCATGAGCGACTATCAGCGCGAGCGCCTGGCCCTCTTCCTCGACCCGGCGAAGGACTCGCTGGGCTCCGGCTTCAACATCCTCCAGTCGGAGATCAGCATAGGCTCCGGAGGGCTGCTGGGTCAGGGCCTCACCCACGGCACGCAGACGCAGCTCGACTACCTCCAAACACAAACCACCGACTACGTCTTCAGCGTATTGGGTGAAGAGCTGGGCCTGGTTGGGGCGCTCGTGCTGTTCGCCCTCTTCATCATCCTTCTCTTTCGGGTAATGCGGGTGGCCGGCATGTCGCGCGACCCGTTCGGCCGGTTGATGGCGACGGGCATCGTCATCTTCATTCTGTTCCAGGTCTTCATCAACGTGGGCGTCAACGTCCGCCTCATTCCCGTCACCGGCATTCCCCTGCCCTTCATCAGCCAGGGTGGCAGCTCTCTTCTCACCCTGTTCGTGGCGCTCGGGATATTACAGAGCATCCTTATGCGTCATCGTCAGGTCGATTTCTCCGCCTGACGCGGCGCCCCGGGCGAGACCGGCGGCGCGACTATGAAGCAAACGGCCCTTGCGTCGAGGATACCCAGTCGTTTAACTTGATGGTGCCCCGAGCCGCAAGGAGCGTAGGTCAGAGCAAAGGTAGGTACCGGATATGCGAAGGGTCGCCATAGTCGGAGCGGGAATGACTCGGTTCGGGAAGTACCTGGACCGGGGCATGAAGGACCTGGGGCGCGAGGCCGTGGACGCAGCCCTCGAGGCCGCCGGCATGGACAAGTCGGACATCGAGGCGGCCGTGGTGGGGAACGCCGCGGCGGGACTGATTACGGGCCAGGAGTGCGTGCGAGGCCAGGTAATCCTGCGGGAGATGGGAATCGGCGCCATCCCGATCGTCAACACCGAGAACGCCTGCGCCAGCTCGTCGACGGCCTTCCACCTGGCCTGGCTCTACGTCGCCTCGGGCATGTACGACGTGGCCCTGGCCCTCGGCATCGAGAAGCTCTACCACGAGGACAAGCAGCGTTCCTTCGCCGCCATCGGCGCCGCCGTCGACGTGGACCTGGTGCGCGAGATCATGGCGCGTGCGGCGCAGGAAGCGCAGTCGAAGGCCCCGAAGGCAGAAGGCGAGGGTTCAGGGGGAGGCGCCGGGAAGTCGCGCAGCATGTTCATGGACCTCTACGCCGCCGTCGCCCGAAATCACATGCAGCGCTATGGCACGACCAAGGAGCAGTTCGCGCGGGTAGCGGTGAAGAACCACTACAACGGCAGCCTCAACCCGCACGCCCAGTATCGAGAGCGCTACACGCTCGAAGAGATTCTGGCCTCTCCCCTGGTGGCGGAGCCTCTCACCCGCCTCATGTGCTCGCCCATCGGCGACGGCGCCGCCGCCGCCGTACTCTGCAGCGAAGAGAAGGCCCGCCAGTATACGAGCAAGCCGGTGTTCGTACAGGCGTCCGTGCTGGGCTCCGGCAAGGACCACGGGCCCGGCGAGCCCGGTATCAGCGAGCGCGTGGCCCAGAGCGCCTACGCGATCGCCGGCGTCGGGCCGCGCGACCTCGATCTGGCGGAGGTGCACGACGCCTCGGCGCCGGCCGAGATCGTCCTCTACGAAGAGCTCGGCTTCTGCGGCCCGGGCGAGGGCGGCTCCCTCATCGACAACGGCTTCACGGAGCTCACGGGCAAGCTGCCCGTGAACACGAGCGGCGGCCTCCTCGCCAAGGGACATCCCATCGGCGCGACCGGCGTCGCCCAGATCTACGAAATCTACTCGCAGCTCCGCGGCGAGGCCGGCGAGCGACAGGTTAAGGGAGCGAAAGTGGGGCTGTGCGAGAACGGTGGCGGCATGGTGCGCGGTGAGGCCGCCGCCACTGCGGTACATATCCTATCCACTTAATAGTCACGCGGCCCGGAACCCCGCTTGGTGAAGCAGCCGAGGCCCGAAAGCCTCGGCTGCTTCTACGTCCGACGTGCTCATCCGGCGGACGCGGTCAACTGCGCTCGCCGTGGTTCTGCCGCGGGCCCGGTGGAACCTCGACCTCGGAGCCACCCGAGGCATCGCCCGGCAGGCGCCGTCGCCAGCCGGCGGACCACAACGCCACGGGCACCGTCGCCGCCAGGAGCATCATGATTGGCAGGACAGGGAGATGGAATCGCGGCTCCCCGAAGAAGACGGCGTGCACTGCAAACCACGGCACGAGCACCAGCAGCAACAGCAGACGCCGTCTGTCGCGCCAGGATGCCCAGAGCGGCATCCCCACCAAGGCCAGCGCCAGCATTCCGTAGTAGTAGGCGTCGACCATCGTCTCCATCCGCTCCCTGGTCTGCGGGACGAGCCGCGCCCGGTCGAAGCTCTCGATCCAGAGAAGGCTGTCGGAGTCCGAGTGGAAGAGCCAGTAGACCTTTCGCACGGTAAGCCAGGGCTCCTGCTCCGGGTGGTGCGCGATGAATTCGAGGGCGCGCCGGAACCCGGTGCTGTTCAACGATAGCTCCTTCTCCGTCGTCAGCGTTCCCGGTTCGCCGAACTCTGCCCACAGCTCGTCGGGGAAGCGGAAGCGTCCCGCTGCCGGTTCGCTATGGCCGATATAGAGGTCGTAGCCCACGTTGGTCGCCAGCACGACCGGGGACTTGAGCGTGACGATGTTGCGGACCGTCCACGGCAGGACCAGGACCGCCGCCGCCACGAAAGCGATGCCCAACTTCGAGAGCTGCCTCCGCCAGCCGCCGGCAGCCAGCAGCCAGTACGCCAGCGCCACCAGAAGAAGGATGCTTGCCTGCGCCCGCACGAGCGTCGCCGCCCCGATCGCGAGCCCAAGCCCAATGAGCGGCAGGGGCCGGCGCCAGCTTGACTCCGGCGACACGACGAGAAGCAGCCAGACGATGGAGCTGAAGAGCAGCGTGAACATGATCTCGGAGAACAGTATGGGCGTCCAGAAGATGTGCCCGGGACAGAGGGCGAGCAGAAGGGCAGCGATGAGCCCCGTCCGCCGGCCGAAGACGGCGGCGCCGATGCCGTACGTGGGGAAAACCGTAAGGGCGCCAACGACGGCGTTGAACAGCTTGGCGATGGTAAGGCCGGAGCCGAACAGCACGTAGACGAAGCTCAGGGCCAGCGCGTATCCCGGCGGCCAGAACGCCGTCTGCTCTCCATTGTTGAGGACAAAGCCGTGGCCCGAAGCCAGGTTCCTGGCGACGGTGTCGTACCAGTCGGGATCAGAATCGGGAGGGGGGACCGGCGCCACGGCCAGCACGAAGACGACGCGAAGAATGAGCGCCAGGAGGAAGATGAGGGCGAGCCAGAAAGGCAGCGGCAGCGCGGACACCAGCCGCCGCAGGGAGGACAGATCAGTACGGCCCCTAAGACGCATGCCCGCCCGCCCAAGCCGTCGGCGCCGGCAGCGATGCCGGGACACGAATGCTGTTCGCCACACAAAAGAAGGAGATCCCGAGGGATATCGTTCTGCCTCGACAAGTGCTCGGTGGCCGCGGTCTATGCGATAGCGGGTTCGGAGACGTGCTTCAGGACGAGTTGCTCGTCCTCGCAGTCAATGACTATGGTTTCGCCGGGCTGGAAACGACCCTCGAGCAGGGCCTCGGATAGCCGGTCCTCGACCTCGTTCTGAATGAGGCGGCGCAGGGGCCGGGCCCCGAAGACCTGGTCATAGCCCTTGTCGCCCAGCCACTCCTTGGCGGCATCGGTGACCTCGAGGCCGACGCCCTTCAGTGCGAGCTGGCTATTGACCTCACGCAGCATGAGGTCCACGATCCCGCGGAGGTGCTCCCTGGAAAGGGCGTGGAAGACAACCGTCCCGTCGACGCGGTTGAGAAACTCCGGGCGGAAGGTGTTCTTCAGTTCGTTGAGCACCTTCTCCTTCATCTTCTCGTACTGCTGCTCGACGGTCTTCGACTCCTCGGTCTTCCCCGCGAAGCCCAGCGTCGTCTCGCGACGGATCAGGTCGGAGCCGACGTTGCTCGTCATGATAAGGATGGTGTTGCGGAAGTCCACCCGCCGGCCCTTGGCATCGGTGAGATGGCCGTCGTCGAAGATCTGGAGGAGCATGTTGAAGACTTCCGGATGCGCCTTCTCGATCTCGTCAAAGAGGATAAGGCAGTAGGACTTGCGCCGCACTGTATCGGTGAGCTGGCCGCCCTCGTCATAGCCAACGTAGCCCGGCGGCGCTCCCACCAGCCGCGAGACGTTGTGGCGCTCCATGAACTCCGACATGTCGAGCTTGATCATCGAGTCTTCGCTGCCGAACATGAATTCGGACAGCACCCGCGCCAGGTGCGTCTTGCCCACGCCCGTCGGACCCAGGAAGACGAAGACACCGATGGGCCGCCGCGGGTCCTTGAGTCCGGCGCGGGCGCGCCGCACCGCCTTGGCGATGGCGGTGATCGCCTCGTCCTGGCCGACGATACGGCTGTGCAGGGCGTCCTCCATCTGGAGAAGCCGCTGTGACTCCTCGCTTGCGATACGCGAGACGGGGATCCCCGTCCACATGCTCACGACTTCGGCGATATCCTCATCGGTCACCACCGGCTTGTCGACCTCGCGCTCGCTCTCCCAGCCCTCCTCCATCTTCTCGATCTTCTCTTGCAGCTTCACTTCGCGGTCGCGGAGCTCCGCCGCGTACTCATACTGCTGGGAGGCGATGGCCGCGTCTTTCTCGCGGCGCAGGCTTTCCAGCCCTTTTCCCGCCTCCTTCAGCGAGGGGGGCGTCGCCGACTTGCGGATGCGCACACGGGACGACGCCTCGTCCACCAGGTCGATCGCCTTGTCGGGCAGGAAGCGGTCAGCCACGTAGCGGGAAGCAAGCTCGGAGGCGACCTTGATCGCTTCGTCGGAGATGATGAGCTTGTGGTGCTCCTCGTAGCGCTCCTTGACGCCCCGGAGAATCTCGATAGTCTCCTCGACGGTGGGCTCATCCACCACGATCGGCTGGAGCCGGCGCTCCAGGGCGGCGTCGCGCTCGACGTGCTTGCGGTAGTCATCCAGCGTCGTAGCGCCGATGCATTGCAGCTCGCCGCGGGCCAGTGACGGCTTGAGAATGTTGGCGGCGTCCACGGCCCCCTCAGCGGCGCCGGCGCCCACGAGCATGTGCATCTCATCGACGAAGAGAATGCAGTTGCCCGAAGCCTTGATCTCCTCGATGACCTTCTTCAGCCGCTCTTCGAACTCGCCACGGTACTTCGTGCCCGCGACCAGGGAGCCGACGTCCAGCGTCAGCAGGCGCTTCCCCTGAAGATTCTCCGGCACGTCACCGGCGACGACGCGGTGGGCGAGCCCCTCGACGATGGCCGTCTTGCCGACGCCCGGCTCGCCGATCAGCACCGGGTTGTTCTTTGTGCGACGCGAGAGTATCTGAATGACGCGCTCGATCTCACGAGTGCGGCCGATGACGGGGTCAAGCTTCCCGGCCCGGGAGGCCGCCGTCAGGTCCATGCCCAACTGGTCGACGGTGGGCGTGCGGGTAGCTGTGCGGCCGCCGGGGTGGGCACCCTGGGGCATGCTCTGAGACAGGATGCGCGTCGTCTCAGCGCGGACGCGCTCCAGGTTGATGCCAAGGCTCTCGAGAACGCCTGCGGCGATTCCCTCGCCCTCGCGCACCAGCCCCAGGAGGACGTGCTCCGTCCCGATGTAGTGATGGTTGAGACGTCGCGCTTCGTCTACGGCCAGCTCGATGACCTTCTTCGCCCGTGGCGTGAGGCCGATCTCGCCCAGCACCGTCCGGTCGCCCCGCCCGATGATGAACTCGACGGCAGAGCGCACCTTGTTCAACTCCACGCCCAGGTTCGCCAGCACCTTCGCAGCTACACCGTCGCCTTCCCGCACCAGCCCAAGAAGCAGATGCTCGGTGCCGATGTAGTTGTGATTGAAGCGCTGCGCCTCTTCCTGAGCGAGCGTCAGAACGCGGCGGGCTCTCTCCGTGAACTTGTCGAAGCGGTCTGCCATCAACAGCTCCTGTCGGCGTCCCTACCCACATTCCACGTTATCACGCTGCTTCCAAATAAGTCCAGGGCCATGTGCACTATCGCCGCTCACTTAGTCGGACTTGTCGGCGGGCTCCTCTTCTTCGGGCGCTGCCTCGGCCTCCGGCTCCTCCGCCGCTGCCTCGGCCTCCGGCGCTTCCGCCGCTGCCTCGGCCTCCGGCGCTTCCACCGCTGCCTCGGCCTCCGGCTCCTCCGCCGCTGCCTCGGCCGCCGGCTCCTCTGCCGCCACCTCAGCCGCCGGCTCCTCGACCGCTGCCTCGACCTCCGGCTCCTCCGCCGCTGCCTCGGCCTCCGGCGCTTCCACCGCTGCCTCGGCCTCCGGCTCCTCCGCCGCTGCCTCGACCTCCGGCTCCTCCGCCGCTGCCTCAGCCGCTGGCTCCTCCGCCGCTGCCTCGGCCTCCGGCTCCTCCGCCGCTGCCTCAGCCGCTGGCTCCTCCGCCGCTGCCTCAGCCGCTGGCTCCTCCGCCGCTGCCTCGGCCTCAGGCGCCTCCACCGCCGCCTCGGCCTCCGGCTCCTCCACCGCCGCCTCGGCCTCCGGCACCTCCTCCGGGGCATACTGTGCCCGGATCTCCTCGGGCACGCTCTTCACCTCGCCCTCCGGCATGAAGGTGAAGCCCATCCGTTCGCCCTCATCTCGCGCCTGGCGCAGGCTCAGACCGAGGCGATGGCGGTCCCGTTCGACCCGGACGATCTTGAGGGGCACTATCTCCCCTTCGTCTACCACTTCCCTGGGGTGAGCGATCCGCCGGTCGACGAGCTCCGAGACGTGAATGAGACCCTCCACGGGGCCGTCGATCCGCGCGAAGGCGCCGAAGGAGACGAGCTTCGTCACGACTCCCACGACCACCTGCCCCACATGGTACTTATCGACTATCTCCTCCCATATTTCAGGCTGTGCCCGCCGCAGGCTGAGGGCGATCTTCTTGTTCTCGGTATCCACCTTCATGACGTAGACGTCGACCTCGTCGCCGACCTTGAACATCTCCTCCGGGGCCTTGTTTCGCTCCCAGGAGAGCTCCGATAGGTGGGCAAGGCCGTCCGCCCCGCCCAGGTCGACGAACACCCCAAAGCTGCGTACGCTGCTGACTTTGCCCCGGCGAATCTCGCCCTCGGTCAGCTCACCCAGCAAGCGCTCTTTTTGCTGCGACCGCCACTCCTGAAGGGCCGCCCGCTCCGAGAGGATGACCCGGTTCCGACGTCTGTTGATCTCGATGACCTTGAGGTGGAGACTCTTGCCGACCATGTGGGCGAGGCCGCTCCCAGGCTCGCCCTCCTCGCTCCGGTTGGGGCGGACACCGACCACCTGAGACAGAGGCACGAAGGCGTGCACGCCCTCGACGTTCACGAGCAGGCCGCCCTTGTTGTAGCCGCTCACCTGCGCCTCGAAGCTCTCCTTGTCTTCGAAGCGCTGCTGGAGTGTGCGCCACCCTTGCTCGCCTCGCGCCCGATCCAGGGAGACGAGGATCTGACCCTCAGGAGTCTCCGGTTGGAGGATGTAGACCAGAACCTTATCGCCCTCCGCGAGCCGGCTGGCTCCCTCGGGTCCCAGGGAATGCATCTCATGAGGGGGGATGACGCCTTCTGACTTGGAGCCGATATCGACCACGACGCCATCGCGGTCCGTCCCCATCACGACGCCTTCAACGACGTCGCCGCGCCGGAGGTGCTTGTACTCGAGACTCTCTTCCTCGAGCAACGCCCCCATGCCAGTGGGCTCCTCTTTGCCGGCCTCGGTAGCTCCGGCGTCGCCTTCTTCTCGCAAACTCGTCAAGCCTGAAGGTCCTCCTTATTAGCAAGAACGGAGCCGGGCGACAAACATATCGTAGGGGCAAGCCGAGCGCCGCCGTCCAGCCACTATTGCGCATTCTAGCATAGGCAGATTCTGAAGAAAAGACTCGGCAGATTGGGGGCGCCAGCGCTCGCCCAGCCCCAGCCCCAGCGGCACAGAGACCCGCGGTCGACACAAGGTGTCGGGCCAGACGACCGTGCTCACCGTCGCCGGAGGGAGACCGGGCCAGGAGAGCCTACTCGCCTTCAAGGTGGGCGGCCCGTCGCGCCTCCGCCTGCTCGCGCATCCAGCGGATAATGGGTGGGAGCGTCTCCGGGTACCACTCGCGCCGCCAGTCCGCCCCGGGCGGAAAGTCAGGCCACTCATAGGGGAGATGCTCGATCGTGCCGGGCTCGGAGGCGTCGCGGAGGACCCGCAAGGCATCACGAATGACAGCCATCTGCTCGTCCCGATCACCGGCGTGACCCAGGGTGTGGCTGTAAGGGAACTCGAGGCCGACGGTGCGGGGCACGCCGATCCGCTCGGACCAGTAAGGCATCATCGTCACCAGAATCGTGCTCATTCCAGCGGCTTCGAAGGACCGCGCCAGCACGGGCACGGTGCGACAGCAGTCCGGTCAGGCAGGGGTTAAGAGGACAGCGTCGACGTCCTCCTGCCGGGCGAGGCGGGCCGCCTCCGGTCCGTAGCGCTGGCGCCACTCCGTCGTGTCCAGCTGGTAACCCATGAAGGAATAGTGCGTGGGCGCCAGGGAGCCGATCTCGCCCGCCGCCTCCAGCTCCAGGAAGCGCTGGATGGGAAGGACGACGTTCAGGTCGGCGAGGATGCCCCTGTTGTTGATGTGGAGGTGACAGGCGCCGATCTGGTCCTGGCGCACGTCCCGGGGGATGGTGCGAAAGGAGGGGTCGCCCCAGGTGGGCTCCCGCTCCTCGCGCTCCGTATCGAAGGGGGGCTCCCGGCCCATGACGTGGACGGCGGCGGTCGTCACCAGAGCGAAACGACACTCGCTGAGGGGCTTACGAAGGGGCGTCCAGGGGATGGGTTCCTCTCTCTTGGCAGGGTGATTCTTGTAGTAGCCAACCAGGGCTCCGGGCAACCACTTGAAGCTATCGACGGGCATATCGTCCTCCAGCGCTACACCTGAACTCGACTCTGAAAGCCCAGTGTATCACAGGAGTGCGGCCGAGCAGGAGGCTCGCGCCGTGGCCGGCACGCCCGCAGGGGGAAGGCGCTACTCCGCGCCGCCCGGCGCCCGACAAGCATACGGAAGAGGGCTCCTGCCCTTCGGCAGAAGCCCTCTCGCACCAGAGGCAGGTCAGCCTCTGGAAAAAGCGCCCTGGCGGTGGCCTATTTTCCGCACCCAGTTGCCCGGGCAGTATCGTCAGCGCTGAGACGTTTCACTTCCGTGTTCGGGATGGGAACGGGTGGGTCCGCCTCGCTCTAACCACCAGGACACGATCTTGAGGCTTGAAGCTAGAGGCTGGAACATCCCTGTCCCGGGCCCTCCAGCCTCCAGCTATTAGCTTTCATTGGTAGCGGGAGAGGGATTCGAACCCCCGACCTTCGGGTTATGAGCCCGACGAGCTACCGCTGCTCCATCCCGCGTCGAAACCAAGAACGCGACGCGCCGAACGAGACGTTCGCTCTTTCACGTCCGCGTTCTACACTCCCGAACAGGCGGTGATACTCCTTTGTGCGCGGGACTTAATGTAGGTCAAGCCCTCGACCATTAGTACGGCTTGGCTGAACGCATTGCTGCGCTTACACGTGCCGCCTATCAAACGGGTAGTCTTCCCGTGGTCTTACTCCGCCTTGCGGCGGATGGGAGGCCTCATCTTGAGGTGGGCTTCGCACTTAGATGCTTTCAGCGCTTATCCCTTCCAGACTTGGCTACC
>CAZMGB010000022.1:0-54456 GCA_964565775.1 uncultured Dehalococcoidia bacterium
AAGGGAACCTGTATGCAAGGCTTCCGAAGGCCAGCCTTCAGGCTGGCGCGGCGGCCAGGCTCAAGCCTGGCCTTCAGCCCTGCTCTACCGAGCAGACCTGATGGTCATGAACAGAATAACTCGACACAAGGGAACCTGTATGCAAGGCTTCCGAAGGCCAGCCTTCAGGCTGGCGCGGCGGCGAGGCTCAAGGCTGGCCTTCAGTCCTGCTCTACGGGGCAAGGCAGACCTGAAGGTCTGCAGCTACGGCTACGGCCGGTGGGCACGAACCATCTCCGGGCGATTGCAGGACCGACAAGGAGTGAACGTTGGCGGCAGTGACTAAGACTCAGCGGGAGGGCGATAGGATTAAGGTCGAGGTCTATATCCCCGCTCCCTTCCGCAGGCTTGCGGGCAACCGAACCCACGTGCAGGCAAGCGGCGAGAACGTGGCGGAGCTCCTCGAAGACCTGGAGGCCCGCTACCCGGGCTTTCGCGACCTCCTCTTCGACGAGCAGCACCAGATTCCTGTTCACATCAACATCTACGTGAACAACAGGGAGATAAGCACCCTCGAGGGCATCGCGACGCGCCTGAAGGACGGCGACCAGGTGGCCGTCATCCCGGCTCTGGCGGGCGGCGCCGCCGATGGCGATGAGGAGAGGCCGCCCACGGCCCTGACCGCGGAGCAGGTGCTTCGATACTCGCGCCACATCGTCATGCCCCAGGTGGGGCCGGTGGGGCAGCGCAAGATCATGGAGGCGAAGGTGCTGATCCTGGGGGCGGGCGGTCTCGGCTCGCCCGCGGCCCTCTACCTGGCCCTGGCGGGCGTCGGCACCATCGGCATTGTCGACTACGACGTCGTCGACCTTTCGAACCTCCAGCGGCAGCTCCTGCACCAGAACGACGACGTAGGTCGGCCCAAGGCCATCTCGGCCCAAGAGACCATCGCCCGCTACAACCCCGATGTGAACGTCGTCGTCCACCAGGAACCCCTGACCTCGGACAACGCCCTCGACATCATCTCCCAATACGATATCGTCGTGAATGCGGTGGACACCTTCCCCGCCCGCTACCTGGCGAACGATGCCTGCGTGTTTCTGAAGAAGCCGCTGATCGACGGCAGCATCCTCCTCTTCGACGGGCAGGCCACTGTGTTCCTGCCCGGTCAGGGGTGCTACCGCTGCCTGTTCCCGGCGCCGCCGCCGCCGGGCCTCGTGCCTAGCTGCGCCGACGCCGGCGTGCTGGGGGCGCTGCCGGGCGTCATCGGCTGCATCCAGGCAATCGAGGCCGTCAAGCTCATCCTGGGCATAGGCGAGTCCCTCAGCGGTCGCCTTCTGCTCTTCGATGCCCTGGCCATGGAGTTCCGCCAGGTCCACATCCGCCGCGACCCCAACTGCGTCGTCTGCGGTGACAATCCCACTGTCACTGAGCTCATCGACTACGAAGGCTTCTGTGGCGCGCCGATGGTCGCGCCAGCGGAAACCTAAAGGGAAGCATCATCTCATGGAGGAATGAAGAATGAGTGTGGAGGTGCGCGTGACCTCGGTGCTCGAGCGCCACGTGGGGGCCAAGTCGGTGCAAAGCGACGGCTCGACCGTCGCTGAGCTGCTGGCCAACCTCGAGGCGAGCTATCCCGGCTTCATGGGCCTGATCACCGGTGACGACGGCAAGCTGCACCGCTTTGTGAACATCTACCTGAACGATGAGGACGTGCGCTACCTGGGGGCCCTCGACACGCCCCTGAAAGACGGCGACGTGCTCTCTATCCTGCCGGCCCTGGCCGGTGGCTCAGCTAACTGGGCTTCTAAGGCGTGCGCGTACCGCAAGGGAGACGGGGTGGTCGGTTTGCCGCGCTATAGTGATGGAGCACGTTATCCAACGTGTGGTGGACAAGGTGCAGCGTTGGTTGCACAACCTGCCAGAAGGTGCAGATGTTGCGAAGGCAGAGGTTTGATCGGGCATGACAGCGTCAAACGCGTTCGCTGCAGTGTCTGTGGCGGAACCGGCTGGCCATTGGCGCATACGTCTACTAATGAAGATGTGATCTCGTAGGGACAGAGCTTCAGCTCTGTCCGCGAAAGCCGATGACAACGTTAGTCCGTAGGAAGTCCTCGCCGCGACTGCAGAGCTTCTCATACACGGGAAGTTATGCCTATCTGGTAACGGTCAATACATCTGGGAGAGCACCGTATTTCAAAGATGTGGAGAGAGCGCGGTTCTGCCGAGATCAACTGCTTAGATATGCTGAGGTGCATAGCTTTCACGTTCATGCCTACTGCTTCATGCCGGATCATCTCCACTTGCTTGTCCAGGGAGGGTCCGGTCAAGCAGACCTCCGCCAGTTTCTCCAGAGATTCAAGCAAGTCACCGGCTTCCACTTCAAACGGGGAAGAGGTCACCAACTATGGCAACGGAGTTTCCATGACCACATTGTCAGGAAAGAAGAAGACCTACAACAGATCGCAGAATACATCTGGAATAACCCGGCCCGGGCCGGCATAGTTGAGAGTTGGGATGCCTATAGCTTGTCGGGACCATTCGGACAGACCTGAAGGTCTGTCCCTACGATAATTGGCCATTGCTGTACCATTCGCTCCTCGACGCGATCGGCAACACGCCCCTGGTGGAGATGCGCAACCTCAGCCCCAAGCCGGGGGTGCGTTTCTTCGGCAAGCTGGAGGGTCAGAACCCCACCGGCAGCGTCAAGGACCGCATCGCGAAATACATGATCGAGGATGCGGAGCGGAAGGGTTTGCTGACGCCGGAGCACACCATTCTCGAGGCCACCAGCGGCAACACCGGCATCGGCCTGGCCTTCATCGGCCGCCTCAAGGGGTACCGGGTGAAGGTGCTGCTGCCGGACAACGTCAGTGAAGAGCGGACACACCTCCTGAAGGCGTTCGGGGCCGAGATCATGTACAGCGAAGGCCAGTACGGCACCAACGGCGCCATCGTGGAGGCGCAGGAGATCATGCGCGCCGACCCCGGCGCTTACTTCATGCCTTACCAGTTCGGCAACCCAGCCAACCCTCGCGCCCACTACGAGACCACCGGTCCCGAGCTCCTGCGGGACCTGCCGGACATCGACGTCTTCGTGGCGGGGTTGGGAACGGGTGGCACCCTCACCGGCGTCGGACGCTACCTGAAAGAGCGCAAGCCCGACGTCAAGATCATCGCTACCGTTCCTCACCCGGGCGATCTGGTGCAGGGGCTGCGCAGCCTGGATGATGGCTTCATCCCTGAAGTGTTCGACGAGTCGGTTCTAAACGGGAAGATCCTGGTTGAGTCGCGCAGGGCCTTCGCCGCCGCCAAGGAGCTGACCCAGGCCGAGGGCATCTTCGCCGGCATCTCTGCGGGCGCGGTCCTGCGGACGGCCCAGCGGGTGGCGGAGCGGATGGAGCGGGGCAACGTAGTCCTCCTTCTCGCGGACGGCGGCTGGAAGTATCTTTCGACCGACCTGTGGACGAAGGAGTATGAGGAGCTGCCCGAGGACATCGAGAGCAAGGTCTGGTGGTAGCCCCGCAGGGGCGCGGCCGCTGTAACGGAGATGTCTCTGTGTTCACCCTAGAGCGCAGGTATGTGGACGGGATCATAACCCACGCTCGTGAGGAAGACCCGAACGAGTGCTGCGGCATACTCGCGGGCAAGGACGGCCAGGTCGCCCGCCTCTACCGCGCCGTCAACTCCGAGGCCAGTCCCGACCGCTACAACGTTGAGTCGAACGATCTTCTCCGGATCCATAACGAATGCGACGCCCAGGGCTGGGATTTCGTCGCCATCTACCACTCCCATACCCACACGGAGGCCTACCCCTCGCCGACGGACGTACGTCTCGCCGCCTGGCGGCCGGACTCCGTCTACCTCATCGTCTCCCTGGCCGACAAGGCCAAGCCCGTCCTCCGGGCCTTCCGCATCCAGGAAGGGGCGGTGGCGGAAGAGCCGCTCCGCATCGAGGACTGACGGCCTAAGTCGCCTGATATAGCTCTCCTCACACCTCATTACCACGCTCCGCCCTGCCGATACTCTCTGTGGGCATTCGTAGGGTTCAACGCCTAGTGGCGGTTTGGAAAGTGGACGAGAGCGTCTCTTCGTTTCTCTGTGACCCCGACCGGGGCATTGGCTCAGGTATCAAGGAGGTCTTCGACTCAACCGTAGAGGCCACCCGCGAGGTGCTTGGCACGGACGCGGCGGCCATCGGCCTGCTTGACGGCGATTACGTCACTCTTCGAAGCTATCGTGGTCTGTCCGATAGGTTCGCCTCTCGCCTGCGCGTCCATAAGCATGATGGGCTGACGGGCCTCGTCTTCAGAAGCGGCCAGCCCTACGCCACCCGCGACCAGACCTTCGACCCTGACCACGCGGAAGAGAGCACGCATGAGAAGGGCATAAGGGGCACCCTTCACGTCCCCCTCAAGATCGGTGGCGAGGTGATCGGCTTTCTCTACGTGGGCCACCGCTCCCTTCGCGACTTCAGCGTTCGAGAGATTCGCATCGCCAGCGCCCTGGGCGAGCAGGTGAGCAAGAGCCTGGAGAACGCCTACCTGCTCGAGCAGGAGCGGCGGCACCGCCACCGCGCCGAGACACTGCTGGAGGTCGTTGACGCCGCCAAGTCCAGCCTTGGCCTCAAGAAGGTGCTCGCGAAGCTATGCCAGTCCGTGGTCGATGTCAGTGTCGGGGACCGCTGTAGCATCTACCTGATCGATGAGGAGGCGGCAAGGCTGGAGGCCTTCATGTCCGTCGGAGTGAAGGATCCGGCCCTCTGGGAGAAGTCTCAGTCCTTCGGCCGTACGATGCCCAAGGAGGCGGTGGACCGACTCGCAAGCAATCTGAGGAAACGGCGCGAGCCAGCCATTGCCGACGACGTGCGCATCTCCAAGCTGGTTTCTCCTCGCTGGGTGAAGGCGTTCGGCCTGAAGTCGATGGCCATGTATCCCCTGATGGCGAAAGATAAGGTCATAGGGGTGATGGTGGTGGATGCCTTCCGCGACTACGTGCACTTTCCCCCAGAGGAAGTGGAGACCCTCACCGCCGTCGCCAATCAGGCTGCCGTCATCATCGACAACGCTCGCCTCTTTGAGCAGGAACGCCGCCAGCGGGAGCGGGCGGCGCTTCTGCTGGATGTGGTAACGAACGCCAACTCCAGCGCCAGTCTCAAGAAGCTGCTGGTCAAGCTCGGCCAGTCCGTTGTAGATCTCAGTGTCGCACAGCGGTGCAGCATCTTCCTCGTCTATGATGAGGGCACGAGGCTGGAGCCGCTGATGTCCCTCGGCGTGGAGGACAAGGTCCTTTGGGAGAAGTTCCGCGCACTCGGTTCCGGCGCGCCTCGGGGACGGGTGAGCCGCCTCATGACGGCGCTCAATAGCCTGCGCGAACCCTATGTTGAGGAGGATGTCAGAGGCAACCAGGTGCTGCCTCGCCACTGGGCAGAGGCCTTCGATGTGAAATCAGTGGTCATCTATCCCCTCCATGTCAAAGACGAGCTCATCGGCATCATGGTCGTCGACGCGTTCAGCGACCAGGTGCAATTCCCGCCCGAGGAGGTAGAGACTCTCAAGGCCATCGCCAATCAGGCTGCCGTAATCATCGAGCACGCCCGCCTTCTCGAGCAGGAGCGCAGCGAGCGAGAGCGGGCGGAGCATCTGCTGGAGGTTGTAAGCGCGGCCGCCCCCACTCTCTCCCTGAGGAAAGTGGTCATCAAGATCTGCGAGGCGGTGGTCAAGCTCAGCGTCGCCGACCGCTGTAGCATATTCCTACGCAACGAGGATACAGGGCGTTCCGAGCCGTACATGTCGCTCGGCGTGGAGGACCCGGAGCTGTGGCAGAGGTTCCAGAACTCAGAAGGCATGAGCTCGGACGAAGTGCGGGGGTTGGAGGAGGCGTTCGGGACTCTCACGCCCGCGATCGAGGAGCACGTGCCCGGTTCCGGGTTCCTGCCGGACTACTGGGTGAACGCGTTCGCCCTCAAGTCGCTCGCTATCTATCCACTCATCGTGAGGGACAAGCCGGTCGGGGCTATGGCCATGGACTCCTTCCGCGACTTCGTCAGCTTTCCGCCGGAAGAGGTCGAGGCCCTGACGGCCATCGCACGGCAGATCGCCATAATCATAGAAAACGCCCGCCTCTTCGAGAAGGAGCACCGCCAGCGGGACCGGGCGGAGTGGTTGCTGGAGGTCCTGAACGCTGCCAGTTCCAGCCTCAGCCTGAAGAGCATCCTCATCAAGCTGTGCCAGTCAGTGGTCGACTTCAGCGTCGGTGATCGGTGTACCATCTACCTGATAGACCGGGAGGCGGCCAGGCTGGTTCCCTACATGTCGCTGGGGATCGAGGACGCGACCCTGTGGGACAAGTTTCAAGCTACCGGTGGCGAAGCCCCTTCGGGAAGGCCGAGCCGTCTCATCGAAGCGCTAAGCAAGCTGCGGCAACCCTATGTAGACGAGGACGTGCGCCGTTCGCGGGTGCTTCCCCCATCCTGGATAGAGACGTTCGATCTGAAGTCCGTAGTCCTCTACCCCCTGATAGTGAAGGATGCTGTCATGGGCGTGATGGTGGTGGACGCCTTCCAGGACTACGCCCATTTTCCTCCTGAGGAAGTTGAGACCCTGGCCGCCGTTGCGAAGCAGGCTGCTATCCTCATCGAGAACGCCCGCCTTTATGAGAAGATGCAGGCCCAGGCCGTAACTGATTTCCTTACGGGTGTTCACAACCATCGCTATCTGCGCGACCGGCTGGAGGAGGAGCTGGCTCGGACCAACCGTGGTGGTCTTCCCTTCTCCATCATGATGCTGGACCTCGACCGCTTCGCCCTCTTCAACGACACCTACGGTCACCCGGTCGGCGACGCCGTTCTGCGCAATGTGGCGTCCGCGATCGCCTCCGCCTGCCGCGCCACAGACATCCTCGGCAGGTACGGCGGCGACGAGTTCATGGTCATTCTGCCGCAGACGAACAAGGCCCAGGCGAGACGCCTGGGGCGGAGGATTCAGAGCCGCGTCGGCCAGGCATCCTTCCGCGTTGGGGAGGCGGGCGCGGAGGTATCAGTGACCGTGAGCATCGGCGTTGCCAGTTGCCCGGAGGACGGCGACCGCGGCGAGCATCTCATTCGCGAAGCCGATGCCGCCCTCTACGAGTCCAAGCGCCGAGGGGGCAACGACGTCGTCGTTCGCGGTCGCCCGGTGGACAGCTCGCTCCCCTCTCGCGGCGGTACACTCGGCATCATCCAGGCCCTGGTGAACGCCCTGGGCGAGAAGGAGCCCTACAGCAGGGATCACGGCTCAGTGATTGCCCGCTACGCCGGGCTCATCGCCGAGACCCTGAAGCTTTCGGACGGAGAGAAGGGGAGTCTGCGCAAGGCCGCCCTTCTTCACGACGTCGGGAAACTCGCCATTCCCGACCGTATTCTCCTCAAGCCTGGTCCCCTGAGCAGACGGGAGTGGCCGGTCGTGCGGAAGCACGTCCTCCTCGGCGAGGCCATCCTGCAGGGGATTCCCGAGCTGGCCGACGCGGCCCCGGTGGTGGCCTGCCACCACGAGCGCTGGGATGGCCGTGGCTATCCGCGCCGCCTCCGGGGCGAGGACATTCCCCTTCTCGGCCGCATCATAGCCGTAGTCGACGCCTACTCGGCGATGACCTGTGACCGGCCCTACCGCAAGGCCTTGAGCCATCGCCAAGCCGTGCGCGAACTCAAGTCGAACGCCGGTACGCAGTTCGACCCGCGCCTCGTCGATGTCGTCCTGGAGGTGATAAAGAGCGAGCGCCTTCCCGGGCGCGTCGACAGCCGCTCGCGCGCTGCCTAGCAGCCTATCGCAGACCCCGTCCCCTGTCTTTCTCCTGGCCCGTCCGTGGCAGCCCGCGTCGCCGATCCAGGCGCCCAATGCCGGCAATGCGATCGTCCACTTCAATCGGCTGAGACCCTTCGCTTCGTTCAGGGTGACGCAAGAGAGCGTTTTTCAACAGCCTCCGCTCCTTGCCGGGTTCAGTTCAAGGTGCGTCAAAGGGGTGATCACTCTCCTTATGTGGGGTCGCAGCTAGACTGTCCCTCTTTGCGTCTTGCGTGGAATGTCCTCCGATATGCTTATTGACACGTATTTACGCGCATGCTAGAATCACCCTTTGGCACAAAGCGCCTCAAGCCATATAGAGAAGGTCGAAAGACCCGAAAGTGACTACGGTCGGCGCTTAGTGGCGGGGCAACCCTCCACGCCGTACTGGCTCAGTAATTAGGGCTTCGGCCTTTCACTGTGGCCAAAAGAGGATCAGAAGGGGAAAAGCAGAGGACGGTCCATGCCGACGATAAACCAGCTCGTTAGAGGCTCGCGCAGGAAGCTGGTCAAGAAGACCAAAGCGCCTGCCCTGCGCTTCAGCTACAACTCGCTGAAGAATCGCCTTCAGCGGGGCGAAGGCTCACCTCAGAAGCGGGGTGTCTGCACCCAGGTGCGCACCATGACCCCAAAGAAGCCGAATTCGGCCCTCCGCAAGATCGCCCGCGTCCGCCTCACCAACGGGATCGAGGTGACCGCGTACATTCCCGGCGAGGGTCACAGCCTTCAGGAGCACTCCGTCGTCCTCATCCGCGGCGGCAGGGTCAAGGACCTGCCGGGCGTACGCTACCACATAGTGCGAGGCGCCCTCGATTCCCAGGGCGTGGCCGGCCGCAAGCGGGGACGCAGCAAGTACGGCAGCCGTAAGACTGCGGGCCCCACAGTGGCCTAGCCAGCCCCAAGAGGACCCTTCGCGTGTAGAGAGTCGGACATGCCGAGACGAGCAAGAGTCACTAAACGGGAGATTTCGCCCGACGCCAAGTACCACAGCAAGTCTGTGGCGATGTTCACTAACAGGATCATGGTGCGCGGGAAGAAGAGCCTGGCGGAGCGCATCATGTATCGGGCGCTCGACATCATCGAGCAGGAGACGCGGCGCAGCCCGCTGGATACCTTCGAGCAGGCCCTGCGCAATGTGACGCCGGTCGTCGAGGTGAAGCCGCGTCGGGTCGGCGGCGCCACCTACCAGGTGCCGGTGGACATCCGCGCCGAACGACGCGTCTCCCTGGCCACGCGCTGGCTTCTCCAGTCGGCGCGGGCCCGCAAGGGTCGCTCCATCGCCGAGAGGCTTGCGGCGGAGATCATGGACGCCGCCAGCGGTCAGGGCGTAACGGTTAAGCGCAAGGAGGATACCCACCGTATGGCCGAGGCGAACCGCGCCTTCGTTCACTACAGGTGGTAGACGCCTTCGCGGCCGCCGGCGACGGGGCTCTCCGGCGGTCGTTCTCGTTCGGGCCGTCCGCCCGCGATTTGGAGTGGGGTGCCGGGAACAGTCAAGATGCCGCGAGCAACGCCAATAGAGCGGATCCGCAATATCGGGATCATCGCCCACATCGATGCCGGCAAGACTACCGTCACCGAGCGGGTCCTCTTTTACACGGGCCGAACGTACAAAATCGGGGAAGTCCATGAGGGTACCGCGGTCATGGACTGGATGGACCAGGAACGGGAGCGTGGCATCACCATCACCGCCGCCGCCACCACGTGCCAATGGCGCGACCATCAGATCAACATCATCGACACGCCGGGCCACGTCGACTTCACCGTGGAGGTGGAGCGCAGCCTGCGCGTCCTCGATGGGGGCGTGGTGGTCTTCGATGCCGTTCACGGTGTCGAGCCTCAGTCCGAGACGGTGTGGCGTCAGGCGGACCGCTATCACGTCCCTCGTATCTGCTTCGTCAACAAGATGGACCGGGTGGGCGCCGACTTCTGGCGCACGGTCGACATGATCGGCGAGCGTCTCGAGGCGAGGCCCATCCCCGTACAGATACCGATCGGCAGCGAGGCCGGGCACGAGGGGGTCATCGACCTGCTGGAGGGTCAGGCCTGGTACTTTCCGGCCGAGCGAGACCAGGAACCTCGCGCCACCGAAGTGCCGCCTCAGTTCGCCGAGGCTTTCGCCCAGCAGCGCGAGCGGCTCGTCGAGAGGCTGTCGGAGGTCGATGACCAGCTCATGATCAGCTACGTGGAGGGTCGGGAGACGACGGCGGCGGAGCTGAGGAAGGCCATTCGCCGCGCCACTCTCGCCAACGTAATCACCCCCGTCCTCTGCGGCTCCGCCCTGCGCAACAAGGGTATCCAGCCCCTCCTGGATGCGGTCGTGGACTACCTGCCCGCCCCCGTAGACGTGCCGCCGGTCGTAGGCGTGAGCCCAAAGACCGGCGAGGCGCTGGAGCGACCTCCGGACGACGACGCCCCCTTCGCCGCCCTCGCCTTCAAGATCGTCTCCGACCCGTACGTCGGGAGGCTCGCCTACTTCCGGGTCTATTCGGGGAAGGTGGCCACCGGGAGCACAGTCTACAACCCCACCCGCGGCGAGCGGGAGCGCATCGGCAGGCTCCTGCGCATGCACGCCAACCATCGGGAAGAGATCCACGACGTGTACGCCGGTAATATCGGCGCCGCCCTCGGCCTCAAGAGCACGTTCACGGGCGACACTCTTTGCGAGCAGAGCCATCAAGTCATCCTGGAGGCGATCCGTTTCCCCGAGCCCGTCATCTCCGTAGCCATCGAACCCAAGACCAAGGAAGACCAGGACCGCATGGGCGAGACCCTCATGCGCCTGGGCGAGGAGGACCCCACCTTCCGCACTCGATATGACGCTGACACAGGCCAGACTATCATCTCCGGAATGGGTGAGCTCCACCTCGAGGTAATCGTTGACCGCATGCTGCGCGAGTTCCGGGTGGAGGCGCACGTCGGCAGGCCTCAGGTGGCCTACAAGGAGACCATCACGCGGCCGGTGCGAGCGGAGGGTCGCTTCATACGGCAGACGGGGGGCCACGGCCAGTACGGCCACGTCTGGATCGAGCTGGAGCCCCTCGAGCGGGGAGCCGGCTTCGAGTTCGTCGACAAGATCGTGGGCGGCAGCGTCCCCAAGGAGTACATCGCCCCCGTGCGCGAAGGCGCAAAAGAGGCGCTCGTCAGCGGCTTTCTGGCCGGCTACCCTGTCATCGACCTGCGCGTGACGCTGGTGGATGGAAGCTACCACCCGGTGGACTCGTCAGAGCTGGCCTTCCGCACCGCCGCCTCTCTCGGCGTGCGGGAGGGCCTTGAGCAGGCTGACCCCATTCTGCTGGAGCCGATCATGAAGGCCGAGGTGGCCGCCCCCGAGCAGTCCTTCGGCGACGTGCTGGCGGACATCAACGGGCGCCGCGGCCACGTAATCGGGGTGGAGGCGCGGGGGGGCATGCAGATCGTGCGGGCCCTCGTTCCCCTGGCGGAGACCTTCGGCTACGCCACGGACCTTCGCTCTCTGACCCAGGGCCGCGCCACCCATAGCATCGAGTTCGACCACTACGAGGAGGTACCGGCGGCGATCGCCGAGAAGCTCAGCGGCAAGGTGAAGAGGCCCGCGCGCGCCTGATTCTGAAGACGGAAAGCTAGACGTATATGCCGAAGCGAAAGATCCGCATAAGGCTCAAGGCCTACGATCATCGCATCCTCGACCAGTCCGCTGAGCAGATAGTGGAGACGGCGGAGCGGACGGGCGCGGCTGTCGCCGGACCCATACCGCTCCCTACCGAGATCAAGAAGTTCTGCGTTATCCGCTCGCCGATGATCGACAAGGACTCGCGCGAGCAGTTTGAGATCCGTACTCACAAGCGCCTCATCGACATCCTGGAGCCGTCGTCCAAGACCGTTGACAACCTGATGCGGCTCCAGTTGCCGGCCGGCGTCGACATCGAGATCAAGCTGTAGGCAAGATGGAAGGCGTTCTCGGCAGGAAACTGGGGATGACCCAGGTCTTCGACCGCAGCGGCGAGGCCCACGCCGCCACGATCATCGAGGCGGGTCCGTGCCTGGTCACCCAGGTGAAGACGCCGGAGAGGGACGGCTATCACGCGATCCAGATCGGATTCGGGGTAGCCAAGCGTCTCAATTCGCCCATGAAGGGCCACCTGAAGAAGCTAGGCCAGTTCCGCTATCTGCGCGAGTTCCGCGTCGGCGACGCTTCCCGCTACCAGGTGGGGCAGAAGCTGGGCGTGGAGCTCTTTCAGCCGGGCGACCGTGTCGACATCACTGGCATCTCCAAAGGGCGCGGTTTCGCAGGTGGGATCAAGCGATATGGTTTTCACGGCGGGCCCAAGACCCACGGCCAATCGGACCGCCACAGGGCGCCAGGGTCGATCGGCGCCGGCACCGACCCGGGGCGCGTCTTCAAGGGCAAGCAGATGGCGGGTCATATGGGCAACGTACGCGTATCGGTGGGAAATGTGAAGGTGCTGGAAAGCAACCCGGCCCGGGGCATCCTCATCGTCCAGGGAGCGGTGCCGGGGGCGCGCAACGGCCTGTTGCGAATTCGCCGGAAGAAGGGCGCGGCTCCGGAACGGGAAGCCCGAGAGGCGGAAGCTGCCGAGGAGTCTCAGGCCGAAGAAGTGCAGGCCGAGGCGCGATCCGAGAAGCCGGAGGTGGAAGAGGCGGCGGCGGACGTCAAAGCTGAGGACACCAGCGCCGAAGAGAGCGCTGCCGGTCCAGAAGAAGAGACGGAGTGAGGCGACAGCCGTGGAGCTAGCGGTAAAGAACGTCGCAGGCGAGACTGTCAAGAAGCTCAACGTCGATGACCAGGTCTTCGGCCTGAAGCCTCATCGCGCCGTCGTCCACCAGACCATGCTGGCCCAACTCGCGAACCGGCGGGCCGGGTCGGCCCACACCAAGACGCGAAGCGAGGTGAAGGGCAGCACCGCCAAGCTGCGCCGGCAGAAGGGTTCGGGTCGTGCGCGCATGGGCAGCATGAGCTCACCCCACCTGCGCGGCGGGGGCGTCGCCTTCGGGCCGAGGCACCGGAGCTTCGCTCAGCGCCTGCCCAACCGCATGCGGCGGCTGGCTTTGCGCTCGCTGCTTTCGGCGAAGGCGGCCGAGGGCAGCATCAGCGTCCTGGATGGCCTGAAGGTGGAGACGCCGCGCACCAAGGAGATAATAAGCGTCCTCCGGAACCTGGGCCTCGAACGCTCCACGCTTATCGTAACGGCCGAACCCGACCGCACGGTGCTGGTGAGCTCCCGCAACTTGCCGGCGACCAAGGTTCTGCCGGCGGCCTATTTGAACGTCCTTGACCTGCTCGCCTGTCGCAACCTGCTCATGACCGTCGATGCCGTTCGCAAGGTCGAGGAGCTGTGGGGCGGTGACAGGGCCGGGGCCAGGCGGCGGAAAGGTCGGGGCGTCGAGCCGACGCCAGCGCCGGCCGGCGCGGTACCTGAGGCGAAAAAGTCGACCAAGGTCGCCGTCGAGGCTGTCGGAAAGCCCGTGACAGCCGAGGCCGCTCCCAAGCCCAGGAGGCGCTCCCGGGCCGCCAGCGAGCGAGCGGCGAAGCCGGAAGAACCCGCTCCGGCGACCGCCCGCCGCGGTCGGCAGCCGTCGGCCAAAGCGACAAGGACGGTGAACGCTCGAGCAAAGAAGGCTCCCGAGACGCAGGAGGCCGCTCCGGCCGAGGAAGCGGCGAAGGAGTAAGATGCCGAAGGAGCTCCACCCCTACATCGTTATCGTGCGGCCGCTCGTAACGGAGAAGAGCACGCTGCTGTCGGGCTTGAACAAGTACGCCTTCGAGGTGGCGCCGACGGCCAACAAGCCGCAGATCAAGGAGGCAGTGGAGCTGGCCTTCGGCGTGAAGGTGACGGCGGTGAATACGAGCCACGTGCGCGGCAAGCGGCGGCGCTTCCGTCGCTCCGGACAGGGCGTTGTGACCCGCTCCTGGAAGAAGGCCGTTGTCACCCTGGCTGAGGGCGACACGATCGAGCTGTTCGAGGGCATATAGAGGGCAGGTAGGTTGGCGGTTAAGCAGCACAAGCCGACGTCGCCGGGACGTAGAGGGATGACCGGCTTCACCTTCGATGAGATCACGAAGAAGAAGCCGGAGAAGTCCCTGCTCGTGACCAGGCACGGCAATGCTGGCCGAGGCAACCAGGGCCGCATTACGGTGCGCCACCGGGGCGGCGGGTCCAAGCGCCAGATCCGAACCATCGATTTCAAGCGGGACAAGGTCGCCGTGCCCGGCAAGGTCGCCAGCATCGAATATGACCCCAATCGCACGGCCAATATCGCTCTCATCCATTATCGCGACGGCGAGAAGCGCTACATTCTGGCGCCGGTGGGGCTCCGGGTGGGCGACCAGGTGGAGGCGGGGCCTGACGCCGAGATCCGCCCCGGCAACGCCCTGCCCCTCAGGAACATCCCCACGGGCACCATGATCCACAATATCGAGCTGAAGGCGGGACGGGGCGGCCAGATCGTGCGCAGCGCCGGCACGGCGGCTCAGCTCATGGCGAAAGACGAAGACTACAGCCAGGTGCGTCTTCCCTCGGGCGAAGTGCGCCGCGTCATGTCGGGCTGCGTCGCCACCGTGGGCCAGGTGGGGAACGTAGAGAACAGCATCATCAAGCTGGGCAAGGCGGGACGGTCCCGCTGGCGGGGGCGGAGGCCCCAGGTGCGCGGCGCGGCGATGAACCCGCGCGACCACCCGCACGGCGGCGGCGAGGGTAAGGCGCCCATCGGTATGCCCGGGCCCAAGACGCCCTGGGGCAAGCCTGCCCTGGGCTACCGGACGAGGCGCCGCGAGGACACCGATAAGTACATCGTGCGCAGGCGCAGGCGGAAGTAGGTACTCTATGTCTCGCTCGACGAAGAAGGGGCCTTTCGTGGACGCCAAGCTGATGAAGAGGGTGGACATGGTCCAGCGCTCCGGCCAGAGGACTGTCATCCGCACCTGGTCGAGGGCGTCGACGATCATGCCCCAGATGGTGGGGCTCACCATCGGCGTCCACGACGGCCGCAGGCACGTGCCGATCTTCATCACGGAGAACATGGTGGGCCACAAGCTGGGCGAGTTCGCCCTCACGCGTCACTTTCGCGGCCACGGAGGCCGGTCGGAGCGCGTGACCCAGATTCGCAGAAGGTAGGCATTTCGTGGAAGTGAGCGCAAGCGCCAGGCATATCGGCGTATCGCCCCGTAAGGTGCGACTGGTGCTGGAGCATCTGCCGGGCAAGCGCGTGGAGGACGCCCTCACGCTGCTGAAGTACATGCCCATGCCGAGCGCTCGCGTGGTATCGAAAGTCGTGAAATCGGCGGCGGCCAACGCCGAGAACAACTACCAGATGGCGACGGACGAGCTGCGCATCAAGGCGGCCTTCGCCGGAGATGCCCGCCGCCTCAAGCGATTCAAGGCGCGATCGCGCGGCCGGGTCAGCCGGATGCAGCACCGGGGTTGCCACATCACGGTCGTCGTGGAGGAAGAGGAGGCGTAGCTTGGGCCATAAGGTACATCCCATAGGCTTCCGCATCGGCGTCATCTACGACTGGCAGAGCAAGTGGTACGCCGACAAGCACTACACAGGGCTCCTGCACGAGGACCTGAAGATCAGGCGCCTCATTATGACCAGCCTCTGGGATGCCGGCATCTCCAAGGTTGAGATCGACCGCAACGCTAATCAGGCGGTGGTGACCGTGCACACGGCGAAGCCGGGCATCGTCATCGGCCGCGGCGGCCAGAAGGTCGATGAGCTAAGGGCGAACCTCGAGAAGGCGACGGGCCGCAGGGTGCGGGTGAACATCTCGGAGATACGGCAGCCGGAGCTCGATGCTTACCTGGTGGCTCGGTCCGTGGCCGAGCAGCTTCAGCGCCGCGTCGCCTTTCGCCGCGCCATGAAGCAGGCGGTGTCCCGCACCATGCAGCGCGGCGCCAAGGGCATCAAGATCATCGTCGGCGGCCGCCTGGGCGGCACCGAGATGTCGCGCCGGGAGACGGAGAAGGACGGCCGCGTGCCTCTGCACACGTTGCGCGCCGACATCGACTACGGCCTCGCCGAGGCCCACACCACGTTCGGCCGCATCGGCGTCAAAGTGTGGATCTACAAGGGCGACATTCTACCGGAGCCTAAGGTTGCTCCGGCGCCGGCGGAGGAGGCCGTGGCGGTGGCGCCCACGACGGAGGCCGCGGAGGCCGTGGAGGCCGTGGAGGCCCCGCCCGTAACGGCCGCCCCGCCGGAACCGGCTGAGGCGGCGCCCGCGGTGGCTGAGGCGGCACCCGCGGCTGAAGAGGCGGCGCCGGCGGCGGCCGAGGCCAAGGAGGCGCCTCCAGCGACTGTGGTGACTGTTCCTGAGAGCGCTGAGGCGGCGCCCGCTGAAGAGACTGTCGTGTCCGACAAGGCGGCGACGCCCACCGCCTCCGATAAGAAGCCGGCAAAGAAGCCGAGAGCGAAGGCGAAAGAGAAGCCGGAGGACTAGAGGCCAATGCTTCAGCCAAGAAGGGTGAAGTATCGCAAGGCGTTCCGGGGGCGCCGGCGGGGTCAGGCCAACGCCGGCAACCAGGTAACCTTCGGCGAGTTTGGACTCCAGGCAGTGGGCCACGCCTGGGTCAACAGTCGCCAGATAGAGGCGGCGCGGAGGGCCATAACTCACCACTTGCGCCGAGGCGGGAAGGTGTGGATCCGCATCTTCCCCGACAAGCCCGTCAGCGCCAAGCCCGCCGAGACCCGTATGGGCAGCGGTAAGGGCGCCGTAGACCACTGGATTGCGGTGGTGAGGCCCGGCCGCATGCTCTTCGAGGTCGCCGGCGTGCGCGACGACACGGCCCGTGAGGCGATGCGACTCGCCTCCCACAAGCTGCCCCTGGCTACGCGTTTCGTGGCGAGGGAGCACGAGGGGATATAGGGTCCGGTGACGAGGAAACGCAAGAGGGCCGACGAGCTGCGCCTCATGTCCGACGAGGTCCTGGCGAAGACGCTGGAGGAGACCTACCGCCAGCTCTTCACGCTGCGCCTTCAGCTAAGCACGCGCCAACTCAGCAACGTGTCCGAAGTGCGGAAGGTGCGCCGGAAGATCGCCCGTATCAAGACGATCGAGCAGGAGCGGCTGCTGGCTGAGGCGCTGGCCGCGCAGGGGGGAGAGTAGGCAAGACATGTTCGGACGCCAGAAGACCAGGGTCGGTGTGGTCGTCGGCGACAAGATGAGTAAGACTGTCATTGTCGCCATCGAGACCTTCCGGCGGCATCCCATCTATAAGAAGAACCTGCGCCGCACCAAACGCTACAAGGTCCACGACGAGCACAACGCCAGCGGCCTGGGAGACCTGGTGCGCATCGTGGAGACGAGGCCTCTCTCTCGGGAGAAGCGCTGGCGCGTGGCCGAAGTGCTCGTCAAGGGCGAGGTCGCCGAGGTGGCGCCGAAGGAGATCGACGCCGAGCTCATCGGCCAGGTGCGCAAGGTGCGAGAGGTCGAGGAGGTCGCGCCCGCGGCCGCGGTGGCCGAACCGGAGGCGGAGGCCCCCGAGGAGGCCCCCGAGGAAGCGCCAGCGGAAGTGCAGGCGGAGACCCCGGAGGAGACCGCGGTGGAAGCGGAAGCCGCGGCCGAGGCCGGTGTCGAAGGGGAGGGGGAGCCGGCGGCTGAAGCCGAGGAGAAGCCCAAGGGACGGTCGCGCCGCAAGAAGGCAGAGGAGCCCGACGAGGAGTGATCCAGAAGTTCTCCCGCGTGAAAGTGGCCGACAACTCCGGGGCCCGCCAGATCATGTGCATCCAGGTGCTGGGTGGCTCCCGCCGTCGCTATGCCCGCGTGGGCGACGTCTTCGTCGCGTCGGTGAAGCAGGCCCAGCCGGCCTCCGCCGTCAAGAAGGGCGACGTGGTGCGGGCGGTGGTGGTGCGGACGGCCAAGCCCTACGGCCGCAAGGACGGCTCCTATATTCGTTTCGACGAGAACGCCGCCGTGCTGCTCTCGGACCGGTTGAACCCGCGCGGGACGCGGATCTTCGGGCCGGTCGCGCGGGAGCTCCGCGAGCGCAACTTCATGAAGATCGTTTCCCTGGCGCCGGAGGTGGTGTAGGAAATGCGGAGGATCAAGCGCGACGACATGGTTCTGGTCATCGCGGGCAAGGACCGCGGCAAGCAAGGTCAGGTGCGGCAGGTGCTGCAGGAAGAGGGCCGCGTCGTGGTACAGGGCGTCAACATGATCAAGCGGCACATGCGCCCCCGGGCGATGGGTACCCAGGCCGGGATCATTGAGAAGGAGGCGCCCCTGCACATCTCCAACGTCAGGCTTATCTGCCGGAACTGCGGCAAGGCGTCGCGCGTGCGCTTTCGGGTCCGACAGGACGGCGTCAAGGTGCGGGTCTGTCGCGGCTGCGGCGAGGACATCGACTAGCCGGGAGCGGGGGATAACGGTGGTACCCAGACTCAAGGAGCTCTACAGGCAGGAAGTGCTGCCGGCCCTGATGAAGGAGTTCGGCTACAAGAACGTCATGCGGGTCCCGCGGCTGGAGAAGATCGTGTTGAACATGGGTATGGGCGAGGCGCTCCAGAACCCGCGTGCCCTCGACTCTGCCTCGGAAGATGTCGCGACCGTGACCGGCCAGAAGCCCGTGATCACTCGCGCCAAGCGCTCGATCGCCAACTTCAAGGTGCGGCAGGGCAACCCCATCGGACTCATGGTGACGATCCGCGGCGACCGCATGTACGAGTTCTTCGACCGGATGGTGAACGCCGCGCTGCCCCGCATTCGCGACTTCCGCGGCGTCTCCAACAAGGCGTTCGACGGCCGCGGCAACTACAGCCTGGGCATCCGGGAGCAGCTTATCTTCCCTGAGATCGACTACGACAAGATCGACCGCATCCGGGGCATGCAACTGACGTTGATAACGACGGCACGAAGCGACGAAGAGGGGAAGCGGCTTCTGGAGCTCATGGGCATGCCCTTCAGTCGTAGCTAAGGAGTGGCAGGAGCATTTCATGGCGAAGGTCTCGAAGATCGTCAGGGCACAGAGACCGCCCAAGTATAAGTCCCGCCAGAAAAACCGCTGCCGGCTGTGCGGTAGGCCTCGGGCCTACATGCGGCTCTTCGGCATGTGCCGCATCTGCTTCCGGCGCCTAGCGCTGGAGGGACAGCTTCCCGGCGTGAAGAAGTCGAGCTGGTAGGAGGGACACCGTGAACATGACCGACCCTATTGCCGACATGCTCACTCGTATCCGCAACGCCGTCGCCGCCAAGCACGACTCCGTGAACATACCGGCGTCCAAGCTCAAGGTCGCTATCGCCGGCGTCCTCAAGGCCGAGGGGTTTATCCGCAGATACGAGGTTCTGGAGGAGGGCCCGCGCAAGACCCTGCGCGTGCATCCCACCTACACCGGCAAGAAGGAGCCGGTCCTGATGGGGCTGCGTCGGGTCAGCAAGCCCGGCCTTCGCGTCTACGTGCACAACCGCGAGATCCCGCGCGTATACGGCGGTCTGGGGATCGCAATCGTGTCGACACCTCAGGGAGTGATGACCGGACAGGATGCCTGGAACCGCCGCGTCGGCGGCGAAATCCTCTGTTACGTCTGGTAGCCGCAAGGAGAATCCGAGCCGATGTCCCGAGTTGGACGCATGCCGATACCGCTCCCGCCTCAAGTGGCGATTGAGATCGAGGGGGCCCAGGTGACCGTGAGGGGCCCGAAGGGCCAGCTCTCTCGTATGCTCCCCGCCGAGATGCGGATCCAGGTCGAGAACGGCCAGGTGCTGGTGACGCGTCCTAGCGACGAGCCCCGGCATCGGGCGCTGCACGGCCTCACCCGCACTCTGGTGGCGAACATGGTGACAGGCGTCGAAAGCGGCTTCACCAAGACCCTGGAGCTGCACGGCGTGGGCTATCGCGTCCAGAAGCAGGCCGACCGCGTGGTTCTCGCGGTGGGGTTCTCCCATCCGGTAGAGATCGCGCCCCCGCCCGGCGTCGCCCTCGAGGTGGAAGGGACGAACCGCATCCATGTCCAGGGCATCGACAAGGAGCTGGTGGGGCAGGTGGCCGCCGAACTGAGGGCCGTGCGTCCCCCCGAGCCGTACAAGGGCAAGGGGATCCGCTACGCCGGCGAGCGCGTCCGGCGTAAGGCCGGCAAGGCGGGCAAGGTGCACTAAGAGGCGAGTTGAGTTCGTGAACTGAGATGAAGGGGAAGCAAACGGCAGCAGCCGCGCGTATCAGGCGTCATCGGCGCGTGCGCAAGAAGGTTCGCGGCACCGCCGCCCGGCCGCGTCTGTGCGTGTTCCGGAGCCTGAGCCACATCTACGCCCAGGTCGTCGATGATGACAGCGGCAGGACCCTGGCCGCCGCCTCGGACCTGGAGGCGGAGCTGCGGTCTGATGGCAAAGCCGGTACAAAGACGGCCGTCGCGGCCAAGGTGGGCGCCCTCGTCGGGCGCCGGTCCCGCGAGACCGGCGTCGAGCAGGTGATATTCGACCGCGGGGGCTACAGGTACCACGGCCGCGTCAAGGCCCTGGCGGAAGCGGCCCGCGAGGCGGGGCTCAAGTTCTAGATCTGAGGTCGATGGTGGTAACGGCGAGAAGGGAAGATACGGGCGAACCGGAGCTGTCGGAGAAGGTGGTCTCCATCAACCGCGTCTCCAAGGTTGTGAAGGGAGGCCGTCGGTTCAGCTTTGGCGCCGTCGTCGTTGTGGGCGACGGCCGCGGCCGCGTGGGCGCGGGCATGGGCAAGGCGAACGAGGTGCCCGAGGCCATCCGCAAGGGCGCCGCCATCGCCCGCAGGAACCTGGTGTACGTGCCCCTGACAGGGACCACCATTCCCCATTCCTTGGTTTCCCGCTACGGGGGCGCCGAGGTGCTGATGAAGCCGGCCGCGCCGGGCACGGGCCTTATCGCCGGCGGCGGCGTGCGGGCGATCATGGAGGCGGCAGGCATCAAGGACGTCCTCACCAAGTCGCTCGGCAGCGCCAACGCCATCAACGTCGTGAAGGCTACCATGCGGGGTCTGATGCAGATGCGCGACCCGAACGAGGAGGTGGCCCGTCGCGAGAGAGCGGCGGCCGGCGTGGGGGAGTACAGTGGCGGCCAAGCTTAGGATTACGTGGCGCAAGAGCGCCATCGGCTATTCGCAGGACCAGAAGCGCACGCTCCGGGCGCTGGGTCTGCGACGGCTGGGCCAGACTGTCGAGCGTGGCGAGTCGTCGACGCTGCGTGGTATGATCCATAAGATAAGGCATCTAGTGACCGTCGAAGAGGAAAGCGAGTAGGGAGCGGTGCTCCAGCATGAACTGCGCCCGCCGAAAGGCTCGCGGCGCAATCGCAAGAGGGTAGGCCGTGGTAACGCGAGCGGCCACGGCACCTACTCGGGGCGCGGCCTCAAGGGGCAGAAGGCGCGCAGCGGCGGCGGCGTGCGCCAGGGCTTCGAAGGAGGACAGCTCCCCCTGGTGCAACGGATGGCCCGCAAGCGCGGCTTCACCAACATTTTCCGCGTGGAGTACGCACCCGTGAACCTGTCGAGCCTGTCGAAGTTCCCGGCGGGCAGCGAAGTGACGCCTGAAGTCCTTGTTCAGGCAGGTGTGGTGAAGAACCTGAGGCGTCCGGTGAAGATCCTGGCAGATGGCCGTCTGGACGTGGCCCTTACCGTTCGCGCCCACAAGTTCTCGGCCTCGGCCCGAAAGCAGATCGAGGCCGCCGGCGGCGTGGCGGAGGAGGTGAGCCGTGGTAGCGACTAGCCGAGCCCACAAGTCGCAGCGGCCCCGCCTCCTTCAGGCGATGCTCGACGCTGTGTATCAGCCTGACCTGCGCCAGAAGCTGCTCTTCACGTTCCTCATGCTGGTGGTGTTCCGGTTCGTGGCCCACGTCCCCATCCCGGGCGTTAACCGCGACCTGCTCAAGAACGCGTTCGAGAACAACGCCATACTGGGCTTTCTGAACCTGTTCAGCGGCGGCGCCCTGCGCCACCTGAGCGTGGCTGCCCTGGGCGTCTATCCCTACATCACGGCCTCGATTATCATGCAGCTTCTGGTGCCGATAGTGCCGTCGCTGGAGGCCCTCTCGCGGGAGGGAGAGCAGGGGCGCCATAAGATCGAGCTCTACACGCACTGGCTGGCGGTGCCGATGGCGGTGCTCCAGGGATACAGCCAGCTCATCATCCTCCAGCATTCGGGGGCCATCTCGGGCATCGGCATCAGCGGGTCGGAGGCCCTGCCTACGTTCGCCGCCGTCGTCTCCATGACGGCTGGCACCGTGTTCCTCGTCTGGATAGGTGAGCTCATCACCGAGAACGGCGTCGGCAACGGCATCTCCATCATCATCTTCGGAGGCATTGTCGCGGGCCTGCCCGGCCTCCTTCCCAACGTCGTCAATTCGTCAGTCGGCTTCGTCGGCATCGCGCTTCTGCTCGTGGTCGGCGTGGGTCTCGTGGGCTTCATAGTATTCTTCACCGAGGCGCAGCGGCGCATCCCGGTGCAGTACGCCCGCAGCTTGTTCCGGGGCGGGCGCATGTATCGCCAGTCGGGACAGACCCACATACCGTTGCGTGTGAACTCGGCGGGGATGATCCCGCTGATCTTCGCCTTTTCGCTGATCATCTTCCCGTCCGCTTTCGGCCAGTTCCTCAAGGACAACCAGTCCTCCGGTATGATGCATGAGATCGGCCAGCGGCTGACGACGGTCTTCGACCCCAAGGGCGGCCTGTACATCGCCGGCGTCTTCGTGCTGACGATCGTATTCGCTTTCTTCTACACCATGGTCGTCTTCCAGCAGCAGAACCTGGCGGAGAACCTCCAGAAGCAGGGGGGATTTGTGCCTGGCATAAGGCCGGGCCGGCCCACGCAGGAGTACGTCCTGCGTGTGCTGGTTCGGATAACCTGGGCGGGCGCCATCTTTCTGGGGATTGTGGCGGTGATCCCGTTCTTCGCGACGCGCTTCACCAACGTCCAGACGCTGACGATCAGCAGCACCGGCCTCCTCATCGTGGTGGCGGTGGCGCTTGATACGATGAAGCAAGTAGAAGCACAGCTCTTGATGAGGGACTATGGCGGATTCATTCGCTAGTAGAGCGCGCCTATGTTCGTAATTCTCCTCGGCAATCCCGGGTCGGGCAAGGGCACCCAAGCCGTCATCATCGCCGAACGCATCGGCCTGGCCCATATCGCCAGCGGCGACCTCTTTCGCGACAACATCCGCCGCGAGACGGAGTTGGGGCGGAAGGCCAAGCCCTTCTACGACCAGGGCCTCCTGGTGCCGGACGAGCTCACGATCGGCATGATCCTGAAGCGCCTGGAGGAGCCCGACTGTCGCAAAGGATGCGTCCTGGACGGCTATCCTCGAAACCTGGACCAGGCGAAGGCTCTCGATGTCGCCCTGGCCGAGCGGGGTCAGACGGTCGACAGGGTGCTCTATGTGATGGTGCCAGACCTGGAGCTGATAAGCCGGCTCAGCGGCCGCTGGGCCTGCCGCCAATGCGGCCAGATATACCACGAGCGCTTCAATCCGCCGAAGAAGACGGGTGTCTGCGACCGCTGCGGGGGCGAGCTCTATCAACGGGATGATGACCAGCCCGAGACGGTGCGGCGGCGCCTGGAGGTGCAACGTACCGCAGCCGACCTTCTCGAGCACTACCGCGCGGCGCACAAGCTGGCGGAAGTGGACGGCGAAGGCGATGTGGAGTCAGTCGCCCGGGCGCTGCTGAAGGCCCTGGACGCTCCGCAGCGGTAGGCGGCGCTGAGGAGCCCTTGACGGCGACGTGATGATGAGTTCCTGTCCGACGGCCTCGAAGGGCGTGTCTGGGTAGGTACGGTGGAAGACGACACTTGCCCATCATTATCAAGTCGGACGAAGAGATCGCAATAATACGTGAGGCCGGCCGAGTCGTTGCCCGGACATTGAAGAAGCTGGTGCAGGAGGTGCGCCCAGGGCTGGTGGTGAAGGAGCTGGACGAGATCGTCCGCCGGGAATTCGAGGCGGTGGGTGCCACACCCACCTTTCTCGGCTACCTCGGCTATCCGGCCCGTGTCTGCGTCTCCATCAACGACGAGGTCGTCCATGGCATACCGGGCAAGCGGATCCTCCGGGAAGGGGACATCGTCAGCATCGACCTGGGGGCGACGGTCCGGGGCTTTGTGGGAGACGCCGCGCTGACGGTCGGTGTCGGCAAGATCAGCGATGAGGCGGCGAACCTCATTCGCGTAACGGAGGAGTGTCTCTGGAAGGGGATCGGTGCCGCCCGACCGGGCGCAATGCTGGGTGCGGTGTCCTACGCCATCCAGCAGCACGCCGAGAAGCACGGCTACGCTGTGGTTCGGGAATACGTCGGACACGGCGTGGGCAGAAAGATGCACGAGGAGCCCCAGATCCCGAATTTCGGCAGCCCGGACCGGGGCCACGTTCTGAGGAAGGGGATGGTCCTGGCCCTGGAACCCATGGTGAACATCGGTGACTGGCGCACCAAGAGACTCGACGATAACTGGACTGTGAGTACTCTCGACGGGAGCCTTTCGGCGCACTTCGAGCATACGATAGCTATGACAGACGGCGAGGCGGAGGTGTTGACTCTGCCCTAGGGCAGGGCGCACCTCGCGCCTGCCTGCCGGCAGGCGGCGTCGCCGGGGACGCGGGAGCTTATGCCTAAGAAAGACGCGATAGAGGTAGAGGGCCTTGTCAAGGAACCTCTGCCCAACGCCATGTTCCGTGTGGAGCTGGCCAATGGCCACCAGGTGCTCGCCCACATCTCGGGCAAGATCCGCCTGCACTTCATCAAGATCCTGACGGGCGACCGGGTGCTGGTGGAGCTGTCGCCGTACGACCTCGGTCGGGGCAGGATCACCTATCGCTTCAAGTAGGCGGGCGGGCCGCAGGCGAGCCGCGGGCCGGGAGAATGAGATGAAAGTACACGCTTCGGTGAAGAAGCGCTGCGACAAGTGCAAGATCATCCGCCGCCGCGGTGTTCTCAGGGTCATCTGTGAGAACCCGAAGCACAAGCAGCGGCAGGGCTGAGGAGCCTCAGGCTTCTTCGAGGGACAGGAGGTAACATGGCTCGTATTGCCGGCGTAGACATCCCGAGGGACAAGCGGGTGGATGTCTCTCTCACCTACATCTACGGCATAGGCCCAAGCCAGGCCCGCAAGATCGTCGACCAGACCCGGGTCGCTCCCGAGACGCGGGTGCGCGATCTGACCGACGAGGAGGTGACGCGCATTCGCGAGGTGATCGACAGGAGCCACGCGGTGGAGGGCGACCTGCGTCGGGAGACGAGACAGAACGTCCAGCGCCTCATCGAGATCAACTGCTATAGGGGCGTCCGCCACCGCCGGGGGCTGCCGGTCAGGGGGCAGCGCACCCACACCAACGCACGCCAGAAGCGGGGCGCCCGTCGCACCGTGGCCGGCAAGCGCCGTGCCACCGGCAAGAAGTAGCGGCGGCCTCCTTTGAAGGAGAGTTATGGCTGAAAGGAAAACCAAGGCTCGCAGCCGACGTCGGGAGCGAAAGTCTATCCCCCGCGGGCGCGCCTACATCCAATCGACGTTCAACAACACGCTTATCACGCTCACCGACCCCAATGGCAACGTCGTCGCCTGGGGCAGCGGAGGGACGGCTGGCTTCAAAGGCTCGCGGAAGAGCACACCCTACGCCGCCCAACTGGCCGCGGACGGAGCGGCCCGCAGGGCCATGGAGCAGGGCATGCGCCAGGTGGACGTCTTCGTGAAGGGCCCGGGCAGCGGCCGCGAGGCTGCCATCCGCTCTCTCCAGGGAGCAGGGCTCTCTATTCTGAGCATTAGGGACGTGACGCCGATGCCGCACAACGGCTGTCGTCCTCCCAAGCGACGGAGGGTCTAAGGGAAGGCAGGACTCCCGTCCAGTTCTCTGAGGGTCTTCTATGGCACGATACACAGGACCAGTATGTCGACTGTGCAGGCGCTACGGGGATAAGCTCTTTCTCAAGGGAGAGCGCTGCATGACGCCCAAGTGCGCCTTCGAGAAGCGTCCAACGCCGCCCGGCTATCGCATCCCAAGACGACGGCGGATTTCGGACCGCGCGCTCCAGTTGCGGGAGAAGCAGAAGGGCCGTTACTCGTACGGGATCATGGAGCGGCAGTTCCGCCGCTACTACAAGGAGGCCATTCGGAGGGCGGGCATCACGGGCGAGAACCTGGTGCGCCTTCTGGAGCTGCGTCTCGACAACGTCGTCTACCGAATGGGCTTGGCCGACTCCCGCGCCCAGGCCCGGCAACTGGTTCGGCATGGCCACATTCTCCTGAACGGCCGCAAGACGAACATCCCATCTTGCGCGCTGAAGGCGGGCGATGTCGTCGACTGGGTTCCCGCGGGCAAGCAGACCGAATACTACAAGATCCTGCGGGAAAGCATCGGGGGCAAGGAGGTCCCAGGCTGGCTGAGCGTGGACCCGGCTACGCTGAGCGGCCGCGTCCTGGCGCTGCCCGGGCCTGCCGACCTGGAGGCGAAGTTCGATCCGCACGTGATCGTGGAGTACTATTCGCGCTAGGTAGCCGTGATGGCAGTATGCCCGGCGAGGGAGCCTGATGGGGCTCCGTTCCGGGCTGAATGTCGGAGGAGGGATGTCTTAGTGGAGCTGGTGGCGCCGCAGATCGAGATCGACGAGAGCAGCGAGACCTACGCCCGTGTCGTGGCGGAGCCTCTGGAAGCGGGCTTTGGAATCACGCTGGGCAATGCTTTGAGGCGTGTGCTCCTGAGCTCTCTGCCGGGGGCGGCGGTGACCTCGGTTCGCATCGAGGAGGTGGAGCACGAGTTCTCCACTATCCCCCACATGAAGGAGGACACAACCGAGTTTCTTCTCAACGTGAAGGAGCTGCGCCTGCGCGCCCTCTCCGACCGCCCCGCCAAGCTCCTGTTGGAGGCCTCCGGCGAGGGCTCCGTCCTGGCCGACCAGATTCAGACCACGGCGGACTATGAGATCGTCAACCCAGATCTCCATCTCGCCACGCTGGACTCGCCTGAGGGCCACCTGACGGTGGAGTTCAACGTGGAGCGGGGACGCGGGTACGTGCCGGCCGGCGCGACAGACGGCCAGCCGATTGGGGTTATCCCCCTCGACGCCATCTTTACGCCGGTGCGGAAGGTGAACTACACCGTAGACCGCACCCGTGTCGGGCAGGTCACCAACTATGACCGGCTGACGATTGAGATCTGGACCGACGGCACTATCGGCGGCGTCGATGCCTTCAGCCAGGCTGCCGATCTCTTGATGGGCCAGCTCAATCTGTTCAGCCAGTTGGGCAAGCCTCAGGCCGCGGTCGTGGAGCGCGGCCTGGGCGTAGGGGCGTCCCTGGAACCCGACCGCTACAACACGCCGATTGAGGACCTGGACCTGTCGGTACGCGCCTACAACTGTCTGAAGCGCAGCGGTCTTATGACCGTGGGCCAGGTTCTGGAGAAGAGCGAAGACGAGCTGCTGGCCCTGCGGAACTTCGGTCGCAAGTCTTACGACGAGCTCGAGGAGAAGCTCATCAGCAAGGGATTCCTGCCGGCGGAATCCGAGCGGCTGGCGGAGGCGGTAGTACCGCCGTCGCTGGCGGAGGAAGAAGAGGAAGGCGGTCTGGGCTCCCTGGGGGCCGCCCTGATCGAGGCCCTGCGGGAGGCGGGCGAGGCACCCGATAAGCTCCTGAGCAAGGCCGAGGAGGAAGGCGAGGTCTAGATCGTAGCCCTCTTTTGGGTGTGCCGTTATGAGACACCGAGTCGCCGGTCGCAAGTTCGATAGGTCCGCCGACCACAGGCGGGCGATGTTCCGTAACCTCGTCACTGAGCTCCTGCGCCATGAGAGGATCAAGACTACTGAGGCGAAGGCGAAAGAGGTGCGGGGGATGGCGGAGCGCATCATCACCCTGGGCAGAGACGGCAGCCTGCACTCCCGTCGCCAGGCCCTTCGCTTCGTCAACGACACCAAGGTGGTGAAGAAGGTCTTCGACGAGATCGCCCCGCGCTATGCCAGCCGGCACGGTGGCTACACGCGCGTCGTCAAGCTGGGGCCCCGCCTCGGCGACGGCGCCGCGATGGCCTATATCGAGCTCGTCTAGGGGGCGACGGGCGGGAGTGGCGCGGGAGGATCGAAGCCCGAGAGGCCAGGCGCGGCGCATCGCGCTACTGCTGGAGTACGACGGTAGCCGCTACAGCGGCTCCCAGTATCAGAAGAACGCCCGCAGCATCCAGGCGGAGCTGGAGGCGGCCCTTAACAAGCTGACAGGAGAGAGCCTGCGGGCGGCCTTCGCGGGCCGCACCGACGCCGGCGTGCACGCGCGAGGCCAGGTCGCCTCCTTCGTGACGCGGGCGCCTTACGAGCTCGAAGCGTTCGTCGGCGGCCTGAATCGCTGGTTGCCCTCCGACATTGCGGTGCGCAGGGCGGTCGAGGTGCCGCCTGGCTTCGATGTCCGGCGGCGTGCGTGTAGCCGGGAGTACCGCTACACTATCTACCGCAGTCAGGTCAGGTCGCCCCTCCTCCAGGGATTCACCTGGCAGGTGGCGGAGCCGCTGGATGTGGAGGCGATGCGTCGGGCCGCTGCGGGGCTGGTGGGCGAGCGGGACTTCGCCGCCTTCACCGGCAGTGCGGCGGGCGTCAGGGGGAGCACCGTACGAACGGTGTACCGCTGCGAGATATCGACGCGCGGCCATCTGCTGGACCTGCTGATGGAGGCGACCGCGTTCCTGCCCCACCAGGTGCGGCGCACCGCGGGTGCCCTGGTGGAGGTGGGGCTGGGCCGGCAGAGCGCCGAGCGGCTCCTGGCCTTGATTCGGGAGGCTGTGCCCGACACGCTCGGGCCGGCGGCGCCGGCTCAGGGCCTCTGCCTGATGCGAGTGAAATACCCCGGGCTGGACCTGGGTGAGCGATGTGATGAAGACCTATACCCTTAAGGCCAGGGACGTAACACGCCAGTGGCACGTGATCGATGCCGCTGATCGGCCTCTCGGCCGCCTCGCCACGGAGGTGGCGGGCCTTCTGCGCGGCAAGCACAAGCCCACCTTCACCCCACACCTGGACATGGGTGACTTCGTCGTCGTCGTCAACGCAGAGAAGGTCCGTCTGACGGGCGCCAAGTTCGGGCAGAAGACCTATTACCGGCACACCGGCTACCCGGGCGGGCTCAAGCGGGAGAACCCGGAGAAGATGATGGCGAAGCGTCCGACGCAGGTGATAGAACGAGCGGTGCGGGGCATGCTTCCCCATAATCGGCTGGGGAGAACTCTCTACCGCCACCTCAAGGTCTATGCAGGGGCCGGACATCCCCACGAGGCCCAGGTGAAAGCGGGCCTGAAGAGGGAGAAGGAAGCCGAGGAGCCGGCGGAGCCTGCCTCCGAGACAGGCGGGCCGGCGCCGCAAGCCGGACCTCCCTCCCGGAAAGGCGGGCCGGAGGCCAAGCCCCGAAAGCGCGGTCGGCGAAAGGAAGGGCAGGATTGAACCAGCAGTACTTCTACGGCACAGGCCGCCGGAAGTCGGCGGTCGCCCGCGTCAGGCTCTATCCGGGCACGGGCGTGGTCATCGTCAACGGCAAGCCCATGGAGGAGCTGTTCGTCCGGCCTCTACACCGCTTGACGATCCTCCAGCCCCTGACGGTGACCGAGGCGCAGGAGCGGTTCAATGCCCAGGTCAAGGTAGCTGGCGGCGGCATCACCGGCTGGGCGGGGGCCATCGCCCACGGTATCGCCCGTGCCCTCGTCGTCTCGGACGAGAGTCTGAAGGCTGTCCTGCGACGGCACGGCCTCCTCACGCGGGACCCAAGGGCCAAGGAGCGCAAGAAGTACGGCCTCAAGCGCGCCCGCAAGGCCCCTCAGTACACCAAGCGCTAGCGGGGCTGGAACCTCAGAACCTTCCAGGATTCTACACGTGACGCAGGGGCATGTGATAGACTCGCGCCATGCGAATTCCTGAATGGCTAGGGCGAACGTGGGCCTGGACGTCAAACGCCCTTAAGGTCCAGCAACTTCTCGTCATCGTCGGCTTATGGCGATTCGTCGTTCTCATCATCGTTCTGGTTGGAAGTGCGATGCTGGGCCTGATAGTCGCCGCTGTCGCACGATTCCCATGGTGGGGATGGTTACTAGCAGCCGCCGTTGGTGTGGCACTGGGACTATTCATTTACAACGAAGTCACTTCTACGCGGCTCCTCCATCGACACGGACTTCCAGCTAAGCTCAAGCGTGAATCGCCGGAACTGATCCAGTTTGTCAATGCATGGTTGATGCCCGCCTGGGAGAAGGGATTGGGTATCCTAATCCGCATTCGCGGCGAAGTCAGACGGATCGAGGGTGAACGGATAGAGACACTCCTCCAACTAGGCATCATCGATCCGGTGGTGAGTTCACGGACCCGCCTTCAAGAACGGTTGGCCGGGCAGGGGATTTCACCGCTAGAGGAGTTGCTTGCAGATGCGTACCGAAACTATGAACTTATGGTGAGATGGCTGTGGCATGGAGGGATCACCATAAATCTCGCTGCCATAACGGACACCCAAGAATTTCGAGATTGGCAGGTCGCTGATGACAAACTGCTCGACAATCTTCGCGCACTGGTCGCGAATCCGACTCTCGAATTGCCAACCCTGACCATAGCCTTCCGCGAAATAGACGAGGGCGGTGTTGCCAAGCAGGTGCGCCTCAAGCTCAAGAGAATCACGGCTCTCAGTGTCGTCCCCGAAGAACACGGCACGTATGCGCGGTTGCAGGTCTCGAACAAGGGTCGCGAAACAATTCGCAAACTGCGCGCCGATGGGCGGATTATTTCCGGTACGCCCTCTGGGGAGGAATCAGATTACCCGATTCGTTGGCGGGGCCGCAAAGAGCCAGAGATAGACCTCGTGTCTGGCCGCCCGCCGGAAATCCTAGATGTCGCGGAGGTTGTGGGCTTTCGCGAGTTCAAGATTCACACGGCGGAGATGACGCTGGGGGGTGGGGAGACGTCAGATCACTTCAGACGCGATCAGAGCGAGGATCAAGGTCTTGGCTTGAGAGTGGTCTTCACTGCCGAGTCGAACCTAGAGCCGCAAGAGCCGCGCTACTACCAGATTCGCATGAATGAGGATGACCCCGGGTTCTTCAAGACTCGATCAGACGCCACAGATGAGGAGCTTAAGCAAGATGAACAGATCGCGTCCCCATCCCTCTTCTTCAGGGAGTTAACAGAAGACGAGGCGCTCAGGCTGGCTCAGAGATCATGATAGGAGCCCGCAATCAACCGTGTCACGGCTCGGCTGCGAGGCGCGCCTTCAACTCCACGATCGCCTCCACCGGCGACGGGCTCACCCCGTTGAGGATCGCCAGGTAATAGCTCACGTAGTCCCCGAACATGATGCCCGTCATCATCTGGCTCAGGGGACTGCTCCCCTTCACCTCCACCACCTCGCAGGCCACGCCCGCTTTCTCCAGGGCATCCTGCGTCCCCCGATAGCGGAGGATGACCCGCGGGTGCAGCATGGGATGGTAGAGGAAGATGGCGTAGACGCGCTCCGCGACCTCTCGCGGCAGGCCGAAGCCCACGATCGCGTTATGGTCGGCCTCGGGCAGCTCCTCCCACGCAGCCCAGACCTTGCTGTTCTCGTTGAGCTGCGTCTTCCAGCGATGCGCCACGGCCGTCAGCACGCCCGCTCCGAAGACGACGGGCAAGCGGCCCTGAAGGCGGGCAGCGAGCTCCTTGGCCGCGTTCTCGCTCGACGGGGCGTCGGCGCCCAGCTGCTCGCTGAGCCTGTCCATGAGGGAGACGGCCTCGGCGACGTCGTCCTCCTGGTCATCGACGAGGCCCAGCCTTTCAGCCACGGCCAGGAGCGCCATCAGGCCGTAGCCGATGGCCGACCGGGGCTCCGAGGGATAGCGGTAGCGGAAGGCGGGCAGGGAGCGCTCCTGGGCCAGCTTCAGGAGAGCGCCGCCGGTGGTCACCACGAGCTTCTTGCAGGGGTTCTCCAGCGCCTGCCGGAAGGCAGACAGGGTCTCCTCCGTCTCGCCGCTGTAGCTGCTTGCGATGACGAGGGTGCGCTCGTCGACCCAGGCGGGGATGTCGTAGCCGCGCAGCAGGGAGATGGGCACGGCGCTCTGCGCGGCCGCCAGGTCGTGCAGCAGCTCTCCCGCGATTACAGACCCGCCCATGCCCAGGACGAGCAGCCTGTCGACACGGCTGTAGTCGTCGGGGAGGCGGAGGGCTTTGGCCTCTTGCCAGGCCTCGCGACAGTACCGGGGCAGGTCGCCGATGCGGCCCAGCAGGCCCTGGGGATCGAGGCGCTCGTGGGTGGCGGGATCGTCGAGGTCGCTCATGTCGCTCTCGGCTTGGCAGCCCGACCGCTAAGACCATAAGCCACAGAAGAACACAGTCGTTGTAGGCGCCGACCTGAATGTCATCAGCAGAATAAGTCGTCCGTGCTCTCGAGTGCACGCGGACCCTCACCCCGGCCTACCGGCCTTCCCCCTCTCCCTCAGGGAGAGGGGAATTCAAAAGGGTGAGGGCGCGACCCCATGTCAATCTAATTTCTTAGGCGCCATGAGACCCCGACAGCATCGCGAGGGTCTTGCGCCAGAGGCGCATCCGCCTTCGGCGGAAAAGACCCCCGCCTACGAGGGTTGCCCGATGATAACTCATTTCGGCAATGACCATAAGGTCAGCGCGGGCAGAGCTGAAGCGGCAATAATATACTTGACACAGTAACCGGAATGGGTTATGCTGAGAGCGTAAAGGAGCGTGACCCATGAGTAGCGAGCCGACAACCCTGCTAGAAGCCATCCGGTACTTCTCCGACCCCGACGTGTGCCAGGAGTTCGTAGTCAGCCTGCGCTGGCCGAACGGCGTTGTGGCCTGCCCGACCTGCGGCCGCGAGGACGTTCGCTACATCTCGACCCGCCACATCTGGGAATGCAAAGACAAGCACCCGAAGCGGCAGTTCTCGGTCAAGGTGGGCACCATCTTCGAGGACAGCCCCATCGGGCTGGACAAGTGGCTCGCGACCATCTGGATGCTCGCCAACAGCAAGAACGGGGTCAGCTCCTACGAGATTCACCGCGCCATCGGCGTCACTCAGAAGACAGCATGGTTCATGCTTCACCGCATCCGGCTCGCCATGCGGTCGGACTCCTTCGACAAGATGGGCGGTGAGATCGAGATTGACGAGACCTGGATCGGCGGCAAGGCCCGCAACATGCACAAGGACCGCGCCGCACGGATCAAGGGCAAGAGCCACGGCTTCATCGGCAAGACTGCCGTGTTCGCCCTTCTGGAGCGACATGGGATAGACGGACAGAGCAACGTCAGGGCGAAGGTTGTGCGAAACACCCGCCGGTCGGCCCTGTTCCCCATCATCCGCGAGAACGTTGCTGGCGACGCGCAAGTGTTCTCGGACGCTCACCCGACCTACTTCACCCTGGGGGGTGAGTTCGCCCACGAGATGGTCGACCACGCCGAAGCCTATGCACGGGGCAAGGTTCACACTAACGGCCTGGAGAACTTCTGGAGCTTGCTCAAGCGGGCGATCAGGGGGACATACGTCAATATCGAGCCGTTCCACCTCTTCCGTTATCTGGACGAGCAAGCCTTCCGATTCAACACTCGCAAGGGCAACGACAGCGACCGGTTTCAGCGGCTGATCGGTTCCGTCATCGGCCGGCGGCTGACCTACGCCGGACTGACCGCCAGTGGCACGACGCAAGCGTAAGAGAGGCAGGCTAGCGTATGGCGAAAGAGAACCGAGATACGAAGGCGAAGGACGAGACGCCATTCCAGAGGTTTGAGGCATTGGTGCGGAGAATCGTTCGTGTGCCGAAGAGCCAAGTACAGCGGAAGAGCGGTTCATGATCGCTCCACCCGGGTCACAATGGTCGTTCGGACCTGCTCAAATAGGAGTGGGCGAACAGCGGCAAACGATTCTGCATCCAGTATCCCCATCGTCTCTTTCTTCTTGCAGATTCGAGTCATGGCAGTAGTCATGTCCTTGGTCAACGGCCTCTCGGTCAGCCATCGATGCCAAAGATAGGCGTGCATGTCTGCTGCCTGAAGCCCCGCCTTCAACTTGGAGTCCGTGAAGGTGATGCTCTCCAGGGAAGCACCGGACTGTTCCACGATGAACTCTCTGAATGTCTCAGTTGCCCTCGCTTCGAGAGCATTCTGCGTATCAAACACAAAGTGGATTCCCACGCCATCCTTCGCAGCGGTCAGGGCATCGACTAGGAAATACTGAAACGCCAAGAGGTAGGGCCGACTCGGTGCACCGTGCGCCTTCCACTTCGCGTCTAACCGTCGTCTGTTTACCCTGTTGTGAAGCAAGATTGAGCCGCCTGTCAGGAGCCGCCTGTCGTCATAGGGCAGGGCTTGGAAATCCTTGACGTTGATGGCGCGGCCGATGGGGGCGATCCGGCGATGGCGATCAAGGATGCCCAGAAGTTCGCCTAGGAACTCGCTTGCCTTTGCCGCTGACCAGTCTTTGAACGGCGCGACATGGCCTCGGCGTTGTAAAGGAAAGAAGTCTTTTGAGTGGAACTCTGGCACCTGGTATGTGTCGAGAATGGCGGCCCACGCCTTCTCGAACGAGTCCCATTGCCGGGGCGAGCCGATGTAGCCTGAAACGATGCAGAATCGGGCGTCCTCCTCACTGCCGCTGTCGTCACCGTAGGCATACAAGAAGGTCAAGAGGTGTCGTCCATTCTGGTAGGGGTACTTCCCTCGGCTACCCGCTAGGTGCATTGTGCACCTCGCAAGGTAACTGAGTCAAGTATATTATTGCCGCTGAAGCTCTGCCCCTACGTTCGGACGGTCGGCCGTTAGACGCCGGCGAGCTTGCGCCCCGCCTCCAGGAGCTCCTTCACAAGCGAGGGGTCCTGCACCTCCGTGTAGATTCGCATCAGGGGCTCCGTGCCCGAGAAGCGCAGGAGGAGCCAGCCGCCGTCCTCGAGCTGAAAGCGAAAGCCGTCCGTGCTGTCGCGGCCCAGGACCTCCAGCCCCGCCAGGCGCTGGGGCCTGCTTTCGCTCACGCGCCGCCACACCTCCTCGCGGTCCTCCGGCTCGAGGTGAATATCCACCCGGTCGTAGTAGTGGTGCCCCACCTTCTGGAAGAGCTCCTCCAGCAGGGCGGACGGCTTCTTGCCGCGACGCACCATCAGGTCGAGGAAGAGGAGCCCGGAGAGGAGGCCGTCGCGTTCGGGCAGGTGGCCGCGGAAGGCGTAGCCGCCGCTCTCTTCGCCCGCCACCAGGGCATCGACCTCCATCATCTTGGGCCCCAGGAACTTGAAGCCGACCGGCGTTTCGTACACGGGCACGCCGTAGATCTCACCGAGGCGGACTATCATGCGGGTGGTGGTGATCGACTTCACCAGGGGGCCGCGCAGCCCTCGCACCTCGAGGAGGTAGTAGGCCAGCAGCGCGAAGACTTCTAGCTGGTTGAGGAAGCGGCCGTTCTCATCGACCACGCCCAGGCGGTCGGCGTCGCCGTCGGTGGCGATGCCGGCGTCGGCGCCTTCGCGGCGCACGGTATCGGAGAGCTCAGCGAGGTTGCGGGCGATGGGCTCCGGCGACGAAATGCCGGGAAAGAGGGGGTTGCGCTCTCCGTGAAGCTCGATCACCTGGGTGTTCCCGCCCGCCAATAGCTCGCGCTGGTACCCGAGCCCGGCACCGAACATCGAGTCTACGACGACGCGCAGGCCCGCCGACCGGATGGCGTCGAGGTCCACCATCTTCCCGACCTGCTGGAGGTAGGTGGGACGGGGGTCGAAGCGCTCCACCAGCCCCTGCGCCTCGGCCTCGGGCAGCGGCAGGCTACGCGGTTCCCCCGCCGCCAAAATCCCGGCGAGGGGGGCCTCCAGCTCTTCGATGACCTCGGGCGGGGCGCTGCTGGCGTACTCGGGCCGGTACTTGAACCCGTTCCAGCGCCCGGGGTTGTGGCTGGCCGTAATGACGACGGCGCCGCCGGCAGCCCTGGTCAGGATGGCGAAGGTGATGACCTGGGTGGGCGCGGGCCGGTCGCAGAGGTAGACCTTGGTGCCGTTCGCCGCCACGACCTCGGCGACGGCGGCAGCGAAGGCGTCGGAGGCGAAGCGGGTGTCGAAGCCGACTACGAGGCCGCGTTCCGCCAGGCCGTGCGCCTCCAGGTATCGGGCGACGCTCTGGGCGCAGACGCGGACGTTGGCGAAGGTGAAGTCGTCGGCGATGACTCCCCGCCAGCCGTCGGTTCCGAACTTGATGGGGCTTTCTGTCATAGGTCAGGCCGTCCTGGTGCCGCGCCCAACGATTTCGCGACGCGGTGAAACTGCGCGAACACTTGTACCCTGGTTCCAACGTTCAAGAGTTCCAGAGTCATTTGGCTGCATGTCGATGCTCGGCTGAATCACGGTCGTGGCGTACTAGGCTGCTGGCTCCCGCTCGACGAGCTTCTTCAGGCTCTGGACGTTTCGGTCGAAGTCGGCCTGGAGCGAGCGCTGCATGAAGAGGGTGTCCAGGAGCGCGCCGACGGGCCGGAGCAGGGGCGCATACCCAACTTCCATCATGACCGTGATGCTGCTGCCCTCACCCGCCGGCTCCAGCGAGATATCGAGGGTCGCGCTTCCGCCCATGGGCAGGCTGCCTTCGTGCACCTGCCGCTGCGGCGGATCGAACGTCGTGATGCGCCACTCGGTGGGCGCCTTCCAGGGCCCGACGATGCGGCTCCGCTCTCGATACGTCGTCCCGGAGCCTGTGGGCCCTTCGCTCACAGAAAGCATCTCTAACGTGTTTCCGACCCACTCGGGGATGCGCTGGAGGTCGCAGACGAAGTCCCACACCTTCTGGGCCGGAGCCCCGATCTCCGCAGTTGACCTTATGCTAGCCACGCCGCGCGCCTCCCTCCCTCAAAGCTCGGCCTTCGCCAGGTAGGCCGCCGCCTCCGACAGGTCCTTCACTGTGTCGATCCCTTTCCAGTAGGACGTGCTCTTGTATGCGTAGAGCTTGCCGCATCGGGCGAGCTGAGGGAAGAGGCTGTCCTCGTGGTCGCCGACGTCCGGCAGGCCGTCGAAGAACTCGCGACTCAGCACGTAGAGGCCGGCGCTGAGCCAGTGCGGCAGGGGCGGCTTCTCCACGAAACCGGTGATGCGATTGCCCCGCACGCGGACGATGCCGTACGGGCTCATGAGCCTGGTCAGCATAAGGGTGGCGGTGGCGCCCGAGCGACGGTGGAGGCGGATCATTGGCGCGAGCGGCTGCGTCAGAATGTTGTCGCCGTTGGTGGCGATGACGACCTCCTCGCTGGCGGGAACCAGGGCGCCCCCCTTCTTCAGGGCGCCGCCCCGGCCCAGCGGCTGGTCCTCGACCGAATAGCTGATTCGCAGCCCCCAGCGGCCGCCGTCGCCGAAGTAGTCGCGAAGGGCCTCGTGGCGATAGCCGCAGAGGAGCACCACATCCGTGATGCCCTCGCGTCGCATCCACTCGATCTGGTGCTCGAGGAGCGGCTTGTCGCCGACCAGCACCATCTGCTTGGGCCGGTCGGCCGTCAGCGGCCGCAGCCTCTCCCCCTTGCCTCCTGCCAGAACGAGAGCGTACATGGAACCTCGATCGCCAGGAAACTAGGTGCGCTGGGCAGAGCGCTCCTCCTCCACGGCCGCCGCCTCCAGGCCTGCCTACCGGACAGGCAGGCCCGCCTCCTGCCGCAGCACGTCCGCCTTCTCCGTCCGCTCCCACGGGGCGTCGATGTCCTCGCGGCCGAAGGCGCCGTATACGGCGGTCGGCCGGTAGATGGGCCGCCGGAGCCTCAGGTCGCGGATGATCGCGCCCGGCCTCAGGTCGAAGTGCTCGCGCACGAGGCGCAGGATCTCCGCCTCGTCGATGCGATTCGTGCCGAAGGTCTCGATCGCTGTGGAGGTGGGCCGCGCGACGCCGATGGCGTAGGAGAGCATGAACTCCACCCGGTCCGCCAGGCCGGCGGCGACGATGTTCTTCGCGACGTGGCGGGCGGCATAGGAGGCGGAGCGGTCGACCTTGGTCGGGTCCTTGCCGGAGAAGCTGCCGCCCCCATGGCGGGCAATGCCGCCGTAGGTATCGACGATGATCTTGCGCCCCGTGAGACCGGAGTCTCCCATGGGCCCGCCGATAACGAACTTGCCCGTCGGATTGATGTGGAACTTGGTGTTGTCATCGAGCAAGTCGGCCGGGATCACGCTGTCGATCACGTGCTCTTTGATATCGCGCGTCAGCGAGCCGCGGCCGATGCTGGCATCATGCTGCGCCGAGACGACGACCGTGTCGACCCGCTTCGGCACGCCATACTCGTACTCGACGGTGACCTGAGACTTGCCGTCGGGGCGCAGGTAGGAGAGGGTGCCGTCCTTGCGCACCTCGGCGAGCCGGCGGCAGAGCCGGTGGGCGAGGGAAATGGTGAGCGGCATGGCCTCCGGCGTCTCCGTGCAGGCGAAGCCGATCATCATCCCCTGGTCGCCGGCGCCCACCTCGAGCTCCTCATCGTTGCTCACGCCCTCGCGGAACTCCAGCGAATGGTCGACGCCGACGGCGATATCCTGCGACTGCTCCTTCACGGAGACGGTGACACCGCAGGTCTCGTAGTCGAAGCCGTACTTGGCGCGCGTGTAGCCCACTTCGCGGACGACTTGCCGCACGATTTCGGGGATCTCAACGTAGCACTCGGTGGTGATCTCGCCGATGACGAACACCAGGCCCGTTGTCGCGGCGGCCTCGCAGGCCACCCGTGCCATGGGGTCCTTATCGAGAATAGCGTCCAGGATCCCGTCGGCGATCTGATCGCAGAGCTTGTCGGGGTGTCCCTCCGTCACCGACTCAGACGTCAGGAAGAGGGAGGGAGACGTTACGAATGTGTTAGTCATGTGATTCTTCTTCCCCGCGGTTTGCATTTCCCTTGGCGGCTTTCTTGATTATCTCGCGTTTCGGACGTGAGACGTGGGAGGTTGGAGGTGGGAACTGGCGCCACGCCTCGATCAAGCGGCTGAGCTGCTTGCCGACGACGTCGTAGGCACGGACGAGCTCCCTGGACTCGTCTTCGCTGACATAGCCCAGGGCCTGGGCCACCTTAACATGCACGATCATCTCGTTGGCGGAACCGAGAGCATTGGCCAGGTAAGACTTGAATTCCTTGACGGAGCGTCGCTTGCCATAGCCCTCGGCGATGTTAACCGGTATCGACTTGCTGGCGCGTCGCATTTGGCTAGCCAGCTCATACCGCTCATATTCGGGAAGACTGAGGGCGAGGGCATGGACGGAAGACAACAAGGACATCGCCCGCTGGTACGCCTCGATATCTTCATAAGTGCGGATTGGCGCCCTTCGGTCGGTATGTGCCTCCACTCTCTCACTTCCCACTTCCCACCTCTCACGTCTCGCTTTCAGCTAGGTGCCGGTCTCCCAGCTCGACAGGTAGCGCTCCTGCTCCGGCGTCAGCGTATCGATGGCGATGCCCATCGCCGCCAGCTTCAGGCGTGCTACCTCCTCGTCGATCTCGCGCGGCACGGTGTGGACGTCCACCGGCAGCCTCTGCTCCCGCAGCACCAGGTGTTCCACGGAGAGCGCCTGGTTGGCGAAGCTCATGTCCATGACGCTCGCCGGGTGACCCTCGGCGGCGGCCAGGTTGATGAGGCGGCCCTCCCCGAGCACGAACAGGCGGCGCCCATCGCCCAGGCGGAACTCCTCGACGAAGGGTCGGACCTGACGCCGGCCCTCGGCCATCGCTGCCAGCGCTTCCAGGTTCAGCTCCACATTGAAGTGGCCCGAGTTGGCCAGGATCGCACCGTCCATCATCGCCTCCATGTGGTGGCGGTCGACGACGTTGATGTCGCCGGTAACGGTGATGAAGATGTCCCCCAGCGGCGCCGCCTCGGCCATGGGCATGACGCGGAAGCCCTCCATGACCGCCTCCAGCGCCCGCACCGGCTTCACCTCCGTCACGATGACGTGGGCGCCCAGCCCGCTGGCGCGCGAGGCCAGCCCCCGACCGCACCAGCCATAGCCGCAAACGACGACGGTCTTGCCCGCCCAGAGGATGTTCGTGGCGCGCGTGATGCCGTCGATGGTGCTCTGGCCGGTGCCGTAGCGGTTGTCGAAGAGGTGCTTCGTGTCGGCCTCGTTGACGGCGATGATGGGGTAGCCGAGGGCGCCGTCGCGGGCCATGCTGCGCAGGCGGATGACGCCGGTGGTCGTCTCCTCAGTGCCGCCAAGCACCTGGGGTATGAGGTCGCGGCGTTCCTTGTGGATAGTGGCGACCAGGTCGGCGCCGTCGTCCAGCGTGATCTGCGGGCCCCCTGGGGCCGAGTCCAGCGCCTGGTTGATGTGCTTGTAGTAAGTGTCGCCGTCCTCGCCGCAGATAGAGAACGTGGCGATGCCATGCTCGGCCACGAGGGCGGCGGCCACGTCATCCTGAGTGCTGAGGGGGTTGCTGGCGCAGAGGGCGACCTGGGCGCCGCCGTCGCGAAGGGCAAGCGCGAGGTTCGCGGTCTCCGTCGTGATATGCAGACAGCCGGCGATGCGTACGCCGCTGAGGGGCTTGTCGCGGCGGAAGCGCTCGCGGATAAGGCCGATGACGGGCATGTCACGGGCCGCCCACTCGATGCGGCGGACCCCTTCCTCGGCCAGGCGCAGGTCTCGTACGTCGTGTCCGACGGTCTCTTTGGTCATCGTTTCCCTTCTTCCCCTGGACCCGCCTTGCCCCCGTCGGCGAAAGGCGGCTCAGGGTAATATTCCATCGCCTTCTGGACGCCGCGAGCCACTTCCGGGCCCTTCAGCAGGCCCACCAGATGGAGGGCCATGTCAATGCCGGCGGAGACACCCGCTGCGGTAATGACGTTGCCGTCCTGCACGAATCGCCGTTCGACCGCTCGAACGCCCGGCTCGGCTCGCAGGCGCTCCATCGATGCCCAGTGTGTCGTCGCCTCCCGGTTCTCGAGGAATCCGGCGCGCGAGAGTATGAAGGCGCCGGTGCATACTGACGTCACCCATTCGCAGCCGCTTCCCATCCCCCGCACGAACCCGATGAGCTTCTCGTTGTCTACCTCCCGCCGCGTGCCCCGGCCGCCCGGCACCACGAGCACGTCAAGACGTGGACAGTCATCGAAGGCGTAGGCGGGCTTGACAGTGAGCCCGTTTGCGCCGCGCACCGGCTCGCGGGACTGGCCGATAGTAACGACCTGCCACTCCTTATCGGAATACTTGGCCAGCGTGCCGAAGACCTCGAGCGGTCCCACGAAGTCGAGCTCCTCCACTTCCGGGAAGACCAACACACCTACGGTCCTGGTCATCGCAGCGTCCGATCCTGTCTCGCTCAATCCGCAGGAAGATCAGCATACTTACCGATGATCGGCGCTAGCTTTCGTTTCGTCTCCTCCGGCACCAGGCGCCAGGGCGTGACCAGGGCGTTCTTTAGGGCGGTGGCGCAGGCGCAGGTGCGCTTGGTGGGCAGCCGCTGGACCGCCAGGTCCACCACCCGCTGAGCCGTCCCGACATTCTTTTGCAGGTTCGATAGTATCATCTCCGCCGACACGGGCTCATGGGCCACGTGCCAGACATCGTAGTCGGTGACGCAGGCGAGGGTGCTGTAGCAGATCTCGGCCTCGCGGGCGAGCTTGGCCTCGGGCAGGGCGGTCATGCCTATGAGGCTCGCCCCCCACGAGCGGTGGAGGTCGGATTCGGCGCGGGTGGAGAACGCCGGGCCCTCCATGACCACGTACGTGCCACCCGGGTGGGCGGTGGCTCCGGCTTCCCGCGCGGCCTCGTACAGGACGCGGCTCAGGTCGGGGCAGAACGGCTCGGCGAATGAGACGTGAGCTACCAGCCCCTCGCCGAAGAAGCTACCGGCGCGGCCCCACGTGCGGTCGATGAGCTGGTCGGGCAGCACCAGGTGCAGCGGCGCAAACTCCTCCTTCAGGCTGCCGACAGCGCTGATGGAGATGATGCGCTCGACGCCCAGGCTCTTCAGGGCGTAGATGTTGGCGCGAGCTGGCACCTCCCTCGGGAGGAGGCGGTGGCCGACGCCGTGGCGCGGCAGGAAGGCCATCCGCACGCCGTGCAGCGTGCCGAGGACGATGGCGTCGCTGGGGTCGCCGTAGGGGGTGCTGGGGCGCACCTTCTCGATGTCGCGGAGGCCCTCCATCTCATAGAAACCGCTGCCGCCGATGACGGCCAGCTCCGCCGGTCTCATGCGGGCTCCTTTCCTCCTTCGAACAGCGCCCGTAGGCCGGCCTCGTACGGTTCGCGCACGATGCCCCGCTCGGTGATGATCGCGGTCACGTAACGATTCGGCGTAACGTCGAAGGCGGGGTTGGCCGCCCGCGCTCCTTCAGGCGCCACGCGCTGGCCGGCAAAGCCCGTCACCTCGTCGGGAGAGCGCTCCTCGATCGGTATCTCATCGCCCGAGGCCAGCGACAGGTCGACGGTGCTGGTGGGCGCCGCCACGTAGAAAGGCACGCCGTTCTCGTGCGCCAGCACTGCCAGGGTGTAGGTGCCGATCTTGTTGGCCACGTCGCCGTTGGCGGCGATGCGGTCGGCGCCGACGATGACACAGCCGATGCGCCTCTGCTTCAGAAAGTGTCCGGCGGCGGAGTCGGGAATGAGGGTGGCCGGGATGCCGTCGCGCAGAAGCTCCCAGGCGGTGAGACGCGCGCCCTGGAGCAAAGGGCGGGTCTCCGTGTGATAGACGTGGCGGACCTTCCGCTGCTCGTGAGCTGCCCTGATCACGCCCAGGGCCGTTCCGTACCCGGCCGTCGCCAAAGAGCCGGCGTTGCAGTGCGTGAGGACGGAGACGCCCTCCGGCAGGAGCTCGGCGCCGAAGCGGCCGATGCGCCGGTTGGCCTCGACGTCTTCCTCATGGATGCGTTGCGCCTCGTTGAGCACGGCGTCGCGGGCGGACGGCGCGTCCGGCGCCCGCTCGGCCGCCAGCAGTATGCGCTCGACGGCCCACATGAGGTTGACGGCGGTGGGCCGGGTGGAGGCCAGGACCTGGGCCGCCCGACGCAGCTCTCGCAGGAGGTGTTCCTTGCTCGAGGAGGCGTCGGCGCGGGCAGCCAGGGCCAGCCCATAGGCGGCGGCGACGCCGATGGCCGGCGCGCCGCGGATGCTCAACCTCCTGATCGCGTCCGCCACCTGGCCGTAGTCGTCGAGCTCCAGATACGTCTCTTCCTGCGGAAGACGCGTCTGGTCGAGGATGAGGAGCTTCCCGCCTTCCCAGGCGATCGTCCGGAAGCCGGGCATCTCCGCTAGCTGCTGCTTCGGCTCAGATGCCTGCACCGGGCGACTCCGTTTTCCCGCCTTGTCTGATGCTCCCCGGACATCCCATCTGAAGGGGCAAGAGGCGAACTCCTCGCAGGTGTAGCTCGTCGGGCAGAGGAGGGCTTGGAGGATATGAAGAAACTTCTCGTGGTGTGAGAAGCTTCCGAGACGACTCTCATCTCTCCCCAAGGGTCGGGGTCGGACTTGGCACCATTGCCGGGAGCCTGGAACCCGGTTCGCGGGACGAGAGAAGCTGCCGGCGCGTTCCTCGTTCCTCCACCTTGGTTCCGTCCCGGCTGGTTGCCGGGCTTCGTCGGGCCGGTCCCTCCACCACTCTTGATAAGAGCGTAGCACCGCTATTCGATTGTGCTACTATTCTATGGTCTGAGTTCAGGAGCGTCAACCTGTGCCGCCGCCGACTCCGCGTTGACGCCGGGGGGTGTCGATACTACACTGGAAGCCTGCCAGTCCCGCATATGATGCTCGCATTGGAGTGGGGATGATGCTCGCCGTATGGGGTAGTCCGTCCAGAATCGCAATAGTGGAGCTCTTCGGCGCCATTGGCTCGGCGGTGCGCACCAGCGAGTTCGTGCGGCTGTTTCGAGGGCTCGAGGAGAGCGGCTCCGTAAGAGCCGTGGTCGTGGATATCGACTCGCCCGGCGGCTCGGCTCCCGCCTCCGAGTACCTCTATCGCGCCCTCGCCCGCGTGGCGGCGAAAAAGCCCGTGGTGGCATACATCCGCGGCACGGGCGCCTCCGGCGCCTACCTGCTGAGCTGCGCGGCCACCAAGATCGTCGCCCTTCCCATGTCCATCGTCGGCTCCATCGGCGTCATAACGGTGCGCCCCTTGCTGTACGAGGTTATGCGCAAGTGGGGCGTTCGCGTCGCCGTCACCAAGAGGGGTCGCCTCAAGGACATGTGGATGCCCTTCCGTGAGCCCACCGAAGAGGAGAAACAGAAGGAGCAGGCGCTCCTCGATGAGTTCTACGAGCACTTTGTGAGCACTGTGGCCAAGGCGAGGGAGCTCGACCAGGCCACGGTGCGAGACCTCGCTACGGGCGAGCTCTTTACCGCCACGAAGGCCAAGCAGGCGGGCCTGATCGATGAGGTGGGCGACCTGGACAAGGCCATCGAGCTGGCGATGGAGCTGGGCAAGGTGCCGCGCCGCATAACCTATGTCCGCCCCCGCCGCGGCCTGCGCGAGCTGCTGGTCTCCCGTTTCGCGGTCTCCCTCGTGGAAGAGCTGAACGCCCTCCTCGAGAGCGCGATGCGCGGTCGTATCGAGTACCGGCAGTTCTGAGGGACGCCGCCGGCCCGCAAGTCCTAGCCGCCCGGATTGGCACATCGTCTGCTTTCGGCAAGGAGTATCACGTCCATGAACCTGGCTGAGCGCCTTGGCTACGGGAGTGAGGAGCGCGTCCTCCTCATCCATGCCGACGATGTCGGCGTGGCCCATGCCGCGAACCTGGCTGCCTTCGAGGCGCTGGAGCGCGGCAGCATCACCTGCGCGTCGATACTGGTGCCCTGTCCCTGGTTTCAGGAGGTGGCGGACTACTGTCGCAGTCACCCGCAGGCCGATTTCGGAGTGCACCTGACCCTGAACAACGAATACGGCCATTACCGCTGGCGGCCGCTCACTAGCCGAGACGTCGCGCCGAGCCTGTATGACCCGCAGGGCTTCCAGTGGCGGACCACCGAGGAGGCCTGCGAGCACGTGACGCCCGAGGACGCCGAAAGGGAGTTCCGCGCTCAGATCGAGACGGCCCTGGCGGCCGGCATCGACGTTACCCATCTCGACACGCACATGGGGACGGCGCCGCACGTCAAGTTCCTCGCCCGCTACGTTGCCCTGGGCGTCGAGTACCGCCTGCCCATCATGCTGCCCTGGCCGACGCCGCAGCTCCTGGAGCGCGTCGGGCTCGCCGATCTTGGACCGGCCATCGACGAGCAGTTCCGCGCCCTCGAGGCGACCGGCATCCCCATCCTCGACCACCTCATCCATGAGACCGGGGGCCCGTCTCCCGAAGCCAAGGAGGCGATGTTCAAGGAGATGTTCCGCGGCCTCGAGCCCGGAGTCACGCACTTCCTCGTCCATCCCGCCAAGCCCTCGGACGAGATGTCAGCGCTGACCGAGGACGCGGACTTCCGCGCCCGCGACTACGAGCTGTTCCGCGACGGCAGCATGCGTGCCTACCTGGAAGGCCTGGGGGTGCGTCTCATCGGCTATCGCGAGATACGCGACGCCTACCGCTCGCCCGAACGCGCCGAAGGCCAGGCTTAAGCCTGGCCTTCGTGCCCTTTAGCGGGGCACGGGGTAGGCCGGCGGCCTTTTACGGGGCACGAACAGTAACGCTGGCCTCTCCGGCCGCTCCCCACGGCGCCCACGCATGTTACGAAGGCCAGGCTTAAGCCTGGCCTTCGTGTCTTCTAAGGAGGCGATGTTCAAGGAGATGTTCCGCGGCCTCGAGCCTGGAGTTACGCACTTCCTCGTCCATCCCGCCAAGCCCTCGGACGAGATGTCAGCGCTGACCGAGGACGCGGACTTCCGCGCCCGCGACTACGAGCTGTTCCGCGACGGCAGCATGCGTGCCTACCTGGAAGGCCTGGGGGTGCGTCTCATCGGCTATCGCGAGATACGCGACGCCTACCGCTCGCCCGAACGCGCCGAAGGCCAGGCTTAAGCCTGGCCTTCGTGACCTTTTAGCGGGGCACGGGGTAGGCCGGCGGCCTCCTGCGGGGCACGAACAGGCTAGCGACCACCAGCCCAAAGACGAACCCGCCGATGTGCGCCCACCACGCGACGCCTCCCCCGCCACCCGTCACGTCGCCGATAGCCGCGACGCCGCTCAGCACCTGCATGAAGAACCACATGACGATAAGGAAGGCGGCGGGGATGTAGGCTGTCCAGAACAATAGCCAGGGGAAGAGCACGGTGACGGTGGCGCGCGGGAACAGCACCAGGTAGGCGCCGAGGACGGCGGCGATGGCGCCGCTCGCCCCGACTGCGGGAATCAGGTCGTTCGGGTTCATGAACGTGTGGGCGGCCGCGGCGGCGAGCCCACCGGCGAAGTAGAAGATCAGGTAGGGGATGTGCCCCAGCCTGTCCTCCACGTTGTCTCCAAACACCCAGAGGAAGAGCATGTTGCCGATGATGTGGAGCCAGCCGCCGTGGATGAACATGGCCGTGAGGGGCGTGAGCAGCGCAGCATCACCCGCGGGGCAGAAGAGCTGGAGCGCTTGCTGGGGAACGTCCGGCTGCATCCCCAGCGAGTCGCGGACGCAGGCGGGCGTGGCGCCCCAGTCCATGAAGAACTGGTCGAGGTCTGAGGGAGCAAGGAGCCGGGGCGTATTGCTGATCGCCAGGACCTGATACAGAAACACCAGGAAGTTAATGATGATGATGGCGATATTGACATAAGGGTACCGACGCGTCCGCAAACGGTCGCTTATGGGGATCATTTGTCCTCGACGGCGGCGCGGTGGAGCATTCGCGGCGTTCCAGAGTCGCTGTATCGGGCCGGCCCGTCTGCCAATCGTAAACGTTGCCGAGGGAGAGGCGCAACAGAGGTCTAGAACTGTGACTGGTGCATTCTTGGTGGGCCTTCGACCGCCAGATTCGGGCAGGACCCCAGCGTGAACGCTGGGGCATCGGAAGACGAATCTATGCCCTCGCCTTCAGGCGGGGGTACGGGATCTCCCATCAATAGCAACCCAGTTACCTAGAACTCGATGCCCGGCTGGGCCTTGATGCCCTTCTGGTAAGGGTGCTTCACCTCACGCATCTCCGTCACGAGGTCGGCGAAATCGATGAGCTCCTGGGGTGCGTCGCGGCCTGTGATAACGATGTGAAGGCCAGCGGGTCGATTCCGCAGCGTCTCCAGCACCTCATCCATGGGGATCCAGCCGTACTTCAGGGGGTAGGTGAACTCGTCGAGGATGACGACGTCGTACTGGCCCGAGCTGATCTTCTCCTGAGCGAGCTGCCAGCACTCGCGGGCGAGGCCCTTGTCCTTCTCGATATCTTTGGAAAGCCAGGTGTAGCCGCCGCCCATGGGGATAATCTCGACGCCGATCTTGCGGGCGGCCTGCTCCTCCCCGTAGTTGCTGGTCTTGGTCTTGATGAAGGAGAGCATCACGACGCGCAGGCCGCGGCCCCAGGCCCGGAACAGCATCCCCAGCGCCGCCGTCGTCTTGCCCTTGCCGTGACCCGTGTTGACCACGACCAGGGACTTGCGCTTGGGCCGACCTTCACTCATGTAGCGCCGCCTGACTGACCCATCGACTGGCGTCGGTCTGAGGAAACCTGACTCTCACCGGCTGCCTCTGCCCCTCCCCCGAAGCGGCCGTCGGACACCGGCACGACCACGGGCCTGCCGGCCAGCGGGTGCTCGAGCACGGCGACGCGTGCCCCGTACACCCTCTCGATGAGCTCCGGCGTCAGCACCAGTGTCGGCGGCCCCTCGGCTACCACCTCTCCCCTGTCCATCATCACCGCCCGGTCGCAGAACAGGGAAGCCAGGGTCAGGTCATGGATGGCGGCGAGCACCGCCAGCGACCGCTGCCGGCACAGTTGCCGCACGAGGTCCATGATGGCGAGCTGGTGGCCGATATCGAGGTGCGCCGTCGGCTCGTCCAGCAGTAGCACCGGCGTCTCCTGTGCGAGCGCCCGCGCGATGACCACCCGCTGCCGCTCGCCGCCCGAGAGCTCCTCGACAGGCCGGTAAGCGAGCTCCAGGCTGTCGGTCTGCTCCAGGGCCCGCCGCACCGCCTCGAAGTCGGACCGACCCTCCGATTGTAGCAGGCGAAGGTGGGGTGTGCGACCCATCATCACGACATCGAGGACGCGGAAGCCGTCCGGGAGCGTGGGGTTCTGGGGAACCACCGCCACCCAGGCCGCCAGCTCGCCCTGGGACATCCGGCTCCCGTCCTCTCCCCCGAGGATGATGCGCCCGGCCTGGTGGGGCGTCACCCGCGTGACGGCGCGGATGAGGGTGGTCTTGCCGGACCCGTTGGGGCCGACGATCGCCAGCACCTCGCCTTCTCGCGCGGTGAGGTTCACGCCCCGCAGGACGGTCCGCCGACCGTACGCCACCTGGAGATCGGATACTTGCAGCACGAATGTCCCCCTCAGAAGGCGGGGCGCCTCTGACGACGCAGGAGCCAGAGGAAGAAGGGCGCGCCGCAGAAGGCGGTGATGATGCCGACGGGTATCTCCGTTGGGTCGAGGAGCGTCCTCGCCAGCAGGTCCGCCAGAATGAGGAACGCGGCCCCCAGCGCCATGGCCATCGGCACCAGGCGCCGGTAGTCGGGCCCCCAGAGCAGCCGCGCGGCGTGTGGCACGATCAGCCCGACGAAGCCGATAAGCCCGCTCACGGAGACGGCCGCCGCCGTCGCCAGCGAGGCCGCTGCCATGACCAGCAGCTTCACTCGCTCCACCCTTATGCCCAACTGCTGTGCCTCCTCCTCACCTAGCTGCAGCACGTTGAGGATGCGCCCGTGCATCAGGACCAGGACGGCGGCGGGGATGGCGTAGGGGATGAGCAGCCACATCTTGCCCCAGGAGCTCGTGTTGAAGCCCCCCAGGAGCCACGAGAGTACCGCCACCGCCCTCTCGCTGTTCGCCAGCATCAGGTACGACGTGGCGGAGGTGGCGATGGACGAGACGGCGACCCCCGCCAGGATGAGTGTGACGTTCGGGACGGCGCCGTTCGTTCGGGCCAGGCCGTAGGCGACGCTAACAGCGATGAGGGCGCCCGCAAAGGCGGCTAGGGGTAGCAGGCTCAGGTTTCCGAACGCGTACGGCACCGGCGAGACGATGATGATGGTGGCGCCAAGCCCCGCCCCTGCCGCCACGCCGATCAGGTAGGGGTCGGCGAGAGGGTTACGCAGCACGCCCTGATACGCCGCCCCTGAGAATGCGAGGGTGGCACCCACCAGGCCCGCCATCAGCACCCGCGGCAGGCGGATCTCCCAGATGATCCGGTCCCAGGACTCCGGCCAGGACGGGCTCGCCTCGATGCCGGGGAGGTGGGAGGCGAGGATGCGGACGACGGCGTCGAAAGGGATGTCGACGGCGCCCCGGCTGAGCGCGAACAGCGCCACGCCCAGCGCCACCGCTACCCCCAGGAGGACGCGCAGACCGATGGCCCGCGACGGGGCCAGCTCTATGGCAGGTGCCTGGGCCGACAGAAGAACTGCTTCCCTCTTTCGAAACACGCTAGAACCTGTCGGGGTAGAGGATGTGCGCCAGCTCCTCCAGTGCGTCGACCACGCGCGGCCCCGGCCGGCTGACGGCGTCGGGGTCGATGCCCTGAACACGGTCGTTCTTGACGGCGGAGATGACGTCCCACCCGGGCCGCGATTTCACCGTCTCCGGCGTCTCGCCGTACGCCTCGTCCGCGAGGATGATCACTTCGGGGTCGCGCTCGATGATGACCTCCTGTGTGAGCTGAGGGTAGGGGGTGTCGGCGCCGGCAGCGATGTTCTGGGCCTTCAGTAGATTATAGAGGTCGCCCACGAAGCTGTCCGGTGCCGCCGTGAACAGCGTGTTGTCGAGCTCGTGGTAGATGCGCGGCCCTCGCTCGACGTCGGCCAGCTTCGCCTCGACGGCTTCGATGCGCGTCTCCAGGGCGCTCGCCAGCTCGTCCGCCTCGCCCGCGTGGCCGGTCACGCGGCCGAAGAGGCGGATCTGCTCCAGTACGCCCTCGATGTTGTCGGGCACCGTCAGGTAGAGCACCGCCTCGCCGAGGCCGTCCAGCGCTTCGACTACGTTGTCCTGGTCGTTGGCGATGATGATGAGGTCGGCGTCCACGCCGACGATGGCCTCTACGCTGGGCTCGAAGGCGTCGAGCTTGGTCGTCTCCTTCGCCGCCGCCGGGTAGTCCGACATGTTGTCGCTGGCAATGACGCTCTCCCCGGCCCCGACCGCGAACAGGATCTCCGTCGCCCCCGGCGAGAGGGACGCGATCCGCTGCGGTGCCTCATCAATCGTGATCTCACGGCCGTCGCTGCGCTGGATGGTGACGGGGAAGCCGGCGCTCGGCTGAGTTGCCTGGAGCGCCGCCTTCTCCCCGCCGTCACCGCAGGCGGCCAGCGCGAGGGCGAGTGCCAGCAAGAGGACGGTGGCCGCGATTCCAAACGGTCGAGCTCGGCGCGTGTTCATAGCTCCTCCTTTGTGTGCGCCGACGCGGGGCAAAACAAATCCCCCTGCCTTTCAAGGAGGGGGTTCGCTCCCGTAGGTCCTGGCAAACCGAAACCCGCCTGAGGCGGGCCTCACGGACAAGGGTCGGACGCTACGCGTGCCCGCGCCTTTCCTCGAAGGCTTGTGACATCCGGCAGAGGCGGGTCGGCCTGGCTTCCCCGAATGTCGGGGTCACAGTTGCGGGACAGCGCCGGTGTTGCACCGGACTTCGCCCTTTAAGCCGTTGGGCACCTCTGCTATTCAGTTGTCGCCTGCTGGCGGGACAGCCCGTCTCCTCGCCGATACGGGCTCTCCCGCGCAGGTAGCGGCACTATAGCAGGGCACGTTGCCCCTGTCAAGCAGATCGATCCCTTGACTTGCCTGAGGGGCCACGTCTACAATCTAGCGCCGAGCCCATCGAACCGCGGGCATGCGCCATGTCTTGCATCCGGACGGTTGGCTCCGGTCCTGCATACGCACCCCCGAGTACGCTGCTAGATTGGGCAGACCTCGATGACCATCGACAGGGACGACCTGAAGGCAAGAGTGATCGCCGAGGTCGATGCGCACCGGCAGGAGCTCATCGATCTCAGCCTGCGCATCCATTCGCATCCCGAGACCGCTTTCCAGGAGAGGCAGGCCAGCTCCTGGCTCTGCGCGTACCTCGAGAAGCAGGGCTTCCAGGTCGAGAGGGGCTACTGCGGCCTCGAGACGGCGTTCCGGGCCAGCGCCGGCGCCGATCGGCCCCTCGTAGCGTTCCTGGCGGAGTACGACGCGCTGCCCGGTCTGGGACACGCCTGCGGCCACAACGTCATCGCTGCCAGCTCCGTAGGAGCGGGATTGGCGGCGAAGGCTGTGCTGGATTCCACCGGCGGCGGCGTGGCGGTTATCGGTACGCCGGCGGAGGAGGCGGTCGGGGGCAAGGGTCTCATGGCCGAGAAGGGCGCCTTCGCGGACCTGGACGCGGCGATGCTGGCCCACCCCGGCTCGCGCGACATGGCCGTCTCCAGGCTCCTCGCCGTCGCCGGGCTGTCGGTGGAGTACTTCGGCCGGGAGGCTCACGCCGCGTCGCGGCCCGACCAGGGCCTCAACGCTCTCGACGCGCTTGTCGCCGCCTACAACGCCATCAGCGCCCTCCGACAGCACATCCGCGACAGCGCCCGTGTCCACGGCATCATCACCGACGGCGGCCAGGCCCCGAACGTCGTCCCCGCCCATTCCGCCGGGACGTTCCTCGTGCGGGCGGAAGACGATGCCTACCTGGAGGAGCTGAAGGAGAGGGTCATGGCCTGCTTCGAGGCGGGTGCTCGTGCCACCGGCTGCCGGCTGGAGCACCGCTGGGCACCGGTCCAGTATGCGGCTATGCGCAGCAACGGGCCCCTGGCCGAGAGCTATCGCAAGAACATGGCCGTGGTGGGCCGGACGATTCCCGAGAACGCGCCCGCCCGCCCGAGCGGAAGCAGCGACATAGGTAACGTGAGCAGGCTGCTGCCGGCGATTCACCCCACCATCGCCATCGCGCCGCCGGAGATCGGCATTCACAGCGCCGGGTTCGCCGTCTGCGCCGCGTCCGAGGACGCGCACCGTGGCCTCGTCGATGCGGCGAAGGCGCTGGCCATGACGGCCGTCGATGTGCTGACAGACGCGGAGCTCCGAGATCGCATGCAAGAAGCCTTCTTGAGCGGCCCCTAGCCCCTATGTCTCTCGATCTATACGCGGGCTACGCCGACCTGTACGACCTCGCCTATGGCGGGTTCACGACAGACCTGGCGATGTACGAGAACTTCGCGCGCGGCTGCCGTGGGCCTGTCCTGGAGCTGGGCGTGGGCACGGGACGCGTCGCCCTGGCCCTCGTCCGCGCGAAGATCAGCGTCGTCGGCATCGACAACTCGGAGGCGATGCTCGCCCGCGCCCGCGCCAAGGCCGGTCGCTCTCTCGGGCGGCGCTTGCGGCTTCTCTTCGCCGACATGCGTGACTTCGACCTCGGCAGGGAGTTCGACCTCATCATCTGCCCGATCAGCGGATTCCACCACCTTCTGACCACGGACGACCAGTTGCGCTGTCTGGGCTCCGTCTGCCGCCATCTGGCGCCGGGCGGCCTGTTCGTCGCCGCGTTGCGCTCCTTCACGGCCATCGACTGGGGCGAGCTGTCGCACGCTGTCCTGGAGTGGGTTCGCACGGATCCAGAGACGGGCGATACCGTTAGCAAGACCCTTAGCGCGCGCTACGACGGCGCTGCCCAGATTCACCACGTAACCCACATCTACGACCGCACTGAGCCCTCGGGCGTTCCCAGAGAGCGGAGGGTCCTGGAGTTCGACCTGCGTATCGTCGGCCGGTACGAGGTGGAGCTCCTGCTGGAAAAGGCCGGCCTTGCGCTGGCTCACGTCTACGGCGACTATGACCTCGGCCCTTACACTCATGACAGCGAGCAGATGATCGTGGTCGCGCGCCGGAGCAGGGACTAGCGATGCTTATCGCCCTCGATGCCATGGGCGGCGACCACGCCCCCGCCGAGACGGTAGCGGGAGCGGTCCAGGCCGCCCGCGAGCTCGGCCTGGAGGTGGCCCTGGTCGGGCCTCCGGACGTCCTGGAGGCGGAGCTCGCCAGGCACGGTCCGCGGCCCGCGACCATCCGCATCGTCGCCGCCAGCGAGACCATCGGCATGGACGAGGCGCCGGCACAGGCGGTGCGTCAGAAACGAGACGCCTCCATCAACGCCACCATGCGCCTCGTCAAGCGGGGCGAGGCCGCGGCCGCCGTGTCAGCCGGCAATACCGGCGCGGTCATGGCCTCGGCCCTCTTCGTGCTCGGCCGAGTCGGTGACATCGAGCGGCCGGCCCTGGGGGCGTTCTTCCCCTCGACACAGCGCGGTGTCCTCATGCTGGATGTCGGCGCCAATGCGGACTGCAAGCCGTCGTACCTGATCCAGTTCGCCCGCATGGGCTCCATATACATGGAGAGGCTCTTCGGCCTCAAGGAGCCCCGCATCGGCCTCCTCAACATCGGCGAAGAGGAGAACAAGGGCAACGAGCTGGCGCAGGAGGTCTACCGCCAGCTCCAGAAGTCGGCCCTCAACTTCGTCGGTAACGTGGAGGGCAAGGACATCGCGACGGGCCGCGTGGACGTGGCAGTGATGGACGGCTTCACCGGCAACGTGGCGATCAAGATGAGCGAGGGCATAGTCGGCCTCGTCTTCTCCGAGATGCGGAGCGCTCTCGGCAGCCGCCTCCGCTTTCGGCTGGCCGCCCTGGTGCTGCGGCCCGCCCTGCGAACGGTGCGCCGGCGCCTCGACTACGCCGAATACGGGGGCGTGCCGCTCCTCGGCGTGAACGGCGTTGTCATCATCGCCCACGGCCGGAGCGACGCCACGGCGATAAAGAACGCCCTGCGTGCGGCGGGAGAGGCGGCGGCCTCGGGCATCGTGGAGGCGATGGCAGAAGCCTTCAAGCGGTAGCGCGGGCCTCGTGCCGCCTTGAGTCGGAGCGGAGGACGGGGTGGGACTAGGCGCGCGTGTGGGCGCCGCCTGCGCCGCTATCGGGAGCTGTGGTGCCAAAGCGGACCCAGGCCCGAAGCGCCTCGCGAAGCGCCTGCACCTGAGCCGAGCCGGCGGGAAAGCCGCCGAGGAGGCAGCGCTCGAGATGGACGTCCATCATGAGCAGCCCTACCTGCTCGATGCCGCTGCGGATGGCCATGAGCTGGGTGAGCACATCCTCGCACTCTCGGCTCTCCTCCAGCATCCGCTGCACCCCGCGCACCTGGCCCTCGATGCGCCTGAGGCGGGTCAGCATGTTTTCGATGGGGGACTGTGCCTTCACCTCAGCCTCTCTTCGCCCGTCGCGCTCGCGCCCGTGGCGTTCCAGGGGCGTCGAAGGTCGGTCCTTCATGCTTCAGCCTTCCTGGCGGGCTCGATCTATAGTAGAATTCAAGGCGAGTCGCTTTGGAATACTTGCATTGACGTACCCCACTGGGGTATGCTACGATGTTAGAGATTACAGAGAGATCTGTCAAGTGCGGGAGGAATAGAGAATGGGCAAGCCGCAGGATGTAACCGACGCCAAGTTCGAGCAGGATGTTCTACGGTCCCCGGTCCCTGTTTTGGTGGATTTCTGGGCCCCCTGGTGTGGCCCCTGCCGAATGGTGGAGCCCATCGTCGAGGAGCTGGCGGAGGAGTACGACGGGCGCGTCAGCTTCCTCAGGCTCAACACCGACGAGAATCCCATGACCGCAACTCAGTACGGCATCCACAGCATCCCCACCCTCCTCGTCTTCAAGGGTGGCCAGCCCGTAGGCCAGATCATCGGCTTTAGACCGAAGTCGGACCTCAAGAAGCGGCTGGACGCCGTCCTCTAGC
>CAZMGB010000023.1:0-51879 GCA_964565775.1 uncultured Dehalococcoidia bacterium
GTTGGGGTGGTCGCCCAGCCGGCCCATGGCCTGGGCCTCGCGGCGGACACGGGCCAGGCCGGATGCGTCCAGGCCCTCGGTCTTGATCAGGGAGAAGGCCACATCGCGGTCGAGGCGGGCATCGTGGGCCAGAAAGACCCGCTTCTTGCCGCCCTCGCCGAGGAAGCGCCGCACCTGGTAGCGGCCGGAGGCGAAGGAGGTAGGGACGGCGGGGGAAGGTGGTGGCGTTGGGGTACCCGCCGACGGCGGAATCTCGGAAAGGGAAACGCCGCATTTGTCACAGAACCTGGCCTCCGGCCGAAGGCTTGCTCCGCACTTCGGGCACGCTGGCGCCAGAGGCGCACCGCAACCATCGCAGAACGATGCATTCTCACGGTTCTCGTGACCACAGGATTGGCAGAGCATCGCGCGCCGCCCCCCCCACGCCGCCTCCGATCTTTCGCGGACGAGAGGATTCTGGATCAGGCTGGAAAGGATGTCAAATGCGGCGTACTCAGGCGGCGCCGTGTATAACCGCGCCACGCTTGCCGGCCCTCCAATTGAGATTGAGCGAAGCACGGAGTCTGGTTTGCCATCGCCTCATCATCGCGGGTGAACCTGGGAGTCAGAACCCTTCCTTTTACTCTATGTCATCGGGAGGAGCATCAAGTGCCCAACAAGAAATGGCGCTGGACGGTGGCCACGGACACCCTCCGGCGCCACACGTACGACCCCACGCGGCCGGGCCGCTCTCAGGAACCTGCCCGCGGAGGCCGCTTGACGCCCGCCGATAGGGATGGAGTTTTGCCGCCTCACAGGTCTATACTGGGGCACGTCCAGCCGGAACAGATAGGGCCAAGCAAGGAGACACGCCAATGTCAAGATCGCTCGCCCACCTGATAGTCGTCCTGCTCCTCTCGGTGACCCTGGGTGCTTGCGGTGGTGGTGAAGAAGCCGCCCCCACGGGCGAGACCCCAGGCGCCAGTCCAGCAGCCGGGCCCGTCACCATCGAGCTCTGGCATTCGGAGGTCGCCTCCAACCTGGAGGCCGTGAACGCCCTGGTGGATCGCTTCAACGCCTCCCAGGACGAAGTGATAGTGCATGCGTCCTTCCAGGGCACCTACGACGACGCCGCGGCGAAACTGGTGGCTTCGCTTCCCACAGGCAACGTCCCGGCCCTCATGTTCCCCGGCGACACCTACATGCAGTTGATGATCGACAGCGGTGCCGCCGCCCCCATCCAGGACTTCGTCGACCGGGACAACTACGACCTCTCGGACCTGGACGAGAAGGGCGTCCAGTACTACACCTCTCAGGGCAAGCTGTGGGCCATGCCCTTCACAATGGAGATTCCCCTCCTCTACTACAACAAGATAACCTTCCGGGAGGTGGGGCTCGACCCGGAGAAGCCGCCTCAGGACCTGGATGAGCTCCGCCAGTACTCGGAGAAGATCCTGAAGCGCGACGGCTCTGGCAACGTGGTGCGCAGCGGCATCGCCCTTGATATCGCTCGTTGGCCGGAGCGTGTTCTGGCCGGGAACGGTGAGCTCTGGGTAGACAACGAGAACGGGCGCGAGGGCCGCGCGACAAAGGTCCTCTTCGACAATGACACCGGTCGCTGGTTCTACCAGTGGTGGCACGACATGGTGGACAGCGGCCTGGGATTCAACGTGGGCCGCAACCCCAGCGCAGCGGACGCCCTGCTGGCCATAGCCGCCGACCGAGCGCCGATGGCCTTCGCCAACTCAGGCGCATTGCGGTCCGTGGTCGACGCCCTGGAGGCGGGGGTGCAGGGCGTGGAGGTCGGTATCAGCCCCCTGCCTGGCGTCCCCGGGGGCCTCGGGCAGACCAGCATCACTTCCTACGGCCTCTGGATCCTCAACGTGCGCCCCAAGGAGGAGCAGGAAGCAGCCTGGAAGTTCATCAAGTGGCTCATGGAACCTGAACAGCAGGCCGAGTGGTTCGCGGGAAGTGGCTATCTCCCCGTCAGCCGCTCCTCTATCGATTTGCCGGCGGCGCAAGACGCCATAGCACGCTACCCCCTCTTTAAGGAGGCACTCGACATCTACCTCAATGCGCCGGCCACCCCCACCAGCCTGATGGCGGTGGTGGGTCCCGTGAAGGAGGTGGACGAGGCCGTTTTTAGCAGCGTGGAGGCGATGCTCTCGGGCGCCAAGGATCCCGATCAGGCCCTGAAGGACGCTGCCGCTGAGAGCGACAAAGCCATCAGCGAGTACAACCGGCGACTGGGAGACTAGGGCGCCCCACACAGGGGCAGGGCGAGCGCGTCCGCGGGGTGCTGGGCGTCCGCGACGGCGAACCTTTTGTGAGCGGCTCCTAGCCAGCAGGAGCGGTCTTGTCGTCGCGCCGGTGTGGCGGTGAGATGTCGCCCAAGTGTGAGGAGCAAGCGGCACCCCGGCAGGGCTTGATGCCTGCCGGGCAGGCAACGTACAATCGCGTCGTCAGATGTCGCCCGGGCATGACCGGAGGACTCGGCTGGCGTGTGGTCGAGAGCGCGACGCCAGCGCATTGCAGTGGCCTGCAGATCACGATGCAACGCCCTCGTCAGCAAGTATCAGGTGCGCACCAAGAGGATTCGGCGCGAAACAGCCTGAGGGTAAGGGCTTCTTGTCAGTTATGTAGCCCGGACGTGCCAGCACGTTCAGTATTCCAGATAGAGGCGAAATCTACTTATTGAGAGGGGGTACCCAATGGGATATGGTGACCCGACCTACGACAAGATCGTCAGGATATCCAACAATCCTGGGGATCTCGTGGACAAGGTCGTCAAGATCGCAGGGCCATACGAGACTGCTGATATCACGGTGCAGGCAACCCTATACGATGGCTATGACTGGGAAGTCCGAGTAGCGAGAGGGAGCGAAAGCTACGATTTGGTGGTTAGAGTGCAAAACCTCCGGGATCTTCGGGTGGTTGCACCCGAAGTTCTTCCGCCAGAATACCGCTGACTATTTTCTTGACTCCTCACCACCCTGTCTATGCGCCCTAGGCCAAGAGTAGTCAAATCGAGGACGCGGGTCGTAACGCCAGATTGCGTCGATTCGCGCCTTGCCATGACGTAGGCGTAGGACTTCGCTTCTTGCAGATGCCCAAAGGCCACGATACAATCCCCTTGTCGGTTGTCACGCGGGCAGGACCGGAGGACTAGATAGCACCAGCAGGCGGTTATCCCTCCCCCTCACATTCAAGCAACGGCCCGAAGTCCGGCCCGATCAAGTCCCAGCCTTCTAATCCGGGGGTCCTGGGTTCGAGCCCCAGAGGGCCCACCACTACCAAGAGCGCCCACTTTGCAGCGCCCTCTTCGTCGCCGTTGTACGCCGGAACATTGCTGGCGTATGACGTGTGGACGATCTACTGTCACGGGGGTGGCACGACCGTCACGCACAAGGAGGGTATCACCTGCCTATGACATGGAAGATGGAAGACAATGAGCCCATCGACGTAGCGCTGAGGGACACGATCCTTGACAAGATGCAAGAGGGGTCTTTCAGCGCGGAGGACTTCAAGGACTACTTCACGGTCCTTACCCAGATCTCCAACAACACGGAAGACATCCAGGACGAGGTGGAAGGGTTCAATCGCACGTTCCTGTACAAGATCGACGGCAGGCCTCTCGCATGGCTCAGGATCAAGGACAAGCGATTTGAAATGGGCTCGGGCAACATCGAAGGGGCGGATATTACGCTGGACATGAATGAGGAGCTGGCCATCGGCATCTTCTCGGGACAGGTCGATCCAACCGCAGCCTACATGAGCGGCGACCTGAGGGTCGACGGGGTTATCAACGACGCGATCGTGCTCCAGAACATACTGGAACTGGTGCTCGAAGAGATGGAATAGGGCTGGCGGGACAATAAGCCAGAGGTGGCGTGCTATCCCAGCCGTGGCGTGGCTACGCCTCCATCCGCCGCAAGGGGCCCAGTGACCGCTTCTCGTCAGGAACACAGAAGAATGCCCTCGAAGAGGAGTCACGCAATGGAACCGGTGAAATTCGGCCTAATCGGAGCGGGTGGCGCATGGGCTTTTCACAGCAACGCATGCGCGGAATCGTCCGTGGTCAGGTTCGTGGCGGTGTACGACATCAACGAGGCGCAGGCCTCCAAGACGGCGAGGCGGTACAGGGTCAACGAAATGAGGGCATACAGCGATCTTCGGGAGTTTCTGAAGAGCGATATCGATGCCGTCCTGGTCATGGTGCCCCACGTCTATCACGAAGATATCGTCGCGCGGTGCGCCGCCGCCGGGAAACACGTGCTGTGCGAAAAGCCGATGGCAACGACCCTCGAGGGCTGCGACACGATGATGAAGGCGGCGCGGGACGCGGGGGTAAAGCTCATGATCGCCGAAAACCACCGCTTTCTTCCGGCGCACCAGTATGTCCATGACGCCATTCAGGATGGGCTTGTCGGAGACGTGCTCCTGGTAAGGGCCTACGAGGGAGTGAACGAGCTCGCGGGACTCAGCCAGCCGGACTTCTGGAAGGGCGATCCCATCAAAGCGGGCGGTGGTTGCTTCATGGATATGGGGGCCCACAAATTTGCGGCGCTGGAATGGATACTGGAGGATGAAGTCGAATCCGTCGCCGCTATGCTTTCGAAGCAGGCGATCAACCTGCCGGAAAAGGCCGAAGACAATGCGCTGGCGATGGTCCGCTTCGCAAAGGGCGCAGTGGGCGAGATAGTCGTCAGCTTCACCCAGGCAACTCCTCCCTTCAACAGCCTGGAGATTTACGGTAGCAGGGGGACCATCCTGGAAAACCACATGTGGGAGAAGCCGGTGCGGATTTTCTCGCATCACGAGGCGATGGCCGAGCACAAGCAGCAATGGTTCGAGCCGGAGATTGAACACGCCCCGTTTCCCGGCTATTACACCATATCCGCCAGACACCTGGACGAATACTTCGCCCGCTGCATTCTCGAAGACCGGGAGCCGGAGTTCACCCCCGAGAAGGCCAAGAGCGCCGTCGCCGGCGTGCTGATGGGCTACCTTTCGGCCCAGACGGGAAAGGCAGCCACCCGCGATGACCTGATGGAAGTGGCAGAGAGCAGGGGAACCCAGAGCCTTCTGGAGAACCTGACTGACCATATCCCCACGAACAAGAACCTGCCGGAGGTGAAACGCGTGAAACCGATAGGCTTCGACCGGAAGCGGGCAGCGGAGATCATGAACACACACGATCTCGATCTCCTGATCGCGACGACGCCAGTCAACGTCTACTACCTGAGCGGGCTGCCGACGCTGCATGCCGCGCCGAACCCCATACTTTTCGCTCTCAGCAACCAGTATCCCAACGTAGCGATGATGCGGCGCGACGGGGCCGTCACGCTGTTCAACTGGGGCCTCTTTCGAAGCGTCGATGACTTCTGCTGGGTCGCCGACCACAAGGGGACACTCAGTCAGAAGGACGTCAGGAGGGCCGTGTGGTCAAAGATCAAGAAGTGGGGGCTCATAGGGAAACGCATCGGCGTCGAATCCTGGGCGCCCAAATACATCCTCGATCACCTTGCTCGCAAGAACCCAGACTCCGAGGTCGTGGTAGCGGACCAGGCGCTTCTGGATATGCGGCTGATCAAGAGCGATGAAGAGATCGGCCTTATCGAAAGGGCCACCGAGATCACGGAAAAGGCCATCATGGCATGTGTCGAGGCAGCCGGGGAGGGCATGACCGACAACGATTTCCTCAGGCTGGCACGCAAGACCATCGTCGAGGAAGGCGCCGACGGCTGGGACCACCTCACCCTGAGCATCGGTGCCTCCGATCCGGAAGCGCCCGGCATAGGCACCATCGCCCGGAAGGGCGACATCATCCGTTTCGATTTCGGCGCCGCCTATAAGGGCTACGTCTCCGACGTCAATCGCCACGTCGTTCTCGGCCCCGTCCCGGACGCGGCGGCGGAGCTGATCGAACGGCTCATCCAGTTTCAGGAGTACTACGAGCAGCACATCAAACCCGGCGTGAACATCAAGCAGGTCAACGAGGAGGCGATCGCATACTACAAGACGATTAAGCCCGATGGCATGACCTTTGCCGTCGGACACAGCATCGGGCTGGAATGCGAGGAAGCGCATCTATTCGGAACCATGGGGGTCCTGGATCGACCCTTCGAGAGGAACATGGTGTTCGAGATCGAAGCCTGGGAGCCCTTCAGCAACACGCTGATCGGCGTCGAGGACTGTTACGTCGTCACCGAGACCGGCTGCCGCAAGATCACCACCCTGGACAAGCACATGATCAGCGTACAGGGGTCATGAATGACTCTTGGCCAAGGAGACTCCGATGAATCCCCTAGTGATCACCGCAACCCCCAATACCTGCTGGCTGCATCCAGAGGTGGAATATCCCCGTACGCCGGAAGAGATCGCGCGTGAGGCGCGCCTCTGCCGCGAAAAGGGCGCCGCCGTCTTCCACATCCACGGCGAGGGCCAGTGGCCCCAGGTGATCGGCGCTATTCGCTCGTCCTCGGACATCATCATCCAGTGCGGCATGTCAAGCCTGACCCTCCAGGAGCGGATGGAGGTCTTCGAGCAGAAGGCCGACATGATCTCGATCATCCTCAACCATCACGACGAGGCCTTCGTTGAAGTGGACTGCAACGTCCTCCACACGAAAGAAGAGCTCATCGAGTATGCGACGACCTGCACGAAATACGGTGTGCGACCGGAGTTCGAGGTCTGGCATACCGGCTCCATCTGGAATCTGAACTATCTCATCGGCAGAGGGCTCCTCCAGCGGCCCTACATCACCACCCTCTTTTTCGGATGGCCCGGCGGCACGTGGTCGCCACCGACGGTCGAAGAATACCTCTACCGACGCAGGCAGATGCCCGAAGGGTGCGTCTGCACTGTGAGTATCATGCACGAGAGCCAGATCAAGATCGTGACAGCGGCTATTGTGCAGGGAGATCACATCCGGGTAGGGACGGAGGACTATCCGTTCAACAGGACGGGCGACCTCGCCTCGACGCACGAGCTCGTCGAGGAGGCGACAGACATCGCGAGAGCGATCGGCAGACCGATCGCCACTGTGAAGGAAGCCCGAGATATGCTGGGGTTCGAAAAGAGGGGATAGATGACAGACAAGCATGTGGCAATCGTCACCGGGGCCGCGAACGGCATAGGGGAGGCCACGGCGAGACTGTTCGCAGAGAACGACTATGCTGTCGCGATAATCGATATCGTCGATCGAGTAGGGCAGGTAGCTACAGAGATCGAGTCGGGCGGGGGCGAGTGCCTCTTCGCAAAGGGAGACGTCTCAAGCGAGAGCGATGTCAAGGCCTTCGTAGATCAGGTGATGAAAGCGTACGGCCGTATCGATGCGCTCATCAACAACGCCGGCATTGTTGTGGTGAAACCACTGGAAGAGATTGACTGGAACGATTTCAGGAGGGTCGTCGACGTCAATCTCGGCGGTATCTTCCTCTTCTGCAAGCACGTACTGCCGATCATGAAGAGCCAGGCAGGCGGCGCTATCGTCAACATGGGGTCGGTGTCGGGTCATGTGGGACAGATCGATCACTCCATCTACGGGGCAACCAAGGGTGCCATAATCGCTTTCACGCGCGCCGTCGCCTGGGAGGTAGCGAAGCATAACATACGCGTGAACTCCATCAGCCCGGGGTCGGTGGACACTCCCATGCTCCGCAGCGACATCGAGCTCGAATCAAGACGGACCGGCATTCCATTCGATTCGGTAAAAGAGGAACGGGAGGCCGAGCAGGCATTCAACCGGTGGGCTGACCCAAGAGAGATCGCGGAGGCAATCTACTTCCTGGCCAGCGAGAAAGCCTCGTTCATCACCGGCACGGACCTTCTCGTGGATTGTGGCTGGGTTGCGAAGTAGGATCCTGTGGGGTGGCAAGACCTTGTCCGTATCTGGCCACTGACCTGCTGTCCTGTTCGGGCCAACCTCGAGGCAATACGTCCGGCGGATGGCGTCTTGTCAGCCCACACATGCGCACGGCAATCCGAACGTTAGCTACGCGGATGCATCCGGCGCGGCTCCACGCAGGAACGATGCCATGACCGCTTCCGCGGCCTGCTCCGGCGTGCGCCCGGCGAGGAGGCGGCGGTGACTCCATGGCGTCGTCGTCCCGGCAAGCATCGCGGCCGCCACAGCGACGTCGAGGTCGGGCCGCAGGCGTCCCCGATCCACGCCCTTCTGGATCAGGCGCTCGAACCGGTTGAAGTACTTGTGGCGTTCGAGCTCGGCCCTCATCTGAGGATTGGGCAGGAGCTGGCCGCCCAGCATCGCCTCGACCAGCCAGCCGTAGCGGCCCACCATGCCAAGCGCGCTCACAAGCAGTGCGTGCAGCCCCCTTATCGGGTCCGCCATTGCTTCGGCCACGCGCGCCTCTGCAACCGCGGTGGCAAGGGCATCCCTTACGATCGCAAGGATCAGATCCTCCTTGCTGGGGAAGTTGCGGTAGATCGTGCCGACGCCGACACCGGCGCGCTCCGCGATCTCCTTCATTTCGGCGGCGAGCCCCCGCTCGCCGAAGACCGCGCGCGCCGCTTCGACCAGACGAGCGCGATTGGCGCGGGCATCCGCGCGTTCCGACGAGCGGACGATGTCAACATCCATTTCGATAGGCAGGATACACCAGTGGCGGGCGCTTGACAAGAACCGGAATTCCGGTTCTAATGATTGGACACCCTTACAATGGCCCACCACTGATGAAACTCCAATGCACAGGCCATTCTCCGGGCAATGACATCTGAGCAATCGGCTGCACTGCGCACCACTACCACCGGACAGGCCCAGTTGTCGCACAGGCAGGTGCAGGTCGTCTTCAGCGGCCTGATGCTGGGGATGCTGCTGGCCGCCCTGGACCAGATGATCGTGTCCACGGCGCTGCCGACCATCGTCGGCGAGTTGGGCGGGCTGGAGCACCTGTCCTGGATCATCACCGCTTACCTGCTGACCTCCACCACCTCGATGCCGCTGTACGGCAAGCTCAGCGACCTGTTCGGCCGCAAACTGCTCTTCCAGTTCGCTATCTCCGTCTTCCTTATTGGCTCGCTCCTTTCGGGCGCCTCCCAGAACATGCTTGAGCTCATAGCCTTCCGCGCCGTGCAGGGGCTGGGCGCCGGTGGCATCATGACGATGGCACAGGCCATGATCGGCGACATCATCTCCCCCCGCGAGCGCGGCCGCTACCAGGGTTACCTGGGGTCTGTCTTCGCGATCGCCAGCGTGGCCGGTCCCCTGCTAGGGGGGCTGTTCACCGACCATCTGACCTGGCGTTGGGTGTTCTACATCAACCTGCCGCTGGGGCTACTGGCTCTCGTGGTGACGCAGACCGTGCTGAAGCTCCCCTTCCAGCGAAAGAAGCATCCCATAGACTATCTGGGCTCGGCGCTGATGGTGAGCGGCATCAGTTGCCTGCTGCTGGTCACCACCTGGGGCGGCACCGAGTTTCCCTGGGGGTCGGCGGAGATCATCGGGCTCAGCGTGGCCGGCGTGGCGCTCGTCGGCCTGTTCCTCGTCCAGGAGACGCGCGCCCCGGAGCCTGTGCTGCCGCTGCGCCTGTTCAGGGAACGCGTCTTCAGCGTGGGAGCGGTGATCATGTTCGTACTCGGTCTGGCCATGTTCGGTACCGTGGCCTTCCTGCCGCTCTACCTGCAGGTGGTGAATGGGGTCTCCGCCACCGCCTCCGGGTTGCGTATGACACCTCTGATGCTGGGCGTGGTGGTCACATCAGTCGCCTCTGGTCAAATGATCACGAGGACTGGGAAGTACCGCTTCTTCCCCATCACGGGCACGGGCATCACCGCGCTGGGACTCTTCTTGCTGTCTCGGTTGGACGCGAACTCCGGCTTCCTGGAGGCCTCCGTCTTCATGGTGGTGCTGGGCGTCGGGCTGGGGATGATCATGCAGGTCATCGTCCTGGCGGTGCAGAACGCTGTCCAGTTCCGGGACTTGGGTGCGGCGACCGCCGGCGCCAACCTGTTCCGTTCGCTGGGCTCGGCGTTCGGGGTGGCCATCTTCGGCTCGATCCTGAACAACCGGTTGGACTACTTCCTGCCGCGCCTGGTCCCCGCGGATGCTCTCAGCGGCATCAGTCGGGCCGCCCTCACCGGCAGCCCGGCGCAGTTGCGGACTCTGCCCGCGCCCGTCCTGCACGGCGTCATCGAGGCCTTCTCGCGCTCCCTTCAGACAGTCTTCTTGTGGGCAGTGCCGCTCATCCTGATCGCCTTCCTGGCGTCCTGGCTGCTGCGAGAGATCCCGCTGCGTGAGCACGCCCACGTGGGCACGAGTGTGGAGCAGCCGCCGGTGCCGACTCTGGCCACCGAGCCCTCCGACGCGGCCTGGGGATGGCAGGAGGGTGGGCCCGCTTCGCCGGCATGACGGCATGGGGAGCAACGTATCCTGTCCGTCCCGGCAACCGCGTGTCGCCGTTCCAAGCGGAGCCATGGAGTGCCGCTACCCCATCCGTCTCTGGTCGACAGCGCGACCTGTCCGGGCTGGCACGGCTAGGACACCTGGAGGTCGTACTTGAGGGCTCCCTCGTGCTTGTAGACGACAAACGTAACCTCCTTGCCGGCCAGGAGATGCAACTCGCATTGCGAGCGCAGCTCTCGGAAGTTCGCCGTCTCCAGGAAGAGCCTCAGCAGTTCTGTCCTCTCAGCCAGGTATTCGTCGCGCTCGCCAGCGAGGAGCCTCTTGAGGCCGCGCTCGTACTCCCTCCGCGCCACAGTCTCAATGCAATGGGACAGGCTTGGCCGCAGCCGTGCTCTCGTTACTTTCATGAGGAACCCGACTCAATATGGCGTCAGCAGTATTCTGCACCGGCTGAGGCGAGGGGTCGAGTGGGTTAACGCACAAGCGACAGGGCTACCGAGCTCTTCCCAGGCGGGCGGTCGCGGGCTCGCCCGGACGGCCGCCAAGGGGCGGCTCTCCTCTTCTTCGCCACGTCCTGACTCTGAGCGTCCTCCGCCCCTCCGTCCTACGCGGTGGTTGGCATACAATGTCGACGAAGGCGAAGGTGCGCTGATGGTGGTTCGCCATGCCCTACGAGCTCCCGCCTATGAGGCCATCCAGCGGGGCCCGCTCCGTGCTCATCAGGGTCATGCGCGGCTGTTCCCGGAACTACCGCACCTTCCGCCAGAGGCGATATGCTGATGCTCGGGAAGAACCAGGAAAGGACGTGATACGCATGGCAGAGGTTCAGGTACCCCAACTCCCCCCGCAGGTGGCCCATCAGCAATCGGTGGCGCTCCTGGGCAAGGCCGCGGCGACGCTGCTGCAAGCCCTGGTCGACAGCTTTGGCTCGGAGGAGACACGGAAAATCGTCTACCCCCACTTCAAGCAGATGGGGAAAGAGATGGCCGCTTTGGCGCCGCAGTTGGGCATCGTGGGAAACGACGCCCTGGCCCTCTCCGCCATCACCCACTTGCTGGAGGAGCAGGTGCTGGGCGTTGTGGGTAAGCCCACCGTGGACAGTCCGGACAGGGTGATGAAGCACGCCACTAGCTGCCCCTTCCAAGACATGCCGATGGACGTCTGCTACTGCTTCCAACCTATATGCGACGGCATCGCCGAGGTCATCAACCCACAATATCGTTGGGTGCTCACCAAGGCGATCCCCAACGGCGATCCCATCTGCGAGTTCATCTGGGAGAAGAAGTAAGCAGAGGCGAAAGTCGGCGGCTCAGCGAGGGCCACCTCCGGTAGGCTCAAGAGTCCCCGCACGCCTCGCTCTGGAGGAATCCTCATGAGCGATCTGGTCACCCGCAGCGACAAGGACGGCCTTTGTACGCTGACGCTCAACCGACCTGAGAAGCTGAACGCCCTCAACGTTCCCATGTTCGTGCAGCTTCGCGCTCATGTGGACAAGATCGAGGGGCAGGCGGATACGGTCGGATGCGTGGTCCTCAGAGGCGCAGGCAGGGCCTTCTCCGCCGGCCACGATTTGAAGGACCTCCAGGCCGGCGAGAACGCACCCTATCCTCACTTCCAGGGGGAGACGGTGGCGTGCCTGGCCAGCCTGCCGCAGCCGGTCATCGCAGCGGTCCACGGCCACTGCTACACCGGTGCACTCGAACTCGCTTTGGCTGGAGATCTGATCATTGCGTCGGAGTCGGCGCGCTTCGCGGATACCCACAGCAGGTGGGGGCTCACGCCCATCTGGGGTTTGAGCCAGCGCCTGCCGCGCCGCATCGGAGCGGCGAAGGCGAAGGAGATGATGCTGACGGGGCGTGTCTATACCGGCGAGGAGGCGGCGAACATGGGCCTCGCCAACCTGTGTGTGCCGGACGAGCAGTTCGACGAAGAGGTCGAGAGACTAGCGCGCTCCGTCCTCGAGAACTCGTGGTTCAGCAATCGGGTCAACAAGCGTCTGGTCGACGCAACCGACGGCATGGCGCTGGCTGACGGCCTGCGCTTCGAGATCGAGAACAGTCCGGGGATTGCGCCGGACGCGCCGCAGCGGATAGCGGAGTTCGGGAGCAAGAGGTAGACGGCGGCGTCAAGCCACTCCCGTCGCCGCTCTTCGCCGCCAACCCGGCAGGGGCTGGCCCCTCCGGCCGAGCCAACACACAGTGCGACGCCGTGAGAGCCACCTCTGGACTGGTGGGGCATCACGCACTACACTGCGCTAGCAGACAAACCTCGTCCAACTGGCCGGACAATGCCGAAGTCAGGTCGCTGGCACCAGCCGCACATGCCCCGCCTTTCTCAGACGGGGACGTGGGAAGAGCGTCTGGCTGAGATCCAGTCGTGGGACCTGCACCCGTTCTGGCCGCTCCTTGGTGTGGAGGTGGTCGGCCTTGGACCGGCGCGCAGCCGGCTGCACGTAGCTCTGGACCGCGAGAAGCACGGGCGCTGGCCACATGGAGGGCTCCTCAGCAGCCTCGTAGACATGGCGGTGGCGATCGCCCTGTTCGCCGCTTACGGGCCGGACGATGACGACGTGACCGCTCACGCCACGGCCGATCTGAACGTGACGTTCGTGGACGCCGTCGAAGGAGGCGATCTCTTCGCTGAGGGGCACATCGTGAGAAAAGGGCGCACCGCCGCCTTCGGCGCCGCCGAGGTTCGTGATGCTGCCGGTCGCCTCGTGGCCCTGGGCCGCGCGACCTACCTGATCCGGCGTGAGCCTTCCCCAGGAAGAGGAAGCCCCACGGGGAGCCGGCCATAGCGCCCCGGGGACCCAGCCTGGCGCCCTCATGGAAATGCCGCAGCGCCTCCTCCCAGGCGGGCAGGGTCTCGCCCAGCGGCCCAGAGATCGCGGCGCCCACGGGTTGAGATACACAGCCGATGGGCATGCCACTGCCGGCCCGGATGGCTCGGCGTGCTAGCCTGCGCCGTTCGGCGGGTAACGGTTGCGCGCGCTCGGAGCCGAAACTATGCTTGGAGGGCCTTCTAGGGATAGAGGGCCAGGCGGCCTATCGACGCGATGGAAATGACGTGTCCATGCGTACTCTCATAATCGTCCCCATCGTCCACAGCCGCGAGGACATGGGCAGCCTCGCCCCTGACAGCAGGCGTGGGGCGGCCGAGGCCGCACGCCTGGGCACCGCCTTCTGGTCAGCGATGAGGGAACGTATCGAGAGCCTTGACCAGGACTGGAATGGAGTGATGGTCTACCAGGATGGGCTGCCCGACACCGTGCCCGACCTGGTCGACAAGATCGTTGCCAGAGCCCCCGGGCAGAACTACGAGCTGCTCCGATGGCTGGCCGAGCACGGCGCGACCGTTCTCGGCACCGAACACCCCAGGCTGCTCATGGAAGAGCACACGCTGCTCAAGGCGATAAGCGACGCCTCGGGGCGGGACAGGTCAGGGGCGACAGCCGCGTACACTTCTCGGGCCCCCGCCCTCCTCGATGAGCGGGACAGCTACATCGCCCGGAGGATCGACGTCACCCTCGACGAGGGCCAGACGGGTCTGCTCTTCGTCGGAGCCGCCCACCAGGTCGAGAAGAAGCTGCCTCGCGACATTGTAGTGCACCGCTTCGTCACCTAGCCCGCGAAGGCCACGCCCTGGACCTCTCGTACGCGGCCTTCATCAGAGGTTCCCTCTCGACCACGTGACACCTCCCACACGAGGGAAAAGGGCTGACGCGTGTCAGACTGTCCAAGGCGGAAACGCTTCCCGTCGGACAGGCGTGGGCGACCGTCTCGCTAGCCCGATCTAGCGCCAATCGGAGTCTGTCACTGCATGCCCCCGCCGATACGCCTAATGAGGCGGGGAGAAACCCCGCAGTCGTACGCCGATCAGCAGGAGGCCGGGGGGCAGCGTGGTCGCGCCACGACGACGCCCGCACCGGGTTCAAGCCGGACAGCGAGCAAAGATAAGGGCATTCTTGGATACCGGACGACGGCGGCGGCCCTTACACTACCTTTCGGCCCTTGATGTCGGAGACGTAAGGGAGGCTCTTCCTTGGGCGAAGACGGAACCACACCGAAGATAGCCCTGCGTGTCGCTGAAGCCCACATGAAGGACGCAGGCCGCGGCATCGCCCGCATAGACCCCCGGGACCTCGAGGCCCTCGGGGCCGAGATCGGAGACATGGTAGCGCTCACCGGCAAACGGCAGAGCGTAGCGAAGGCGATGCCAGCCTACCTCTCGGAGCGAGGTCGGCGCATCGTCCAGATAGACGGCATCGTCAGGGAGAACGTCCAGGCCGGCCTCGACGAGAGCGTGACAGTCTTCAAGGTCCCCTACGAGCCGGCCCGGTCGGTATCGCTGGCGCCGCTGAACCCGATGCGCTCGCGGCCCGGCACCGAGCAGACGACCTACATCGCGCGGTTGCTGGAGGGACGCGGCCTCGCCGAGGGCGACCGTGTACGGGTCAACCTCTTCGGCACCCGCGCCCTTGACTTCACAGTGGCGTCAACGACCCCCAAGGGTCCGGTGGTCGTCCAGGCGTCCACCGCCATCCGCATCGAGGGCGAGGGCGGCGTGCGCAGGGAGGCCGCGGTCTCCTATGAGGACGTCGGAGGCCTGGGCAAGGAGCTGCCCCGCATCCGAGAGATGATCGAGTTGCCCCTCAAGTACCCGGAGGTCTTCGACCGCCTGGGCATTGATGCGCCGAAGGGCGTCCTCCTGCACGGCCCGCCGGGCTGCGGGAAGACGCTCATCGCCCGCGCCGTAGCCAATGAGACGGCCGCCAACTTCTATCACATCGCCGGGCCCGAGATCATCCACAAGTTCTACGGTGAAAGCGAGGCGCACCTGCGGAACATCTTCCAGGAGGCTTCCGAGCATGCACCCGCCATCATCTTCCTGGACGAGATCGACGCCATAGCACCGAAGCGAGAGGAGGTGCACGGCGAGGTCGAGAAGCGGGTCGTCGCCCAACTCCTGGCCCTCATGGACGGCCTGAAGTCCCGCGGCGAGGTCATCGTCATCGGCGCCACCAACATCCCCAACTCGCTCGACCCGGCGCTGCGCCGGCCCGGCCGCTTCGACCGCGAGATTGCCATCAGCATCCCGGACAAGTACGGGCGGCTGGAGATCCTCCACATTCACACCCGCGGCATGCCCCTGGCGGAGGACGTGGACCTGGAACGTCTCTCCCAGATAACGCACGGCTTTGTCGGCGCGGACCTGGAGGCCCTCTGCCGCGAGGCAGCGATGATCGCCCTTCGCCGGATCATGCCCACGATCGACTTCGCAGACGCCAACATCCCCCTGGAGAACCTTCTGGAGCTGGAGGTAACGCAGGAGGACTTCCTGGCGGCCCTCAGGGACGTGGAGCCCTCCGCCATCCGCGAGGTCTTTACCGAGATTCCAGACGTCACGTGGGAGGACGTGGGCGGCCTGGAAGAAGCCAAGGAGGTCCTGCGGGAGACTGTCGAATGGCCGCTGACATACGGCAAGCTGTTTGAGTATGCCAAGACCAGACCGACCAAGGGCATACTTCTCCACGGGGCCCCCGGCACGGGCAAGACGCTCCTCGCCAAGGCCGTGGCCCACGAGAGCGGCGTCAACTTCATATCGGTGAAGGGCCCGGCGCTCATTTCCAAGTGGATGGGAGAGAGTGAAAAGGGAATCCGGGAGGTCTTCAAGAAGGCCAAGCAGACGGCGCCCTGCATCGTCTTCTTCGACGAGATCGACGCGCTAACGCCGGTGCGCGGCGCCGGCACGGGCGACTCTCACGTCATCGAGCGGGTGGTGAGCCAGTTCCTTACGGAGATGGATGGAATCGAAGAGCTCAAGGGGGTCGTCATCCTGGCCGCCACGAACCGCCTCGACATCGTCGACCCCGCGCTCCAGCGTCCCGGCCGCTTCGACATGTCCATTGAGCTGCCCAGGCCTGACGAAGCAGCCCGCCGTATGATCTTCCAGATTCATACTGCCGGCAAGCCGCTGGCCAAGGACGTAGACCTGGACGCTCTAGCCACCGAGACCGAGGGCCTGGTGGGCGCCGACATCGAGGCCATCTGCCGCCGGGCCTCTCTGCTGGCCATCAGAGAGTACCTCGAGTCCCAGCGCAGGGCGAAGTCGAAGCGAGCGGAGGCGGCCGAGAACTTCGGCGGCTTCAAGGTCACGAGCCGCCACTTCCGCCAGGCGACGGCAGAGGTGTCGAAGGCGCCTCGGGATCGGGCTCTGTAGGCGGTAGGCGGCGTGTTCGGCGGGACGCGCCTACGCTCCTTTGGGGAACTGAGCCGCGAAGACATGGTCGCGGACGCTCACCTTGGGGGTAGAGCTCGCCGGGACGAGGAAGTTCTCGTAGTAGTGCAGGCTGGCCGCCGCGTACTCCACCTCCAGCACGTCGCCTGTCAGCTCCCAACGCAGATCCGCTGGCGACACCGTCACGGGGAAGGTGACGCGCACCTGGTACTCGGTCACCGTCTCCACGATCTCGTAGGTGGGGGCACTGGGCCGTCGCGGCGGGATGAGAATATCGCTTCTGTGGGCTCTTAAGCGGGACACGCTACCCGACCCGGGGAGCCAAGACTCCCGCGCGAACCCGTTTCCCCCGCTGTTAGGGCGCCTCGTCGTGATGGTGTGCGGCGGGATACTCCGTAGTGTCAGCTCTTTGCTTCCCTTCCTGCTCAGATGCCCCTGTCCTGTCGCGATACTACTCCAGCGACACCGGGTGTCTCAAGAGCCGTCAGCCCGATCTGGACGGGCAGGCGACGCCTCCTCTCACTTCAACAACGCCGTGCGTCCGAGAGCGTTACGGGCTTGCGCTAGCCTGCGCCTGGCGGCCTATGGCCCGCGGGCGTCGGCTCCCCGCGCCTCCCTCGGCCCGGGGCAAACGGCAAAGCCCACCAGCCCATGCAACTGCCTCTACCCATTGGACGACCTTTCGTCAGCCCATCGGCGGATACTCAGGCCACGTAACTTACCGAAACTCAACTCAGGTTGGCAGTCCAGCCGGCCGCGGCCGCCCCCAGCGGCGCTCCTCGCCCTATCAGGGGCGGGAGTCAACCGAATAGGGGCAGTTCCGATAGATCGGCCCCAGGCGCCACCCTAGACTTTCAACAGAAGCAAGAGGCGACCCCAGGATGTATCTCTCAGCTCATGGCCTCATGGCGTCAACAGGTGCTGACGCGGGAACAGGGAGCCGTCCCCCGCCGCACCATTGGCACTGGCCCTGTGGCAGGGACTCTTTGACGAGAGGAGGTGAGCAGCGTGGCCGTTGAGAAGTCAATCGCGTCGTCTAGCCTGGTCGAAGTCGTCGACCGGATCCTGGACAAGGGCATCGTCATCGATGCTTGGGTGAGGGTCTCCCTGGTGGGTATCGAGCTCCTGGCCGTCGAGGCAAGGGCGGTGGCCGCCGGAGTGGACACTTTTCTGAAGTACGCGGAGGCCATCGGCCTCACGCCGCTGGCGGCGCCTCCGGCTTAGTCGGCAGGCATCCGCAGCCCAGGACAGGAGTGGTGCCTGGTCGGGGACTCCCCCCACGCTGCAGGCTCCCGCCACGACAAACGCATGGAGGAGCCCCGACCGGCACCGCGCTACTGATCATAAATCGCACCCGTGCGACGGGTCAACGAGGAAGGAGGAGCCATGCCGACCGCAAGTGACATGGCCCGCTTGGGAAGCATGCTCATATCAGGCCACCGTCAGCGAGACGCGGCGCTCAGCGCGATGAGAGTCGAAACGCGCCAGTTCGTGGGTGACCTGCGCGACGAGAACGCAGCCCGCAGAGAGGCGATGCAGGAGCACGCCGCAGAGACGGGGCGGTTCGCGGATCACCTCCACGCCAAGAGCCTGGCCCGCAAACGCGCCATGCGGCGACACGCCGCCCAGACCGGCCGGTTTGTCGATCACCTCCACGGCCAGAGCCTGGCCCGCAAACGCGATGCGCGGCGACACGCCGCCCAGACCGGCCGGCTTGTGGATCACCTCCACGGCCAGAGCCTGGCCCGCAAACGCGATGCGCAGCAGCACGCCGCTGAAACCGGGGGCTTCGTCCACAACCTGCACCTGGGGTCGCTCCAGCGCCGCGATGGCGCGCGAGAGCACAGGGCTGAGACGGGGCGGTTCGTGGGCCAGCTCCACCACGAGAGCCGGGTCCGGCAACGCAACATGCGCCGACAGGCCGCGGAAACCGGGCGCTTCGTTCGCCATCTGCGCGGCGTCACCCGAGAGCGCAAGCATGAGGTGGGCCAGATGTTGGCCCAGACGCGCGAACTCATGGCCGGGCTGAGCGCCATCACCAGGAAAGCGCAGGCCGAGTGGCGGCGTCAGCTCGTCGCCATCGACTCCGGTCGAAGAAGAGCCGGCACAGGACGTGGAGCATCACTCCAGGGCGGAACGGCCGTCGCCCGAGTCGAAAGCAGAGTAGGAGAGCGCGGGCAGGGGTCGAAGCCAGATCTACGCAGCCCGGTGCTGGCCTACGTCGCCGGACACCCCGGCACCAGGCTCTCGACGATGGAGAGGGCACTGGGGATCAACAGAATCGAGTCTGCCCGTGCCGTCCACGCGCTGCTGAACCAGGGCAGGATCCGGCGAGACGAGGAGACGAGGCAGTACTTCCCCGCATGAAGGGAGGGATGCGCCAGAAGTAGGAGGAACCAGCCGTGGCCACACGGACGCATGACCTGGAAGTAGAAACTCTCGTGGGCGGGGGCAACGGAGACCTGGCACCTTCGGTTGACGACGTCGCCTTCGAGGTCTCGGCCTGTCCAGCTTTCGTCGAGACTCCCTTCGTCCGGAGCATCATCGACCGCGCGCTGGCGTACATGGGCGACGGTTTCCCGGTCCACTTTCGCGGTCCCACAGGTTGCGGAAAGACGACGCTCGCCATCCACCTGGCGGAGCAACTGGGCCGGCCGATGATCATCGTCAGCGGCGACGAGGAGTATCTGACCTCCGACCTGGTCGGCGGCGAGCACGGCTACGAGCGGAGGAGGACCGTCGACAACTTCATCCACTCCGTCGTGAAGACCGAGGACCGCGTCGACTACCGCTGGGTCGATAGCCGGCTCACGATAGCCTGCCAGGAAGGCTACACCCTGGTCTACGACGAGTTCAATCGCTCCCGGCCCGAGGCCAATAACATCTTCCTGCCCGTCCTGGAGGAAAGGATCCTCATTCTCCCGACCATCAGGAGCGCGAGGGGACACCTGCGGGTCCACCCGGACTTCGCGGCCGTCTTCACCAGCAACCCAAAGGAGTACGCCGGCGTGCACGCCAGCCAGGACGCACTGCTGGACAGAATGATCACCCTGGATCTCAATCACTTTGACCGCGATACGGAGGTGGCCATCACTCAGTCCCGGACAGAGCTCCCTCAGGGCCAGGTGGAGGTCATCGTGGACCTGGTCAGGACCCTGCGGGAGGCGACGGAGGGCCAGTGCGACCCCACTGTGCGAGCCTGCATCATGATCGCTAAGGTCATGGCGGCACAGAGCAAGAACGGCGGCGGCCCCTCGTTCGAGGAAGTGTGCCTGGACGTGCTGGCCAAGGAGATAAACCCGGGGGGCAAGCCGGCCGGCGAGAGAAGGCGGATCCTGCTGGAGCTGCTCCAGGCATCCCGGGGGGCCAGGTTCGGCCTCGGCCCCTCAGGCTCGGCGCGGCGCCGGGGAAGGGACCAGATGGAGGAAGCCCATGAGAGAGGACAAAGCTGAGGGTGTCACCAGGGGGCTCAGGTCGTTGCCGACGAGGACGATCGAGCACGTTCGCTCGGCGCACGACGTGAGGCACCAGACCACGATACGTCACTCCAGCGGCGAGGGCGACGCCTACACACAGCTCCAGCGCCTCGCGCGGGAGAGGGAGACCTTGGAACGGCGTCTCCTTATCTGGCTGAGCCAGAAGGAGCGAACAGAGGCGCAGCTCGCAGCCATTACCCGCGAGCAGGCCCGCATTCTGGAGGCCTTGGAGCCGCACGTGCGCAGGGAGGCGGCGGGGGCCCGGACAGAGCCCCGGCCCTTGCAGCGGGTTTCGCTGGAGCGAGGAACCCGAGCAGTCTAGGCGGGGCCCGGCCTCGCGCGCGAGTCGTGCTCAGCCGGTGTCTGCGCTGAACGTCGCGTTGCCGTCAGAGAGGTGGCTAAGGATGCCGACGCAGAAGCGAGGAAGGAAGAAGAGAGAAGAGAAGGCAGAGTCCGACTTCGGGCTCGGGATCGGAGGCGTGTTCAAGGGACTCGGGAGCTTCATCGATCTGCTCGCCGAGATGGCGGAGAAAGGCGAAACCTTCGCCCAGCGCAGCGGTGAGATTCAGGGTCTGCGCGAGGGGATGCGAGGCGTCTACGGCTTCAACGTCCGTATGGGCCTCGGCGGCACGCCCCAGGTGCAGCAGTTCGGGAACGTACGCGCCACCAGCGCCGGACCCGTGGTGGATGAGGTCCGGGAACCCATGGTCGACATCTTCGATGAGGGCGACTCCATCCTGGTGGTGGCGGAAATGCCCGGCGTCAGCATCAAGGACATCTTGATCGACGTGAAGGGCGATGTCCTATCGATCTCCACCGCCGAAACGGCCCCCCGGAGGTACGCCAAAGAGGTGTTGCTGCCGGCGGCGGTCAGCGTGGCCACCCAGAAGAGCACCCTTAAGAACGGCGTGCTGGAGCTCCGCTTTGGCAAGGCCAGGGGGAAAAGGACTCGTACAAGGAGGTAGGGTCTGGATGACTCAGGCAGCCGGCGACCGGACGTACATCTACGGCGTCATTCCCTCTGCTGAAGCCATCGCCTTCGACTGCGCCGCCGTGAGCGACAGTAGCGACCGGCCTCACGCTGTGCCTCATCGTGATATCGCCGCCGTGGTGAGCGCCTGCGCTCCCATAGACTACGCCGCCCTGGGCCGGGACCTGCTGGTCCGGGAGCTCGCCCGACACCAGCAGGTGATCGAGCAGGTGTTGGAGCGCTTTCCCGTCCTTCCCGTGAAGTTCGGGACGACGGTCGACGGTGAAGAGAGGGTGAGAACGATCCTGCGCCTGGGCTACGACGAATTCCGGCGCGCCCTGGACGACCTTAAGGACAAGGTACAGTTCGAGCTGGTGGCCACGTGGGAACTGCCATCGGTGCTCCAGGACGTGGCCCGAGAGGAGCCCATCGCGCAAATGAAGAGCAAGATCGGCGACGACTCGTCGCCGGCCACCATCCGCGAGAGGGTGCGCCTGGGCGAGATGGTCAAGCGGTTTCTCGACCGGCGGCGCCAGGAGTATGAGCGGGCGGCGCTCCAGCGGGTCGCGCCGTGCTCACTCGAGCTTCGCAGGAACCCCCTGCTCGACGATAGCTTGGTGATGAACCTGGCAGTGCTCCTGGAGAAGGGACAGCAGGAAGAGTTCGACCGCAGCCTGGACGTCCTGGACCAGGAGTTGGACGGCCGCCTGGCCTTCCGGCGCGTCGGCCCCCTTCCCCCATACAGCTTCAGTACCGTGGAGATGAGGTCGGTCGCCCGGCCGGAGATCGACCGGGCCCGCAAGCTGCTGAGGGTGGGCGGCGGCGCGAGCGTCTCAGAGATCAAGAGGGCCTACCGCCAGCTCGCGCGCCGGTTTCACCCCGATGCGCAGGCCGGCGGTCGCGATGGCGGCAGCGCGGCGCGCTTCGCCGAGATTAAGGCAGCCTCGAACCTGCTCATGAGCTACTGCCGGGCGCAGCTTGCACGGCGGGAGGAGAGAGCCCGCCCTATCGACGAGCAACAGTGTTCCTTCGAGCCTGACGCCATCGATGAGACCGTGCTCATAACCATCGGGCCGGCTGGAGGCGATGCCCTGTGACGGACGGACGCGATGGTCTCAGGGATAGCCAGCCCGTCTACCTGTACTGCCTGATCAGGAGCGAGAAGGAGCAGCCTTTCTCTGCCAAGCCCCTGAAGACCCGGGGCATTGGGGGGAACGGCAGTACGGTCTACACCGCCTGCTTCGAGGACCTGGCGTTCGTGGTCAGCGACTGCGACGCCATCAAGCACGACGCCACCCGCGAGAATACCGTCTGCCACCAGAAGGTCATCGAGGAGGTAATGGACAGGGGCTTCAGCCCGCTGCCGGTGAGGTTCGGCACCACTGCCACTGCCAGCCGGGTCGGCACAACCGAGGAGCGCATCCGTAAGGTACTGAAGAGGAGGTTCGGGGAGTTCCAGGGCCTCCTCGGAGACATGGAGGACAAAGTGGAGGTCGGGCTGAAGGTCTTCTGGAACAAGGCCCGCCTCTTCGACGAGATCGTCTCGGAGTACCGCCAGGTACGGATGCTCCGGGACCGCATCGCCAGGCGGCCTTCCTCGGGCCTGGCATGGCGGGACGAGAGGATCCAGCTCGGCACCATGGTCGACAACGCCATCGCCGACAAGCGTAGCCGCGAGGCACCGCTGCTGGTGCGGCCGCTCCGCCCGATCGCCTATGACTATAAGACAAACAAGATCATGACAGACACGATGGTGCTCAACGGCGCCTTCCTGATCTACAAGGAGCGGCTGCGCGAATTCGACGCGGCCGTGAATAGTCTGGACGAGAGGTACGGCGACCGCATGAAGTTCAACTATGTGGGCTGTCTGCCCCCCTTCAACTTCATCGAGATCGTGATCCGCTGGGATGAGGGGGAGGAATAGAGGCTCCTCTCGATAGCCGCTCCAGGAGGGGAACATGACACAGAAGACAGCCACCAGACCGAGGCCGGTCAGGGTTCGGCAAATGAACCTGACCAAGGTCAAATGCGCCTATTGCCAGGGCCGGGGGAAGGACCCCTTCGGCGTTCCATCGAAGCTCTCTAGCTGCGGCGTCTGCGGCGGGAGCGGCATCGTCGAGGTGGAAGCGCCGTATCACGGCTGCGCCTTTTGCCTGGCGACCGGCATCAGCCCACGCAGCCGCCTGAGCTGCACCGCCTGCCGTGGCAAGGGGGTCATCTCGGTCAAGGAGCCGGTCGACACCTGCCCGGCCTGCGGCGGCGAGGGTAGGGACCGCCGTGGCGACATGCAGCTTTACTGCACTGCGTGCGGGGGCGCCGGCGTGGTGACGAAACACGGGGCGAAAGCGCCATGAGGGGAGGGCAGTGGCCATGATCTTCGGAGGTCTTCTGGAGACCTACATCCTCTTCAAGGCGCTCAAGACCGCAAACGGCGTCCTAACCTCGCCCGTCAAGGGCCCCTACAAGGGCATCAAGTATCTCGTCGAAGAGATTCACCACGAGGTGCAGAGGGAGCAGCTCGACGAGGACCGCATCATGTCCCGGCTCACGGAACTCCAGCTCCGGCTCGAACTGGGAGAGATCGAACAGGCCGAGCATGACCGGCAGGAGAAGGAGTTGATGGACCATCTCGCTGCCGCGCGGGAGTACAAGCGGCAACTGGAAGAAGAGGGCCATCCAGTCGACTTCTGAGAAAGCGCCCGCGGGCGGCTGCTCCGCTCATCGGCGTCCCTCGACGTCTCCCGCCGGCCGGACCTGGTTGCACAGAAATGCACGCAAGTCGAGAGAAGGAGGCCCAACATGGCCGCAAGGATGCAAGGAACCGGAGCAAGAACACTGGACGAGATCACGGCGGCCCGTCGCGCGGCCATGCTCCGGTTCGCCATCGAGCAGCAGGAGGCGAAGCACTACGCCGTGGCGCTCGACATGTACCGCCAGCTCATCGAAGGGTACCCCGGCACCGAGGAGGAGAACGAAGCGCATGAGCGGATGCTGGACCTGGCCTGCCTGTTCGGGTCGGAGAGGCAATCCCATCGTATGCTGAGCCTCTACGAGACGCTGGAGAGCTTGTACGCCCCGACGAGCACGGAAAGGACAGCCGAAGCTCGCAGAGCCCGGGTCAAGCAGATCCTCGACGGGATCCACGAGCAGGACCGGCGGGAGGCCGAGGCCCAGAACCGGCTGGAGGCCATACGCGAGGGCGCGGTGCCTCCGTGGGAGTCGGAGCCGGTGACGATGCCGCCCCGAGGCAAGGAGCCGGCGCGCCAGCCCCGAACCAGGGCGACACGCCGACAGGAGGGTCGTGAAGTTGCCTAGGGAACTCATGCCTCAACGCGAGAGCGTCGGCAGCCTTGTCGACGTCGTCGACGCCATACTGGACAGAGGGCTCGTCATCAACTCCGACATCATGGTGTCGGTGGTGGGCGTAGAGCTCCTCGGCATCAAGATCCGGGCCGCGCTCGCCTCCTTCGAGACCGCAGCGAGGTACGGCCTGGAGTTCCCCTCTGGAGCGAATATGGAACTGCCCGCCTGGCAGGAGGCGCAGGTGCCGAAGGAGACTTGTCCCCAGTGTGAAAAGAGGGTGGAGAGCAAGGAGCTGCTTGAGGTCGGTTGTCCGTGGTGTGGGTGGCTCAGCGCCCGTGCCGAGCCGCCCGCCATTGCCGCTCGGCCGGGCCCTCGCACTCTCAGGGAAGGCTCGCTGTGATCGGGCACTCGGTGTTCCGCTTTGTCATGGATCAAGTGGCGAAGGCGGCCAAGGAAGAAGACAGGCTGAGACGGCACCCCGGCTACGGCGAGGTGAGATGTCCCGGCTGCCGGCGCTGCGTGCTGCCCGCAGAGCGGGAGAGCTGGGGCTGCTACCTCTGCGGCTCGAAGGAAGGAGCCCAACTGAGGAGCGCCCGCACCTGATGACGAGAACCGCCGGAAGCCTCGCGAAAGGATAGCTGGCCGGTGTTGCCCTCGGCGACGGCATATCTGCCGACGAAGTTCAAGCAGGCAACCCTCGTGGACCTGCTGGACCGTGCGCTCGATAAGGGAGTCGTGATATCGGCGGACCTCGTCGTGTCACTTGCCGGTGTTCCTCTGGTCGGCGTCAACCTGAGGGCCGCCGTCGCCGGGATGGAGACGATGCTGCGCTACGGCCTCATGCGTGACTGGGACGAGCGCATACGGGACTGCGAGAGCAAGCACGTCGAGCAGAGGGAGCCCGCCCTGCTGGCGAACGAGACGACGGTCTTGCGTATGTACGGGGCCCTATGGGCTGCCCGCGGCATCTACAGGGCCTGGAGCCCCGGCCACCTCTATCTCACCAACAGGCGGCTCATCCTCTTCCGCGCGCAGCCCGCGGAAACGCTCCTGGACACACCCCTTCACAGCATAAGGAGCCACGCCGTGCGGGTGGAGAGCCACTTCACCGGCCGCGAGCGAGACCTGGTCTACCTGGCCCTTCGGTCCGGCCGATCGATCTGCCTCTATGCGGAGAAGCACGAGGAGCTGGTGTCGGCGATGGCAGCGGAGATGAGCAGCATGGGCGTCCCTCTCGTTGAAGAGGCCGTTTGCCCCGTCGCCGCGCTCGATGGGGATGCCGCGGCGCTCATGGCTGGAGAGACGATCAAGGCCGAGAGCAAGATGTGGCGCCAGGTTCCTCAAGCGGGAATCCTCGGCGACACGTGGAGGCCCGGCAGACTCTATCTCACGCAGAGTCGGCTCGTCTGGTGGTGTGATACCGACCGGCAGGTCCAGCTCGAAGTGCCGGTGGGCCGCCTGGGCAGCGCCGACGTGGAGACGGTGGACCTCGGTGGCCTCATCGGCGAGAGGCCCGTGCTATCACTACGCTACCGCGCCTCTCACGGGCCTGAGACGGCCCTTCTCACCGGCGACGGCCTCCGGGAGTGGAAGCAGGCCATCGAGGCTTTGGCGGTGGGGACGGAGGCCTGTCCCCACTGCGGCGGGCTCGCGCCCAAGGAGCGCCTGCTGGAGCAGGGCTGCCCGAACTGCGATTGGACAAGCCCGCTCCTGAAGGGCCAGCCGGCGGTCGCAGGACGTGCCTAGGGGTCGACTGGTCGGCGAGGGAGTCGAAGCTTGGTCGTCGATATCGATGAAGGGAATCTGAAGGCAGGGCTGCTCGCCCTCGTGGTCAGCCTTGTCGAGGTCATCAAGGATGCCCTCAAGCTCCAGGCGTTCAGGCGCATGGAAGGTGGCAGCCTGACCGAGGAGGAGATCGACCGCTTGGGACGGGCCCTCGCCGACCTCGATGTCGCCCTGGAGCAGTTGAAGGCTGATCAAGGTATCGCCGAGGCCGTGCAGCAGGTCCGGGACGGCCTCGACGATCTCGTCGACGATGTCCTCGACAAGTTCCTCAACCCGCAGTCCTGGGTGGAAGAGGCCGCGAGATCGGAACGCGTGAGGGTGCGCTGACGTGGCGATGAGATTCCAGCCCGCCCTGGCCCCCGATGAGTGCGAGGTCCTGCACGAGCAGGGCGCATACACCTCCGGCCGCACCTGGAAGCTGGGGGAGTTCTGCCTGACCGACAGGAGGCTGCTCTTTGGCCATATGCACAGGCAATTCCTGGAGATAGACCTGGGGCGCGCCGAAGACATGTGCCTGCGGAAGAAGGCGTTCATGCTCACCAGCAAGCCTTGTGTCGTTCTCACCTATCGGGATGGCGCATGTCGCAAGCCGCGAGAGGCCTGGATTGTGAACGGTCACATCGAGAAGTGGCAGAACGCCATCGCACGTCTCCTGGCCGAGCGGGGGCTGGAACTGCGGGAGGAGCTTTCGGAGGCCGGCGAGGACGCGGTCGATCCCTGCCCAGAGGACCCTTGCGAGAGGCTCTACGCAAGAGACGACCCCAGGGCGGCCGGGCCGGCCATGTGGATGGGACGGCGCGAGCCTGCTCAAGCGTCCAAGGGACGCCTCGGAGCGCTCGTGAAGCACACCCGCGGCGGAGGCAAGGCCGGGGCTCTTCAGGCGAGAGACCTCGCCGAGGTGACCCGCCTCGTGGACTGCGGCAGCGCCAAGATGCTCTGGCACTTCTGGAAGAACCGTCACTGCCGGCTGGACGAGCTCAAGGAGATACTCGGCGAGACCTCGCACATGGGCGTCCTCGCCCGCATCAGGGATGTAGTCAACCCGACGGCCATGCGGCTCCTTGGCAAGCCTATCCTGGTCTTCGAGCGGTTGCGCATTGACCAGCAGACGGGCGAGCGCGTGCTGCATAGCTGGTGGCTCAACGAGGAGCCGGCGATTGATACGGCCGGCAACGGCCAATTCGTCGATGTGTTCGATGAAGGCGATCACTTTCTCGTCATCCTGGAGCTTGCGGGCGCCCACGAGGAGGACATTCAAGTGGAAGCCAGGGAGGGCCGGCTCTCGGTGGCGGTCGGCACGGTGGAGAGCAGGCACTACGAGGAGACTCCCCTTCCGGCCGGTGCCAACGCCCGCGAGCTCAGCACAACCTATCGGAACGGCATCCTTCAGGTCAGGTTAGGCAAGGAGGCTGAGTGATGGAAGGTCAGGACAGGGTCGGGAGTGGGGCCAGCGCCGGATACGTCTACGCGATCATTCCGCGCGCGGCCGGAGAGGACTTCGCTGCCGTCGGCATCGATGGCGCCCGCGTCTACACGCTGGCACATCGGGCCATAGCCGCCGTCGTCCACGACTGCCCACCCGTGCCGTATCAGGGCGAGCCAGATACCGTGGCCGGCTGGGTGAAGGTTCACAACGACGTCATCGACAAGGCCTGGAGCAGGGCTGGCTCTGTCCTGCCGATGCGGTTCAACGTGATCGTCGAGGCAGATGGCGAGCACTCGGCCGAGGAGAACGTCCACCAGTGGCTGGAACTGGAGTACTCCAACCTCCAGGCCAAGCTGGACGAATTCCAGAACAAGGTCGAGCTCGGCGTCCAGGTGCTGTGGGACCCGGCAATCGTCGTTCAGAAGATCGTCGAGAGCAGCGAAGAGATCAGAGCGTTGCGCGCCGAGATGGCGACCAAGCCCCGAGGCACGGCCTACTTTATAGAGCACAAGATCGCCAGCGCCGTCAAGGAGGAGATGGAGCGTAAGGCCCAGAGGGACTTCGCCACCTGCTACGAGCGCCTGAAAGAGCGTTCCGAAGCCACTCACGTCAACAAGGTGAGGAAGCAGGATGACAAAGCGATGATCGCAAACCTGTCGCTGCTGGTCCGGAGGGAGAGAGTGCAGGAGATAGGGGCTGTCCTTCGGGAAGCGGGCGACGAACAGGGGGTGGAGATCCGCTTCACGGGTCCCTGGCCTCCCTACACCTTCGCTGCGTCTGTTGGAGTGATCGGAGGGGAGCCGGAGAGTTCGCGGCCGGGTAATGGCAGTTGAGAGGAGCAAGGCCTCAAAGAGCCTGCTGGAGTTCATGGACCGCGTCCTGGAGGGCGGCATCATTCTTGTTGACCGCGACGTTCTTCTCTCGATCCTCGGCCTGGAGCTGCTCGCCCTGGAGGCGCAGGTCGTGACGCTCTCCGCCCAGAGATACCTCGAGTACGCGGAGGCGGTGGGCTTGATCCCGCTGGAGGGCCCGCGCCACGTGACAGAGTACGTGACGGGCGGCGAGTTGAGGGGATGGGCGGCCCAGCGGGGTGGACTCCTTCGGTGGCTGGTGAGGCTTGTTACCAGGAACCGGCAGAGGCGCCAAGAGGATCAGTGACGGGGCTGACCGTGCTCACCTCGAAGCAGATGCGCATCCTGGACAGGGCGATCGCCGACGTCGGCAGGACGGACCTGGCGGAGCTTCTGGCGCGGCTGCGGGCGGATCGGGACGCCGCGTTCCGACAGCACATCCGCGAGCTCATGGCCGGAATGGCAGAATCGCGCCAGCTCCGGCGGGCACGCATCAACGAGATCCGTACCGAAGTGCGGGAGGCCCAGCAGGAATGGCGGCGGCAGTTGCGCGCCCTTCAGCGGCTGAAGTGGAAGAGGGATGAACAAGGTCATCGGCATCGACCTCGGGACGACGAATAGCTGCGTGGCCGTCCTTGAAGGCGGCGAGCCCATCGTCATCCCCAACGCCTTCGGCGAGCGCATCACCCCCTCTGTGGTGAGCGTAAACCCCGCCGGTCAGCTACTCGTCGGCACGGCGGCCAAGCGCTCCGCCATCCTCGATGTCGAGAACACCGTGCTCAGCATCAAGCGCTTCATGGGCCGCACGTTTCATGACGGCGCCAGGGAACAGCACGACGCCGTCAGGGTCGGGACGACGGTTTCCAGCATCAAGCGCTTCATGGGCGCCAAGGTTTTCGAGCCGTCCGTGGAGGAGGACAGCAAGTACATCTCCTACAAACTCGACGAGGGGGAACGCTACAACGTCCGCGTCTGGCTCGGCGACAGGCCCTACAGTCCGCCCGAGATATCGGCCATGATCCTGCGACAGCTCAAGGCCGATGCCGAAGCGTACCTCGGCGAAGAGGTGACGCAGGCGGTCATCACCGTCCCCGCCTACTTCAACGATAGCCAGCGCCAGGCCACCAAGGACGCCGGCGCCATTGCCGGCCTGGATGTGCAACGTATCGTGAACGAGCCCACCGCCGCCGCCCTCGCCTACGGCCTCCACCACAAGGGCGACCAGCTAATCGCCGTCTTCGATCTCGGCGGCGGCACCTTCGACATCTCCATACTCGAGCTATGTGAGGGCACCTTCGAGGTCAAGGCGGTAAACGGCGACACCCACCTCGGCGGAGATGACATCGATAGGCATCTCATGGAGTTGCTGTGTCGACGGTTCCAGGACGTCGAAGGCATTGACCTGCGGAAGGACCGGATGGCGCTACAGCGCCTCAGGGACGCCTGCGAGAAGGCGAAGATGCGGCTCTCGGCCGACGAAGCCACGGAGATCAGCCTGCCCTTCATCTCCTTCAACGGGACGGCGCCCAAGCATCTGGTCGCCCCTCTCACCCGGTCCGAGCTGGAAAGCCTGGCCGCCGTGGTAGCGGAGCGGGCGATCTCGCGCTGCCAGCGGGCGCTGGACGACGCTGGCGTGGGGGCTGCCGACCTGGACCAGGTCGTGCTCGTCGGAGGCCAGACGCGCATGCCGCTTGTGCGGGACTCCGTGCGTCGCTTCTTCCGCAGGGAGCCGCACACGGGCCTCAACCCGGAGGAGGTAGTAGCCATCGGCGCGGCGGTGCAGGCGGGAGTGCTCACGGGAGAGGTAAAGGACGTCCTGCTGCTGGACGTTACTCCGCTTACTCTCAGCATCGAGACCCAGGGTGGCATCGCCACGCCCCTCATACGGCGAAACAGCACTGTCCCCACCAGCGCCAGCCAGATCTTCACGACCGCTGAGGACAACCAGCCCAACGTCGAGATCAACGTTGTCCAGGGCGAACGCATCATGGCCGTCGAGAACAGGTCGCTGGGGCGCTTCTGTCTCGAGGACATACCGCCTGCTCCACGCGGCGTCACCCAGATCGAGGTGACGTTCTCCATCGACGCCGACGGCATCGTCCAGGCGCGAGCTCGCGATACGGCTACCGGCAGCGAGCAGGGCATAACAGTGGCGGCCGACGGCGGACTGTCGGCCGACGAGGTCAAGCGCCTCAAGGCAGAGGCGGCGCAGTTCTCGGGCCTCGATGCCGGGCGACGTCAGGAGATCAACGCCCGCAACGAGGCCGATACGGCAATCCACCTGGCTGAACGTGTGCTCGCCCTCCGACGAGGAGAGCTGACTCCTGACATAGGGGCGGCGGTCGAGTCCAGGGTTGCGCGCCTGAGGGCCGCGCTCCGGTGCCGCAGCGTCATGCGCATCCAGAGCGCCACGCAGGAACTGAAAGCGGCCCTTCCCACGCCGTTCCCCGATACGGACGAGTGGCCGCCAGATGCCGGGGCCGGAGCGGGAGCTCCCGGCCTCCGCTCCGAGCCTCCCGAGCGCTAGCACAAGCGAGATACGGGTGGATGGCCGGCCAGACGCCGCAATAGAAGAGTATCGGCGGCACGCCCTGGTCGCCTCACTTGTCGAGTCCAGGGACTCGACCGGCACGGATCACAGCCATACGGATCGAATTGTCGGGCCCCAGAGGCCGCTGCCCCCGCCGATCGTATGCGCCGGACAGTCTCGTTCGGCCACAACGATCGGTGCGCTCATGGTGTCTGTGGCATTACTTATCGCTCGGGCCCACCATCCTCGTGCGGCTCCACCCCGATGCCGTACGGCTCCAGCCTGGACAGGATCGTGTCTGGATCAATCAGCGCCTCGGGCGAGAATACGCCTCGTTCCTCGATCTCGCCGCGGGCCAGCATGACCGCACCGAGGGCCGCCGGTATGCTGGTGATGCGCTTCATCTGATCCACGCCGGTGTACCAGCAGTGCGCCTCCTTGCCGCCCTTCTCTCCCCACACGTCCACCCGGAAACCGGAGACGGTGCACTTGCCCCGCGGCAGACGCGGCAGGACCCGGTAGAAGAAATCGGCCCAGAACTTCTGGCTCCTCTCGCCGCGCAGCAAGCCGACCCGCACGAGGGAGATTCCGGCTCTGGCCAGCCAGTTGGGCCAGATGCCGCCCTTCAGTGTCACCTCCTCCAGGCCGGCGATATTCTTCGGAATCGTCACCGGCTCTGCGTGCCCGGTGTAGTAGACGGGCAGCCGCCCGCAAGGGGGAGGGAAATCCACGACTTCCCTGCCGGACCCCGACGTGACCAGAATCTCGTGACCGTTCTCGAAGGAGGGGACCTTCCCGCAGAAGATGTGCACCGCGTGTCGGTAGTTGGCGTACCCGCCGGCGTCGTCGGCGCCGCCGAACCACGAGACGTTTACGCGGCGAGGTCGGTCCAGGGACTGCGCCCCCTTCTTGGCGAGCAGGTTAGTGAGACCCGGGCAGTTGCCGAGGCCGGTGATGACGGTTATCCCGGCCTGCTTTGCCGCTTCGTCCAGCGCCAGCGCGGCGCGTGCGGCCTCGTAGTCATCGGCGATACTGACGTAATGGACGCCGGCTTCGATGGCAGCCTCCACCATGGGGCGCTCGAAGTAGACGAACGGCCCGACGAAGCCTATGGCCACGTCGTAGCCACGCATGCCTGCCACTAATCCCTGGTGGTCGAGCGCATCCAGACGGCAGGCTCGCACGGGGGCGCCCAGAGCGTCCGATAGTGCCTGAGCGGCTTCCAGGTTGAGGTCAGCCACCATCACCTCATCAACCTCCGGATGGTTGGCGAGCGCGCGTACTGCTTCGTTGCCCATGTCGCCGGCGCCGCCCAAAACGATGAACCTCACACTCACGCTCCTTTCAGAACACCGCGGCCCCGCGTGGCGGAGCGCACGTCCCCTCACCCGCGGTCAGTGACACTGCGGGAGCCCGCGAACATTCTACATCGAGTCGAGGGCAACTGTCCGTCAGCGAAGCGCTATCCGTCGCCGGCACAGGTGAACAGACAGTCAGGGCTAAACCTTTGTGAACACATCATGCCTCTAGGCTCACCCAGACGGCTCACCGTGTCGGCGCTCCACACGGCTGGAGCATTCGCACCCGACGGGTAACCATCGTGGTCGCTCCTCCACGTTCGTGCCGGCGTCCACCCGATGAGGCTTCTACTGGAACGCCGGCAGGTACGGCTTGTGTGCCGACAGCACGTCGTCAAGGAACGCCTCGGCCGCGCAAGCGCTGTGCACCACAGGGTCGATGAGAAGGGCCTGGAGGGCCATCTCTCGAGAGCCAGAGACGGCCGCATCCGCGACGAGCCTCTGGATCTCCACCTCGCGGGCCACCATGGAGGCGATGGGGCCCGGCAGTTCTCCCACCCGGAGGCCGCCCACCTCACCCTTTGCCGTGAGGCCCGGCACCTCGACTACTGCGTCGGTCTCAATATTCTCGATATAGCCATCGTTGGGAAGGATGAGGGAGCGCTTGGAGGTCGACCCTGCGGCCAGCAAGTCCGCTACCAGGCCGGCGGCTGAGATTCCCAGCCGTCGCTCGCGGGGCGGCTCGCTGAGCAGCGGTCCCACAGCCTCGGTGCCCGCGTTCCAGGCGTCGAGCTGGCGGTTCAGGGATGCCCGTTGTTCCTCAAGGGCGGCGAAATCGTAACCCTTCGTACCCAGCACCTCGTGCGCCCAGCCGATGAATTCGCCGACATGGTCGTCCCCCGTGGTCGGGAAGAGGCCGAAGCGGTCGAAGAGCATCCGCGACAGAGGCGACACTTCGGGTGACTGCTCCGCCAGCCGGTGCCGGAACTCCGGGTAGAAGTCCTCACCGGTTCGGCGGTCGCGCAGGCGGATGACCCAGGTGAAATGGTTCACTCCAGCGGCCAGGAGCTCGACGTCCTCCGACCGCCTCTCCAGGAGGCCCGACACCCACACGGCAGTCTCAGCCACGCCGTGGCAGAGGCCCACGGCCCGGACCCTCGTGTGACGCCGTATCGCCAGACAGACCCGTCCCTCCGGATTGGCGTAGTTCATAAGGAGGGCCGACGGGCAAAGGCGCTCCACGTCGCGGCAGATATCAACGATAAGCGGGATAGAGCGGAGGGCGTGGGAGAGCCCGCCAGGCCCCCCGTTTTCGCTGAGGACGGAAGGGAAGCCATGATTCAGGCAGAGCTGGTGGTCCAGCTTCCAGAGCTCGTCCCGGCGTACCGAGACAGCGGTGACAACGAAGTCGGCGTCGCCCAGGACCGCCGTCCGGTCGGTGGAGGCTTCGAGGGAGACGCCCCAGCCGGAGACCTCGTTGAGGCGGGCCGCCAGACCTGCCATCCGCTCCAGCTTCGCAGCGTCCACGTCCACGAGAGCAAGACGGCAGCCCCGTAGCTCCGGCGTTTGGAAGAGATCGCTCAGCAGGTCGACGCCGAAGATGACGCTGCCGGCACCGATGACCACCAGCTTGGGACTTGTGGCCCGGATCATGCGCCGACAGTCTGTAGCCCGGCTGCCCTACCGGCGGCCAGGCTGACCCGGGAGTCCCGGGCTCTCCGTCCTTCGATGTCGCCTTCGCTCGCGGAGCAGATAGCTCTTGCCTCCTTGTTGCGCCCCCGCGATAGGGAGGGCGATGTCAGCGCCTTCGGGCAATTATAGGCCGCGTTCCTCATCCGGGCGATAGGGCCGCCAAGGGGGCCAACCGCCCCTGGTGTCGGCGAGCAGGGCCTGGCGGCCCTTCTAGCTTTTCGGTCACCGCCGGGTGACGGGCCTGCCCGGAACCCACCCTCAGTCCAGCGGTGGATGGAGTGGCCTACCGGCGGTGAGAGAGGCGGCACGAAGGTGCTCCATCAGCTTGCCGAAATTCTCCAGCGTCAGGGATTGGGCACCGTCGGAGAGGGCGTGGTCCGGGTCGGGGTGGACCTCAATCATGAGGCCATCCGCGCCGGCACCGACAGCGGCGATGGCCACGGGCTCCACCAGGTACCACTTGCCGGTGGCGTGGCTGGGGTCGCCGATGATCGGCAGGTGGCTGAGGCGCTTGACCAGAGGGATGGCGCTGATGTCGAAGGTGAAGCGAGTGCCTGTCTCGAGGCTCACGATGCCGCGCTCGCAGAGGATGACATCATTGTTGCCCTGTGAAAGGATGTACTCGGCGGCCAGCAGCCACTGCTCGACGGTGGCCCACATGCCGCGCTTGAAGAGCACCGGCTTGCGGATCTTGCCCACCTCGTCCAGGAGAGCGAAGTTCTGCATGTTGCGGCTGCCTATCTGGAGCACATCGGCATAGCGGCCAACAAGCTCTACCTCGCGTGCGTCCATCACTTCGGTAACGATGGGCAGGCCGGTCTCGGCGCGGGCCGCTGCGAGGATCTCCAGCCCCTTCTCACCGTGGCCGCGGAACGCGTAGGGGCTGGTGCGGGGCTTGAAGGCGCCGCCGCGCAGCATGTGCGCGCCCGACGCCTTCACCGCTCGCGCCGTTTCCATCACGTTCTCTTCAGTATCCACTGAGCAGGGGCCGGCCATGACCACGAGGCGACCGTCGCCGATCTTGAGGGGCCCCACCTCGACCACGGTGTCGTCCTTCTTCACCTCTCGACTGGCCAGCTTGAACGGCTTGCTGATGCGGACGACGGAGTCCACGCCGTCCAACAAGGTGAATTTGTCCTGGAGTTCGGGGTAAACCTGACCGAGGACGCCGATGATAGTGCGCTCGGCGCCGCTAGAAAGGTGATCCTTGAAGCCGAGCTCGCGTATGCGTTTTCGTACCGCGAGGACCTGAGCCTCAGTGGCGCCGGTCTTCATTACGACGATCATGCTGGCCGCGTACTCCCCTGCTAATGCTGTGAATCCGAAAGAGAGCGCTCGAAGCGAATGACATGCTACTTCCGGCTCGCGGCCATGTCAATTCGCTACGAGCGTGCGCTCCCACTTCAGGTCACTTGCTCCACCACGTCTGTGCCGCGCCGACGAAGCTCCTCGACAAAGGCGCGGGCCGGCACCTGGGTCTCCACACCTCCCGCTCCGCGCGGCGTCCGCCCCTCTGCCATCATTTCCGCGACGATGGCCGCGCTCCAGCCGGTGCAGCGCTCCATGGCGGTGAAGCCAGTCGCCTCGTCGAAATAGTCAATGACCTCGACGACAGATTCGGCGTCCCGACCGTCCTTCTTCCCAACCGCCTTGACGCGCACGATAACGATATCCCTCTCGCCCGCGAAGGTGACCTTGGGTTCGAAGAGCGCGTGGAAGATGTCTCGCGGTACCACCTCCACGCCGCCGGCGCGTACCGGCTTCAGGTCCCACAGCCCCAAGTCGTAGAAGGCGCGTAGTTGAGCAAAGTTGCCGAGATAGCGGAGCGTCTTGTTCTGAAGCGTCCGCAGCCGCCCTTCGTAGGTCCAGGGCATGGAATCAGTCCCCCCGCCGGCCACGAAGGCTTCAAGCGTGCCGATGGGCTCGGGAAACTGGACTGTCTCCAGCTCGGTCATGGGCTCCACCGCTGTCACCTTCCAGTCACGCAGGAACATTCCCGGTTCGGCGTACTCGTTGGTGAGCCCGGCGATGTTGAAGGTGAGCAGGTAGTTGAAGGGCGGCCTCGGCTTCTGGGGGATGCCTCCGTCCCACATGTAGACATCGACCGCCTCATCCAGAAGCTCAATGGCGTAGACCATGAGCGACGTGCCCATGCCAGGAACGTCCCCACAGTTGGGGACGATGCTGATGCCCGCCTCACGTGCCTCTGCGTCGAGGGTGTGCTGCCGACGGGCGATGTCGGTGTTGCCGCCCAGGTCACAGATGTTGGCTCTGGCGCTGATCGCGGCACGGGTGATGTCCAGGTTGTACATGTAGGGGACGGCGCTGAGGCAGGCGTCGACGCCCCTCAGCAACCGCTCGACGGCCTCCAGGTCGGTCGCATCCACACGCGCCGGCTCAGCTATGTTCCTGCCAACCAGCGTTTCAACACGCTCTGCGGCTCGTCGAGCAACCTCGAGGTCGTGGTCGGCGAGAATGACGCGGCGTGCTTCGCCCCAGCGGGCCATGTCGTAGGCAGCCGCGATGCCCTGCCGGCCTGCACCAAGAACAGCGTACGTGTGTCCCATGTTGGCTTACCCCCCATACCAACCGCATCGGATTCTCAAGACTCTAGAGGCTATGGCTTGCGCGGAGCCTGAGGAATCGAGCCTGTGACCGTATCATATCAGGCCCTGGACAAGGCTCCAGACGCCGAGCCCGTACACCGGCACCCAGACGGCCGCAAAGATGGGGCCCGCCAGCAACGTCAGAGCGTATGTTGAGCGCCTCGAGTAACGTAGCAGGCGGAGGAGCGGCCAGCTCAAGGCAGGCCCCAGGACCGTCATCGAGACGAGCGCTCCTACCGACCGCTCGATCGGCCCTGCTGTCTCCGCGATGCCGCGCACCCAGGTCGCTAGACCGCGGCCAAGCTGGGCGAGAACAATGAGCACCGCGGAGACGACGACGGCAGTCACGAGGAACATAGCGACGTCGCCTCGGTGGTCGACTGTCCACTCCGCCAGTCCGCCGGACAGCGAAGTGGCGCCCACAACCCCCGCAAGCACGACGGCGAGCAGCCCGAGGACGCCAAACAGCGTCTTGCGAGGCACCAGGCCCAGCAGCCCCGTCGCGCGGTCCGCAAGCCGCCGGAGCAACGGTCTGAGCGACGGGCCAAGCCAGAGCCATAGGAAATCCGCCGCAACCAGGGTCGCCAGCCCGAGCCCTGCCCAGATGGCCGCGAACAGGACGAGTCCCCAGGCGAAGCCAAAGCTCCTGACGAGGAACACAATGTGACCGGCAAAGAGGACCTCTCCGAGGGCCATCTCCGCCGTAAGCGGAATTGAAAGCAGAGCGAGCGCCGCAATGCGATGCAGGCTCGTCGTACCACCGACTCTGCCATCCCCCATAGCGCTACGATTCTAACCCAACGGCAGAACCTGTGCAGAAGACGAAGTGCTCTCCGTGCGTACACACCCACGGGGCCGCTGGCTCCCGCCTCTCACCGCCGGCGGATCGGACTACTGCTCGACCGGTGGTCGGTGGCTTGCACCACGAGTATGAGCGGGCGGCAGCTTGACCCGCGATGACACGGATGGAGTATTGGCACCCCGCACCATCATGGATCAGCCAGGTGATCGCGCAGCCTGTGCGAGGCGCGACGCTCGCTCAGCGCCCACTCCGCGCCTCGCGGGCCGCGGGGTCCGTCGTGGCCGTGTCCGCGAAGCGGGCAGCGCCGCGACGTCGCGCCTCGGCGGTGTCGCCGGCCAGCAGCGTCAAGGCGCTCGCGGCGACGACGATAACGAAGGAGACGAGCAGAGCGTGGCTCATGCCGGCGGCGAAGGGCGCCAGCGCCGGGCTGCCCAGGTCGTTGGATGTCCCCAGGAACACCTCGCCGACCGCCTTGGCCGGCATGGTAGCCGCCGCGACGGCGAGGGCGAGCGCGAAGCTGGTCACCATCCCGCACTGCCGGAACGTCGCCAGCGTGGCGCTGGCGATGCCGAGCCGTCGCGGCGGCGCCGCGCCCATCACGGCGCTGGTGTTCGGTGACCAGAACAGCCCGCCGCCCAGGCCCAGGAGTACCAAGCCCGGCACGACCAGCAGGTAGGGCGATCCTGCCCGCAGCAGCGCCAGTACCAGGCAAGCGACCCCCTGCAAGACCAGGCCGACCGTGGCAGGAAGCCGCGCGCCGACGTAGTCGGCTGCGATTCCACCGAGCGGCCCCATCACCGATTGCAGCACCGGCAGGGGCAGAAGCATGAAGGCCGCCGTCAAGGGGGAGTAGCCCTTGACGCCCTGAAAGTAGAAGAGGAGCAAGAAGGTGACGGCGAAGATGCTGAGACTCTGCAACGTGGCAGCCCCGGTGCCGAAGGTGAAGATCGGCTCGCGGAACAGCGAGAGGTCGATGAGCGGCGCCTCCACTCTCCGCTCCCAGGCGATGAAGGCGGCTCCCAGCACGACAAAGCCGGCGAACAGCAGCTCGATGCGAGCGGAGGCCCAGCCCCAGGAGATGCCTTCGGTGAGCGCCAGGAGCACGCAAACCAGCCCGCCGCTGAAGAGCAGCGTCCCCAGCAGGTCGAGTCGCTCGCGGCGGGCAGGCCGGCTCAGCTCGTGCAAAGCGAGGTAGCCCCAGGTCGTGCCGGCGATGCCCACCGGCAGGTTCACCAGGAAGATCCATCGCCACGAGGCCAGAGAGAGGATGATCCCGCCGACAACGGGCCCGATGATGCCGCCGATAGCCCAGGTAATGGAGTTGATGCCCATCGCCCGGCCGCGCTCGGTGGGCGGAAAGACTTCCGTGATGATCGCCATCGAATTCGCCATCAGCATGGCGCCGCCGGCGCCCTGCAGGAACCGGAAGCCCACCAGCGCTTCGCCGGAAGTCGCGGCCGCACAGAGCACTGACCCGACGGTGAAGACTATGAAGCCGAGGTTGTACATCCTGACGCGCCCGAACATGTCGGCCATGCGGCCGAAGAGCGCCAGGAACACGGTGCTCATGAGAATGTAGCCCATCAACACCCAGACCATGGTGACCAGGTCGGAGTGCAGGCTGGACTTGATCTCCGGCAGGCCGAGAATGACGATGGAGGAGTCGATCGCCGCCATGGCCGCGCCGATCGTCGTGACGGAGAGGACCACCCACTTGTATTGCAGGCGGCCGCGTCGAGGCGTCGGAACGGTGGATACAGTCATACCTGCTTGGCCATCTGGCGCTGCGCGGGGCGGCGGTCGCGACCGTCGCCGCCGGCCGAGCGTTAGGTCACGGCCCCGCCGGCGATGGTGCTCTCGCGGCTTCGGGCGTGGCCCCGGAGAGCCCGCTCGCGTGCTCCGGTCGATTCAGCCGAGGTCATAGGCGTGCCAGGTGACGGGCCTCTCTATGGAAAGCTTTCCTCCTGGTGAGCCAAACCGTGCCTGTGCCCATTCTCGGACAGCCTTCAGCGCGGAGTCGGTTTGCCCTTCGTCACGAGGAGCGGCCCTGCCGCGCAGCCAGAGCCGCGCCTCCTCGATCCACTCGTCCAGTGACCGTTGCCGGCGGTCGACAAATACCGGCAGCTCCCTTACTCGCGCTCCCAGCGAGCGCATGAACTCATCCAACGGCCCGATGTCTCGCAGGCCGGACCATTGCCGCCGGGGCCATGAAAGGCCCAACTCCGAAGCCAGCCGTTCTCTGATCTCTCTCCAGGGAAGAGACTGCACCTCTCTGAGCCCACCGGCAAGCTCCACCAAGATCACGCCGCCGGGCTTCAGCACACGGACAAGCTCCAAGATGGCCGACTGCCACGTCGGGATGAGGTGGAACACATGACAAGCGATGGCCGCCCCAAAGGCGCCATCGCGGAAGGGAAGGGATACCGCGTCGGCAAAACCAATTGCCGGCTGAGGGGCGTCGCCTCTGTTATCGAGCAGCCTTGTAAGCATGGGCTTAGAGAGATCGATGCCCACAACCTCGATGCCAGCACGAGCCAGCGGCAGCGAGATCCTGCCGGTCCCGACTCCCACCTCCAGACAGCGGCCCTTCTCTCTGAGCTCGGCGCAGAGCATCTCAGTCAGCCGGGCCATCGTCTCGGGAGATAGGGCGCGCGTCCGGTCGTAGTTCTCGGCCCGTCGCTCGTCGAAGCCGATGGAGCGGGAAGCCGGGTTCATGAGTACACCTCCCCCCACGGGTCGAGACTACGTCGCGACGTTGGCGTAGAGTCGCCCGCCGATCATCACCAGGGCCGCCGTGGCCGTCGTCAGCACGGCGAAGTCCAACCACTGGTCGTACTGGCTGCCACCGCCGGCGAGCATCAGGCTACGGAGGCCGTCAACTCCACGGTTCCTTTAGAGTCAGCCGCCCGCATGGGCATCCGTCCTCCCGGGGGTGAAGATGGGGCGCAAGACGTCCATCACCTCGACGACGGCGCGTCGCTCCTCTGCGGGCAGTGTTCCTAGCATCTCGGCCAGGCGGAGCTGAGCGGCGCGGTGGGTCGACTCAACCCTGGACCGGCCGCGACCGGTGACTGCCAGCGAGACATATCGACGGTCGCTGGGTGAGACGCGACGCTTCAGCAGCTTGCGGTCCGCCAATCCGTCCACCATCCGGGAGGCTGAGGGAAGCGTGACGCCGAGGTGCTCGGCGACCTGCGACAACGTCGCCTCCTGCCGACGGTTGAGGAACATCAGCACACGGAACTGAGGCACAGAGAGGTCGGCCGCGCGATGGCTGCGCATCTCCTCGCGGATGGCGCGCATGATGAGAGGCACCACATCGATCAGGACCGCGGCGCACCGGGCCTCGCCAGGCGGAGAAACACTTGGCCTTTCTAATTGTTGCATGAGCCAAGCATATCGGCGGCGACTGACGCTTGTCAACCGGTTCCGGGGCCTTCAGGTCGAGCCGGGCCGGATCGCAGCAGGCTCAGCAGGCTCCCCAACGTCGTATGCGCCCGCACCCACACGTTCATGTGCTCGGACCCTGGACAGCAGTTAATCCGCGAGGACATCGAGAAGCTGGGGCCGAACCGCGTGGTCGTCGCCGCCTGCTCCCCACGCCTCCACGAGCTGACCTTCCGTTCGGTGCTCAATCGGGCAGGGCTCAACCAGTACCTGTACGAGCACGCCAACATCCGGGAGCAGGTGAGCTGGGTCACACACGCCCATCCCGACAGAGCGACGTCGAAGGCGACCAGGCTGGTCGCCGCCGCCGTCGGTAAGGCGCGACTGCTGGAGCCCCTGGAACCGATTCGGGTGGAGGCCAAGCAGCGTGCCGTGGTCATCGGAGGCGGAGTGAGCGGCTTCAAGAGCGCCCTCGACCTCGCCTCCTCCGGCCTCAGGGTGACCTTGATCGAGAAGTCGCCTTTCGTCGGCGGCCACATGGCCCAGCCCGACCAGGTCTATCCCACCGGAGAGGATGCCCTAAAGCTCCTCGATTCCCTGGTTCACGAAGTGGCCGCCAACCCCAACGTCGAAATCCTGACCGGCGCCGAGGTCGTGGAGGCCGGCGGCTACATCGGCAATTTCCATCTCAAGGTGCGTCAGCGCCCTCGGGGGGTCAATGCGGGGGCAGACCTGCTGACCGAAGCGGCGGCCGCCTGCCCCGTAGAGGTGGAGAACGAGTATGACTACGGCCTCACCACCCGCAAGGCGATCTACCGCCCCTACGAGGGCTGCTACCCGCCGGCACCGGCCATCGACTGGCAGAGCTGCAACCGCTGCGGCCGCTGCGCCGAGGCCCTGGGGGACGGGATAGACCTGAATTCGGACCCGACCCTCTTCGAGTTGACGGCGGGCATCATCGTAGCCGCCACCGGCTTCGAGCACTACCAGCCGGCCGCCGGGGAGTACGGCTTCGAGAGCCTCCCTCAGGTGATTACTCTGCCTCAGTTGATCCGGCTAATGGCAGAGCAGAAAGCGGGCGGTGAGCTGAGGTGGCAGGGCAAGAGGGTCCGGAATGTCGCCATGATCCATTGCGTGGGCAGCCGGCAGATCGAGGGGATCCACGAGCCGCAAGATGGCCGGCCTCTCAACCAGTACTGTTCCCGCGTTTGCTGCACGGCGACGCTTCAGGCGGCCAACGAGCTGAAGGATAGGTTCCCGGGCACGGAGGTCTTCGACTTCTACCGCGACATTCGCACCTACGGCCGTGGCCACGAGGACTATTACGAGAACGCGAGCAAGAAGGGTGTCCTCTTCTTCCGCTACGCCCCGGAGTTGATCCACAACCTGGGCGTGGGCGTCCTGGTAGCCGTCGGGCTGCTGGCGGCGATCAGCACCGGCAGGCTGGTTCTTCATCTGTCCCGGACGTTCGCTCCGGCGGGCGAGGACATGGATGCCCCGGCGAATCAGGGCAGCGTGGGAGGCCGAGTGGTGGCCGCCATCCGGGATGTCCTGGATGAGATGGTCAGACAGCGACGGTTTCGGACCTGTGAGATCGACGCCGGCAGGCCCGCGTACCTGCGGTCGTGGTTCGTTCACTACTGCATTATGTGGGGCTTCCTGGGTCTCGGACTCGCGACGGCCTTCGACTTCCTGTTCAAGACGCCCGGCGAGCTCGTTCCCCTCTGGTATCCATCGCGCCTGCTCGGGACGGTCGCCGGCCTCGCCCTGATGTATGGCACCTCCGTCACGACCGTGCGGAGGCTGATAGGCAACGACTCGACCCAATCACGGCTGCTCTCTCCGGACTGGCTGTTCCTGGACTTGCTCTTCCTGGTGGGGCTCACAGGCTTACTACTGGAGACGGCGGTCTATGTCTCCAGCCTGGCCGGGATCGGATACTGGTTCTTCCTCGTGCACGTTGTGCTGGCTATGGAGCTTCTGGTCCTGTTCCCGTTCAGCAAGTTCGCCCACGCCCTGTACCGGCCATTGGCCTACGGCCTGTACAGGATGAGCGCACGACGACTCAGCACAGAGGAGGCCCCTGCTGAGTCGGGTGCGGTGGGATAGCGAAACGACAAGAGCGCAGGCTTGTCAGTCGCGCGTGGCCGACCAGCGCCAGCGGACGGCCAGCGGGTCGTGATCACTCAGCGGCTCGCCTTTCGCATCGCGGAACTTGTCGGCCTCGAACCTCCAGGTCAGCGGTTCGAGCTCGACGCCCCCGCCGCTGGTGAACGCGAACTTGTCGATCCTGGTCGGATCCTCGCAATTGAGCGCATCGCACACGTCGACGAGGCCGGTCCGTGCCAGGAACGTCTCCCACACCATTGCCTCCTCACGATCGAACCGATCGTCGCTGCCGGGATTGGTGTGCAGGTTGGTGTCACCGCCGAGGATGATGGCGTGGCCAGCCGAGTGCTCTTGGATATAGGCGGCGAGCTGCACGAAGCCAGCGGTGCGTGCCGCGCTGTCGGCCTCACCGCTGCCCGCGTCGGCATGGAGGTCGTACACGTCGACGATCACGCCAGATGCGAGCTCGACGCGTGCCATAGCGAAGCCCTTCATCGCCAGGCAGTCGGAGGCACCTTCGGAGCACGTCTCCCACGGTACGCGGCGGAACTCGTCGAACGGGAAGCGCGACAAAATGCCGAGACCGTCACCCACCTGTAGCATCGGTCGCTCCGTCGCGACGTCGATCCCGACCGCCTCCGGGCCCGGGTGACGCTCGCTCTGGTAGGGGTGGTCGACCTTGGCGCGCAGGCGTGTATGGTAGTTGGCGAAGTCGAGCTCGTCCAGCGCCGGCTGCCACCAGTCGAAATCCTCTTGCGTCAGTACTATGTCGTAGTCGTTGAGCAGGGGGCTGATCAGCGGAATGTGCTCCTGCGGGTTCACCCGGGAGACTTCCTGAGGGAGGCCGGCCACGTTGTAGGACAGCGTCGTTAGTTCTCCGGATGCCGCCTCGCTGGCGGGGGCCTCGTCCCTAGCTGGCATCTTCTCCTCCTGTCCAGCGTTGTCGCTGCAGGCAGCCAGAGCGAGGAGCGCGGGGATTAGCAGGTAGAAGACGTACGGCGTCCAACGCGTCATCGGTGGCCTCGCCCTTTCGACGTCAGGTGCCGGAAGCGGCCCTGATCCTTCAGCACCCCGGGCAAAGGCATGCAGGCGCGGCGTCCCTTCAGGTGTTCGGCCGCTCTCCCGGTCCGGCGGGACTATCCTACCACCGCTATGCCGGAATCGACATACCGGGCGGCAGTGTTGGCGGCGGTCAACGCTGACGGCCCTGCTGAACCGCCCGTCCATGCTTCTACGCGACGCGCGGGCGGGAGCATCGATCCACCGGGGCCGGGTGGTCTACACTGTGAGTGCGAGTAGCTGGCAGCGAGGGCGAAAGGCGCCGAAGGAGCCCCGACAGCCCACAGGCTGAAGCAAAGAACAGATTCGATCCCGGCGCTGAGGCAGCCGGCCGGCGCAAACGAGGAGGCAGCGCCCATGAAGGCAGCAGTCTACTACGAAGCAGGACCCCCCAGCGTGTTCCGGTACGAGGACGTACCGGACCCGGCGTGCCACCCCCGCGGCGTTCTGATCGACGTGAAGGCCGTCAGCATCGAGGGCGGAGACGTGCTCAACCGCGCCGGCGGAGAGCTGGCGAGCAGACCGCACATCGTGGGCTACCAGTGCGCGGGCGTCCTGCGAGAGGTCGGGGCCGAAGTCACGGACCGCGAGGTGGGTCAGCGCGTGGTCGCCGCCACCGGATTCGGCTCACACGCCGCGATGCTGTCCGTCCCGGCGACCTCAACCTGGCTCGTCCCTGAAGGGCTGGACCTGGAGCAGGCCGCCTGCGTGCCGATAGCCTTCGGCACGGCCGACGACTGCCTGTTCGAGTTCGGCCACCTGAAAGCGGGCGAGACTGTACTGATCCAGGCGGGCGCAGGCGGCGTCGGTCTGGCGGCCATCCAGCTCGCGAAGCGCGCGGGAGCGACCGTGCTCGCCACGGCCTCGAGCAACGAGAAGCTGGAGCGGCTCAAGGAGTTCGGGCTGGACCACGGCATCAACTACAAGGCGACGGACTTCGTCGCCGTCGCTCGGGAGCTCACCGGCGGCAAGGGGGTAGACCTCGTCGTCGATTCGGTGGGCGGCCGGACCTTACAGGGGAGCTTCGAGTGCCTGGGCTACAGAGGTCGGGCGATCAGCGTCGGGAACGCGGGTCGCGATCAGAGGCCCCCGGAGCTTCACGCCCTCGCCGCGGGCAACCGGACGCTGACGGGAGTCTCCCTGGCGGTCGAGATAATGGTCTCGCCCGATCGTATGCGCGACATGATAGCGGGTCACCTCGAGGACATTGCCCGTGGGTCGCTGAAGGTGGTGATCGACCGCAAGTACCCTCTGTCCGAGGCGGCGGCGGCCCACGCCTACATCGAGAGCCGGCAGGCCTTCGGACGGGTGTTGCTGATCCCATAGGTAAGGCTGTACGGCCGCCGACGCCCGCGTCTCACGCGTGTGCGCTATCGAAGGGCTTCAGGACCCCGTCCGCGACCGCCTCATCCCTCGCGATACCAGCGGCGCTGGGACTCGCTGACGCCCGTGGGCGCCGGCCCCCCCAGCAGCGGTGGCATGCGCGAGTTGAGGCCGTGGAGCCTGGCCTGGAGGGTGATCCAGAGCGCGCGCAGGGGATTCAGGGGCACCAGGTCCAGCGGCCTCACCTTCATGAGAGTCGCCAGCCCGGCGGTTATGCCGCGCAGGTCGTTGTGGGCGTCCACTTCGATGATTCGGCGGCCAGGGTAGCGCCGCCGCAGGTCCGCCAAACGGTCGTTGATGGCGCAGGCCCCGACCACCAGGATATCGCCGGGCAAGTCTTCCAGATCGGCATCGTCGAAGCCCCTGCCGAAGACGATAGTGAAGCCGCCCTGGCCGGGGTAGTCGTTGCTCAGTATCTCCAGGGCGCACTCGGTGTTCCCTTTGCATCCCTCGACGCACGCCCGCTCGCTACCCTCGACGATGCGCACGTCGGGCGGGAAGCGGCGCAGCAGGGCGAACGGATAACGCACCCCGAAACGGCTGAGGTCGCCGATGACTTCGATGCGCTCCAGCCGTCCCTCACCCAGGCCCCATTCCGCCGCCAGGCGGAGGTGCTCGACCTCTTCCGTGGCATAGCCCATCACCTTCGAACCGACAGTGTCCACTGCCACCGTGTCCTGGCCACCGATGAGCACGTTGAGGCGCACGCTGCTCTCCTTCAGCAGGGCGGCGGGCGGCACGTGCCCGTTGAAGATCGCCGTCACCCCCTCGATGATGCAGAAATCAGGTTGCACCATCCGATAGAGGCGCGCCAGACGAAGGTGCAACGTCTCATGGTTGTGGAAGTGCATGCGGTCCGCATCGATAGGGAACGCCTGCTGGTTCTTCACGCCCAGGGTCATCGTCGTCATCGAGTGGGTCTTTAGCTTGGGCAAGCTGAGGTAGTAGTTGCCCGGACGCCGCGATGGGTCGACGAACGTCTCATAGAGCCGGCGGGGGATGCGGATCGGCGCGTCCTCGCCCTCCAACGTGTAGGGCACCGTGCCTCCCTCGTCCAGGTATATCAGCTCGGCGTGGTGCCGGCGGGCGATATCGGCGTAGCCGGTCACCTCGAAGACGAGACGGGTGGAGATGCCGTGCGTGCAGTTCTCCATCAGGGCCAGGCGGTGATAGCCGTGGTCGCCCAGGTAGGCCAGCAGAGCATCAACGACGGCCGGCTCCGTGTGCATGCCGGCGGAGAAATGGATGCCGTTGGGCTTGAGGCGGACTTTGCTGCCGGCGGGGATGACATTGGCGATGCCGCCATAGGGCGCGAAGATGGCGTCCAACGCCGAGGGAACGCCTTTGCTGGTGTCGGCGATCGTAACGATGGGCGGCATGGCAGCTTCCTCTCGTGTGAGGCCGGGCCCGACGCCAGTCTAGCAGGCGGAAGCTGTCGGCGAAAGGAATGCGTGGCCAGCTCGAAGCAGCCGAATCCCGGCTCAACATCTCCAGGCGATCTTCACCAGCACATGAGGCTTGCGCCTAAGCCCGCCCTGGCGCAGAATATGCTGTGATGCGTCGTTATCTTGCGATCGTGCCAGTAGCCCTCCTGGCGGGGCTCATACTCATCGCCTGCGGGGGCGGCGGCAAGAACGAAGAAGCTAGCCCCGGCACCACTCCTGCGGCAACCGCCGGTACCGAGGGCGGTCCACCGCCTGTGTCGGCGGAAGCCACTGTGACCGCCAGCGGACTCCAGATAATCGACATCGAAGTCGGCAGCGGTGAGGAGGCAAGCGCAGGCCAGACGGTAGTTGTTGATTACACCGGCTGGCTCGCCGACGGCACGAAATTCGACAGCTCCATAGACCGGAACCAGCCGCTGAGGTTCATACTCGGAGTGGGCCAGGTCATTCCCGGCTGGGACGAAGGCGTCGTCGGCATGAAGGTAGGCGGCTCGCGCCGCCTCATAATCCCACCTGACCTGGCCTATGGCGCCCAAGGCCGGCCGCCCGTGATTCCCGCCAACGCTGAACTGACCTTTGACGTCCAGCTCCTAAGCATCGAGCAGCCCTAGTCATACGGCAGGATCGCCGCAGGCTCGGTGCCACGCCCCGGCTCGACGCCCCCCAAACCCGTCTTCCACGACCTGTCGCTCCCCTGAAGTAAGGGATTCTCCCGCGAGAAATAAGGGTAATCCCTGATACTACCGGAAGAGCTCCGCCATTAGCATAAGTGCCGCGCTATTCCAAGCGCGGGAGCGCAACTATGCTGCTGCGAAGATGGTTCTGGCCGTTTCTCTGGGTGCTCCTGGTCCCCGCGATCAGCGTGCCGTTTTCTGTAGTCCTTCAGTCCCGCATGACCCTCTACGAGGGCACAGAGCTGAGCCTCGGCAGTGGAGGCCCCTGGGCGGCGCGGGACGCAGCCCTCACCACCTTTCTCCCGATGCTGCTGAACCTGATCGCGTTCGCCTGGCTCATCTTCGGGGACGGCCGCACGCGTTGGGCCGCCGTCTGGGCGGGAGTTATCGGCGGCGCCGGCGCCGTTCTCCCCTTCCTGGTGATCCTCAACACCGACAGCCTGGGCCCTGACAACATCCACTACGTCTACTGGATCCCCACGGTGAGCCTGGTCTGGCTGGGAGCCTTCAACACCTGGCTGGCTTCCGTTATCGCCGCGATCGTATTCCGTGCCTTCGTCCAGGCCCGCGACCGCTCTCGCGCCGTCGAACCAGAGTACGAGCACGAAGAAGCGTACCTCAGCCCTGCGCATAGCCACTAGGCCGACCGGCGACCGTGTGGGGGCCATCCTTCTGATCGTCCCGAGAGCGGGAAAACCATAGACTCGCGGTAGACGTATATGATAGTGGGACGCCACCTTAAGCGTCGCCTCGAGAGGGGGAGCCCCCCGCCACCAGCACACGCTCCCCCTCTCGGGCACTCCCCCCAGTCTCCCCTCTCACCGCTTGTCAACAGGGCATCCTCCGCCTATGATCCGCTCCGAGGGCTCTGCGCCCCGGAGCCAGAGATGGAGCAGCCGGAAACCCGACCGGATGACTGGGTTGAGAGACTCATCCGCGACTACCAGGACGAGATCACGCGCGGCGTCTACAGGGGCATCCTTCGCCTGGATGAGCGGGGCCTCAACACGGTGCTGGAGGAGCAAGCCCACGCCTGCGTTCACGCTTTCTTGAGGCTCTACGACATCCCGACGGACACGGACCTAGACTCCTTCCTCGACCGGATGAGAACAGGTGGGGCCTCGCCCCTCCGGATCGAGCGCAACGGCAACACCATCCTCTGGGAGGAGCAGCACGAGGGCCGCTGCATCTGCCCCTTCGTCACCCGCCACGTTATCGATCTGACGCCGTCGCTCTGCGTGTGCGCCATACACTGGCTGAAGGCGCTGGTGGAGCGAGTCGTCAAGGAGCCGGTGGCAGTGGAGCTCCTCGACTCGGCGGCGAAGGGCGCCCGGAACTGCGTCTTTCGTGTCACCCTGCCCCACTAGGCAGAAACGGAGGAAAGAGCGTGCGAGCGGCAGCGGCCACGGCCCCCATAAGCCCCCTCCCGAAGCACCTCGAAGAGGGTGTCTACCTGGGCGGCTACGGCGGCTACAGGAGTCGCCGCGCCACCGGCATCCACGACGACATTTGCGCGCGCGCCCTGGTCTTGAGCGACGACTCGACCACCATGGCGCTGGTGGCGCTCGACCTGGTGGGCATCAGCCACGCCCACCTGGCGCACATCCAGCGCAAGGCCTCGCGCCAGACGGGCATTCCTCTCGACAACATTCTCATCGCCGGCACCCACAGCCACGCCAGCCCCGACATGCAGGGCCTCTGGGGCGGTGTGCCGCCTGCGTACCACGCCTACCTCAGGTCGCAGGTCATCAGCACAATCAATCAGGCCGCGTCCGACTTGCGGGATGCCAGGGGCGTTGCCGCCTCGACGCAGCTTGGCGGCATCGTCTGCAACCGACGGGGCTGGGACCACACCGACACTCAGCTCACCGCCCTTCAGCTTCGTGCGGCCGACGGCGCGCCCATCGCGTCGCTCGTGAACTTCGCCTGCCATGCCACCGTCACCACTGCAGACAACCTGCTCGTCTCTTGCGACTTCCCCCATTTTCTGGTGCACACCCTGGAGCGCGAGTTCGGCGGCGTCGCTCTTTATGTCAACGGAGCCCAGGGCGACGTCATCCCGGCGACGTCGGGTGACTTCGACGAGGCGCGTCGGTTCGGCGAGAGGGTGGCGGCGGCAGCGACGGACGCCCTGAGCGACAGCGTTTCCCTGGAGCCGCCCCTGAGCCTCTGCACACGGACGGTCCACATTCCTCTGGGCACGGAGCAGCTCCCTCGAGGAGCCTCACTCTTGCTCTCGAGGGGCGGGCCGGTGCTGAAGGCGGCCGCTTCCTCCGGCATCCTCGCGTGGCTCGCCCGACGCATGGGCGGCGCCGGAAGACCCATGGCCAGCTCGCAGATCATTGCGGCCCTCGCCATGGCGTCCGAGCAAGGCATCGTCCGGCGCGGTGGACTTCCCCACGTGCCGACGCGGGTGGCGGTCTTGGGCCTCGGCCCGACGGTGCGCGGTCTCACCGTACCCGGCGAGGCGATGACACGCCTGGCCCTACCCCTGAAGGAGCTGCTCGACAGCCCTCACCGCCTCTTCCTCGGCCTCACCTACGACACCCTCGGCTACCTCCTGCCGGCGGACGAGTGGATGACGGGCCGCAACAATAGCTACGAGGAGTCCGTTTCCCTGGGCAGAGAGGCCGGCCCCACGGTGGCGGAGGCCCTGAGAGATCTCATCGCCTCGACGGCCGGGGCCGGCTAGTGGTGCGGCAATGAGCGCCAGCCCTCATCCCTTCACTCCGCTGGTCATCGCCCACGCGGCCTGCAAGGGCCACGCGCCGGAGAACACCCTCGCCGGCATCACCGCGGCCCTGAAACTGGGCGCGGATGGCATCGAGATCGACGTGCAGGCCAGCGCCGACGGCGTCCCCGTCCTCATGCACGACGCGACCGTCGACCGGACGACTGACCGCAGCGGGGAAGTATCGAAGCTCACCCTCGCCGAGCTGCGACGCCTCGACGCCGGGAGCCGGCAGTTCGAGGGGCGCTTCCGGGGCGAGAAGATACCCACCCTGGCAGAGGTGCTGGAGTTGGTGCGAGGTCGGGCGCTCCTGGTGATGGAGGTCAAGCAGCCGCAGATCGAGGAGGCGATCCTGAAGGTCGTGCGCGACCTGGACGCCCTCGCTGACTGCGTTGTCGACTCCTTCTTCCCTGGTATCGTCGCGAAGGTGCGGCAGATGGAGCCGCGACTGCCGGCCGCCCTGCTGACCGGAGCGCAGGACGACTGGGAGGCGTTCTTCGCGTTTGCCCTCTCGCTGAATGCGCAGGGGGTGGCGGTGCTGCACTCCGCCGTCGATGCGGGCCTGGCCCGCAGGGCGCGGCTGCGCAAGCTGGCGCTCTCCACCTGGACGGCGAACGAGCCTGACGACATGCGCCGCCTCATCGACTGCGGCGTCGACGCCATCACCACCGACTACCCGGACCGCCTCCGTTCGGTGCTCGGCCGCTGAGGGCCGCCGCCCGGATGAGGCCGGGCAATCGTTCGCCCCCTCTCTACCACATGTCCTGAAACACCAAGGCACTGGCGATTATTCCTTTGACACACCTTAGATTGCCGTTTCATAATTCCCGTATGGCAGGTAGACAGCCCGTGCCGTACGGCGGTCTGCGCTTCACGGTGACGCCTTCCTTTTGGTTGCGGAAGGTGGTGCACCTTCCATTGTTCGTCGAGAGCCATAATCCGTCCTTCGCGATCACCGTAGAACGATTCGCAGAGGAACCAGCTCATGAGACGTGGCCGGACAAAGAGATTGTCATTCAGATCAAATTCGCCGATGACACAGAGACCTCTCGTTCCTTTCCAGTACCCAATCTCAAGATAGGCGAGCATACGACGCTCAACCTTGATCACATATTCACCGCCTACCCAGGCCAGACCATCATCCGCCTGCCAATTAGCGTCTTTCGGGACCGGTGGGAGACGCTGTACTCCTACCACGTATGGCGAGAGGAAGCCATCTGGTTCGCGGCATGGGCAACCTTGGTAACACTCGCTACACTGGGCACAGGTATTGCAGGCATCCTTGTGGCACTCGGCGATTCAGGCAAGCCTTGATCAAGGCACTTGCCAGCCGCCCGTCACGCGGGCTAAACTAGAAGTGAGCCTTCGGAAGTCTGCACGGATGAGCAGGGACGCTCTTTCGAGGGTTCATCCGGCCGCCAGGCCCTTCCCCCGCCACCAGCGGGCCTGGCGGCTTCTGCTACGGCGCGTCGGGGGCTTCTCGTCCCGCCGACGGCTCCCTCCTTCCCGCCACGTCGCGTCCGATCCCAGGCAGCGACTTGTCTAGAAGGGAGACGGGAGGCTCGGCGCGCCAGGCAAAGGCGGGGCCATGAGTCAGGCGGAAGCGTAAGGGCTGGCCCGTCGGTGGGATGTCCGCGTGCTGCGCCGGCCTTGACCCCCTTGGCGGTGCCTTGCTATACTGCGGGCGCGCTAGATTTAGGAGTGTAGCTCAGTCTGGCAGAGCAGCGGTCTCCAAAACCGCCGGTCGGGGGTTCGAATCCCTCCACTCCTGCC
>CAZMGB010000024.1:0-46243 GCA_964565775.1 uncultured Dehalococcoidia bacterium
GGGAGCCGTGGCGCTCGCGCAGGTCTGAGGTTAGCTGGCTGCCGAGCCAGGATTCGAACCTGGACCAAGGGATCCAAAGTCCCTTGTGCTACCTTTACACTACTCGGCAGGGTGGTGCCGAAGGCCGGGATCGAACCGGCACGGGAGTTGCCCCCCAACGGTTTTTGAGACCGTCGCGTCTACCTATTCCGCCACTTCGGCCCGAAGCGGGAACCCTAACGCTGCCATCGGCACTTGCCACACGCAGGCACCACGTGGCCCCTCGGTAGCACCTCATTATACGCAGCCAGGTCGAGGGCCAGCAAACGGTACAGCCGCCTAGGGCCTGAGAGACGGACGGAAACGGGGCGCGCGTAGTGGGGTAGCCGCCTCAGGTTCCTGCGCCAGCCTCCGATGCCGCCCACCGGACGAACGCCTTCACCTCGGGCACTCTCGAAGCGTCCTCGGCGCTGTCCGATCGCCACTCCTGAGACTGTTCGACGAGGGAGCGCCAGGGCTCGGGAAGTCGCTCTAACGCCCACGCCACTGCGCGTGTCTTGGTCGGCGGTTCCCCGCGCGCGACGGTGTAGAGAGCACGGCAGACCGTCTCCACTTCGAACGCCTGGTAGTAGCGCGGCAACAACCAGTCGGGGATGCTCGTGCCACCCGCCCAGTCGCGGAGTCGCGCTCGGAGCTCATCTCGCACGGCGGCACACAGCTCCTCCGATGCGATTGGATCGATGAGGGTCTTGGGGTCCGGGCCGAGTAGCGCCTCGCCATGTTCGCGCACAATCCAGCGTTCCAGGATCCAGTTAGCCCGATGTTCAGCCCAGCCGAAGGGCCAGTCGGCGCCGATTGTTGGGTGGCGCCGCTCCCCCGGCGCGAAGCGTTTGATCGCAGCGCGGTCGATGTACGAAACCTCGAGATGATCGGCGTATCGAGTGTCGCTGGCGGCTACCTCCGCGTGCATCCGCGAGAGGGCGTCGAACTCCGAACCGGAGACGGGGCGGTGCGTGACCACGAGGATATCGATATCACTTGTCATCGGGTCGAAGTCGCCGAGGGCGAGAGAGCCGCGCAGATAGAACCCCAGCAGATTCTCGCTCAGGGCACGCTTCACTCCCTCGAGGAGTTCGTCAAGAAGTCGATAGACCTCGGCCGGAGGAGTCATCACTGCCTGGCAGGCGGCCACCGCCGCCGCGGGAAAGTCGGGGCATCGATGAACGCACCCAGTCTAACCCCGCCTGGGTCGCCTCGTGAAGGGCTGGACCTGCTCCTGCGACAGCTTCGAGATTCACCGCAGGGAGCGTGCCAGCGGGGGAATACCGGGTCCAAGTCAGCGGCTCGGCGCCTGGACGCGGGTGGCGCGTAGCTTGTGGGAGCCGTCCTCGGTCGTGTACTCGTAGTAGAAGAAGACCTCATCCCCCACTCGCAGGCCGTAGACGTAGCGCACGCACCCGTATGGTGACGAGAGCCACGGGCCCTCCGGAGTGAGGCGGTGGAAGCTCAGCCCGTCCTCACTGTAGGCGAGTCCGCACTGCTCCTCGTAGGCATCGTACCAGGTCGACCCGCCGTCGTAGGGGACGGCGTAGCCCTTGCTGAGCGGGATGAGGGAGTTGATGCGGGCACGCACGCCGTCCCAGCCCTGGCCTGTCGGCTCGAAGACGTAGCGTAGCTCGGGGAAGTGCAGGCCGTCTTCGGACACCATCAGCGCCGTGGCGTCCAGCCCGAAGACGGTGCGCACGGCTCCGTCATCCGACTGCCGGAAGACGCGTCGCGCCGATACGCAGACGTAGCTGTGGTACACGCCGTCCCGCACGTAGACGACCGGGTCCTTGATCACGGCCACACCGTACTCCCAGGGCTGGGCGACAGTACGACGGCTCTGGGGCTCCAGGCGCTCCAGAGACGGTCCGCGCAGGACGTCGACTCGCCAGACGCTGCGCTGGCTGTACTCGTAGCTGACATAGAGGCGCCACTCGCCGGAGGGGTCGCGGATGGGGCAGCCCACCTCGATGGAGTTGGCGGCGAACTGCCCCTTGGTGGCCTTCCAGATGTCCCGGAAGCGAAGGCCGTCATCGCTGACGGCAACGAAGCACTCGCCGCCGCGGCCCACCTCGAGTGGTGTGCGTCGACGGTAAAAGAGATAGAAGAGGCCGCTTTCGGGGTCGAAGGTCGCCTTGGCGCCGCCCGCCCAGTGGCCGTAGCCGCGCCCTGGCGGCTCCGCGACCACAACGCCCTCCCCGGGGTCGAAGCGCAGCGCCTCCAGCTCCGCCTGGATCCGAGGATCGAGGTCCTGCACCTTCACGCTCACCACCTGCCTAGACCCGGTACCAACTCATGTCGATCTGCTTGGGCACCTCCGTGTAGACGGGCAGTGTTCCTCCCGCCTCTACCAGTACGCGAGAGTGCAGCTCCTCTACCAGCGCCGGCTCATCGGCCGAGAGGTCACGCTGCTGGAGGGGGTCGGCCTGGACGTCGAAGAGCTGGGGGTGGGTGGCGTCGTTGCGGCCAATGTAGACATAACGATCATCCCGATACCAGGCGTAGTTGTTGAAGCCCGACGTGATGTGGGGTCGGGGGCTGATACGATCCGCCGCCAGCTCCACCAGGTCGATGCCGTCCATCGCTGCGGCGGGCTGCACTCCCAGCGCCTTGAGCACCGTGGGTGCGATGTCGTGATGCTGAGCGAAGGCCTCCACGCGAGTGCCGGCGCCCGTGCCGTCCGGCAGGCGGAGGAACAGGGGAACGTCCATGAGCTCGTACCACAGCCCCCAGGAGACCTTTCCGGTGAGACCGTGCTCGCCGATCTGGTGGCCGTGGTCTGATGTCACGATGAGAAGGGTGTCTTCGAGCATGCCCAGGTCGCGGGCGCGCTCCAGGAAGAGGCCGAGCCAGCGGTCGACCATGGTGACCTCCCCGGCGTAGAGGGCACGCATGTGCTTCAACTCCACCTCCGACAGGTAGTCGCTGGGGCCGTAGCGGGGCGAGATAACCTCGCGGCCGTTGTAGTGCGGGTCGTAGAGGTCGACGTACGTGCGGGGTGGGTCCCAGGGCTCGTGCGGGTCGAAGCTGTCTACGAGGAGGAAGAAGGGCCCCGCGTCGCCGTTCTCCTCCAGCCACTGCATCGCCTCTCGGAACACGCGCGGCGCCTGGTGGTCCTCTTCGCCCCGGCGCAGGCGCTGGTTGGCCAGGTACTGACTAACCAGTGCGCCGAGGTACTCCTCGGCCCTGCCCGAGAGCGTGTCCGGCATGACCGCCTGCGCGTCTTCTCGCTTCACCAGCGTCCTGGAGCGATAGAGGTCCAGCTCCTGCCCCCGCACCCAGCGCCACTGACGAAAGCCGCGGTGGAAGTTCATGGAGGGTTTGAACTGGTGGTAGGTGTCGGTGACGAACGCCGTCTCGTATCCCTCGTGCTCGAGGGTCTCCGATAGAGTGACCTGGTCCTCGGGGATACGCTGCCAGCCATAGGCAAGGACGATGTCGCCCCGCTGGGGGAGCCAGTCGGGGAAGGGCCAGGTGCGGCGCCCGGTGTGGAGGGCGCGGCGCATCGGTATGGTCGGCAGCGACTCGGGGAAGGCGCGGGTGAAGGTGATGCTCTCGCGGGCCAGGGCGTCGAGGGTAGGCGTCTTCACCCAGTCGTTGCCGTAGCAGCCGACGTGGTCGGCGCGCAGGCTATCGAGCACAACGATGATGGCGTTCATGGTGGACCTTCCCCTTCCGGCGACATTCCGCCACGGTTCAATCTAATGCACGGCGTCGGCGATCGGCCTGAGTCGCGCGTAGCCAGGTATGCCCCCTGGACGCGTCGACGCAGAACCGTTCGGGATCCTGCAAGAGAGGGGCAAGGGGGTTGAGGCCCTCTTTCAATCGGTGGTGCTGGGGGGCGGAATCGAACCGCCGACACCTTGATTTTCAGTCGCCTTGAGCCCGTTATAACGCCTGTCAACTAGTCCCTACTAGTCGGCAATTCGTATCTAGATCGGCCTTCCCCGCCGCCCATCATACCGCCCTGTAACGGCCCGTTGCAAACCGTTCGTTTGCAAAATGTTTGCAGAAGCTCACGGGCTCCAGGTGGCGCCACGGACGGCCATGACAACAACCGCGCGGGTGTATAATGCTGGTGCCCGCGCCAGTAGCCTGCTTGGAGGTACACCATGAAGCGACTCGGCCTCGTCGACGTAGCGCGTTGGAGATGGTACGAAGACCGCATTGCCCAACTCTTCAAGCGTGTCAAGCATGCCCAGGTCGAGGTGAACGTCCGTGAGACAGGCGTAAGAAGTGGGGAGTCTCGGCAAATCGATGTGCGTGTGATCATGCCCGTCGAAGTGACGTTGCTGGAACAGTTCACCATCTCCGTGCCAATCAAACTGATTGTGGACTGCAAACACTACAACAGACGGCTTGGCTTGAAGACTCTGGGGGAGATCGCCGAGTTGAAGGACGATGTCCAAGGACATCTAGCGATAGCGGTGAGCCCGCTCGGCGTGACGAGAGGAGCCGAGAAGCGAGCTCCCTCCTTGAGCGTGTACCCGATGGTTGTCACCAATGACCTGCTCGCACTTCTAGGCAGCTTCCGGTCTGAGGTTAGCTGCCTGATGGACGGGTGCTTTGGCAGCGCGTCCCTAGGCAGGTCTCAGCTTCAAGGCACGTGTTTCCACTGTGGAACGCTTCACGTTCGATGCCCAGATTGTCTTGCCGTCTTTGCCATTCCTGAGCCCGACGGGATACCGTTGGCGTGTTCTGAGGACTGCGGGGCGGTCTGCGTGGCTGCCTATGACGCTCGTGAGGACGCCATGGAGGTGAGGTTCTACGACATGCTCGACACGCGACTGCTAAGAGCGGCGCACCGGAAGTCAAACAGACGCCTGACCGCACGCCAAGTGACCCAAGCTATCGAGTCTACTCGTTGGCAATACTGGACAGTCACTTCACCCACAATCGGCTTAACCGAAGAGGGCCTAATGGAATGGGAGAACGACAACCTTTGCCTAACGAGTGAAGGTGCGAGAGTGGTTCAGGACGTGTTGGACAGAGCGGAACCGGCACTCTGGTACTAGCAGCGAGTCTCACACAAGCGGGGGACCCCCCAGCGGTACGGCTGCGCCCCCGATTCCGACCGCTGGCCCCTGGGCCCCCACAGCGCCCCCACCGTCGCCTCCCGACTCTGGTGCGGGTGGTGGGTCAGCGTCCTCACCGTGCGGGTGTATAATGCTGGTGCCCCGCTAATAGTGGTCTACGTTCTGGAGGTGCATCATGAAGCGGCGCATCGTTGCAGCGGTAGGCCTCACGCTGGACGTGTACAGCCACGCGATCCCCGCGATTGAAGAGAAGGCCGCCGCAAAGGTGGCGGCGCTAGTCTTCCGGGGCCATTGAAAGGTGACAGGAAGATGCTAGATGGGAGTGACCCGCGTGACCGGCGAGAGCCAGGCATAAAGAACAAGATGGTGTCAGCATTACTGCAGGCAGGGCTTGTGATACTGGCACTTGCAGTCATGGTGTGGATTGCCTGGGCAATTGCCGAGGAACTCTGGGGTGAACCCTACTGCGACAAGTACCTCCCTGACGTCGACGCATACGAGGCATGCTTGGCCGACGAGGCGCAATTCAACCTCCCGCCATAGCAGCCGAGCGGTTTGCAATCCGTTTGCAATTGCTGAGAGAGGTAAACAGAAAGGCCCGCCGAAACGGGCCTTTCTAGATTCGATTTCTGGTGCTGGGGGGCGGAATCGAACCGCCGACACCTTGATTTTCAGTCAAGTGCTCTACCGACTGAGCTACCCCAGCACGACGGCGCAGTAAGACAGCGGTTTTCAGTCCGCTGCTCTACGGGCTGAGCTGCCTCGGCAGTCTGACGTATTCTAGAAATCGCCGCTCCTGAGTGTCAAGGAAAGCCCCATATGGCAACTTGATCCCCGTCGCCGAGGCCGCTGGCGAACCGGGGGAGCACTTCGTTCGAGTGCCGGCAGCTCATGGGCCGGGTCAAGTTCCACGGCTCATTCCCCTCTCGAACGTCGGCAGGAGGCCCTTGGGGTGTGGGCCGAAGGCCGGAGGGATGGTATCGTTGAGAAGATGTAGGTGGGGCTTCCCGCCTCTGTAGCGGCGTGGGTTCCTGGCAGGAGCGGAGGTGCAGCTCGTGGAATTGACGGGACGAAAGGCGCTGGTCACCGGTGCCAGCCGAGGCATCGGTAGGGCAACGGCTCTACTCCTGGCAGAGAAGGGAGCGGATGTTGCGGTCAACTACACCGAGAATGAGGAGTCGGCCAGGGAGGTAGCTGAGCGAATTCGCACGCTCGGCCGCGAAGCCCTGGTGCTGCGTGCCGATGTGGGTGATCGTGACCAGGTGGAGGCCATGTTCAGCGCTATCCAGGAACAATGGGGTGGGCTGGATGTGCTCGTCAACAACGCCGGTGGCCGCTACGACGGCACGCTACTGGAGACTGACGAGTCGGCCTGGCATCAGGTGCTGGCGGTTCACCTTCTTGGCACGGTCAGGTGCTCGCGCCTGGCCCTGCCAGCGATGATCGAGAACAGAGAAGGCGTGATAGTGAACGTGGCTTCGGTGGCTGGACTGCGAGGGGTGAGGAATATGGCGACCTATGCCACGGTCAAAGCAGCGGTGGTGCACCTGACCCGCTGCCTGGCCGTAGAGGTAAGCGACGACAACGTGCGGGTCAACTGCGTCGCACCAGGGATTACCGACACAGATTTCCACAGCGTCACGCCGCCTGAGTTCATCAAGCGCTCCGTCGAGAACCGCATTCTCCTCCATCGAATAGCGAAACCTGAAGAGGTCGCTCAGGCAATCGTCTTCCTGGTGCAGCACGACTACATCACCGGGGAGGTTCTGCCGATCGACGGCGGGCTGACCATGCGAATAGCCTGAAAAGCACTCGTTCGCAGGACAGTCCACCCTCGACGGCTTCGGCGGCTCTGCCTGTCGTGAGGACCACGGGTCCGCGAAGGACTCTATCATGACGCTTCCGCAGGTTCGCATCGGTTCCCTGAGCGTGAGCCGCCTTGTAGTGGGCGGCAACCCGTTCAGCGGCAATTCACATCGGGGCCCCCAGGCCGATCTCGAGATGCGCCACTACTACACGAGTGAGCGCATCAAGGCGACGCTGCGGGAGGCGGAATCGCTTGGCATCAACACGCTCGTGGCCAGGGCGGATGCCCACATCTCCCGGATGTTGCTCGAGTACTGGGACGAGGGCGGCACGATCCAGTGGATCGCACAGACCTGCCCGGAGCTAGGGTCCAGCGTGTTGAGCGCCCTCGCCGCCGTCGTAAATGGAGCGAAGGCGTGCTTCATCCACGGCGGCGTGATGGACAACCTCGTGGGGCGGGGGCAGGTCGACGAGGCGTTGGGGGCCATCGACACGATCAAGCGGGCCGGGCTGCCTGCCGGGGTTGCCGGCCACGACCCGGCGGTCCACAGGTGGTCGGAGGCGAATCTCGACGTCGACTTCTACATGTGCTGCTACTACAACAGCTTCAGCCGCGACCACAACCCTGCCTATTCCGCCCACGCCGACGAGCGGTACCGCGAGGGTGATCGGCGCGCCATGGCGGAGACCATCCAGACACTGAGCCGCCCCGCTATCCACTACAAGATCATGGCAGCGGGGCGCAATGATCCGCGGGAGGCCTTCTCCTACGCGGCCCAGGTTCTCCGGCCCGGAGATGCCATCTGCGTCGGCGTCTACCCCGCGCACAAGCCCGACATGCTCGCCGAGAACGTCCGGCTCTTTGAGGAGTGTGTCGCGTCGGCGACAGCCTAGCACCTCCCGATGTCCCCTCTCTAAAGCGCCAGCTCTCGAGCACCCTCAGCCGCCGAACGCAGACGGGCCGTGACGTCGCGCCCGTTGAGAAGCAAACGCATCTCCGGCCGGGTCCACAGGCGAAGGGAGGCGGCCGGCGGAGAGGCCTCCAACTCGACACGCCCCTCCTTCTCCCGCCAGACGACTCTTCCGACGATGAAGGCGTCCGCCTCCAGCGCGCCCGTCGGTACTTCCAGGCGGAGTGGCACTGGCTTCTCGCCGACGACAGCCGCGGCCCAGGTGCGGCGGACTCGGTCGCCGACGAGCCAGGCGGGGGAGCCGGCAGGCCTCAGCACCGCTCCGGCGGCGGCCAGGCGCTGGGCGCCACCCTGGACGATGCCGGGCGCCTCGAACTTCGGCGGGCGGTACCGCTTGCCGTTGATGCGGCGCCCAAGCACCCGCAGGTCGCGCAGATCATAGCGGAGGCCCAGCGCCTGGCCGCCGCTCTCGTACTCGATCTCCCGCACTCCCTCTGCGGACACCGAATCGACCACTCGGGCACCGGCCAGATGCTCGCAGAAGGCGGCCGCCGACGGGTATTCGCCCCGCGACGCCACTTCCAGCACCAACCCGTTGCGCACGTTGCCCCTAAAGAACGGTCCGGACAGCGTGCGGTACTCCCAGAAGTTCTTGCTCGGGCCACTGTAGTTATGGATGGAGAGGGCCAACTCGCCGCCCCGCTCGTCGATTACAATGGGCGCCTCCTGGCCCATGTTCGTCGGCTCCAGCGGGATGAGACCGATGTACACGCTCCCCACGGCCACCGCCACCGGCTCCAGCGGTCGCACCGGCTGGGGCAGCGACGAGACCGGCCGGCCGCCCACCAGGATCTGCGTCCCCTCGTCCTTGCCGATGAGCAGGACGTCCAGTCGCAGCGTATGAACGGCGGTCGCGATGCCCAGCGGCGTCAGCCCGTAGGCAATGATGGCCGCATTGCGATGCTGGAAGCACCGGGGCGCGCCCAGGTCCCAGAGCTCGCCCTTTGTGTGACCCTTCTCGTCTGCCATATGGCCGATCTCGTAGTCGTTTATCGCATAGCGGCTGTAGAGGACGCCGTAGCCCGGCGCTTCCTTCTTGCGGTAGAAGAGGGTGGCGGCGTTGAACTGGGGCCAGGGCTCGGGGGGCTCGCCGACTTCATAGGAGCGAGAGGCGGTGCCCAGGGCGTAGTCCGGCGTGAGGTAGGAGACCATGTCGGCGCCGACGGCTGCGTCGGCCGTCTCCCGCACGCGCCACTCGTCCGGCTTCTCGTCGAACAGGGCGCGCACGTAGTCCGGCAAATGATATCGGCTGAGGGCCACGCCGGCATGCCCCTCCTCCCCCTGCCACGGGTAGTAGGGCGTCGAGCGCCGCAGGTTTGGGTAGCCCAGCTCTTTGTAGAGAATGACCTTCAGGAAGCCCCCTGCGCCCACCGTATCGTGGCGATAGGCCCGACAGTGCGGCCCGGCGAGCTGGCCGGTGGGGCGGTGAAAGCGACAGGCCGCGTGCAGCCACAGTCGTTCCTCCATCAGCAGGGCCTTCAGGGAGACGTCCGGGTCGTCAGCATGCTCGGCCAGGCTGGCGAGGGCGTTCAGGTCGACGCCGAGGTACGTCGGGCTGTTGTACTCGTGGGGGCCGCCGGAGCGGCTGGTGAAGGCGATCCAGGCGTCGAGCTTGCGACGGCCTCGCTCTAGGTGATGGGCGTCCCCCAGGATCCGGCCGCAGACGATGCTGTTGTGGATGTCGAGGAGGCAGATGTTGGTGTAAGAGAGATGAACGTCCAGGCGCTCGATCTCCTGAAGGCCCAGGCGCATGGCGTCCGACACCCGCGCCCGCAGCGGCGACGAAAGGCGGTCCCCGAAGCCGAGCACGACCTGAGATAGCGCCTCCAGCATGAACTCGACGGCGTTGAGGTCGGCGACGACCTTGTCCTCCAGGTACCAGCGGAAGTTGCCGAAGTGGGCGTTGTCGGGGCGTGTCTCCTGCATCGACAGCACCCTGTCGATGACCTTCTCGGCGAGAGCCACGTTGTCGGCTCCGCCCTCGCGCAGGAGGCAGGTGGCGTAGGCCAGGCTGCCGCGCGGGTCGTGGCGGAGCCCGAAGCCGCTGTCGATGCGGACCATCGCTTCGCCCGTGTCGAAGCTCTCCCTCACCTCTCGATAGCCGTCGGCGTACAGCTCCTGCGAGCGCTTGTCGAGGGTCTCGTTCTGCGTCATCGATCACGTCTCCTCGGGGCGCGAGGGTAAGCTTGGCGGAAGTAGGGCACGTAGAGCGGGTCTCGGGGGACGCAGCCCACGGGGAACTGCCCCAGCTCGTTGCTCCTGGCGCGCATGAGGCCGGTGCAGTGGCTTGTTCCCAGGCACGTCTTGTTCGGCCTCATCCGGCCGCTCTCGATCACGTCGGCGGCGAACTCAGGGTAGGCGATGGCGCCCCGGCCCAGCCCGACGAGCGAGATGCGGCCCGTCCGCACGCTGGCCTCGCCCGCGTTCAGCGCGAAGTGCCGCAGCCAGCTATAGCCCGTCCCCACCATGGCCACGTCCGGGTGGGCCCGCTGCATCGTCGCCGCCGCCACGACCTGCCGCTCGACGCCCCGCAGCGGGTGCTCCGGCGATGGATAGCCGTCGACCGGAGGCCGCTCGAAGGGGCGCCCAATGTGGGGGTTGAAGTAGGGACTACCCATGCTCAGGTTCACGAGATGCACGCCCTCCTGCTTCAGCAGGCCAACAAGGCGAATGGGCTCGGAGAAGTCCGGGCGGGAGGGGTCGGAGGCGTCCACTCCCCACGCTTCTTCGTACGGCAGGGGCGGCGCGCCGTTGGGCTGGAAAGGGAAGCCGTCGTAGACGTTCAGGCGGGTGGCGACCATGAACTCGCGGCCCCGGCGGGCGCTGACCTCTCGCACGATGTCCAGCACCAGCCGGCAGCGATTCTCGAAGGGGCCTCCGTAGCGTCCGGGTCGGTCCCTCGCTGCCAGAAGCTCGTTCAGGAGGTACGTGTGGCACTGCTTGATGTCGACGAAATCGAAGCCGATGCCCGCCGCCAGGACCGCCACCTCCACGAACCGTTCTCCTATCGTCTCCAGCTCATCGTCCGACAGGAGCGGGTAGTCCGGCGGCAGACGCTCCCCGCGCGCCCGGTCGAGCCAGGTGACGGCATCGACGCTCGGCGCGTGATGGACGACCAGCGGCCTCAGACGGCTCCAGCGCCCGGAGTGGGTGAGCTGTAGCCCCACGAGCAGATCGTCGTCCCGGCCGAAACGGCGCTTGTGGGCCTCGCGCGTCTCCGCCAGGAGGCGGCGGAACTCCGGCGCCGTCGCCTCATCGAGGAGGAGCTGTCGGGGGTTGGCGCGTCCCTCTCGCGAGACGGCCGTCGCCTCCCCCCATATGAGCTTGGCGCCGCCCTCGCCGAAACGACGCCAGCGGCGAAAGGTGAGCTCGCCGGGACGGCCGTCCGGCGTGCCGTCGCAGCCCTCCATGGGATGGACGGCCATACGGTTGCCGACCGCCCTCCCGCCGATGGTAATGGGCTGGGTCAGCAGGTCGATCTCGTCGTCGCAGGCGAGGTCGACACCGCGCTCGCTGATAGCGGCCCGCAGGTCATCGAGGGACCGATAGGTGAAGTAGGCCACCGAAGACCGTCGCTACTCGAAGAAGATATCCGTCGCTTCGCCGGCGGGCACACCGGCGATGAGGACGTTCATGTTCCCTTCGGATGTGTGCCAGACGCCGGGCCGGATGAGCACCATATCGCCCTGCTCAATCGGGTGGGTCTCGCCGTCCAGGGTGATGCTGCCGCTGCCCGAAAGGACGTAGTAGAGCTCGGTCATCTGCCGGTGATAGTGGTAGCGGGAGTTATCGATCCTGAGGTGCGAGACGTTGACGGCGGGAGTGTCGGCGGCAGTGATGATGGTGCGCCGGAAGCCGCAGACGCCGCGCTCCTCCGGCACCTCCGACAGCCTTCGGATCAGGAACTTCTCGGTCGTTATCTCTGTCATGCCGTCCCTCCTCTGCCTCTGGCGGTGCCGGGCAGGGCCATGCCCTCCGGCGGAATGGAAGAGTAGAAAGGATCCGTCTTCTCGATCGGCAGGGTGACCCGCTCGCCCGTCATCGCCGAGCGGTAGAGAGCCGTCACCAGCTCCAGGGAGCGGCGACACTCGCCGGCCGTGACCAACGGCTCCCGGCCGTCCTCCACAGCGCCCACGAATTCTTCCACCATCCCGAACTCCACATACGGCGGACCCGATGGCACCAGCTCCGCCGCCTCCTTCTCCACAGTCTCCAGATACGACGCCTCGGCGGCCGACAGGCGGAACGGCTCCTTCGTGGACTGGTAGGCGTCCTCCGAGGAGACGGCGTAAAGCTCCGTCCCGTATATCTCCAGGCGGCTGCGGTTGTCCTGGCAGTTGACGGTCGACAGGATCTGGCCCAGGGCGCCGCCTCGAAAGCGTACGACCGCAATGGAGGTGTCGTCTACCTCTATGTCCATCTTCAGCGTATCGGCCTCAGCGTAGACGTGCTCGGGCTCGCCCATGAGCCAGAGGAGCATGTCGATGCCGTGGATACCGTGGCTCACGCTGGTGCCGCCGCACTCCTGCGCCCACGAGCCCCGCCACGGCACGTCATAGTAAGAGGGCGTCCGCATCCAGAGGGTCTGCGTCAGGCCGAAGAGCAGACGGCCGAATCGCCCGCGCTCGATCAACGCCTTCACCTGCCGCGCCCCCCGGCCGAGGCGGTACTGGAACACGCCGCAGAAGATGCGGCCGGAGCCCTTCTGGGCCGAGTCGATGCGGTCGAGCGCGGCCAGGTTCGGGGCCACCGGCTTCTCGCAGAGGACGTGCTTGCCGGCCGCCATCGCCTCGATGCTCTGCTCGACGTGGAGGAAGGGCGGCGTGCAGATGCTCACCGCCTGAACGTCGGGATTCGCCAGGAGGGCCTGGTAGTCCTTGTAGACGGCCGGAATCTCGAAGTGGTCGGCGAGAAAGCGCGCTCGTCCCTCGTCGATGTCCGCCACCGCCACCATGCGCGCCCGGTCGGCCAGCGCCCGATAGGACGCAGCGTGGAGGATCGAGATCTCGCCCGCCCCGATGATCCCGACGCCGAAAGGATCGGCCATGCTCCGCTACCTCCCGCTCACGGGGGCCGCCAGCTTGAGGCCCGACAGAGCATCCGCCACGGCCCGCCGCTCGCCTTCATCCAGGGGCAAGAGGGGCGGCCGGACGACGGCGTTAGGAAGCACCCGCAGCAGACGGAGGGCCTCCTTCACTCGCGCCCGGTAGTTGCGGACGGGCCGAGCGAAGAGCGCCGCCGCCAGCGGCGTCACGACCGCCTCGTCGATGCGACGGGCGCCTGCCTCGTCGCCCGCCTTCACCCACTTGATCATCTCGACCTGCTCGGCGACGGCGACGGTGCCGAAGCCGATGAGCGCACCGTCGGCGCCGGACAGGAACGAGTCCAGGATGAAGTTGTCGTTGCCGGTGAGCAGGATGATACGACGTGGCGCCGCCGCCAGCAGTCGCGCCGTCTCGTCGAAGCGGGCGCGGTCGAAGGAGGCTTCCTTGATCGCCACCACCTGGTCGATCTCGAGCAGCCTCGCCAGGGTATCGGCTTCGAAGATGATGCCGCCGAGAGCAGGCTGGAGCTGGAACAGGACCAGGGGCAGCCCCGTGGCGCGGGCGATGGCGGCGTGGTACTCGTAGGGCAGCTCGGGGGGCAGCGCCTCGCCGGCGAAGGCAGGGATGGGGAAGACGACCAGCCCCGAGGCACCGGCGGAGGCCGCGTCCCGGGCCAGCTCGACCGCCTCAGCCGTGTAGCGGGCGGCGATGCCCGACAGCAGAGGCATCCGGCCCCCCACCTCGTCGGCGTAGACCTCCAGCACCCGACGACGCTCCTCACGGCTGAGGTGAGGCCCTTCGCCGGTGTCCATGTTGACGGCCAGGGCCTTGACGCCCTCGAACGCCACCATCCAGCGCACATACGACCTCAGCGCCGGCAGATCCAAAGCGAAATCGCTTGTCAGCGGCGTGACAGTCGCCGGGATGAGCCCCTCCAGGTCCTGCTGCGTTAGGGCGGGCATGGACATACCTGCGTCGCTACCTGTGCGCGCCGATCCGCTCCGCCTGGGCCTGCATCTGGAGCACGGAACGGAGAACCTCGAACGTCTGGCGATGGGGCATCGTCCAGTTGACGCCCCCATTGATATCAGCCACGAGCTGCGGCGCCCAGGCAGTATCGACGTCGCTCACGTCCACCTCCTCGGGGGCGCTGCTCCGCGTCGTCAGGAAGAGAGCCGGCTTCGGGTCCGGCGCGCCCATGCTGATGCTGCCACGGATCTCCAGCATTCCCTCGCTGCCGAGGACGAACTGGCGGATGTCCCCGTGGACGGGGAGCGCATCCGGCGTAAGCCAGTCGACGCGTACGTAGCCCGCGGCGCCCTCTGTGCCCTCGAACCAGGCGTCACCGAAGTCCTCGAATGTCGGGTGCTGAGGAGTAGCGAAGTTGCCCACCCGAGAGCGAAACTGAGCGATCCGCTGGCCCGTCAGCCAGGCGAACAGCTCCACCTGGTGGATCGCGATGTCATTGAGGATGCCGCCGTAGAGAGCCGGGTCGAACATCCAGGCCGGACGGTGCTGAATGCCCAGCTTGTGGGGGCCGAGGCCGATGAAGTTGACGACGTTCCCGACGCGTCCCTCCTGGATCAGTTGCTTGGCCTTCAGCGGAAGGGGATTGCCGAGCCGTTCGCCGAAGTAGACGAAGAACAGCTTGCCGCTCTCCTCCACCGCGCGCTCGACAGCGTCCAGGTCCTCCAGGGTGGTGACCGGCGGCTTGTCGACGAAGACGTGCTTGCCCGCCCCTAGCGCGGCGACCAGCCGCGAGCCGCGACGCCCGTTGACGTCGGCGCACAAGATGACGTCGGTGCCTGAGTCGCCCAGCAGGTCATCCTGGGGACGTTGGGGCACATCCGGGAACAGGCTTGCGAAACCCCTGGCGATGGGCGTGTCCTCGGGGGCGAAGCCGGCGCACTCGACGCCGGGCAGGTCCAGGAGGGCCTGCGTCATGCTGACGATGTGCACGTGGCTGAGCCCGATGACGGCAAAGCGCATTTCACTATCACCTCGTAACGTCGGCCGCTTCTGACCCCGATGGTACCAGGCGTGGACGGAAGAGGCCAGTCAGGACACTACGCCGGCTCGATAGGCTGTAGTGCGCCAGCGGCCCGGCCTTGCTATAATGCCTTCAATCCCCAGCCTCCAGCCAACACTCGCAGGACAGTGGAGGCCAGTGAGAAGTGGGCGTACTCGTTATCACGTCGACGCTGCCGTGGGCGGGCAGGACTGCCCTCTCGGTCGGCATCGCACGAAGGCTTTCCGCCGACGGTCGCCGGGCCCGGCTTCTCCGTCTGCGCTCCGGTTCGGAGGAGGACGATGGCGCGGAGGCGGACGCCCGGCTATTCGCCTCACTGACCGAGCTGCGTTCACCGGCGGCCGCATGCTCGCTCGACGAGGCCGAAGCGCTGGCCCGCGAGGCGTCGGCCGAGGGCGAGACGCTGGTGGTCGAAGGGCCGGCGGGCCCTGCGGGCGAGGAGGCTCTGCATCGTCTCGGGGCGCGGGGCGTCCTTGTCGTGCGCGGTGATCCCGCCGCCTCCGCCGAGCCGCTTGCCGCGGCAGCCCGCTCGATAGGCGAATCGCTCGTCGGCGTCGTGGCCACCGCCGTAGCCATCGCCGACCGTCAGGCGGCCGCCCGGCTGCTCATCGAACGGGGGTTGCCCTGCCTCGGGGCGCTGCCCGAGGACCGGGCGCTGGCCTCGCCGACGCTGGACGAGGCGGCGCGGGCGCTGGACGCCGAGTACCTGGTAGCGGCCAGCGATCCGGATGAGGTCATCGATCATTTCATGATCGGCTCCATCGCCTCCGATCCCGGCCAGCGGTACTTCGCACGCCTCGAGCGCAAGGCCGTCGTTACCCGTTTCGACAAGACGGACCTCCTGCTCGCCGCCCTGAACACGCCCCTGGCCTGTCTCGTCCTCACGGGCGGCCAGCAGCCCAGCCCCTACGTCCTGGACCGCGTGCGGACGGAGAAGGCGGCGGTGCTCCTTACATCGAGCGATACCGTCGGCGCCATGGCCACGCTGGAAGAGCTGTTCGGGGCGACCCGGTTCAGGGGCCGGCGCAAGATCGAGCGCATAGGCTCACTCCTGGAGGAGTTCCTCGAGCTGCCGGCTCTCCTCTCGAGGCTGGACTAGAGACAACGACCCACACCCCCTGACGAGGCATGGGGCCGCGTGGTTCCCCTACTGCTACAGAGACTAGGGGAGAGGTTCTGTGTTCGCCGGCCCCGCTGGTTCGGGCCTCGGCGTACCCGTGGCTCTCGGGCGAAGCTGCGAGCGGCTGCGAGGCGCGGACGCGGGCTTCGTCGAGACTTCGGCGGCGCTCTCGCGGGGTGGCCCGGCGAAAGCGGGAAGCTTCGCACCCAGGCGGACAGCGGTCGCGGCCCGCTCGCTCCCGCAGTAGGGGCAGGCCAGCCAGGCGACGCTCAAGGCCTTACCGCACTTGGAGCAGTGCTCTCGAAGGCCGACGCGACAGTAGGGGCAGATGATGAAGTCTTCTTCGACGCGTCGGCGGCAGGAAGGGCAAAGATGCTGATCTTCCAGCTCGTGGAGGAGCGTCTCTGACTCCAGGGAGCGTTCGTAGCTTTCGGCGAGCGTCTGGTCGGGGCGCAGGATGAGATAGAGAACCAGGCCCAGGATATTGAAGAGCACTACGAGCAGCACCGCCATGCCCTGCGATGCCGCGTCGTGCGTGCGGGACTTGATGTCTCGGTAGGCCCACACCCCGACCGCGAGCCAGAGGACGGCGGCGTAAGCGATGCCGACCGCGACGAGAAGCCGCACCGTGTCTTGCCAGGCACCTCCGGGCCAGCCTGCGAGTACCATTCCTCGTCCTAAAAGACCCTGCCCATCTGGCTGGGCAGGTCCCGCCCAGCTTAGCGGGATTATATCACGCACGCCGACGCTGACGCCACCTGAGGAGCCACGGCGCTGTTTCGTGGCACCACCTGGATGCTAGAATGGCTCTGCGCCAGCCCCCAAATACGTGCGCACCGAGCGCGATGGTTCCATGGTTCAATGGTTCGACGGTTTTGGGTGCTGGGGTGCCTTCGAACCTCGGAACCTGGGAACCTTGGAACCAACAGCAGGGTCATTCGGCTCATGGACGTTCTTCACGACCTGAATCCTAACCAGAGGGAGGCGGTGCAGGCCGGCGACGGGCCGCTCCTCATCCTAGCGGGCCCGGGCAGCGGCAAGACAAGGGTCATCGCCCATCGCATCGCCTATCTCGTCCGGGCGCGAGGCGTCAGCCCCTATCGCATCCTCGCCGTCACCTTCACCAACAAGGCCGCGCGGGAGATGCGGGACAGGATATTGACGCTACTGGGAGACCGCGCCCAGAACGTCACCATGGGCACCTTCCACGCCACCTGCTCGCGCATTCTCCGTATCGAGGGTGAGGCGATCGGCATCGCACGGGGGTTCGCCATCTACGACGACGCCGACCAGATATCGCTGGTCCGGCGCGCCATGACCGACCTCGGCATCGAACTGCGCAACTACCAGCCGCGCGCCATCCTCGCGACCATTTCCCGCGCCAAGAGCGTCCTCTCCACGCCGGCAGCCTTCGCCCAGGCGGTCAACAACTACTTCGAGGAGATCGTCGCCAGGGTGTACGAGCGCTATCAGGCGCTGCTGGCCGAAAGCAACGCACTCGACTTCGACGACCTGCTCACGAAGACCGTGCAGCTCTTCCGCGACCGCGAGGACGTTCTTCAGAAGTACAGAGAGCGCTACGAGCACGTCCTGATCGACGAGTTCCAGGACACGAACGTCGCCCAGTACGCGCTCGGCCGCCAGCTTGCGCCGCCGCCGGACAGCAACGTCTGCGTCGTGGGCGACCCCGACCAGTCGATATACTCCTGGCGGGCGGCGGACCTGCGCAACATCCTCAACTTCGAGAGGGACTACCCGGGCGCAAAGGTCGTCTACCTGGAGCAGAACTATCGCTCCACTCAGACCATCCTCGACGCCGCTCACAACGTAATCCGAGCCAACGAGCAGCGCAAGGAGAAGAACCTGTGGACGGAGAACGACTCCGGCGCACCCGTCGTGGTCTACGAAGCCTACGACGAGGAAGAGGAGGCGACCTTCGTGGCGCTGGAGGTGCAATCCCTCCTAAAGGAGCGGCGACCCGGCGATATCGCCGTCATGTACCGCACGAACGCCCAGTCGCGGCCCCTGGAGGAGGCGTTCATGCGCGAAGGCATACGCTATCGGCTGGTCGGCGGCATCCGCTTCTACGAGCGACGCGAAGTCAAGGATATCCTCGCCTACATGCGCCTCATTCACAATCCGTTCGATAGCGTGAGCCTTTCCCGCGTCATCAACGTGCCCGCGCGAGGCATCGGCCAGCGCACCACGGACGAGCTGGCCCGCTGGTCTGGTTCGATGAACGTGCCTCAGTACACCGCCCTCCAGCTTCTCGCGCACGAGAGGCGAGAGACCGAGAGGGTGGAGCCAGGCAGTGAGGAGTTGCCCCCGCCGCTTTCGGCTTCTCAGCTTCCGGCGCCCTTCTCGTCCCGCACCGCCAAGGCTCTCCTGTCGTTCCTGGCTCTCCTGGACGAGCTGATCTCGGAGGCACGGGCAATGGCGCCCTCCGACCTGCTCGAGCTGGTGGCCGAGCGCACCGACTACCACCGCTACCTTCTGGGCGAGTTCGAGGACGGCGATGAGCGCTGGGAGAACGTTCAGGAGCTGCGGACGGTGGCCGCCCGGTACGACGAGCTCGCGCCGGAGCTGGCGCTGACCACCTTTCTCGAGGACGTGGCCCTCGTCTCAGACACGGACGAGTACGATGAGAAGGCCGACGCCGTTACGCTCATCACGTTGCACGCGGCGAAAGGGCTGGAGTTCCCTGCTGTCTTCATCGTGGGTATGGAGGAGGGGCTGCTGCCCCACATCCGCTCCTACGACGACCCCGCGCAGATGGAGGAGGAGCGCCGCCTCTGCTACGTCGGCATAACCCGTTCGAAGGAGCGGCTCTACCTCGTGCGCGCCTTCCGACGACACCTCATGGGCCTCAGCGCCCACAACCCGCCGTCTCGATTCCTGAAGGACATACCGTCCGAGCTGCTCGTCGCCCACGAAGCCGCCCGCAGCGGAGACGAGCTCGCTATCGGCGAAAGGCTCGCCCCTGCAGCCCGGCCGGGCCGGCGCCCGCAGCCGCAGCAAGGGCCGGCCGAGCCCACTGGCGCCGCATTCTCGGCAGGCGAGCGCGTGCACCACGCCCGGTTCGGCGATGGGATAGTCGTGAGCTGCAACGTGACGGGTTCCGACCAGGAGGTAACGGTGGCCTTCAAGGGTGGCGCCGGGATCAAGAAGCTGCTGCTGAGCTTCGCCCACCTGGAGAAGGTGGAGGCTTGACGCCCGCCTAGAGCGATGACTCGGGCGCGGTCCTAGTGGCTGCGCCCGTTCCTGGTTGGCCCCATACGTGACATAACGGCATATTGCCGAAAGGAGGGAAGGATGGACAACAGAGTAGGCCTCCTGGACGTTGACCGTGTGACCGACTGGCTCCTCACAAGTGGTTTGCGCATCCTCATCATCCTGGTGGTCCTGTACGTCATCTACTTCGCGATCACGCGCATCGTGCCGAGGGCCATCGGCAGCGGCGTGTCCCGGCAGATGGAGGGCAAGCCCGAGGTCGAGATCGAGAAGCGAGTGCGCACGCTCAGCGCGGTCCTCATCGCCACCGCCAGGGTGGCTCTGCTGCTCGCCGCCCTGTTCATGATCCTGCCGGAGCTAGGGGTGAACATCGCGCCGGTGCTGGCAGGGGCGGGCATCGTGGGCCTGGCGATCGGCTTCGGAGCGCAAAGCCTGGTGCGGGACACGATCAACGGCGTCTTCATCCTGGCCGAGAACCAGTACGGCGTCGGCGATGTCGTCAATGTGGCGGGCGTCGGCGGTCTGGTGGAGGACGTCAACCTGCGACGCACGCTGCTGCGGGACCTCGACGGCACGGTGCACAGCATCCCCAACGGCGAGATAACCACCTCAAGCAACCTGACGCGAGAGTGGTCTCGTGTGAACATGAACGTCGGTGTGGCGTACGGCGAGGACCTCGATAAGGTGCGGGAGGTGATCGACCGCGTGGGCCGGGAGCTGGCGGAAGACAGCGAGTTCGGCGCCCTGATCACCGAGGCGCCTCATTTCGAGCGGGTGGACGGTTTCGGCGACTCAAGCATCGAGATCAAGATCCTGGGGGTGACGCGCCCCATCCAGCAATGGGCCGTCTCGGGGGAGCTGCGCCGCCGCCTGAAGCGGGCCTTCGACGAGGAGGGGATCGAGATCCCGTTTCCGCACCGGGTCCTCGTCACGAGCGGGGCGAAGGCTACGGACGCCGTCTGACGGAGCCTGCGGCATGAATTCCGCAGCCTGGGCGTAACCGAAGCTGCGGGTCTTCAGCCCGCAGGCTTGCACGTGACCCAACCTTCGGCTCAGGCGGTAGCGCCGGCGCCGAGGTCGCGTCGCAACTGGATCTGGTGGATGATGTCCGACCGGCGCACCATGCCCACCATCACGCGCCCCTCGACCACGGGCACCTGATTGATGTCAGCCTCACCCATGATCTGAAGTATGCGCGCCAGGTTCTCCCGCGCCGAGACCGTGTGAAGCTTCTCGAACGGCGTCATCGCCCGCCACACCGTCGTCTCATGCCACCTCTCGCGCGGCACCTTCTTGACGTCCGTGAGGCTAATCACGCCGGCGAGCTCGCCGCCCGCCACGACGGCGAAGCAGCGGTCGTTTCTCGTCAGAATGTGAGAATCGATGAACTCCCGTAAGGTCACCTCAGGCGCTACGGCATGGAAATCGGTGCGGGCGACGGAGGCCGCCGTCAGCCCCTCGAGCGTCCGCTGCATGAGGAGCTGCTCGTAGCTGGCGGTCGAGGCGCCGCGCAGGAACATGCCGATGAAGGCGAGCCAGATGCCGTTCAGGAGCAGGCCGAAGAAGAAGATGTTGACGAGCCCCGCGCCGATAAGGAGGAAGGAGAGCCCCTCGCCGACGCGAGCGGCGGTGCGCGTCGCCCGAAGCATGTCGCGATTCCGCCACCAGACGAACGAGCGAAAGACACGCCCGCCATCGAGAGGGAAGCCCGGCAGCATGTTGAAGACGGCGAGGATGCCGTTGACCAGCGCCAGGTACTTGGAGATCTCAGCCACCCCGCTCGCCGGGCCCATGAGCGCCAGCCACGCAACGAAGAACACGAACCCCAGAAGGAGACTGGAGAGCGGACCAACGACGGCGACGACGAACTCCTCGCCGGATGTCCGCGGCTCGCGGCCGAGGTTAGAGACGCCGCCGAAGACGAAGAGAGTGATCCCCTTGACCGGTATCCCCAGGCGCCGCGCTACAATCGAGTGGCTCAGCTCGTGGATGAGGACAGAGGCGAAAAAGACGATGGCAACGATGACGCCGGCCGCCCACCGCTGCGCGTCCGTCCACTGCGGGTACAGGTCGTTGAGAATGCCCGCCGCGAAGGACCACGTGAGGAGTAGGAGGATGAAGAGCCAGCTCCAGTGAACCTGGATGTCGACGCCTGCGATCCTGCCGATGCGAAACGACGAAGGCATGTCTAGCCTTTCATGACCCCTATGGGGCGCATCTTCGCCACCTTGCGCGAGATGCCGGCGTGCTCCAGCACGTCGACGACGTCGGTCACGTCCTTGTAGGCCTCGCTCGCCTCTTCGGCCAGGGCGGCCTTGTTCTGGCAGCGGATGATAATCCCCTGGTCCTCGAGTCGCTGCGCGATGTTCACGCCCTTCAGCATCCGCTTCGCCGCGCCGCGGCTCTGCATGCGGCCGGCCCCGTGGCAGGTGGAGCCCCACGTCTCGGCCATCGCGCGGTCGGTGCCGACGGCCAGATAGGAGTAGCGCCCCATATCGCCGGGCACCAGCACCGGCTGGCCGACTCCCCTGTACTTCGGCGGAATGTCGGCGTGGCCAGCAGGGAAGGCGCGCGTGGCCCCCTTGCGGTGGACGCACACGGTCACCTCGCGGCCGTCCTCGCGGTGCTTCTCGATCTTGGCGATGTTGTGGGCGACGTCGTACACCATAGTCATGCCCAGCTCGTCCTGACTCTTGCCCAGGACGCGGACGAAGGCTTCCCGAACCCAGTGGGTGATGCACTGCCGGTTGGCCCAGGCGAAATTGGCGGCAGCGGTCATCGCCGCCAGGTAGCTCTTGCCCTCGGGCGAGCCGATGGGCGCACAGGCGAGCTGCTTGTCGGGCAGCTCGATATCATAGCGCCGGATCGACTGGGCCATGACATCGAGGTAGTCCTGGCAGACCTGATGGCCGAAGCCGCGCGAGCCGCAGTGGAAGAAGACTACCACCTGGCCCGGCTCTTCCAGACCGAACACTGCGGCTGCCTCCTGGTCATAAATCGTATCGATGACCTCAATCTCAAGGAAGTGGTTCCCGGAGCCCAATGTGCCGAGCTGAGCGACGCCTCGCTTGCGGGCGTGGTCGCTGACGGCGCCCGGCTCGGCGCCCGCCAGGCAGCCGTTGGACTCGATGACCTCCAAGTCCTGCGGCCAGCCGAAACCGCGGTCCACCATCCAGGCCGCGCCGCGCACCATCAGGTCGTCCAGCTCCTTGTGGCTGAGGCGCAGCGGCCCGGAGCCGCCGAGGCCGGCGGGAACGTCGCGGAAGAGCTGATTCACGAGCTCACGCAGCTTCGGGCGCACCTCATGCTCGCGCAGGTTCGTGCGCAGAAGACGCGTCCCGCAATTGATATCGAAGCCGACGCCGCCGGGGGAGACGACGCCATCTTCGAGGCGCATCGCCGCCACGCCGCCGATGGGGAAGCCATAGCCCCAGTGGATGTCGGGCATGGCCATGGAGCGGCCCTCGATGCCCGGCAGGAAAGCGACGTTCGCCACCTGCTCGACCGCCTGGTCCTCGGCCATCACCTGTAGCATCTCGTCGTCGGCGTAGATGAGGCCGGGTACGCGCATGCCGGGCTTGTAGTCCTGCGGCACCTCCCATCGATAGTCGTCGACTTTCTTGAGGATGCGTCGCCAGTCCTTGGTCATACCTCACCGATCCATATGCCGAGCGCAGCCGTGAACCTTATGGTCATCAGTAATATGGCTCTGCATTTCACCGTAGGGGCGGGGCTCCGCCCCCGCCCAGGGCCGCCGCCAGGTCGGCCCCCACGCCGTTCACCTGGCCGCCGGTCAATGCATGATCAGAGTAGAGCCTATCTTGTTAAGCCCCATCAGGTCTCCTCCGCCGGGCAGGGCTGAAGCCCTGCAGCTACTGGGCTCATCCGTCACCCTATATATCGAAGATGACCCTCGCCTCATACCCATGATCGGCCGGGCCTACCTCGAGCTGGTGACGTGTCACGGCCTTGATCACCGTGCCCCGGGGGTGCCGCTCGCGGTCCAAGGGCTCTCCGAAGGCCCGTGCCGCAAGCCTCGTCGAGCTCATCTCCTCCACCTCGAACCGCCCGAACACCAGCTCCTCGACCTCGAGGATGTAGAGCAGCTCCGAGAGCCAGGCTACGAGCAGCCCCTCCAGGTCCGCCGCCTGGACGCTGACGCGCCGCTCCTCCCTCTCCGCCACCTCCCCCAGTTCGACCATCAGCGAAAACATGCCTGTGGCGACGTTCGCGAAGGCTTCGGCCAGCGTCTCGCCGCGGGCGATAATGCCGACGTCGGCCGTGTGGTCGATGACCTCGAATGTCGGCTTCGCAGACACGGGAATGCGATGACCTCTGTATCGAGTATGGCATCTGCTGCTCAAGGCCGTCAACGCGACTCAGACGGGCCAGCAGGCAAAGAAAGACGCCGCGACGCGATCCGACGCCGCGGCGCCCACCACCGTTCTTGCCGCGCCTAACCGGTGTGCTTTTCGAGGAGACGCCGCAGCTCGCGGACGGTCTCCTGCCGCCAGTTAGCCCACGTAGGACCGCTCTGGAAGTCGACGTAGGCCTGGAGCGCCTTCTGCCGCTCTTCCTGGGGCGTATTGGGGTCACGCAATGGCGCGATGAGTTCGTTCAGCTCGCCCATCTGCTCGTTCGCCAGGGCAGGGCGCTCGATCCAGTGGCAGATGTACTTGTGGTCGGCGGTGTAGAAGACGAACGTGGGGATGGACTCATGCTCGCCTTGATTGAGGAACTCCGCCATGATGTCCTTGTTCTGATCGCGGAGGAAGACGCGCAGCTCGATTTCCGCGGCCTCGGCGATCCTGGCCATCACGGGCAGCCCGCGAAAGACGTCGGGGCACCAGGCCTCGCCCAGGGCCAGGCAGCGGGCGGGGCCGCCGGGCCTGCCCGCCAACTGTCGAAACGCTCGCGCATCGTCCTCCGAAAGCTCGATAGCCTCGTAGTTCTCCTGGAAGCGTTCCTGATTACGGTCGATGGCGGCGAGCCACGCCTCGTACGTCAGCCCCTGGGCGAAGCGCTCCGGCGTGACGACGCTCTTCTTCTGCTGGGACACGATGCTCTCCTTCTCCCCCACAGGCGGCTATTGCGCGTCAGTCTACCACCGAAAGCGACGCCCGGACAACCGTATCGGCTACCTGTCCATCGGCGGCCGCTTCGCTTCCTCCCAGACTGCCTCCATCTCCGCCAGCGACATCGCGGATAGCTCCAGGCCGCGTGCCCGGGCCAGTTCCGCCATGGCCGAGAAGCGCTGCCGGAACTTGCGCGCCGTCAGTCGCAGCGCCTCCTCCGCGTCCACCCCCAGGTGACGGGCGACCGCCACGAGGACGAAGAGCACGTCGCCGAACTCATCGCGCCGCTGCTTCGCGTCCTCCGCCTTCGATAGCTCCGACAGCTCCTCGACCAGCTTGTCAAGGGCGCCCTCTACGTGAGGCCAGTCGAAGCCGACGGCGGCGGCCCGGTCAAGCAGCGCCTGGGTGTGGGCGAGAGACGGCATTGCCTGGGGCACGCTGTCGAGGAGGGGGCTGCCCTCAGCCCGCTCCTGCCGCTTGATAATCTCCCAGTTGGTGACCACCTCCTCCACCGACTCCACCTCGGCATCGCCGAAGACGTGGGGGTGGCGCCGCACCAGCTTCTCGCTGATGCCACCGATCACGTCGGCCATCTTGAACTCGCCGTCCTCGGAAGCGATCTGGACGTGGATCATCACCTGCCAGAGGAGGTCTCCCAGCTCCTCCCGCAGCTTTGCCGGGTCGCCTTCGTCGAGGGCCGCGAGCACTTCGTACGCCTCCTCGATCAGGTAGCCCTTGAGGCTCTCGTGGGTCTGAGCGCGGTCCCAGGGGCAGCCGTCGGGGGCCCGCAGCCTGGCCACGATCTGCTGGAGGCCGGCTAAGCTGCGCCGGTCTCTCTCGGGGCGTACCGGCGGGACGTAGAGGCACGTTAGGGCATCGAACCGACGGACGCGGTCAAGTTCCGCCAGCGACACCTCGCGGGCGGACAGGCTCCCGGCCCCGTCCGGCTGGACGACGGCGAGGGGATGATCAGAGGGGTACAGCTCCACCAGGCTCGCCCGGAGTCGCCTCGCCAGCCAGGGGCGGCAGAGCTGAGCAACGATGACCGAGCGCCTCGGGTCTAATCGCGGGCTGAGGACGTCGACCATCCAGAGCGGGAGAGCGATGGCGTCCAGGTACAAGGCGCGGCTGACGGCCCCCCGCAGGCCGGGTGCGGGCACGATCGTGTACTGCACGCGCTCCTCCTCGCACATAGCTCGGAGCACGCCGGCGACGGCGTCCTCGGCCAGCGGATCGCCAGCCGTGGCGTAGATGACGTCCCCCGGCCGACGCGCCCCATCCATGACCTCGCGAACAACGGCGTCGTATACTTGTTCAAGGGAGCGCTTCCCCCGGAAGAGGCGGTCGAGGCTGTGGACGGCGGCTTCTGGCGGAAGGACGGCGAGAGCGGGGTGGCCGGGGCTGCGAACGTAGACGACTCGCGCCTCCGAGAGTAGCTTCCGCGCCTCGCAGGTCAGGAGGTTGGCACCTCCCGGCCCCAGGCCAACGATGGCGAGGGCCATGTGATGTCCGTTCTGGAGGAATTCGGGTCAGATTATAGGGTAGGGCGGTGACCTTGACAACGGCAGGAGCCAATACCTGCCGCAGTCTCCGCGCCGGGTCGGTGTCATAGAAGAAGTGGGGCAGTGACGTTCGCTAGAAATCTCGCAGCGATCATATTCGTTGTTAGCCTTCCCCTGGCGCTCATCACCAGCAACGTCCGTTTCGCGGCGAACGAAGGGCGTCTGTACGAGCACGGATTCGACAAATACGATGCGGCAGCGCGCACAGGCATCGACCGGGACGAACTCTCGCGCGCCGGACGCGAGCTCAGGGCGTACTTCAACAACAACGCGGAGACGGTCAGCATCCGCATCATGGAGGGCGGCCGTGAGGTATCCCTCTTCAACGAAAGGGAGACTGCTCACCTGCATGACGTAAAGAACCTGTTCAGGCTCACCTTCAGGGTGCAGGAGGCGACCCTCGTCTTTGTCCTCGCCTACGTTGCGGCGGTGTTTCTCTGGGCGCGCGAGAGGTCCCTGCGCTCACTCGCGGCGCAGACGCTGGGGGCGAGCCTCTTAACGGTGGCGATCATCGTCGGCCTGGGCGTCGTGGCGCTGACCGGCTTCGACCGGGCCTTCGAGGAGTTTCATGTGATCAGCTTCAATAACGACCTCTGGAGGCTCAATCCGCGCACGGACCACCTGATTCAGATGTTTCCCGAGGACTTCTGGTTCGATGCCACCATGTTCGTGGGCATCCTGACGCTAGTCGAAGCGGGCATCCTGGGGCTTGTGTCCGGCGCCTACCTCATCCTGAGCCGGCGGCGGGGCGTTCCGGCGCTGGAGCTCAGCAGCCAGCAAGCCTAGGCCGACCGTACGCGTGCCGGAGAAAGCAAGAGGGGGAGCCTTCAGGCTCCCCTTGCTGCAGTCGGTGGCCGGCGTTCGTCCTACGGGACGATGGAACAGGTGCTGCAAGAGTCAGCGGAGCAGGTCGTGCAGGCGCTGCCGCTGACAGGGGCGATGCTGCCGTCAGCAGCCTTGGTGAGAGAGGTGAAAAGCGAGACGACGCGCTCGGCGCCGTCGTGACCTTCAGGGCACGTCGCAGGCTCATCCGAGCGACTCATCGGCCGCAAGATCTCGAACTTCTTTGAGCAGGTAGGGCAGTAATACTCGTAAAGCGGCATTTCGCCTCCGCACGGGGTGAACAGACCTCAATTCAATTCTAACAGCGGGACTGTTGGCGGGTCAACAAAGAAGCCCCAGATGGAGGGCCCAACTCGCCCACGTGGCGAGGTCTTGACAAACGGTCGGGCAGATGAGAAACTAGTTGCGAAATTGCGCAAGTACTGTTGCCGATGAACGACTCCCAGGTTGACCTCGACCGTCAGGTGTACGAGCTCCACGCGGAGATATGCAAGGTGTTTTCCCATGCCAAGCGCCTTCAGATCGTCAACACGCTGAGGCATGGCGAGATGGCCGTGAGCGAACTTGTGGAGAACACGGGGATGAGCATGGCTAATCTCTCCCAGCACCTCGCCATGATGAAGAGTCGGAGAATCCTCAGCACCAGGAGGGAGGGCAACTCAATCTACTACCGCATCTCCAATCCGAAGATGCTGAAGGCCTTCGACACCCTGCGAGAGGTCCTCTTCGAACAGATCGAAGCGGACGGCTCGCTGCTTTCGCAGCGTAGCGCCCCCGGAAGGTAGGTCATCCTCTGGAGCCTGGCCTCGGCCCAAGGTAAGCCTAGCTATGAGCGAGGACAAGCGGCAGAGAACCCTGATCATTCTGAACGACCCTCCGTACGGGAGCGAGCGGTCATACAACGGACTTCGCCTGGCGGGCGCACTGGCCAAAGACGAATCGGTCGAACTCAAGGTCTTCCTGATGGGGGACTCGGTGCCCTGCGCCCGGGCTGGCCAGGACACACCCAAAGGCTACTACAACCTGGAGCGCATGCTCCGGCTGGTGACTAACCACGACGGCGAAGTGGGCGCCTGCGGCTCGTGCATGGATGCCCGCGGGCTGGCGGATGCAGCCCTGACGGACGGCGTCCACCGCAGCTCCCTCGAGGAGCTAGCATCGTGGACGCGCTGGGCAGACAAGCTCATCGTGTTCTAGCCCCAGCATGTCGCTAGGGGCTCGTTGCCGGGTTCAGCAAGGGAGGGAGAACTGTGGCAGGTAAGACAATCGTTATTCTGGGCGGCGGCGTGGGTGGGCTGGTCGCTGCCAACGAACTGCGACGACGCATGTCAGACGAGCATCGCATCGTGCTGGTGGAGAAGAACGCCCAGCACGCCTTCGCCCCCTCTTTCCTCTGGGTGATGACCGGCGACCGCAGGGCGGAGCGGATCACCCGACCCGTACGCCATCTGGTGCGGCCGGGCATTGAGGTGATGGAGGGAGAGGCCCGCGCCATCGATTTGGGCGGGCGCCGCGTCGAGACCAGCGAGGCGTCACTCAGCTATGACTACTTGATCGTTGCCCTGGGCGCGGAACTGGCACCGGAAGCCATCCCCGGTCTGGCCGACGGCTCCCACACGTTCTACACTCTCCAAGGCGCTATCAAGTTGCGCGACGCTCTCCAGGGGTTCACCGGGGGCACGGTGGCCGTGGTGGTCAGCGCGCTTCCCTACAAGTGTCCCGGCGCCCCGCACGAGGGCGCGATGCTCATCGCCGACCACTTCCGGAGGCGTGGCATCAGGGATGAGGTGGAGGTGCATCTGTTCACGCCGGAGCCTCAGCCCATGCCGGTGGCCGGGCCGGTGCTCGGCGACGCCGTGAAACAAATGCTGGCGGCCAAGGGCATCGCCTTTCACCCCGCGCACAAGCTAACGGCGGTGAACGCCGAGGCCCGCGAACTCCTCTTCGAGGACCGAGGGCCCGTCAGGTATGACATGCTGGTGGCGATCCCTCCCCACCGAAGCCCACGCCTCGCCCGTGAGGCAGGCCTGGCCAACGAAGCGGGCTGGGTGCCAGTGGACCACGCCACATTAGCCACCCAGGAAGGAAACGTCTTCGCGGTGGGTGACGTGACTGCCATCCCCATCCCCGGTCGCTGGAAGCCCGACATGCCGCTGATGCTGCCGAAGGCCGGCGTGTTCGCCCACGACCAGGCCCGGACGGTGGCCAACCGCGTCGCCGCCGATATCAATGGTACCGTTGCCAGCGATACGTTTTGCGGCGACGGCTACTGCATGCTGGAAGCGGGGCAAGACCTGGCGGGCTTCGCCTTCGGCAACTTCTTTGCCGAACCGTCGCCTCAGGTGGAGCTGCGCAAGATGGGGAGGGCCTGGCACTGGGGCAAGGTACTGCTGGAACAGTGGTGGCTGACCCCCTACGGCCCTAGGCGCGAGGCGTTGCACCTTGCGCTCACGCTGGGCGGCAAGGCGCTTGGCATCCCTGTCGTCGTCTAAGACCGCCGACGCGTCAACAGGAGCGCATCAAACGAGTCTCTCTTCGGTCTCAAGAGGCCGCTGACTTCAGGTGACCGTGGTCCGGGCAGCGTTCTTCATTCATAGGAGGCTGGCAACCCTTAAGGGTAGGCGATGACCTGCCGATAAGAAGACAGAAACTCTAGGTGAAAGGGAGGCGCTCAGTGTTCAAGCGACTGCTGGTTCCCGTGGACGGTACGGGGCGCTCCGCGTCAATCGTACCGCTCGCCGCTCAGCTTGCGAAGGGCTTCGGCTGCAACCTGAGACTTCTGAAGGTAGTCGATACGCGGAATTTCGAAACCGGCGCCATCATCCCCCAGCGGGCTGTCGGAGAGCTGGCTGCGGTCGAGGTGCGCCAGGCGGACGAGTACCTGCGGACCATCGCCTCCCGATTCGAGGATGAGGGGATACCTACCTCCACAGAGGTGCGCATCGGCGACCCTGTGAGGGAGATCCTGAGCGCCGCCGACGGCTTCGGCTGCGACGTCATCACGATGGCGACGCGCGCCCGTCGCAATCTGGGCAGACTGGTCTTCGGCAGCGTCGCCGACGCCGTAGTGAAGCAATCGCAGGTGCCGGTGCTTCTCTACAGGGTCGCGGCCTGACCGGCTCTCGGTCATCGCAGATACGCAGCCGCGACCTACAGGTCGCGGCTTTCCCGTTTCTCGGCGACTGGCCGTCCTACTCGAGGTAGTCCTTGAGCTTCTTGCTCCGCGAGGGGTGACGCAGCTTGCGCAGCGCCTTCGCCTCGATTTGGCGGATGCGCTCGCGGGTGACGCGAAACTCCCGCCCCACCTCCTCCAGCGTCCGGCTGCGCCCGTCCTCCAGCCCGAACCGGAGCTCCAGCACCTTCTTCTCTCTGGGCGTGAGGCTGCCCAGCACGTCCATCACCTGCTCCTTGAGGAGCTGGTGCGAAGCGGCGTCAGCGGGAGCAAGGGCGCCGTGATCCTCGATGAAGTCGCCCAGGTGGCTGTCCTCCTCCTCGCCGATAGGGGTTTCGAGGGAGACAGGCTCCTGGGAGACCTTGATGATCTCGCGCACCTTGTCCGGGGTGATCTCCATGCCGCGGCCGATCTCTTCGCTGGTGGGCTCGCGGCCGTACTCCTGGACGAGCCGACGGCTCACGCGCACCAGCTTGTTGATCGTCTCCACCATGTGCACGGGGATGCGGATCGTGCGGGCCTGGTCGGCTATGGCCCGTGTGATCGCCTGCCGAATCCACCAGGTGGCGTAGGTGCTGAACTTGTACCCCTTGCGGTAGTCGAACTTTTCGACGGCGCGGATGAGCCCGATGTTGCCCTCCTGGATCAGGTCCAGCAGCGACATGCCCCGCCCGATGTACTTCTTGGCTACGCTGACCACGAGGCGCAGGTTGGCTTCAGTGAGGCGCTTCTCTGACCTGTAACCTTCCTCCTTCATCCGGTTGAAGTGGGAGCGGAAGATCTCCTCATCCCGTAGCAGTGTGCGTAGCGATTGCCAGGGCGCCGGAACGAGGTGCTTTTCGCCGCCTGCCGCGTCGGCCGCGAGAGCGACGAGCTCTGGCTGGAGAATGTGGGTCACGATGGAAAGACGAACCAGGGCCTGCTCGGCCTGGCCGGGCTCCAGCTTCAGCGACTGAGCCAGACTTGCCGCCAGTTCCTGGTCCATCTCACCATCCAGCGCCGAACGGAACTGGGGATTGACGACGAGCTGCGACAGCGGCTCACGCTTGAGGCCCAGGTACTTCATGACGGCCCGCATGTGCTTGCTCAAGCGATCCATTTCGTCCAGGAGGACCAGCATGACTTCGCCGCCCGCGGCCGGGCGTTCGTGCTTGTCTGCCCAGCGCCTCTCAATCCGCTTGATGTGCTTGCCTTCCTCCATCTGGCGGGCCAGGCGCTTCTCGTCCGCAGCCGAGAGGAGATATACCTTGCCGATCTCCCGCAGGTACATCCGTACGGGATCGTCGATGCCCTCTTGACCCTCCAGGGCGAGTGCGTCGGCCTCCTCTTCTTCCGCCTTGACCTGGCCTCCCGCGTCCCAATACTTGGTGTTAGCCGCGGCCTGGCGACGGCTGCGCGTCGTGCCGTCGCGGTCGAGCGCGGAGGCGCCAGCCTGCCGCAGGCGCGCGTACACGCTGACGGGCTGCTCGATCTCTTCGTCGGACTGCAAGTCGACGCCGGGAAGGCCCTCAGCTACCGGCTCCAGCTCGCCATCTTCGTCCTCGGACAATTGTTCGTCCGAGTCGTCTCTACCGCCAAGCTTCCTTTCCATCCGCCTCACTCACCCCTCCTGAATTCATTCGCCGCCGAAGGGCCGGGGCCGCCTCCGGCAATCTTGGTCTGGTTGCGCTCCATGATCCTCCGGTGCACCCGCTGGCCTACCTCTGTATCTTCGGTCAAGAGGTCCGCTGCCTCCCGCGCTATCTCCTCCTCAATCTCGGGAGTCAACGCAGAGGGCTGTCCCTCCCTGTCCTCACCGGTCGTCGCCAGTTCGATGAGACGGGTGGAGCCTATCTTGTCCTGGGAGTCGGCCAGGGCGAGGGTGCTAGCTTGCTTCTCTATCTCTAGTTTACGCTGTTCTATGCCCCACAGACAATTGGCCAGGGCGCGCTCCGCCTCGCCGCGGTCGAAGGTGGGGATCGTTTTCCCTCGTATGCGATCGAGCTGCTCGTGAAGCTCTTCCGGCAGCGTGGCGCGGAGCCCTGTCTCATCGGGAGTCCGGCGCCAAGCCCGGAGCACCTGGCGGTTCTCCGTGAGGGAGAAGAGGTCATCGTCTAAGGCCAACCCCTTCTCGCGCAGCTCCGGGTAGCGGAGCAGCAGCGCCAGGCAGTACTCCTCGCGCGGCTCCCGGCGGACCGGTTGCGGCGCGACTGCGTCCGCCTCGATCGCGTCTGGCCCGCCGGATTCGAAGGGCTCCGCCGGGGCGCGATCATAGGTCCGGCGGCGTAGCTGGCGTCTCAGCGTGTCTTCGTCCACCTGAACGAGCCGGGCCAGACGCTGGACATAGTGGGCCTGCACCACCTGGTCACCGATGGCCGCCACCAGGGGCAGGAGCTCTCGGGCGGCGCGCGACCGCTCGCGGGGCTGAGACAGGTCCGTGCGCGAAGCGACCGACTGAAAGAGGTGATCCACCACGGGCTTCGCGTCCTGGACCAACCGTTCCCAGGCTCCCCTGTCCTGCCGGATGACCTCGTCCGGATCGGTGCCGGCGGGCAGCGACAGGACGCGTATGTCGGCGGCCAGGACATCCTGCTGACGTATGATGCCGCGCCACGTCGGCACCGGCACGTTGCTCCGATCCGAGGCGTCGGCCGCGACCTGCACGCCGCGCAGAGTAGCCTCGCTGCCGGCCGCGTCTGCGTCCAGGGCCAGGATCAGGTTCTTCGTGTAGCGCTTCAAGACGCCTATCTGGCGCTCCGTCAGTGCCGTGCCCATGGAGGCGACGACGTTGGCGATGTCATTCTGATGAGCGGCGATGGCGTCCATGTAGCCTTCCACGATTACAGCCACGTCGGCCCGGCGGATCGCTTCCCGCGCCCGGTCGAGGGCGTACAGGATCGCCCCCTTATCGAAAATCGGCGACTGGGGCGTATTCAAGTACTTCGGGAGGCTCTCGTCCATGGCCCGGGCGCCGAACCCGACGGACCGTCCGCGCTCGTCGCGTATGGGGAAGATCAGACGGTGGCGGAAGCGATCGTAGCCACCGCGCTCGCTCTCTACCAAGAGGCCGGCGGCCAGCAGCTCCTCGTCGGAGAATCCATGCCCCTTCAGGTGCTCCTTCAGTGCATCCCAGGAATCGGGGCTGTACCCTAGCTGGAAGGCGTCGATGGTCTCGCGGTTCAGCCCCCGGCCCTCCAGGTAGGCGAGGGCAGGGCGACCCGCCTCGCTGTTCAGGAGGGCGTGGTGGAAGAAGAGCGTGGCGGCCTCGTTCGCCTGCCGCAGCCGCGCTCGCCGCGCGTCCTCCTCGGGTGAAGGGGCCGTCGACAGGCTGACGCCAGCCCTTTCGGCCAGCATCGCCAGGGCGTCCCGGAAGTCCAGGTTCTCCTTCTTCATCACGAAAGTGAAGACGTCGCCGCCGGTGGCGCATGCCCCGAAGCAGTACCAGCTCTGTCGGTCCGGTGTGACGACAAAGGACGGGGTCTTCTCAGTGTGGAAGGGGCAGAGGCCCTTGTAGCTGCGCCCGGCCTTCTTGAGGGCCACGTACTGGCCTACCAGCTCGACGATATCCAGGCGCTGCTTGATCTCATCTACTACGCTCACGCTACCTTCGCTCTCCTAAGCCTCCAGTACGTGGTTCCACCTTAGTACAACGACAGCAGCGCCCTTTGGTTACGGCGAGGCGCCGCCGTCGAGGCCCAGCTTCTGCCGCAGACCTATGATCTGCTCGACATGCTCTCGCTCATGGTAGGATATGGCACCCAATATGCGGTCGACGGTCATCTCTCCGAGCTGAGGATGGCGGCCGCTCTTCGCAAGGTCGTCCGGTGGCAGGCTCTTCAGAAACTCTACCGTCTCTCTTCGCGCGGCGATGAGATCGTGGATGATGGCGGGGGCGGGCAACGCCAGGCCGCGCGCGGCCGCCTCCTGCCGCTCCGGCTCCGAGAGGAACGCGATCTCGCTTCCCGTGCTTCGACAAGCCTCGCTGGCCTGAAGCCGGATCCTGCGCTCCGACGCCGGCAGGTGCGCCAGGACCTCCACCGTTGACCACCCCTCCGGCTCTGGACGCCGCCGCATCTGCTCTTCGGTCAGGCCCGTTATAGCGTCGAAGAGCTGCTGGCGGGTCATCTCGCAGTAGCGGATGATCTCGTCCTTGGTCATTCCTTACGGAACTCCGTCATCATCGCCTCGATCCCCTTCCGGCGCGCCCCGGAGGCCAGTTTAGCAGGCGCTGCTGGGCCTTGCCAGATATCCGCCGGCAGAAGTTCGGGCAGCGGCTCTGGCTCCTCCTGGCCTTTCCCTCCTCACCTAGGGGAACGGAGTGGCCGTCGGCGAGGCGCCCGGCTCAGGGGACACCATGGGCGTAGGTGTGGCGGTCGGCATCTCAGGCGGGGGCGTAGCCGTGGGTATCGAAGTCGGGCTGGGCGTGGCCGCTGTCACGGTGAAGATCAGCCGGTTATTGGTGTCATCGGACTCCTCGATCTGGCCCTGAGGGTCGACGATGACGAGCAGTCGCGCCGGCCCGCCGCGTATGTCATACCCCGTAGGAATGTCGATGCTCTGGCCGGGCGCCAGCGTGAAGGGTCCGGCGTTCACAGTTCGCAGGAGGCGGGAGTCTCTGGCGTCAAAGACCCCGATCTGGACGAGCCGCTGCTCCAGCTCGCCACCGCCCTGATTGGTGATCGTAATGATGAGCGTGGTCTCCTGCACCGGCGCCCCGCTGATGACGAGATCGGGCAGCTCTGGCGGGACCGTCGCGCTGGGCGAGGGCTCGGGAGTATCGGTGGCCACGCTCTCGGTAGGCGCCTCTGTGGGCTGGGAGACGGGTGCCTCGGTCGTCGGCACCTCCGGGACAGCGAAGGCCTCAGGAGTGGAGACCGGTACTTCTGACAGGTCTCCCTTGACCTCCAGCAGCGCCGAGGACACCCAGCCGGTGAGCTTGGACGGCGGAAGGAAGTAGACCTCCAGCCATTCCCCGTCCTCACTCATGCCGATAATCTCGACCTCCTTGTCCCTGGGTATGGTGCCAAGCGCCTGGTAGTTGCTGCCCGGTCCGCTACGTACCGAGGTCGCGGCCGTGGCCTTCCCTGCGACTCCGGCGGTGGTGGGCGTTTCGCCCTCTTCGGCAGGGACAGGGGAAACGGTGAGGTCGACCCGCACGCCCGGCGTCGCCTCGCCGCCATTTCCACCTCCGGCGAACGTGAGGGCCACGACGATGCCCACGACGACGCCCACGACCAGGGCGATGCCGCCAAAGACCACCGGGCTACGCAAGAACGACCAACGTCCAGAGGGACCTGGGGAAGGCAACATGAGCTATCCCGTCCTTAGGTGACCTGCGCCTCGCTGGATCCTTCCGCCATTGCGAATTGTACCAGATACGAGAAGCCAGCACAATCGTTCTATCGTCTCCGGCAGCATCATCGGCGCTAGTCCCGGAAGCCCTGCCCGACGGCGGCGGCGAGGGCGAACTGGTCCGTCATGCCGGCAATGTAGTCGGCTGCGCGGCGCGGCAGCGGGTCGTCGGGCCGGGTGAAGTCGGCCGACAGCCGCTCTGGATGACGGACGTACTGCTCGAACAGGAAGTGGATGACCCTCTTGGCCCGCTGCGCTTCCTTGCGGGCGCCCTCCCACAGGTAGACGTTCTCGAACATGAAGAGCCGCAGCTCCTCGGCGGCCGCGACCACCTCACCGCTCATGCCGATTTCGGGCGAGTCCTCGGCAGACGAGAGACCCGTGGCAGCCCAGGAGGAGTCGACGATGTCGCAGACCATAGTGTTGATGCGTTCGGAGTGGCCGGTGCCCAAGATCTGCCTGGCGCGGGAGGGCAGGTCTTCCTCCTGTAGAAGGCCGGCCCGGATGGCATCGGCGATGTCGTGGTTGAGATAAGCCACCGAATCAGCGATGCGGACGATCTGGCCCTCGAGAGTGCTCGGCGGCGGCACTCGCCAATCCCCCGCCTCCGGGCTTGCCGCTATCGGTTCCCTCATCAGGCTCTCCCGCGACTTGGAGTGCTTGAGGATGCCGTCGCGCACCTCCCAGGTGAGGTTGAGGCCGGTGCCGCCCTTCTCCAGGTACTGAACGACGCGCAGGCTCTGCTCATTATGACGGAATCCGCCCGGCAGAAGTTCCGCCAGCGCCTCCTCGCCGCCGTGGCCGAAGGGCGTGTGGCCCAGGTCATGGCCGAGGGCGATGGCCTCGGTGAGGTCCTCGTTCAGGTTCAGGGCGCGGGCGATGGTGCGCGCTATCTGGGCCACCTCCAGGGTATGGGTGAGGCGTGTGACGTAGTGATCGCCGGCGGGGGCGATGAACACCTGCGTCTTGTGCTTGAGACGTCGGAACGACTTGCTGTGGATGATGCGATCGCGGTCGCGTTGGAACTCGGTGCGGAGGGGGGAGGGCTCCTCCGGCCTCTCGCGGCCGCGGCTCTCGAAGCTGCGGGCGGCAAAGGGCGAGAGGCGTCGCTCGCCTTCCTCCAGCCGCGCGCGAACCGATGTGTGGGGCCCCATCTAGCGGATTGTACTCCCCCTCAGGGACGCGAGAAAGAGAAGACTTGTCTACAAGGCCCGATGCCGCAGTCCACCAGCCGCGGGAAATGGCCCCCCTGCATCGGTCCGGAGGCGCAAGCGGCCGCGCCGGGCCGGGAGTCCCGCCACCGGGCCACGCTAGTGGAACATGCGCCTGGAATCAGGGTCGATGCCGGCCTCCTCCAGGATGGCGCGCGCCTCATCGAAGTCCTGTTGGCTTGCGGGGAACACCGAAGTCACCTCGATAGCAGTCGGGTCTTCACTCACAGCCCAGACAGCGAGTTGAATGGCCTCCAAAGAGGGCTTGGGCTCTAGCCGGTCGGCGGCCGCCAGCACCTGTACCACATCGGGAGGGGCCTGCGCGCCCACCGAGAAGTCGGTGCCATAGTCAGGGTTTTCAAGTTCGGTCTCGAGGCAGTAGGCCTCCAGTTGGAACCATTGCTGGGTGTCTTCCGTGAGAACGATGGCGCTCGTTGGCACGTATGTCTGGGATTGCTGACTGGAGGCTCTTCCTTTGACGCGGAAGACGACCATGTGCTGCACGCCCGATCGAGAGGAGATGAGCGCCGTGCCCATTGGCAGGTCGATGTGCACCTCCCCCGGGACCTTCTTGGTGAGTCCCAGCATCACCGCGTCCCCGGAGGAGCTTCCATGCCCTGCGTGGCCTACCCCCGTGATGCTCGCTTCCACCACACCCCCGTCGATCGCCTCACGGAGCGTCATCTCCGGGGTGGGCGCCTCTGTCGGTGACGGTGTTGGAGATGGTGGCGCCGCCGTGCCTGTTGGTGTTGGCGACGACGGCGGATGGGGGGAAGGCGAAGGCAGGGAGGGCGCTCCGGCGACGCAGAGCCAGACCGCATCCAGGAAGTTCACCGTGCGCAGATCGCTCGCCCCGGCTGACGCAGGCGAGTATCCCTTCCACTTCTTCGCCTGCGCGTCGTGGCGCCACATCGACTCGACGGCGCTCGACGGGTCTACCGCTTGCACCACCGTCTCGCTGTTCGTCCCGTCGGGAAACGTGAGAGTGATGTTGTTGCAGCCTTCGTAGAGCTGCTTCGTCGTCCCGGGTGCGGGCAGCGCGATGGTGGCGCCCGGCTGGGCCGCCGCCAGCGTGCTCTGCCCGATGAAGAGAGCCGTCAACACCGCGCAGACACACGTGAGGAGACACGTAGGACGCACGTTACTCTCTTCCCCCACCCGTCACACCAGCACATGCCCTCCGCTGGTCAGGGAGACTGAACTCGCGACCGAGGGGATCAGGTCATCTGGTGGGCGCGGAGAGACTCGCCTCGGCTCCGGCCACGGTCTCTCGCGCGCGGTCGATGACGTCTGGGGTCACGGAGACAGATGTAATGCCCCACTCCACCAGCTTCAGCGTCAGGTCAGGGTAGTCGGAGGGAGCCTGGCCGCAGATGGAGGAGGTGATGCCGCGACGCCTGGCGGTGGTGATGAGTTGCTCCAGCGCCAGCATGACCGCCTCGTCACGCTCGTCGAACTCGGCGGCGAAGCGCTCGTTGTCGCGGTCGATGCCGAGCGTGAGCTGTGTAAGGTCGTTGGAGCCGATAGAGATGCCGTCGATGCCGACATCGATGAACTTGTCGAGCAGAAAGACGTTGCAGGGCACCTCCGCCATCATCCAGAGCTTGAAGTCCTCTGAGCGGCGCAGGCCGAACTGCTCCATGAGCGCCTTTACGCCGGCCAGTTCCTTGGGCGACCGCACGAAGGGGATCATCACCCAGAGGTTGTTGTAGTCCTTGCGTACCCGCTTGATCGCTTCCACCTCCAGGCGGAAGACCTCCGGCTCGTGGACGTAGCGGGAGGCGCCGCGGTAGCCGATCATGGGGTTCTCTTCGTGCTCCTCGTACTTCTCGCCGCCGCGGAGGTTGCTGTACTCGTTGGTCTTGAAGTCGTTTGTGCGGTAGACGACGGGCCGGGGGTGGAAAGCCTTAGCGAACAGCCTCAGACCATCAGCCAGCGCGTCGACGAACTTGTCCGCGGTGCCCTCATCGATCGCTTGGCGCGGGTGCACGCCGATCTGGGCTACCATGAACTCGGCTCGCAGGAGGCCGACGCCGTCGACGTTGCGCTGCGCCACGGTTTCCGCCAGCTCCGGCTCGGCGAGGTTGACATAGATGCGCGTGCGTGTCTTGAGACCAGACGCCGCCGCAGAGCGCTCCTTCTCCCGCGCGCCCCAGGCCAGGCTGATGTCGGCGCGCCCCTCGTACACCTTGCCGTGGGAGCCGTCGACCGTAACCGTCTGTTCGTTGCGCACGAGCTGAGTCGCTTCCCCGGTGCCGACGACGCAGGGGATACCCAGCTCGCGGCTGACGATGGCGGCATGGGCGGTGCGCCCACCGCGATCGGTGACGATGGCCACGGCCCGCTTCATGGCCGGCACGAAATCGGGGGTGGTCATCTCGGCGACCAGGACATCCCCTTCCTGCACACGGCCGATCTCCGACGAATCGAGCACGATCTTCACCGGGCCGGCCTCCACGCCCGGGCTGGCCGCCGAGCCGGAAAGGAGCAACGGCGCACTCTCCTTCACCTCGGCCTCTGCCTCGGCCTCTGCCTTATGGATGGTCGTAACGGGACGGGTCTGCACCAGGTAGAAGGACGCGTCCTCGCGGGCCCACTCGATGTCCTGGGGAGCGCCGCCGTAGTGCTCTTCGACGCGACGGGCGATCTCCGCCAGCGTCACGACCTCATCGTCGCTCAGCTTCCGGCGGTCTCGGGAGGAGGGCGGCACCGGCTCCCAGACGTTGCTGTCCAAGTCCTGTCGGCCGCCGTCGTGGCTGTGAACGAGCTGCCGTTCCTGCGCAGCCACCTTCCGCTCCAGGATCTTCAGGTCCGCCTTGTTGACAACGTAGAGGTCCGGCGTCACCTCACCGGAGACGATCGCCTCCCCCAGGCCCCAGACCGCCTCGATCACAATCTTGCTTACGTCGCTGGTGACGGGCTCTACCGTGAACATGACGCCCGAGCGGTCCGACTGCACCATGCGCTGGACGGGCACGGCGATGCCCACCTTCATGTGCTCGAAACGGTTCTCGACGCGGTAGAAGATGGCGCGGGCCTCGAAGAGGGACGCCCAGCAGGCCTTTACCGCCGACACCACGTTCGCCTCTCCGTCCACGTTCAGGAACGTGCTCTGCTGGCCCGCGAAGGAGGCCTCCGGCAGGTCCTCGGCCGTCGCCGAGCTGCGCACGGCCACAAGCCCGCCGCCCATCTCACGATAGGCCTCTCTCACCTGCCGGGCGATGTCTTCCGGCATGGACGCATCGGTGATCGCCTTCTTTATCTCGTTGGAGATCTTCTGGAGCTGGTCGCTGTTGTTTGGGTCTAGAGGGGAGAGGAGCTCTTCGATTCGGGAGCGGAGGCCGGAGACTTCGAGGAAGCGGAAGTAGGCTTGGGCCGTTACCACGAAACCGGGCGGTACGGGGATCTGGGCCCTCGTGAGCTCGCCGAGATTCGCCCCTTTGCCACCCACCACCCCTACGTCTTCCCTGCCGATCTCCTCGAACCAGACGATATCCTTATTGCTGGCCATGTGGTCGACCTCCGCGAACGGTTTCAGGCGTCCTCCACCGAGGACCGAAAATCATGCAGCCTCGCTAGTCCCAGCGCGAGGCTAGGCCATTATACCACGGGCTCCTGGGGCTAACTACGATAGGGAGAACCCCTATTTTCTGCACTATCTCCATAGGCGCCCTCTATGCGCTGTAAAATTTCGCAGCGCCACGTCCGCCATCCCGGAGCCCTATTCAACGGTGACGGTCTTGGCCAGATTGCGCGGCTGATCTACGTCGCAGCCCCGCCGTACGGCGATGTGGTACGCCAGGAGCTGCAGCGGCACCGCCGTCAGTAGGGGCGCCAGCAGGGGCGGGGCCTGCGGCACGAAGATCACGTGGTCCGCCTTCTGCGCCACCTCCGCGTCGCCCTCGCTCGCCAGCGCCACGACGACGCCGTCGCGTGCCCGCACCTGCTCGACGTTGGAGAGCATCTTGCCGCGTAGGTCGTCGCGCAGGGCGATGGCCACCACCGGCACCGACTGGTCGATGAGCGCGATCGGCCCGTGCTTCATCTCGCCGGCCGGGTAGCCCTCGGCATGGATGTAGCTGACCTCCTTGAGCTTGAGTGCGCCCTCCATGGCGATGGGGTATTGAAGGCCCCTGGCGAGAAAGAGGAAGTTCTGACTGCGGAAGAAGAGATGGGCCAGCCGTTCGTACTCGGCGTCACGGCTGAGCATTTGCCCGATCAGCTCGGGGATGTGGGCCAGGGGCTCCACGAAGCCGGCCACCTGCTCGTCGTCCAGGCTGCGCCTGAGGCGGCCGAGGTAGCAGGCAAGCAGGTAGAGGGCGGCAACAGAGGAGGTGAAAGTCTTGGTGCTGCACACGCCGATCTCCAGGCCGCAGCGGGTGTAGACGGCAGCATCGGCGATGCGAGTAGACTGGGCGCCGACGGTGTTGCAGATCGTGATCTGCAGCGACCCCTTTCGCTTCGCCTCCGCCATCGCCTCCAGTGTGTCGACAGTCTCGCCCGACTGAGCGACCGAGACAACAAGCGTCTCGGCGCCGAGATGGGCGTCCCGATAGCGGAACTCCGACGAGTTGTCCACCTCCGCGGGGATGCCAGCGACGCGCTCCATGTAGTGGCGCCCCAACATGGCGGCGTGCATGCTCGTGCCCATGCCAACGAGCACAACCCTGCGGATGCCCCGCAGCGCGGCCGCTGACAGCGACAGGTCACCCAGATCGACACGCGGCGGGTCGAAAAGCGCGCGACCGCGAATGGTGTCCAGCACTCCTTCCGCCTGCTCCATGATCTCCTTGAGCATGAAGTGCTTGTAGACCCCCTTGGCGGCGGCGAGAGGGTCGTAGGGGACGGACTGGGGCTCCTTGACCAGGGCGCGGCCATCGGCGGAACAGTAGGCGACGGATGACTTCGAGACGGCCGCCACCTCACGGTCTTCCAGGAAGGCGACCCGGCGCGTGTGGGGCAGCAGGGCGGCCAGATCGCTTGCCACGAACATCTCGTCCTGGCCGTAGCCCAGCACGACGCCGCCGGCGTGGCCGATGCGCGCCGCGACCAGGAGGTCCGGCCGTCGTTTATCGAGGACGACGATGGCGTGGGCGCCCTCAAGCTGGGCGACGGTCTTCCGCACCGCCGCCACCAGGTCGGCGCCCTCGGCCAGGTGGCCCTCGATCAGGTGGGGGATGACTTCCGTGTCGGTCTCGGAGACGAAGCGGTGGCCCTGGGACTGGAGGCGCGCCTTGAGGGACACGCAGTTCTCGACGATGCCGTTGTGGATGACAACGACGCTGCCGGCGCAGTCCAGTTGGGGGTGGGCATTATCGTCGCTCGGCCTGCCGTGGGTAGCCCAGCGGGTGTGGCCGATGCCCGTGGAGCCGGTGAGAGTCCTGTCGTTGAGAGAATCGATGAGGGACCGTATCTTGCCGGCGCACTTGCCGATCTGGAGGTTGCCGCTGGCGTCGAGGACGGCCAGACCGGCGCTGTCGTAGCCGCGGTACTCCAGCCGCTGAAGCCCCTCGAGAAGGAGAGGGCTAGCGGGTCGCGACCCCACATAGCCCATTATGCCGCACATCTGGGATTCCCTTCCCTCCTGCCGTGCAAGCTTGCCCGAAGGCAAGCGATTGGTGCGCTTTCAGAGATTGTAGCCCGCCAGGCGTCACGCGCAAACTTTGGCGTTCGCTACTCTCCGCGGATCTGGTGCAGGTGCGCGACGTCGTGGTCAGACTTGTGCCTGATCATAGCCCGCACCGTCAGCAGGCCGTACTCCGAGTGACGATAGCGGCGTTCCCAGGCGGCGTCATTCAGCATCCGCAGGAGCTCCAAGTTCGCGGCCCGAGCCGCCGCATACGCCGCCAGGGACACATTGGGGTCTCGCTTGTCATAATGCATGGCTGCGGCCCACCGCTCCTGGTCGTACCCCTCCAGCTCCGGCTCGTTCTCGGCCAGCGTCTGTCGCAGCCGCCAGCCGGTGACCACCTCCGTGTCGGCCAGATGCGCCGCCACTTCGTTGGGCGACCACCCAACTGCGCTCTTCGACGCGCCGGACCTGACGGCTTCCGCGATGATCTGCGGGGCAGCGGCCAGCGCAGCGAGCGTGTCCACGGGCGTCTCGACCTCGCCGCCGCATATCGGGCAGTACTGCTTGGCAGTTTCGATCTGCATCATGCTTCGCTCCTCACAACGTAGGGACCCAGCTTCAGCTCATCCCTGGACAGAGCCAAAGCTCTGTCCCTACGGGGACTCTGCCCCGCGCGTGGACATTCTTCGGTCGCTTCGCTTCCCTGGAATGACAGATCGGGCGCGTCACGTTGCAGGGGCGCCGAAGGCCGCCATCTCCTCCAGGCGCGCTATCACCTCGTCCACGGCGAAATCAGGCGTGGAGGCGCCGGCCGTGACGCCGACCCGCTCGTGGCCCGCCAGCCACGCCGGCTCGATCTCGCCGGCGTTCTCGATGTGATGGGTCTCAACGCCCTCCTCCTCGCAGACCTCCGCCAGGTGGCGTGTGTTGGCGCTGTCCCGCCCGCCGATCACAAACATCAGGTCGACCTGACGGGCGAGCTCCTGAGCTGCGGCCTGCTGGCTCGTGGTCGCGTTGCAGAGCGTGTTGATGACCCGCAGCTCGCTGATATGGTTCATGCGGCTCTCGAAAAGCCGCCTTACGAAGGACGCGAAGCGGGCCTCGGTGTGGGTCGTCTGAGAGAGGACGGCGAGGCGCGACGGCAGGTTGTCAGGCAGGGTGTGCAACAGCTCCTCGTCCGGAACGGCGATGCCCTTGCCCTCGGCCCAGCCGAGGACGCCCCGCACCTCCTTATGGTCGGGGTCGCCGAAGACGATGACAGCGAACCCCTCGCGCGCCAGGTGGCGGGCCCACTGCTGCGAGCGAGTCACGATGGGGCAGGTGGTATCGACCACCGTCACCCCCAGCTTTTCCAGCGCCGAAGAGACCTCCGGCCCGACGCCGTGAGCGGTCACGGCCACGGGCCGGCCATCGACGTCCTCAAGGTTGGTGACGATGTCGACTCCCACTTCACGCAGCCGCTCGACCACCTGACGGTTGTGGACCGTGGAGCCCAGGCTGGTGATGCCGCCGAGCTTCTCCGCCGCCTCCTCCATCATGTCGACGGCCCGCCGGACGCCGAAGCAGAAGCCCATCTCGCGGGCCTTGATTATCTCCATGCCCTCCGCTCTATACCTTCTCCAGCTCCCGCACCTGCTCCTCGAACTCCGCTGGCACCCTGTCCCTGTAGTAGCCCCGATACGACTCGGGCAACAGGGCGGCGATACGCGTCATGATCAACTCCGTGCCCTGTCGCACCACCTCGCTGTCCATCCGCGCCGCCTCGGGCAAGAAGAAGGGCTTGCCGACCAGGACGCGCACCTTCACCCGCCGGAAGGGGCGGAAGAACGCCGCGGGCAACTCCACTACCTCCGTACCGGTGATCGCCAGAGGCACGATGGGGACACCGGTGCGCAGGGCCAGCATGGCAGTCCCCGGATGGCCCGCCGCCATCGTTCCCGTCTTACTGCGGGTGCCCTCCGGGAACATCATCAGGGCCAGGCCGCGTTTCAGCAACTGGGTGGCCTTTCTCAGGGCCGCCAGGTCCGCCTCGAAGCGGCGCACCGGGAAGGCACCCACGAGCCTCACGTATCCGCCCCAGAGCAACCACTCGAACATCTCCGCCTTCGCCATGAAGGCGAACCGTCGCCGGAAGGAGACGCCGATGAGGCCCGGGTCAGCGTTGTTCAGGTGATTACAGGCCAGGATCACGCCCCCCTTTCGGGGCATGTTCTCGGCACCCACCACTTCGACCTTGGCGTAGACCAGAGCGATGAACTTGATGATGAGCCATCCGGTCCAGTAGAAGAAGGGGGTCATCGCTCTCCTCCCGCCGCCAAGCCGGCGACCGCCAGGACACGTTCGACCGTCTCTTCCAGGCTCAGGCCTTCCGTATTGACCACAACGGCGTCCTCCGCCCGCCGCAGCGGCGACGTCTCCCTGCCGCTGTCTATCGCGTCACGCCGCGCCAGATCCTCCAGCACCCTATCAAGGCTGACCTTCTCACCCCGCAGCGCCAGTTGCTCCTGTCGACGCCGGCCGCGCTCCCGTCGGGACGCGTCCAGGTAGACCTTCAGGTCCGCATCCGGCAGGACCACCGTGCCGATATCGCGGCCAGCCATCACCAGGGGGCGACCGCTCGCCAAACGACGCTGGAGAGCAACCATGGCCTGCCGCACCCCGGGCACGCGCGACACGAAAGAGACGTTCGCCTCCACCGATGGCGTGCGCAGGAACGGCGTCGCGTCCCGCCCGTTCACGCGAACGCCGGAATGCTCGCCGCTCTCTGCCGGCGCCGCACCGACGCTCATGCGCGTCTCCCTGGCCAGCTTTGCCATCGCCTCCTCGTCGAGGGGGTCCAGGCCCTTCTCCAGCGCCCACCAGGTGAGAGCGCGATACATGGCCCCTGTGTCCAGAAACCAGTAACCCAGCCGACCGGCGACGAGACTGCCGACGGCGCTCTTGCCGGAGGCGACGGGGCCATCGATGGCGATGACTCTGGGCAGGCTCCGGCCTCCCCGTTGAGCCCTCTTTGCCGCGACTTGCGCTGCCCTTTCCTTCCAGTCGTCTACCACGATTATAGTTGACGGCGAAAAAGGGGGGCAAGCTTCATTCTATGGCCTATGACCGCCTTCCGGAGCGACCACGCACCCGGTACAACCCGGCGCCGGCACCAGCGCCGGCGACGAACGTCAGGCCGGCCAGAAGGACCCAGGGCCAGGGAGGGCCAGCGCCCTGCTCGCCGCCTTCCGCGGAGGCGGACACGCCGCGGACCGAAGAGATGCTGCCCGTGGGCGTGGGCGTCTCGGATGGCGTGAGCGCGTCAGAGGCGAAGCCGGGCGAGGGCCGAGGGTTATCGCGGAAGTCGCCCGCGGTATCGGTGTCACGGCCGGGGGGTGCGCGCTCCAGGCAGTGCCCCGACGCCACCGCCGGGATGGGCGGCTGGAAGATCTGGCTGTCATCCCCATACGAGAGGGCGTCCACGGGCCGGCCCTGCCCGTCGAGCAGGATCAGCCGGTCTCCCTGGTTGGCGAGCCCGTTGCCGATCCTGCCGTCGCCGACGAATAGGAGGAGGCCGTCGTAGGCAGGGTAATCCGCCTCGAAGGCCGGCCCGGCCGCCAGGACCGCGAAAGCGCCCGGCGCGAGGGAGGCGACGGGAAGCGAGTCGCGCGACGTGTTGTCGCTGATGCTCCAGCCGGTAAGCTCCACCGTCTCGGAGCCGGCATTGTATAGCTCCACCCACTCATGGGCCGAGTCGTCTCGTCCGTGGGCCGTGTCGTAGCAGACCTCGCTTATCTTCACGTGGTGGGGCGACTCCTGGGGGCCGATGGCGCTGCCGGCCTCGCTGGTTCGTCTCGACGGGAGGCGCGCCGGGGTTGCGGCAGGCTGTGGGCGCGCGGACGTCTGGGGAGCCGGCACCGACGCGGCTGGCTCCTCGGCGGACGTGTCGTCAGGAGGGGGCGAGGCTCGTGGCGTGAAGCTGAAGTCGTCCAGGTAGACGGTCTCGAGGGCAGCCGACGCGGGTGACAGCATTATCCGCACTCGGGCCGACCGGGCGTCGGCGGGGGATACCACGACCCCGGTGCTGAGGTGGCGGAAGGCAGCGTCGCTGCCGCTGAGACCGTCCGCTGAGTCTGAATTTGACAGGAGCTGACCGCTGCCGTCGGCGCTCGCGTACCACGAGACCCGCAGGTAGACCCGCGAGTCCGGCGGCCCGTTCATCAGCACATAACCCTC
>CAZMGB010000025.1:0-32065 GCA_964565775.1 uncultured Dehalococcoidia bacterium
CGCCCACCGTGCGCGGCAGCCGGTGCCGGAAGCGGATCACCGCCTCCCGGGCGCTGACGACCAGGCCCTCACACTGGAAGAGCTCCTGCTCGCCGTCCAGGCGCCGCTTGTTCTCAATAATCAGACTCATGTCCCAGAAGTCTGCCTGCCCGCGCAGTCGCGACTCACCATGCCTTCTGTTGTTCCGCCTTCCGCCGGGTGCTATGCTGGCGGCGCGCCCGGACCCTCATGCCCGCCAGGAAGCTACAGCACTGAGGAGGAGAGCCATGGCTGACTTCGAGAAGATCCTCTATGAGAAGAAGGACAAGATCGCAATCATTACTATAAACCGGCCCGACCGGATGAACGCCATCGACCCCCAGACCAGCCGGGAGCTGTACGACGCCTGGTCGGACATCCGCGACGACGATAACCTCTGGGTCGGCATCCTCACGGGCAGCGGCAAGAGGGCCTTCTCGACAGGGATGGACCTGGTGGCCGCCTCCCAGGCACAAGGACGGCTGGAGCGCGGCGCGCCCTTCGGCGGCATCACGCGTGGATTCGAGATGTGGAAGCCCATGATCGCCGCCATCAACGGCTACGCCCTCGCGGGAGGGCTGGAAATCGCCCTCTGCTGCGACATCCGCATAGCCGCCGATCACGCGCAGTTCGGCCAGCCCGAGCCCCGCTGGGCGATAATCCCCGGCGCTGGCGGCACGCAACGGCTGCCCCGAGCCATTCCACTGGCTGTCGCCATGGAGCTTCTCCTCACCGGCGGCCGCATCGACGCCCAGACCGCCCTCCGCTACGGGCTCGTGAGCCAGGTGATGCCGCTGGCGGAGCTGATGCCCAGGGCGATGGAGATCGCCAACACGATCTGCGAGAACGGGCCGCTGGCGGTGCGGGCCACCAAGGAAGCGGCGATGCGCGGCCTGAGCATGACGCTGGAGGACGGCCTCGCCCTGGAGGCCGACCTCAGCGCCAAGACCATACGCACCGAGGATGCGCGCGAAGGGCCCCTGGCCTTCGCTCAGAAGCGCAAGCCTCAATTCAAAGGGCGCTAGCCCTGACACCAATCGGCAACGGAGCCCGGCGGACGGCCTGTGGAAGGAGAGAAAGGTGAGAATCCTGCTCGTCAAGCCCGATGTGTCGGAGGTTTCGGTGGGTTTCTCTTCCCTGGCGCGGGTGGCTCCCTTGGATCTTCTCATGGTAGCAGCTTCGGTGCCTGGCCACGACTGCCGAATCATCGACATGCGCTTGGAAAAGCAAGGTGCGCTTCAGAGAGCGTTGCGGGATTTCTGCCCGGATGTCGTCGGTCTGACCGCCTACAGTGCCGAAGAGGAGGTAGCCAAGAGTTTGGCGCGACGGGCGCGGCGGATTCTACCTGGCGTCACCATCGTTTGGGGTGGGTATCACGCCACTATGGCTCTGGACGATGTACTGGTAGAGCCATCCGTTGACTTCGCTGTTCGCGGTGAGGCGGAGGTCACGTTCCCGGCGCTGGTGAGGGCGATTGCCAGCGGCGGACCATTCGACAGCATCCCTGGAATAGCTTTCAGACAAAACGGTCACAAGGTGGTCAATCCAGACCGAGAGCAGATAGAAGATTTGGATACCCTCCCTCTCCCCGACTGGGGTCTGGTGGCCCGCTATCAGCCGCACTATTACTTGGGCGTGATGGGGACAGTTGGTTGTGTTGAAACAGCCCGCGGCTGTCCGTATAGCTGCGACTTCTGTTCGGTCTGGCGGTTTCACAGACGCCGGTATCGCAAGAAAAGCCCGGCTCGCGTAATCGACGAACTGGAACGGTTGCCCGACGGCGTCCAAGTGGTAGCCTTCGTTGATGATGAGTTCTGGGTCGACGCCCACCGCTCGCTGGAGATCGCTGCCAGGATCAGTGAGCGGAAGCTAGCCGGCTGGAAAGGAAGCGACTGGAACTACTGGGCGCAAGTGCGTACCAGCGATATCGTTCGCCGGCCTCAGTTGGTGGAGCGGTGGGCGGATGTTGGCCTGAAGGTATTGCTTCTTGGTATTGAGTCTCACAAGGACTGGGAAATCCAAGAGCTGCATCGCAAGGGTACGAGCGTCCGCGACGCTGTCGGAGCCCTAGCGATTATGCGAAAGCACGCCGTTGAGGCTTGGGGGTGCTTCATCGTCAACCCCGATTGGGAGGAGTGCGACTTCGACGATCTGAAGAGGTTCGTCAGAGAGCAAGAGGTCGCCTTCCCGCAGTTCACCGTGCTTACTCCTCTGCCCGGTACGGTGCTTACCGACAGGCTGCAACGCGACGGTGTCAAGAGGTCCGACATTCCCCACTCCCTGTTGGATTTCCTGCACGTCACCTACCCCAAGCCTCGACTTCCCCTGCGACGGTTCTATGAACTGATGGCCGCACTCTACCGAGAGACCGGAGTCTCTGTCCCAACCGTCTTCCGCCGCCTGGTGAGAAACGGTGTCATCCCGGAGGGCTGGTTGCGCTCCGAGATGGGGCGGCAGGTCGTGAGGCTGTTCGGTCAGGTTAGTAAGGCCGAAGCGTATCTGAAGGCTCACCGGCTGTTGGGGGAGGAAGTCTAAGACAGGGCGAGAATCGAGCAACACCTAGGCGGCAATGCGCGGCCTGAGCATGACGCTGGAGGACGGCCTCGCCCTGGAGGCCGACCTCAGCGCCAAGACCATACGCACCGAGGATGCGCGCGAAGGGCCCCTGGCCTTCGCTCAGAAGCGCAAGCCTCAATTCAAAGGGCGCTAGCCCCGACGTCGGTCGGCTAAGGTGCCGGGCGGATGGTGGGCCCCAGCTCCGTGTGGTAGCGGTACGTCTTGGCGCCGGCCGCGAGCTCGATGCGGAAGCCCTCCGTGATGACCTGGGCGCACACCTCGTTGGGAAGCGGCACTCCCAGGCAGACGTCGGGCCAGCTTTCCTTCTCGACCTGCCTGACCTCGATGTCTGCCTCGGTCAACGCGAGGCGTCCTGCCAGGTCGCGTCGTGCCTGCACGACGGCGATCGGCTCCCAGACGACCCAGCCGCCGCTTTCCTGCGTGATGAGCTCCCAGCTCCTGGCGCCGTCCCGACGGCGGAACACCGGCGTCGTCAGTGAATCCGTGCGGGACTCGCCCAGCTCCTCCAGGCTGTCGGCGTCGAGGGCAGCGACGGGGAGCCGCTGGGCGACGACGTAGCTTGCCTCCTCAAAGACCAGCAGGCTGTCGACCGCCGAAGGAGACGGCACGGTCTCCTCTTCCTCGGCGGCCTGGCCGCAGGCCGCCAGCACGAGAGCGGCCAGCACCAGGACGACGAATCGCCACCGCATCGCCAGCGAACCTCCGCTCGCACCGTCTTGCCCACTCATATCATAGACGATCGCATCGCTGGCGTCGCTCTCATTCGGAGGGCCATGGGGCGACGCCCCGACTTTGTGCCTCGTGCGGCCGGTGCTATAATTTCCTCGACGCGGCTTCGACCGTTGCGGAGCAAGCGAGCCAGAGCGAGGACTGCAGGGAAGTGTCGACGGTAAAGACGTGGCCCGGCCACTTCAGCATCGTCCAGGGGCAGGTCTGCGAGCTCGGCCCCTGGCAGGGGTCGTTCTCGCACCCCTCTCCGGAGGGTGGGACGGTCGAGCTCTACCTGCTGGCGGAGCCCGCCTTCCCCGGCAGCGAGGAGTTCTGCGGGCAGCTTGTGGAGGTGGTGGGGCGTCTCTATCAGAGGGAGAACCTGTCGCTGACAGGCGGTCTTCTCCGCTCCCTGCGGGCCGCGCACGAGCATCTGCGGGAGTGGAACCGTAAGAGCCTGCGGGAGCATCAGGTGGGCGTGGGCGCGAGTTGCGTCGCCGTGCGGGGCCAGTTGGCCTACCTCGCCCAGGCCGGTCCCAGCCTTGCCTATCACCTGGGAGGGCACCAGCTCCGGCGGGTGACGCCCCTCACGAGCGAGGCGGCGGCCCCCATAGGCAGCGACGGCGAGTTCTTGCCGGAGCTGAGCCGCTACGAGCTGGAGCCCGGCGACCTGTTGCTGCTGGCCTCCCCCCGTCTCGCCTCCCTGGCCGATGACGAGATCGTGGCGGGCATCCTCGACAGGGGGGTCGACGACCTCCTGCCGGAGCTCTTCCGCCTGACGCGGGACCTTCCGGACTTCTCGGTGTACCTGCTCGCCTGCTACGAGGTGCCCGACGAGCCGGCTGGCACCCAGACGCCCGAGGAGCCGGCGGCCGCTGAGGGCTCTCACTCAGAGCTCGTGGCGTCGACGCCGCCCACATCGCCGGACGCTCCGGGGCCGTCCTTCCCGGACGAGCCCCCTCCCCCATGAGGATCCTTGGCATCGAGAGCTCGTGTGACGAGACAGCGGCCGCTGTCGTCGCCGACGGCAGGACAGTCCTCTCCAACGTGGTGGCCTCTCAGGTACATCTGCATGCGCGCTACGGCGGCGTCGTGCCGGAGGTGGCCTCGCGGCATCATCTGGAGGCGCTGCTGCCGGTGGTGGAGGCGGCGTTGCGCCAGGCGCGCTGCGACTGGTCTGACCTGGCGGCGGTGGCGGTCACCAACGCGCCGGGGCTCGTCGGCTCCCTCCTGGTCGGCCTGAACGCGGCCAAGGCGATCGCCTTCGCACGCTCCCTCCCCCTGGTGGCGGTGAACCACCTGGAGGCCCACCTCTACGCCAACTGGCTGGATGACAGCGGGGACGCTTCACCTCCGTCCTTCCCTTTGCTCGGGCTCATCGTCTCGGGGGCGCACACGGACCTGGTGGTGATGGAGGACCATGGGCGCTTCCGCGCGCTGGGTCGTACCAGGGACGATGCCGCTGGCGAGGCGTTCGACAAGGTGGCCCGCCTGCTCGGCCTCGGCTTTCCCGGCGGCCCGGCCATCGAGAGAGCGGCGGCGCCCGTCGCCCGGTCCTCGCTGCGCCTGCCGCGGGCCTGGTTGGGACGCGCCTACGACTTCAGCTTCAGCGGGCTGAAGACGGCGGCCCTCCATCTGACGCGCCGATACGCGGCGGCGGAGCTGCCGGTGGCGGAGGTGGCGGCGGCGTTCCAGGAGGCGGTGGTGGAGGTGCTGGTGGCGAAGACGGTGCGGGCCGCCCGCGAAGAAAGAGTCGGCGTCATTCTCCTGGGCGGTGGCGTCGCCGCCAACAAGGCGCTGCGGCAGGAGCTGGCGCGCAGGGCGCCCGTGCCCGTCCGCATTCCCTCGCCCGCCCTCTGCACCGATAACGGGGCCATGGTGGCCGCCTGCGGCTACTATCGCTTCCGGCGCGGCCTCATCGCCGGCCTGGACGCCGACGCCACGGCCGTCATGCCCGTCGCCTGACTTGGATGTTGGAAGTCAGAAGTTGGAGGTTGGAACCTCTGCCCCTCCCACGTCGCTCTTCTCGCTTCTCACCTCCAACCTCCAATTTCCAACTTCCAGACTCTAGCCTCTACGACAGGGGGCAGTGGCCGCATCCGCCCCGGGTGCAGTAGTTGCGGAAGAGGTGGAGGAGCCCCTGCTGATAGCGGGCGCCCCTGAACGCCGCCGCCCGGCCCCGCCGCAGGTTGCTCCGCAGGAAACGGGTGGCACCGTAGGGCGCGGGCGACGGGAGCTCGCCGTAGAGGGCCAGCGCCCGCCCGGCCAGGGAGCGGTCGCCCTCGCGCTCCCCCCAGGCGGCGGCCAGGGGCAGGGCGACGTTGGTGACGATCTCGAGGGCGCGACCGCGGCCGATGAGCGTTCCTCGCGGGCGGCGGCTGGGCTGCAGCAGGTCGTAGTGGCGGCGCCAGAAGCCGTCGCTGCGCGCCGTCCAGGCGTCGATGAGCGGGCGCAGCTCCCTCCCTAGTTCCCTCCGTTCCAGGTTGAGGAGGAGATAGCGGAAGACGCCCTCCTCCGCCCTCACCAGCAGGCGCGCGGCCCCGGCGATGCGGCGGACGGGGTGGTTGTCGGGGCGAAGGCCGTCCAGCTTCCACATCCAGGGCGACGGCTCGCCGTCGCGAGGCAGCGTCTCCTTTGTCAGATGCCGCCAGCGCTCCTCCAGCTCTGCGACGTAGAGCGGCGATCGGACGGTCGGTGCACGTCCTGAGCCTGCCGAAGGGGGGAGAAGGCCAGCCGAGCCGAGAAGCAACGCTTCGGCGGTGTCCACGCGGGAGTCTGGAGGCGAGGTGGCCAGCACCCGCCGCAGGCGCCGGTAGGGCAGGAGGCGCGCCAGGACGCTGAACGCCTCCTGGTTCTGGCTGTAGCCCAGGGCCGTGAGAAAGCCGGCGTAGAGGACCTGGTTCGCCTCCTCGGAGGCGAGGGCCTCGGCGAGGCGCCGCTGCTTCTCGCGGAAGCGCAGCTCGCCGAGCTGGCCAACGACCTCCGTCACCCTTTCGCTTCCCAGGCGCTCCGGCGCGCTACGGCAGGGCTCCTCCCAGAGCGCCGGCCGGGCCAGCCAGCCTGCCAGCTCTCCGCTGCGGCGCGCCACCCAGGGGGCCAGCGCCACGACCGGCGCCCGCCGGCCGCAGGCCAGGGCCGTGTCCTCGCCCTCATCGTCCTCGAAGACGATGTGGAGGATGACGCTGTCGTAGCGGTGGTCCTGATGATGATGGTGATGTCGAAAGGCGCTGGTGCGGCGGTGGAGCTCCACGTCGCCGCGGCGCAGCTCGCCGCCGACGGCGATGACGGCGTCGCGGAAGTCGGGCCCCGGCCCCGCGCCGCGCCGGCCTCGGTAGACTACTCGCAGGCGGCTGCCGTCGCGGGTGGCGAGCGCCTCCGGCGGGAAGCGCAGCCCCTCCCAGAGGTGGCTCAGCTCCTCCTCGCTGAGGGCAGGCTCTCCGGTGCCGGAAAGACCGTGGGCCTGTCGAGGCGAGGAGGCACCGCCCCTGCCCACTGCTTCCCCGGGCAGAGGGCCTGCGTGCGCCAGGGCCCTGCTCATCGGCCCGTCCCCGTCTACCCTTCCTCCGCCTCTGATCCTTGGGTGCCCACCTCGTAGCGGAAGCTCGCCCGCTCCGCGACCAGCGTCAGGAGCCGGGCCGAGGGGCCGCGGGGCCGGTACTGGCCCGTCTCCCACTCGCTGATCGTTTGCTGGCGCGTGCCCAGCTCCTCGGCGAGCCGACGCTGGGTGTAGCCGAGGTGCCGCCGCAGCGCCTTGACGCGGCGGGCGTCCCAGACCGCCGTCCCCTTCCCTCGCGTTGCCACGTCGCGATCTTTACACGTTTCCGTGTAGACTGTCAAGTAGGCTGTTGCGAAACTCTCGGGGCCAATTGTGTAATAGGATATACGTTTTCATGTTACAGCAATTGGAAGGATTCGTTCGGAAACAGACGAAAATGCAACAAGAGAATTCGAAGATACTGGCCTGTGGGCTTGACAATTGGATAGAAATGTGATCAGTCTGCCGACAATGGATCACAGAAGAATAGCCGTGTCAAGTGAGATACTGGTAATCTAAATATGCAGTGGAAACTCCATAGTGATTTCTTTGGCGGGTGGGTTCTGTGACGAGCCAGACCATCGAAGAGCTCAGGGAACCCGAAAGTCCTCCGCGCGAGCAACTTGTGTTCAATCTGATTGCCTTTCGGGATGGCCGTGTCCATAGGGCCATTTGTCCTGAGTTGGGGATGCTTGTAGTGCGGAATGAATTGACTGAGGCCATGCAAGAACTCGTGGATTTGGTGGTTACATACGTTCACGACGGTGTATCTCGTGGCCTCACGTACGAACAACTGCGCAGACCGATTCCGCGTTCAGAAAGCCTAAAATTGTATCTTCTGAAACTCACCCCTCTGATCATTCAGGGTACCTTGAGGGCTCTGCTTCGCCGCTCTACGAACTTCGATTCATTTGAACTCAGGCACCAAGCAGTATAATGCTTATGTGCCGAAACTCCGCAAGCTAGTCCTCAAACGCCGCGAACTGATTGCCCTGCTTGAGCACAACGGGTTCGTTGTGGACAAACGGGTGGGCTCAAGCCACATTCGCTACAGAGGCAACGTGGATGGTCAAGAGAAGTGCGTCGATGTCGATGAGTCGATTGATGATTTCGCCCCTCGTTCGTTCCAGCCCCTCTACTACATAGTCTCCAGCCAGTTAGGTTTCTTCGGTGAAGTGAATAACCTACCGGCAAAGGTTGGCTGGGAGCGTTTTTACGCTGGTCACCCCGATACGGCACGGAAAGCAAACGTCCCATACAAGGCGTGGAACGACTAGGCGACGGCCCTTGTACATTGGCGCACCCGCCCGATCTTTCCCGCCTTCGCGTACACCACGGCCGTTACACTTAGTGCCACCAAACTCATGGCCAGATGCAGCCAGACTTAGGGCAGGCGCCGAGTCCTTATCGCGTCGGGCTTCCGGTAGGTCTTGAGCCTCCCAAATACCCGCTCCACGGATACCCGCTTGTTGTAGAGGTCCTTCCACCGGCGAGAGCCAAATGGAAACGGGCTGCGCCGCTCAGAGTACGGTCAGGACGCCGCACGCCCGCTACTTGACCCCGGGAGACCAAGCCCATGCGCCGCCGCGACGGCCAGAGATGAAGTTTGGTAGCCTGTCGACAAGCTGTCAGGAGAAAATCGGCCTCTGAGAGAGTTATGCACGTTCCATAGGCTCCCGCGAGGTGTGGACGCTGTCCTTCGCGTTTGCTCCCTCCGGCCAACTGGGTTAATATTCGGGTGGCTTAGCACTCTCGCCTAGAGAGTGCTAAGCCCTTCCCCCTGATGACCAGAACATGGAAGGAGGGTCTTGGAGTGGCGTCGAAACTGATTCCGCTGGGGGACCGGATCGTGATCAAGCCGGTCCTGCAGGAAGAGGTGCTGGCAAGCGGCATCGTCATCCCTGACACTGCCAAGGAGAAGCCGCAGCAGGGCGAGGTGCTGGCCGCTGGCCCCGGTCGCCTCGATGACAACGGCAAGCGTATCCCCATGGATGTCGCCGTGGGCGACCGCGTCCTCTACGCCAAGTACACGGGGCAGGAGGTCAAGATCGAGCAGGAGGAGTACATCGTCATCGCCGAGAAGGATGTGCTCTGCAAGGTGAAGGTGAAGTAAGCTCTCTCAACCCGTCTCGACCGGAGGCGGTGCGACGGCTGCCTTCGGACGGGGGCCTGCTGCGCGCGTCTGCGTCCGGGCCTGCTCAGGCGGATTTGCCTTTGGCGAGGAGGAAGGAAGGATTTCATGGCGAAGCAACTGGTCTTCGACGAGGAGGCACGGCGCTCCCTCAAGGACGGCGTGGACGCCCTCGCGGACGCGCTCAAGGTCACGCTGGGCCCCCGCGGTCGTAAGGTAGTACTGGATAAGAAGTTCGGCGCCCCCGCGGTGGTGGACGACGGCGTCTCCATCGCCAAGGAGATCGAGCTGAAGGACCCGTTCGAGAACATGGGTGCCCAGCTCGCCAAGGAGGTGGCCACCAAGACCAACGACGTGGCCGGCGACGGCACGACCACGGCCACTGTCCTGGCCCAGGCCATCGTCCGCGAGGGGCTGAGGAACGTGGCCGCCGGCGCCAACCCTATGGCCCTCAAGCGCGGGCTGGAGAAGGGTGTCGATGTCGTCGTGGAGACGCTGCGGGAGAAGGCTCAGCCCGTGGTCGGCAAGCAGCAGATCGCCCAGGTGGCCGCCATCTCCGCCGACGAGCAGGAGGTGGGCGACCTCATCGCCGAGGTGATGGAGAAGGTCGGCAAGGACGGCGTCATCACCGTCGAGGAGTCCAAGGGCCTGCGCATGGAGACGGAGTACGTGGACGGCATGCAGCTCGACCGGGGCTACGTCTCCCCCTACTTCGTCACCAACCCCGAGCGCATGGAGGCGGTGCTCGAGGAGCCCTACATCCTCATCACCGATAAGAAGATCTCGGCCGTCGCCGATCTTCTCCCCGTCCTTGAGAAGACCCTCCAGGTGACCAAGAACTTCGTCATCGTCTGCGACGACTGCGACGGCGAGGCCCTGGCGACGCTGGTGGTGAACAAGCTCCGCGGCACCGTCAACGCCCTTGTGGTGAAGGCCCCCGGCTTCGGCGACCGCCGCAAGGCGATGCTGGAGGACATCTCCATCCTCACCGGCGGCACCTTCCTCACGGAGGAGATGGGCCGCAAGCTGGAGAACGCCCAGGTGGCGGACCTCGGGCGCGCCCGCCGCGTCGTCGCCAACAAGGAGGACACGACGATCATCGAGGGCATGGGCAGCGACGAGGCGATCCAGGCCCGCATCAAGCAGATCAAGGCCCAGGTCGATGACACCACCTCTGAGTTCGACCGCGAGAAGCTCCAGGAGCGTCTGGCGAAGCTGGCCGGCGGCGTCGCCGTCGTCAAGGTGGGCGCCGCTACCGAGGTGGAGCTGAAGGAGAAGAAGCTCCGCGTCGAGGACGCTCTCTCCGCCACCCGCGCCGCCGTCGAGGAGGGTATCGTGCCAGGTGGCGGCGTCGCCCTGCTGCGCTGCCAGCCGGCTCTCGACAAGCTGGCGAAGAAGCTGAGCGGCGACGAGAGCACCGGCGTCAGTATCCTGCGAAAGGCGGTGGAGGAGCCCTTGCGGCTCATCGCCGAGAACGCCGGCAAGGAGGGCTCCGTCATCGTCGACGCTGTCCTCAGGGCGAAGGACCCGGACGAGGGCTACGACGCCGTCCGCGAGGAGCAGTGCAACATGTTCGAGCGGGGCATCGTCGACCCGGCGAAGGTGGTGCGCTCCGCCCTCGAGAACGCCGCCTCGATAGCCGCCATGGTGCTGACGACGGAGACGCTGGTGACGGACATCCCGGAGCCGCCCGCCGCGATGCCGGGGCCGCCGCCGATGGACTACTAGTCTGGAAGCTGGAAGCTACCTGCCTGCCGGACAGGCAGGTAGGTTAGATGCTGGATGGGCCGCCCCGATTCGTCGGGGCGGCCCGCTTGTGTGGCGTGTGCCCGCCGTATCCCTTTCTGCGCGATAGTTGGCTAGCTTGCCCGCCGCAGATCGGCACAGACTGGCACCGCTGGCGAAATCAGGTTCGGGCGGTGTGCAATCTGTGTTGCATCTGTGAGAGTCCGTGGCAACTTGAGTAGGGGCAGGGCTTGCCCCTGCCCAGCCCAGGGCGCCTGCAAGAGGCGCCCCTACTTCTTGGTGCGGTAGTCGCCGAAGGGGCCGTCGCGCTGGTCCAGCGCTTCCTTCACCCCCTTCTCGTCCGCCAGCCGACGCCACGCCAGCCCCTCCGGCGTGTGCCGCATCAGCCCGTCGAGGATGGAGCCGATGAGCTGGCTCGTGCGCAGCCCCATGTTCTCGTACGCCTGGTTGACCAGCAGCTTCATCGATATGAGCTGCGACGCCGGGATGTTCGCCATGCGGGCCGCCAGCCCCTCCACCTCCGCCTCCAGTCGGTCGGCGGGCACGGCCTTGTAGATGAGGCCGATGCGCTCCGCCGTCTTGCCGTCGACGGCGTCGCCGGTGAGGAGGAGGCGCTTCGCCCACTCCAGCCCCAGGCGGTAGATCCACATCGCCGTGGTGGGCGAGCCCCAGACGCGCGCGGGCGGATAGCCGATCTGCGCGTCCTCAGCGGCGATGATGAGGTCGCTGCACAGCACCATGTCGGTGCCGCCGCCGACGCACCAGCCCTGGACCTGGGCGAGCACCGGCTTGCGGCTGTGCCAGAGGCTCATGAAATGCGATACGAAGCGGCTGATGACGCTGTAGTCGACCACGGGGTCCCAGGCCGCCCCGTCTGAGGCGGGCGCTGCCACACCGCCGAAGGCCTGGGGCGTAAGGTCGTAGCCGGCGCAGAAGGCGCGGCCCGCTCCCCTCAGGATGATGGCCCGCACCTCCGTGTCCTGGTTCGCCTCACCGACGGCTCTCTCCAACTCCCCCGGCATAGCGGCGCTGATCGCGTTCAGCCGCTCGGGTCGGTTGAGGGTGATGCGGGCGACGCGCTCCGACTTGTCGTAGAGGATGGTCTCGTAGCTCACAGGTCACCTCCTGTCGGCGCTCGACTGGGGGTTGCAGGTCGAAACGCTGTGGGCGTCTCGGCAGGCCTGCCGGCTAGGCGGGGTCGATGCGGAAGGAGCTGACGATGCGGGCGCGGCCGCTGATCGTGGCTCCCACCGAGCAGTACTTGGTCTCGGCCAGCTCCACGGCGCGCCGCACTCGCTTCTCGTCCAGGTCGTGGCCCCGGAACAGGTACTCGATGCGGATCTCGGTGAAGGGCCAGGGCGGCTCCGGCTCCTGACTGCCCTCCACCTTGATCCGGAGGTCCGTGAGCCGCTGGCGCCCCTTGCGCAGGATGTCAAGGATGTCGTAGGCGGTGCAGCCGGCGAGCGAGGCGAGGAGCAGGTTGACGGGCTTGAAGCCACGCCAGGACGTCTCGCCCCCGCCGGGAGCGTCGATGACGATGGCCTGCCCGCCCTCGTCGACGGCGACGAGCTGATGTCCGTCGATCCACTCCAGGTAGGCTGATGGCACCGGCTTTGCCCAGAGGGGCTACAGCTTCAAGAGGGCGGCGAATCGCTGCTCGCTCTTGAAAGGCCCGACCACGGCGAGGTTCAACTGGTCCGTTACGAGCAGCTCCTCGGCCACCCGCGTCAGGTGGTCGGCGGTCAGGCCGTCCAGGATGTCGACCACTTCGTCGGCGGTGCGGACGCGGCCCGTGAGCATCTCCTGTCCGCCCAGCCAGCCGGAGACACCGCGGGTGTCCTCCATGCGCAGAAGGAGACGGCCCTTGGAGAGCTCCTTGGCCTTGGTGAGCTCCTCCTCCGGTATGCCTTCGCGCAGGCGTACCAGCTCCGCCAGGAGGGCACGCACCGTTTCATGGGCATTGGCCGGGTCGACGCCGGCATAGATGGCGAAGGAGCCGGCGTCCAGGAAGTGGCTGACGTAGCTGTGCACGTCGTAGCAAAGGCCGCGGCGCTCGCGCAGCTCCATGAAGAGGCGGCTGCTCATTCCCTCGCCCAGGACCACGCTCAGGAGGTCGAGAGCGTAGCGGTCCGGGTGCTGGCTCGAGAGGCCACGCACGGCGAGCGACAGGTGGGCCTGCTCGGTCTTCTTGAAGCGGATAGCCGAGCGTGGCCCCGACCGGCCGTTGACGGCGGGAAACCAGCCGTGGGGGACGCCCCGTTCCCAGTCGCCGAGGGCCTCTTCGATGAGCGCCTCGACCTCCTCGTGGGAGACGTTGCCCGCCACGCTGATCACGGTGTTATTGGGCACGTACTGGCGGTGCAGATAGTCGAGAGCCATCTCGCGGGTGATGCCGGCCACGGATTCGGCGTTGCCGGCCACGTCCCACCCTAGCTGCTGATCGGGCCACAACACTTCGTCGATGAGGATGTCGACCTGCTGCGACGGCGAATCGGCTACCATCGCCAGCTCCTCAAGGACGACCTTCCGCTCCTTTTCCATTTCCTCGGGGGCGAACAGGGGCGAGCGCATCATTTCGACGAGGACGTCGAGAGCCAGCTCCAAGTGGGGCCGGGCGACCTTGCAGTAGTAAACGGTCAGCTCGCGGTCGGTGCCGGCATTGAGGATGCCGCCGACGCCATCGATGACCTCAGAGATCTGGCGGGGGGTGGGCCGCTTCTCCGTGCCCTTGAAGCAGAGATGCTCGACGAAGTGGGAGATGCCGGCCTCGACGGGCCGCTCGTAGCGAGAACCGGCGCCGACATAGGCGCTGACGCTGACCGAGCGCGTATGCGGCATGGGCGCGGTGATGATGCGCAGGCCGTTGGCGAGCGTGCTCTTGTAGAACGGTTTGTATCTCACGCCACCCATTGTAGGGACGCGTTTTTCGAGGGTCAATCACGCCCTGACGCCTGCGTCCGGCCGGGCGGATTCGCATCTTCAGCCGAGGGCTGATTCGCCTCTGACGAGGGCGAACGGGGCCTCACGAACTCTCCCATAGCACGTCGCCGCAGAGGTCGGGCGGGTGCTCGCGGGAGGCGAAGACGGCGTACTCCTTCTTCGACCGGCCGATGGTGGTGTCGTCGCCGTGGCCGGTGTAGACGTGTGTGTCGTCCGGCAGGGTGTAGAGGCGGTCCAGAATGGAACGGATCTCCTGCTGGAGGTCCTCCGGCTTGTTGGTGCGCCCCGGTCCGCCGGGGAAGAGGGTGTCACCGGCGATGAGGTGCCTGCCCGTAAGGAGGCAGATGCTGCCGGGCGTGTGGCCGGGGGTGTGGATTACCCGCAGACGGACCCCGCCAACCACCAGCTCGTCGCCGTCGGAAAGCGTGCGGTCCACCTTGTCGGCCTGCGCTTCCCGGTCGGCCTCGTGGCAGTAGACGGGGGCGCCCGTGCGCTCCTTGAGCAGATCGATGGAGGCCCAGTGGTCGGGGTGGTGGTGGGTGACGACGATGGCGCTGACTTTCGTGCGTTTGGCGGCGTTCAGGATCTTCTCCCCCTCGAAGGAAGCGTCGACGATCAGAGACTCGTTGCTTTCGCGGTCGATGACGACGTAGGCGTTGTTGGAGAAGGGGCCCAGGGGGCCGACCTTGACGATGCGGACGTCGCTCTTCTTCGGGCTCACGGCTCTCTCCTTCGAAGGCCATGCGGTGCAAGGGTGATGGCGGGCTGCGGTGTCGGCGAGGATAGCAGACGCCGTCTGTGGTGTCAAAGGCCGCTGTCACCGAGCGCATATCTGAAGCGTAGCAGGCGTGCGAGCCGTTCTGTTGCTACCCTTCGGATTCGGCGACCGCCGCTGAATTGCGTGCCTTGGCGATCTGGGTGTACAATCGACACAAGCAAGTGGGCCAATATGGCGGGAACGGGCAGTCGAGATGCTCTACATGGCTTTCCTGACCTGGAAGCCCGGCTTGACGCGAGAGGAGCGGCAGGCGGCGCTGGCCCGGCACGGTCGCTACAGGCTTCCTGATGGATGCGAGCCTGTAGCCGAGTACTGGCCCTCGGGGCCGGTGGCCGTGGTGGCGGTCCTCGAGGCCGAGGACACAGCGGCAACCGCTCAGCTCCGGCGCGACTGGCAGGACGTCTTCGACGTCACTGTCCTGCCGATCGTCCGCGCCGGTGAGGAGCTGAGGATGGGTGCGCCGCGACGGGCCAAGGAGCGGGTAGTCGAGAGGCTTAGCTCCGCGGTGGCCGCTTGCCGGAGCGCTCTCGCCGCGTCGTAGGCGCCAGGTCTTCCCCCCCGCTCGTCATCCCCGCTAGTATCAGTGTGTCATGCGCATAACGGAGCGTGTCCACGGCATTCCGGCCGAGGTCGGCTTCTACACCGGCCCCTACCCTCCCAACGTCTACCTTGTGACGGACGGCGGCCAGGGAGCGCTAATCGACGCCGGCTTCGCCGACGACCGGTCGGTGCAGGCGCGCCTGGACTACCTGGCCGGCCTGGAGGACGTGAAGCTGGCGTACATCGTCCTCACGCACCACCACTTCGATCACTCGAGCGGCGCTCACCGGCTGCGGGAGGCCACGGGGGCGGACATCGTTGTCCACCGGGCGGAGGCGCCGCTGCTCCGGGAGGCGGGGCGGGTCGATACGCATCAGGACGTGGACGTGCCGGAAGAGGCGCGGGAAGCTCGGGAGGCGGTTCTTCGCTGGCGGGAGGAGGCGGCGCGGGCCGTGCCCGACCGGCTCGTCGACGACGGCGAGCGGCTGCGCGTGGGCAGCGCGACGCTGCACGTCGTCCACACGCCCGGGCACACGGCCGGCCACATCTGCCTTCTCCTGGAGGAGGAGCGGGTGCTCTTCAGCGGCGACAACGTGTTGGGAGTGGGCACCACCGCCATCGCGCCGCCGCCCCACGGCGATATGGCCCAGTACGTCGCGTCGCTGCGCAAGATGCAGACCCTCGATGCTGCGCTGCTTTGCCCGGGCCACGGCCCCGTCGTGCGCGAGCCGAATCGCAAGATCCAGGAGCTTATCGACCACCGGCGTGAGCGCGACGAGCAGCTCCTCGCCTTCATCGGCGCGGGCAGGGGCAGCCTGAAGCGACTGGTGAGGGCGGTCTACCCGGAGCTCGACAAGCGGCTAGTGCCGATGGCGACCGGCCAGATCGTCTCGCACCTGCGCAAGCTGTCGGCGGAGGGCAAGGTGCAGGCACGTCGTGAGGGCGACGAGGTATTCTATCAGCTTGCGGCGCCGGAGGGCGGTGAGCCATGAGTGTGGACACACCGTACGAGGTGGTGTTCTTCTGCGAGGGGCTTGGTCAGGCGGAGCTGCCGATACGGGTGGGCCCTGTGACGTTTAGGTGGTCAACGCTCGAGGCTCCACCGCAAGTGATAGAGATGCTCCGCAAGGTCTTTGGCGAGAGCTTTAGAGAAGAATGGCTGGAGAAGGGATTTCCCGCAGCGCATGTCGGCGCAACTGCGGTTGACTCCGCAGAGGCCGTCAAGGGCGCCTCGCGGCAGGTTGACGTTGCGGTCGATGCTCTCCGGCTCAAGGAGCCGCCGTCAGGTTCTGGGTTCCACATAGGATTGCCCAAGACTGCTCGCGCTCTCCCTGCTGTGCTGGTTATTGAGAAGGGACTCCAGCCCTCCCTTGCCCCTATGGCCTACATTCGAGATCAAATCGGGACAATGGTCGTCGGTGACCTCGCTGACCCTACGCCGCAGCTAAACGCGAAGCTGTCCTCTGCGGTGTTGGATCGCCTCCCAGAAGAGCTATTCAGCAGTGAGGGAAACGGGGCTGGCGAGATCGTACAAAGGATACGTCGCGCTCTGCACTGGATGGGTGTAGCCAGGCCCACGGAGGATCCGGCATCAAGATTCATCATGATGTGGACAGCTCTGGAATCTTTGGTTGGCTGCCCGCAAGATGGCAGGGGACGGAAAGGGGAGCTGATCAAGGGTCGTCTGAACGCCCTCTGCGCATCACATGGTGCAGATGTTCCCGATGGTCAGTTGATCGATCGTCTATGGCGTCTTAGGTGTGAGGTCTTTCATGAAGCAGCTATGGGATACTTCGACCCGGGGGCAACCCTTGGTGTCGACGTAACGGTGGATCTTCGGGCAGTGCAATTGCTGCTTTATCAGGCGTTGCTGTACTTGCTCGACGTGCACGGCTTTCACGGCTCGCTAAGGGCTGCGTGGGACGCAATCGGGGAGTACACGCCCGACACGCATATAGACTTGAATGACATCCCACTCTTCTTTCGTTTCATCGACGCGGTTGGTCAGTTGGCGTAGGAGCGCCCTGGAGCGGCTACCTTGGGCGGAATATAATTGAGCACCGTAGGAAACGCGCGAAGGATTGAGCGAATGACGACGAATATCCGCAAGACGAAAGCGGAGGCGCTGCCTCTGAAGGCGCTGCTGCCGCGAACGGCGGCCAGCGAGGCCGGCCACCTGGCCCTCGGCGGCTGCGACACCGTCGAGCTGGCACGCGAGTTCGGCACGCCTCTCTACGTCTTCGATGAGGCCGACCTCCGCGCCACCTGTCAGCAGTTCCTTCACGAGTTCCGGTCTCGCCATGCTGATACGTCGGTCGTCTACGCGGCCAAGGCGTACATCGGCCGGGCGCTGGCGGCGCTCCTGGCGGAGGAGGGGCTGGGGCTTGACGTGGTCTCCGGGGGCGAGCTGGCCTTTGCCCGCTCGGTCGACTTCCCGATGGAGCGGGTCGATTTCCACGGCAACAACAAGTCGGCACAGGAGTTGCGGGAGGCGCTCGAGGCGGGCGTCGGCCGCGTAATGGTGGACAACTTCCACGAGCTGCTCCTCCTCAACGAAGCCGCCCAGGCGCTGGGTCGATGCCAGCAGGGGCTCCTGCGGGTCACGCCGGATGTCGACCCGCATACGCACGCACACATCAGCACCGGCGTCCTCGACAGCAAGTTCGGGCTGCCCCTGGCGGGCGGTCGCGCCGAGGAGGCGCTCGTCGAGGCGCTGGCGGCGCCGGGCCTGGAGGTCGTCGGCCTCCACTGCCACATAGGCTCCCAGATCTTCGAGATGGAGGTCTATGAGAAAGCGATCGCGGTGGTGGTGGAGTTCGCTGCCCGGATGCGGAAGCGCCACGGCTTCGAGCTGCGGGAGTTCAGCCCCGGCGGCGGCTTCGCTCTCCCGTATACCCGTGACACCCCCGCACCCAGCATCGCTGAGTACGCGGAGACCATCGTCGCCGCTCTCAAAGCGGAGTGCCAGACGCACTCGCTGCCCCTGCCGAAGCTGTCAGTGGAGCCGGGACGCTCGCTTGTGGGGCGGGCGGGAGTGGCCCTGTACAGGGTAGGGGCGAGCAAGGAGGTGCCGGGCGTGCGCACCTACGTTACGGTCGACGGCGGCATGGCCGACAACATCCGCCCCGCGCTCTACGATGCCCCCTACGAGGCGCTGGTGGCCAACCGGCTCGACGAGGAGCCATCGGAGCGGGTGACGGTGGCGGGCAAGTACTGCGAGTCCGGCGACGTGCTGGTCCGCGACGCCGACCTCCCGAAGCTGTGGGCCGGCGACATCATCGCGATACCCGTGGCCGGCGCCTACTGCCTGTCCCTGGCGAGCAACTACAATTGCTCCCTCAAGCCGGCCATCGTGATGGTGAAGGACGGGAAAGCGCGGCTGATCCGCCGTCGCGAGACATACGAGGACCTGACGCGCTGTGACGTTTACCCCTAGCGGACGTGCTCCGGCGAACGTGGGAGAGCGGGCCATGTGGAAGGTGGTCGGACAGGAGAAGGCGGTATCGATGCTGAGCCGCGCCCTGGAGGAGGGCCGGTTCTCTCACGCCTACCTGTTCGTGGGGCCGCCGCACGTCGGCAAGGCCACCGCCGCCATCGAGTTCGCGGCGGCACTCAACTGCCGCGGCGAGGACCCTCCCTGCCACCGCTGTCGTCAGTGCCACGTGACGGGCGAGGGAAAGCACCCGGACGTCGAAGTGGTGAGCGTCGGCGGCGTCTGCGACGAGTCAGAGCATCGCGACCATTCGACGGACGGCTCGAAGGACATCCGCATCTGCCAGGTACGGCGCCTGGGCCATCTCCTGAGCCGCGCCCCTTTCGAGGGGCGCTTTCGCGTCATCATCGTCGATCCGGCCGACGCACTGAACGAGGAGGCGGCGAACGCCTTCCTCAAGACGCTGGAGGAGCCGCCGGCCTCCGCCGTGATCATCCTGGTCACGGGCGAGGAGGAGGCGCTGCCCGAGACGGTACGCTCCCGCTGTCGGCGCGTGCCCTTCACGCTCATGGCGGTGTCGCGGGTCGCGGAGGTTCTCGAAAGGGAGTGGTCGGTGCCCGCGGACGAGGCCCGATTGCTGGCGCGCCTGAGCGGCGGACGTCTCGGCTGGGCGGTGGCCGCGCTCGACGATGAGTCCATCCTCCAGGCCCGGAGCGAGGCGCTGGCCGAGATCTGGCGTCTGGCTTCGGCCGGTCGGGACGAGCGGTTCGCCTACGCCGGCCGCCTGGCGGCGCTCTTTGCGCGCGACCGTCAGGCCGTTCTTGCGACCCTGGACCTCTGGCAGGAGTGGTGGCGCGATGTCCTCCTGGTCCGCGCCGGCCTGTCGGCGGGGCGGGAGGAGGCCTCGTTGTCCGTTGCCAACGTCGACGCCCTGGACAAACTGGCCCCGGCAGGGACAAAATACGATATGAGAGATTTGCTGCGTTTTCTGGAGGCGATAGGTCAGACCCGACGCTATCTGCTGGAGAACGTGAACCCCTATCTGGCGCTGGAGGTCCTGATGCTGGAGCTTCCGGCGCCTGCGTCTGGAAAGGAGGCCGAGCCCTCGCGGCGCTCGTAGCGCAAGAGCCGGGGCCTGCCGGTGCGAGGCCGGCGGCCCCCCGGCCGGCGAGGGGCGCTCGGAGCCCTTATGGCGGATACTGTGGGAGTCCGGTTCAAAGAGGCCGGCAAGATCTACTACTTCAAGGCAGGCGATTTCGAACTGGACGTGGGTAACTACGTCGTCGTCGAGACTTCGCATGGCCGTGAAGTGGGCCGGGTGGTCGTGGCGCCCGATCAGGTGATCGCGGACGAGATCAAGGAGCCCCTGAAGGAGGTGCTGCGGCTGGCGGAGCCGGAGGACCTCGAGAAAGCGGAGGAGTGGAGGACCAAGGCTCAGGAGAATCTGATCAGGGCGCGGGAGAAAGTGGAGGACCATGGGCTGCCTATGCGTCTCATCGCCGGCGACTACAACCTTGAGGGCACGCAGCTCACTCTGTACTTCACCGCCGAGGAGCGGGTGGACTTTCGCGCCCTGGTGCGCGATCTGGCGGCGACCATCAAGACGAGGGTCCAGCTCCTCCAGGTGGGCGAGCGGGACCGGGCCAAGCTGGTGGATGGCATAGGACGGTGCGGGGAGCGCCTCTGCTGCAGCTCCTGGCTCACCACATTTCCCAGCATATCGATCAAGATGGCGAAGGAGCAGGAGCTGCCCCTCAACCCCTCGAAGATATCAGGGTCCTGCGGTCGTCTCCTCTGCTGTCTGGTCTACGAGTACGACCAGTATCGAGAGATCAGGGGCCAGCTCCCCAAGGTCGGCCAGGTGGTGTCGACTCCGGTGGGAGCGGCCAAGGTTGTCAGCATCAACGTAGCGAAGGAGACGGTCAGTCTCCGGCTGCAGGACCGTGTGACGATGGTCGAGATGCCCGTCTTCGAGATGCGCCTCCAATATGGGACGGCGGTGCGCCCGCTGGAGATGGTCGAGAAGGCCGCGCCGCCCGTGCACGAGAAGGAGGAGGCGGGGGCCCGGGAGGACCTGGTGCCCGTCGCGGCCGCGTCCGGGCGCTCTCAGGAGAGCGGCGGCGCGGTGGGGGAGGACGGGAAGCCCCAGAGCCGGCGGAAGCGTCGTCGTCGGGGCCGTCGGGGTCGGCGGGACAGCGGCGGTGCGCGCGGCGGCACGGAGGCTCGTAAGGAGGGCCAGGGCGGCTAGCGCCTCGGCGCAGCGCGCGCAACCGCTGGGGTCGGCAGGATAGCGCCAGCAGCTACCTCAAGGTAGGGCAGAGCGGCCCAGACTAACGGAGACCCCCAGGAAAAGCCACCGGATCGCCCATTATCCGGGATTGCACAGGGTGCCACCCTGTGATAGGATGCGGCCTGTGCTCTCGCCTGAGAGCGGGAGCAGGTGGCAGAAGCTCTTCGGCTAGATTCATCCTAATACGGCCTGCTGGTGGCCTGCTCCCGACGCGTCGGGATACGTCACTGGGGGCCTTTTCCCACGTATTCGAGCGAAGGGTCGTCGCGGTGAGGTCGCGGGCATTGTCAGGCAAAGGCAACGAACTTTGGCCCCGAGTTTGGCCAGAACGGAAGGGGGGATTGATGCACGTTACGATTGACGGGTACGGAGGCGACCCGCAAAGGCTGGCAAGCGAAGAAGGAGTACGCGCGCTCTTGGACCGCTATCCCAAAAGGATCGGGATGACCAAGATCGCGCCTCCTCAGATCTGCAGGTACGAAGGCGAGAAACCCAAGGATTGGGGCATCTCCGGTTTCGTTCTCATCGCCGAAAGCCACATCTCCATTCACACCTTCCCTAAACGCAGGTTAGTCTGGGTCGACATATTCTCGTGCAAGGGGTTCGACGCTGAACGCGCCGTAGCCGATGTGCAAGCGCACTTTGGGCTCGTGGACGTGCGGACGCGCGTCCTGGCGCGTGGCCTCGAATACCCGCATTCCGTGCCGGAGGCGCTGCCCTACGCCAGCGCAGAGCGGCAGGAAGTGGCCCGCCTGACGCGGGCCCGCTCCGACCGTTCCGGCGTGGAGGAACTGACCCATGAACGACTACCTGCACACCCAAGTTGAACCCTTCCCCGTAACGGAGCGAGCTACTGCCGCCGAGCTCCTGAAACGCATGGCCGGTACCTCGTTCCAGGCCCGCAACCTGGCGCAGGCCGGTAGCATCTGGTCTCGCATGCTCGAGGATGAGGCGACCATCTTCCTGGGCGTGGCGGGGGCCATGGTGCCTGCCGGCATGCGGCGCGTCCTCGTCTACCTCATCGAGAAGCGGATGGTCGATTGCCTTGTCAGCACCGGCGCGAACCTGTTTCACGACGTGTACGAGACGCTGGGCAAGCCTCACTGGCAGACCAGCGCCGAGGCCGACGACGTGGAGCTGGGCCGGCGGCGGATCAATCGCTTCTATGACGTCCTTGCGTCGGAGACCGACTTCTCGGCGGCGGAGGAGTTCGTAACGAACTTCTCGCTCACCCTGGAGCCGGGGCGGCCCTACACAACGCGTGAGTACTTCGAGGGGCTGGGGCGGGCGCTCATCCCAGCCGCCCATGAGGAGGGCATCCTCACGGCGGCGGCGAAATCGGGGGTGCCCGTCTACTGTCCTGCTCTGGGCGACAGCGTCCACGGGCTTGCCATCGCCTCCGGTCGCGTGAGGGCGGGCCAGCGCGTCGTATTCGACATCATCGGCGACGTACTGGAGACGGCCCACATCGCGCTGACGGCGCAGAACACGGGAGTGATCTACATCGGCGGTGGCACGCCGAAGAACTTCGTCCAGCAGGCGGAGGTGGCCAGCTACATCTTCTCGAGGGAGCTATCCGGCCACAAGTACGGCATTCAGATCACGATGGACCAGCCCCAGTGGGGCGGCCTCTCCGGCTGCACCTTCGAGGAGGCGCAGTCCTGGCGCAAGATCGCGCCGGAGGCCGACTTCGTGACCGTGAACGTCGAGGCGACCGTGGCGCTGCCGCTCATCGTCAGCGCGCTCGCCGAGGGTAGCGCTGAGGCCGTGAAGAGTCGCCGCCTGCCGGCGATCAACTTCGACGGCATGCGGGGCGCCTGGACGGCTGCGAATCGGAGTTGCGTCAGCTCTCCGTAGCCGCCGTTGTAATACCTTTCGCCTGTTTGGTAAAATAATGCGGCGTGCTACTTTCGTGTGGTAAAACAGGCGATGGACATCGCTGCTCTATCGGATAGCCCAACTGGCAACCTGGTCAAGACGCCACAAGGCTATTGGGCGTTCGTCCCGAGCCCGGTTCCACGTTCCCTTGATCTGGACAGCGGACTTGTGTCTCTACTCTCAGAGGCCGACCGCGCGCTGGGCATGTTGGCGGGCATCGGAAGCACGCTGCCCAACCCGTACCTGCTAATAGCGCCTTTTCTCAGTCGCGAGGCTGTTCTTTCATCCCGCATTGAGGGTACGCAGGCGTCCCTATTCGATCTCTTCCTCTTTGAAGCTGCCCAGGAGAGGCGGGCTCGGGCAGGCGACGTCCGCGAGGTAGCCAACTACGTCGGGGCGGCTCACCACGGGATAACGCGTCTAGCCCAGTTGCCCTTGGGCCTGCGCCTGGTGCGTGAGCTTCATGCACGCCTGCTGCAGGGTGTGCGCGGTCGTGACCAGACTCCGGGGGAGTTCAGGGCGATCCAGAACTGGATAGGACAACCCCCAACCTATGCGTTGGAGGACGCCGTGTACGTTCCTCCTCCTGTCTCCGAAATGGGTCCTCTGCTGGGTGACTGGGAGGACTTCTTGCACGAGCGTCTGACTATGCCCCCGTTGGTGCGTTGTGCCCTCATGCACTACCAGTTCGAGGCGATCCATCCTTTCCGAGACGGAAACGGCAGGCTTGGCCGCTTGCTTATCACTCTGTACTTGTGTGCGAACAGGCATCTACCTGAGCCTCTTCTCTACCTCAGTGCGTTCTTCGACGCTCACAAGGGCGAGTACTACGACAGACTTCAGGCCATCCGGACGGAGGGTGATTGGAGCGACTGGCTGGGCTTCTTTCTCAGCGGAGTGGTTGAGCAGGCACGGGACGGTGCGGAGCGATCCAAAAGGATTTTGAAGTTGCGCGAAGACTATCGCGAGCGACTTCTCGGGGTCACGCGAGCTGCTACCGCGCAAAGGCTTCTCGATCTTCTCTTTGCTCGGCCGGCGGTGAGCATCACCGGAGCCCAGCAGTCGCTGGACGTCAGCTACTTGACTGCCTCCCGGGCCGTTGCGGCATTGGCAGAGGCGGGAATCCTCGAGGAGGTGACGGGCGCTCGGAGGGGGCGTGTGTTTGTCGCTGAGCAGCTGGTGCGTTGCATCGATGAGCCCCTTTCTACTGGGCAGGAACAGTAGGCAAGGAAAGTGGCCAGGTTAACGGGCCTCGGCAAGGCCTTATTTTACGTCGCTCGTTCCGTATGTAGAATTACGGATCGGCTACTTTGCACGACATGAAATAGGAACCGTCACTCGGTGAGCGACGAGCGCTTCTATCCTCCGCGTGCCTTCGCCGCCGTGCCGCCTCCGTTCGCCGACCGCGACCGGGCGCGGGCGGTGGTGCTGCCCGTCCCTTACGACTCCACGACCACCGCCCGCGCCGGCGCCCGCGATGGCCCTCGCGCGATCATCGACGCTTCAGAGGACATGGAGCTGCACGACGTGGCCCTGGGCTGGGAGCCTTATCGCTGGGGCATCCACACTCTGCCGGAGGTCGCCGCGCACGCGGGCAGCCCAGAGGAGATGTCGAGGCGGATCAAGGGGATTGTCGGCGAGCTGCTGGACGACGGCAAGTTCGTGGTGACGCTCGGCGGCGAGCACACCGTCGCCGTCGGTGCGGTGCGGGCCCACGCCCGCCGGGTCCCCGGGCTTTCAGTTCTCGCTGTCGACGCCCACGCCGACCTGCGCGACGAGTATCTGGACACCGCCTACAGCCATGCCTGCACGCTCCGGCGCATCTCCGAGTCGTGCCCCGTCGTGCAGGTCGGATTGCGGAGCGCCAGCGCCGAGGAGGCGTCCCTCATCCGGGAGAAAGATCTCCCCTACTTCTCGCCCGAGGCTCTGCGGGTGCTGATGACGAGCCCCCAACAGCTCCTCCGCTACCTCGGCGAGAACGTGTACGTGACCGTCGACCTGGACGGCCTCGACCCGTCGCAGATGGCGGCGGTGGGCACGCCGGAGCCGGGCGGACTTCTCTGGGATGAGGTCGTGGCGCTGCTGGGCGTCGTCGCCAAAGAGAGGCGGATCGTGGGCTTCGACGTGACGGAGCTGGCGCCGGACCTGGGGCCGAAGGCGTGCGCGCAACTGGCGGCGAAGCTGACCTATCGTCTCATCGGCCTGGCCCTCGGCCCGCCGGGAGCGTAAGAACCAGCGTCAGCCGGCTCTCAGGCCTGCGTGGGAACGCCGAGCTGGGCCTTGAGGGTGCGGATGTGCTCCAGGTGCATCTCCTCGTGCGCGATGATGCGCTCCGCCAAGCGGCGAATGCTGACGACGCCCGTCTCCATGTGGCGGCCCTGGCGGGCCCAGTTGGCGTGGACCAGCTCGCTGAGCAGCCCAACGGTGCGCAGGCGGTGGGCCAATAGCTCCTCGAGGATCGTCCTGATATCAGCGTCCTGGTGGTTGCGCTCTCGCACCAGTTGCTCCTGGTCGTAGCCCGGAAGCAGGGGACGCTCCTGCGTCGCCATGCGGTGCAGTCGCTGGTCGTTGATCTCGGCGAAGTCGCACAGGTGGCCGCAGACCTCCTTGATCGACCACTCACCCTCAGCAGGGCGGAATCGGAGCTGCTCCTCCGACAAGCCTTCGATCTCGCGGGAGACCCTGCCGGGGATGGACTTGAGCGCCTCTGTTATGCGGAGCTGCTCGGCAAGGAGGATCTGGTTGGGGTCAGTCACCATTATGTCAACTATCCTCTCTAGGAAGACGCCAGTTTATCGAGAAGACTTTCGAGCTCCTCGTCGCTGTAGAAATAGACTGTGATGCGACCGCCGCGACGCCCCCTGGCGAGGCGCACCTTCGTTCCGAGGGCGCTGCGGAGACGCTCCTCCAGTGCCTCGGTCTCAGGGTCTCGGCGCGGAGCGGGCCTGGCCCGCCGGGCGGCTCCGGGCCAGGTTCGCACCAGCTCCTCGGTCTCGCGAACGGAGAGACCGCGTTGGACGACGCGTCGCCAGGCCTGGTGACGGTCGCGGGGGCTGTGCAGGCCGAGGAGGGCGCGGGCGTGACCGGAGGTGATCTCGCCGCCGGCGAGGCTGGCCTTCATCTCGTCGCTGAGGCCGAGAAGGCGCAACGAGTTGGCGACGGCCGTCCGGCTCCTGCCCACACGGGCGGCTATCTCGGACTGGGCGAGGCCGAAGTCCTCGCCGAGCCGCCGGTAGGCCTGGGCCTCCTCGAGGGCGTTGAGGTCGGCTCGCTGGATGTTCTCGACGAGGGCCAGCTCCAGCACCTCGCGGGGCGTGGCCTCCTTTAGCACGACCGGCACGCGCGATAGGCCGGCCAGGCGCGCCGCCTGGAGCCGTCGTTCTCCCGCGATAATCTGGTAAGTCGGCGCGCCGCCTCCCTCCGCCTCGACCTGGCTGACGAGGAGCGGCTGGATGACCCCGTGCTGGCGGATGCTTTCGGCCAGTTCGGCCAGCGCCTCCGGCTCCATAGCCGTGCGTGGCTGGTGGGGGTTGGAGACGATGCGTTCGATGTCCACCGTCTCCACGCTGGGGGCGAGGGCCGGGATGAGAGCGCCGAGGCCGCGACCGAGGCCGGTCTTTCCCTTCGCCATCGTTCCCTCCTAGACAGGTGCCTTTCGCAGGGCCAGGAGCACCTCGTCCGCCAGGGCCTCGTAGGCCTTGGCGCCGCGCGACGACGGATCATAGCCGGAAATCGGGAGTCCGTGGCTGGGGGCCTCGCTGAGGCGGACGGCGCGCGGAATGACCACGTCAAAGGTGTTGGGGAAGTGGCTCCGTACCTCCTCGGCCACCTGCTGCGACAGGTTCGTTCGGCCGTCGTACATCGTGAGGAGCAGTCCCCGCAGACGGAGGCCCTGATTGAGGTTGCGACGGACCAGTTCGAGCGTGAGCGAAAGCTGCCCCAGACCCTCCAGCGCCAGATACTCGCACTGGACGGGGACGATGACTTCGTCAGCGGCGGCCAGGGAGTTGATGGTGAGGAGCCCCAAAGAGGGCGGGCAGTCGATGATCGTGAAATCGTAGACGTCCCGGATCGCCGTCAGAGCGCGTCGGAGCCGGTACTCGCGGGCCATCGCAGGTACGAGTTCCACCTCGGCGCCGGCCAGGTCGGCGGAGGCGGGCACGAGTGAGAGCCCGCTCTGGGGCGTTTCCAGAGTCACTTCGGAGAGGGTCAGGTCGTTGACGAGCACCTCGTAGATGCTGCGGCCGGCGGGGGCGACGAGGCCCAGTCCGGCGGTGGCGTTCGCCTGAGGGTCGATGTCGATAAGGAGGACGCGCAGGTCGCGGGCGGCCAGGCAGGCGCCGAGGTTGATGGCGGTCGTCGTCTTGCCGACGCCGCCCTTCTGGTTGGCCAGGGCCAGCACAGTGCTCATTGGAGGACGGTCTCCGGTGACCTGGCCAGGCGCTCCTCTACCTGCGCCCGCGTCGGGATGGCATGGATGCCCTCGGCGGCTGTCGAAAGGCTGGCGGCGGCGCCGGCGAATCGGGTCGCCTCGGGTACGTTGTTGGTCTCGTGGAAGCGGATGAGGAAGGCGGTGGCGAAGACGTCGCCGGCTCCCGTGGGGTCGACCTCGCGCTCAGCGAAGGCGGGTATGCTGTGCCAGGCGTCGTCGAAGTAGACGCGTGCGCCCCGGTCGGCCCGCGTGAGGCAGAGGATGGGGACGTGTTCTACCCACTCCTGAAGCGGTGATTCGTCGCCGCCGAGGTCCTCTTCTGACACGAAGAGGGCACGGCTGACGCGCCACAGGGCGACATCACGCCAGGGCTGGGGGAGCACCTGTCCCTGAGGCCCGACGCGACGCAGCCAGCCCTGGGCGGAGACGCCGAGAAGGGAGCCCTCGAAGACATGGGCGATTTCCCGTGGAACCTCGCCGCAAACGGGGCCCAGGAGCACGATCTTGGCGCGGCGCCACTCGACGGGCACGTCGTCGCTCGAGAGGTCGCGGGCGCGCGAGAGCAGGTGCTGTGTACGACGACCGTCGCTGTACTCGTTTCGGAAGACGGTAGTGGCCTGTGACGGCAGGAAGTGGACCTCGGCGGGAAGTGTGTGGTCAGCAAGGTCGCTCTCGACCGCGCTGGTCACTATGGCGGCGTTGAGGCCGAGCCTGCTCGCCTGCATGGCCGCATAGCTCGCCGTTCCTCCCAGACGCCATCCCTCTGGCGCCTCATCCTTGACCACGTGTCCAACCACCAGGAAGTCGGGAATCACCATGTCCTCGGCTCTCGTGAGCCGCCGCACGGATGCGCAAGCGGCGCGCAATTAGCGAGGGGGCGCGATAGCTACCTTGCGGCTTTCGCCCTCGCCGACGCTCTCGGTGATGACGGTGGGGTCCTTGGCTAGCGCCAGGTGGACGATGCGTCGCTCGTTGGGCGGCATCGGTTCCAGGGTGATGGGCTGGCCCGTGCTCCTCACCCGGTCAGCCATGCGTAGAGCGAGACCCTTGAGCGACTCCTCACGCCGGCGCCGGTAGCCGTCGATGTCGATGCCGAAGGTGGTCCTCGACTTGAGTTGGCGGCCGACCATCAGATTGACCATGTACTGAAGGGAGGCCAGGGTCTCGCCGCGGCGGCCGATGAGGATGCCCAGATCCTCGCCTGTGACGTCGAGGACCGCCTTGACGAGGCCGACGCCGTCGCCGGGCGTTTGCGGAGCGCGTACTCGCACGCTCGCATCGACGTCCATGAGCTCCAGCAGGCGCTTGAGGGCCGCCACCGCCTTTTCGGTGTCTTCGCCCTCAGGCTCCTCGGCCGCCAGGGGCGCCACCAGCACGCGGGCGCTCTCGCCGCCGATCCCGAGGATGCCGGAGCGGCCCTCGCTCAGGATCTCTACCTCGACCTGTGAGCGGTCGAGGCCGAGCTGCGCCAGCGCGTTCTCGATGGCTTCTTCGACGGTCTTACCGCTTGCCTCTACGCCTTCCACGAGAAGACCTCTTTCTGCGTCGTTGGCCTGCGGGCCTGGCGGCCTCGATTGCCTCCTCGGTCGGGTCGGTCGCCACTTCGGGGCGAGGGTGGTCGCCACCGCCCACCGTCGAGTGGGCTGGTGCGGGCCGCTGGGCGGGCGCCGGGCCAAAGGTGAGGAGATTGCGCCAGTTCAGACGTTCGGGCATGTAGATGGCCTGCAGGACGATACCTACGATGTTCGTCGCCACCCAGTATACGGCCAGACCGCTGGGAACCTGAAGGGTGAACCAGCCGAACATGAGGGGCATCATCCAGAGCATCATGTTGTTCATGGACTGCTGTCGCTGGTCGACAGTGGTGGGCGTGACCATCTTCTGCTGAACGTAGCTGGAGGCGAAAACAACAAGGGCGAGGACGAAGCTGGGGTGAGCCAGGTTCAAGCCGATGAAGGAGTCGGCCAGGGGCACCGACTCGCGGATGTAGGACCAGGGATAGAGCCTGTGGGACAGGTCAACCAGGCTCTCCGGCGTGGCGCCCACCGTCCTGCGGATGGTCTGGTAGAGGCCGATCCATATGGGGAACTGGATCAGCATGGGGAGAACGCAGCCCATGGGGTTGACGCCCGCCTCGCGGTAGAGCTTCATGGTCTCTTCGGAGCGCCGTTTCGGGTCCTTGTACTTCTTCTGGATCTCCTGCAACCTGGGCTGAATGACAGACATGGCACGGCTGGTCTTGAGCTGGGCAGCGGTGAGGGGGAAGGTCGCTCCCCTCATGACAACCGTGAAGATGACGATCGCCAGCCCGAAGCTGCCGAAGGAGACCCGGCTCAACACTATGAGCGCGTTGGTCATCGGGTCTACGAGGAGAATCTGGAATAGCTGGAGTAGATCCATGGCGGAAAGTGAACTCTATGGCGTCGGCGTGGCCGGCACCGGACTGCCCTGCGCTGTCGCCGTCGGGCTGGGTGTCGCAGGGGTAGCCGCGGGTAGGGCCAGGGCGGTGACGGAAGTATGGTTCCCGTCCGCCGGGCTGATCCGCTCGACGTCGCCGTCGCGGGTACTGGCGTAGACGACGGTGCTCCCTTCGAATTCGGCTTTCTGGAGGTCGGCCAGCACGCCGGAGGCGAGGGTGAAAGACCACTTCTCCTGACCGCTGGCCGGGTCGACCCCGTAGACGTTGCCGTCGTGGTCGGCCAGCACGAGAACTCCCAGAGCTAAGGTGGGCGCGGCGCGGACCGCTGCAACCGCCTGGAAAGGCTGCTCCCAGAGCGGCGTGCCGTCGGCGAAGCTGAGGGCGTAGACCTTGCCGTCGAGATCGCCGGCATAGGCCGCTTTCCCGTCAACTAGGGGCTCGCCCCAGAACCAGTTGTTCGCCTTGAAGGACCACACCTCCTGGCCGCTCGTGGCGTCGAGGGCGTAGAGGGTGCTGTCAAAGGCGCCGACGAACAGGCGTCCCTGAGAGAGAGAGGGAGTGGAGGCGATGGCGGCGCTGACCTCGAACGGCTGCCCCCATTTCTCCTTGCCGGTCTTCGCGTCGAGGGCGTACACCTTGCCGCCCATCGAAGTGAAATAGATCACCCCTTCGTTCACGACGGGGGTCGACCAGATTTCGTCGCCGGCGTCGAACGTCCAGCGCTGTTCGCCTGTCTCGGCGTCGAGGGCGTAGAGCTTGCCGTCGCCGGAGCCCACGAAGACGGTACCGTCGGCGATGGCGGCGCCGCCGACGATGGCGCCGCCGGTCACCAGACGCGGCCAGACCTCCCGCCCCGACGCCAGGTCGAGGGCGAAGAAGTCGCCGTTGTAGGCTCCGAAATAGACTTTGTCGTTCACTACCACCGGATCGCCGTAGAGTCCTTCCAGCTTCAAGTTGTCATCCTTGAGCGGGAAGGTCCAAAGGGTCTTGCCCCCCGCAAGATCGATGGCCGTCAGCTCGCCGGTCTTGACGGTGGCGAGGAGGATGCTGTCGGTCTGCACCGGCGCCGCCCAGCCTTCGGGCTTTGCGATTCTGGTACAGCCCACCGCCAGCAGCGTGGCCGCGATAAGGACGATAGCTGCCGCCCCCGAACGCTTCAATCCCGAGCTGTGAGCCGTCCTTCCGTTCCGATTTGGCTGCCCGAGGGCTGTTTCACGTGAAACAGCTCCGCGGGCCGGGGTGTCGAGAGGTCCTATGGGACAGGATCATATCCACCCCGGGAGAGAGGGTTGCAGCGCAGCAGTCGTTTTCCGGTGAGCCATGCACCCTTCACCAGCCCGTGCTTTTCGATAGCCTCGTAGCTGTAGTGGGAGCAGGTAGGCTGAAAGCGACAGGCGGGCGGTCGCCCCGGCGAGACGTTCCGCTGGTACGTGCCTATGGCTGCGAGAACGAGTCTCTTCATGGCTCTGGCTGCCTGTCTTCCCTCGTCTCCTTCGCGGGCGCGCCCCGCTCCAGGACGTGGGCTCGCGAGAGCAGTCCGGCCAGCGCACGCCGCAACTCGTGATAGTCGACGGTGGCGGCCGGACGGCGGGCGCTTATCACAACATCCCAACCGGGCTGAATGGCAAGGGAGCGTATCCCCTCCCGCAGTCGCCTCCTCACACGGTTCCGCACGACGGCCTTTCCCAGGCCCTTTCCCACAGAGAAGCCGTAGCGGTTGTAGGGGAGACGGTTCCGTAAGAGCCGCAAGGCTACCAGTTGGTTGGCAGAGGCGCGACCCTTGCGGTAGACGGCATCGAAGTCCTTGGTCTTCCTTAACCGTTCTTGCCGGCGCATATGGGCCGGCCGCCTGCCCGCGACCGAGCTAGACCACGGTGAGCCGCCTGCGTCCCTTGAGGCGTCGGGCGCGGAGGACGCGGCGGCCGCCGGGAGTGCTCATGCGGGCTCGAAAGCCGTGCTCTCGCCGTCGAGGGATGCGCTTGGGCTGGTAGGTGCGCTTCGGCACGGGCGCCTCTCCAATCGCTAACTTCTGAACCATTGTAGTCGCCGCTCTGGGGGGTGTCAATGAGAGTGCAGGGTGATGGAGGGCGGGTGGCTGGGCGGCGGTGTCGCCCTCAGGGCAGCGCGTAGAGCTGGTGGTAGCGGGCGAGGTTCTCGACGACGCTGGTGACGTAGTCGTAGGTCTCGTCGAATTCGATGCTCTCGAGGAAGAGGTCTACGTCATCGCCCGCGGAGTCTCGCCAGCGGGCGGCGTTGCCGGGGCCGGCGTTGTAGGCGGCGAGGGCGTCGTAGAGGTTGCCGGCGAAGGCGGCGAGCTGCTGCGAGAGGTAGTGGGCGCCGAAGGGTATGCTCACGGACGGCCGGTACAGGTCTTCGGCCTCGAAATCTGTGTAGCCGAGGCTGCCGGCGATGTCGCGGCCGGTGTCGGTGAGGATCTGGGTGAGGCCGAGGGCCCCGGCCGACGACCCGGCATCCGGATCGAAGAAGCTCTCCTGTCGGATCATCGCCAGCAGGACCAGGGGTGAGATCTGCTCGCTCTGGGCCGCGCTCTCGATGAGGCTGGTGTAGTCGGCGGGGTAGGCGAGGCGAAGGATCGCGGGCGGCGCCTCGGCGGCTGCCTCGGCGGGTATGGCGTCGAGG
>CAZMGB010000026.1:0-29232 GCA_964565775.1 uncultured Dehalococcoidia bacterium
GGAGCGCAGGCTGGCCGGGTTGTCGGGCGATGGTCGTCGCCTTCTCCAGGTGGGCTCCGTGCTGGGACGCCGCTTCAGCTTCTCAGTGATCTGTCGGGTGCTTGACTTGGAAGAAGAGGCGGTTCTCCATGCACTAGAGGAAGCACTTGCCCGCCAGCTGGTTAGCGAGCAGAAGGAGGACGGGCATCTCCACTATCGATTCACGCAGGCCCTTATACGCGAGTGCCTGTACGAGGGTCTGAGCGGGCCGCGCCGTCAACAGTTGCACCTGCGGGCCGCTCAGGAGCTGGAGCGAGCCTATGAAGACCGGCTTCAGGACTACGTGGCCGAGTTGGCCTACCACTACGAGGAAGCCGGGGAGACGGGCTCGCCGCAGAAAGCATTCGAATACAGAGTGAAGGCCGCCGAGCGGGCTGCTTCGATGTACGCCCACGAAGAGGCCGCCAGCCACTTCGAGCAAGCGGTGCAGATGAGCAAGCGGGCCGTCCGGATTCCGCAACGGGAGGTGGCTGAACTTCTGTTCAGGAAGGGACAGGGTCGCTTGGGTGCGGGTGACTGGGGTGGCGCGGCGGTCAGTTGGCGCCAGGCCCTGTCTGAGTACGACGCCGCCGGTGACAAGCAGGGGGCAGCTGTTGTCTGCCGAGAGCTAGCCTACCTCCTGACCTGGCGGGGCCGGGGCCAAGAAGCGCTCGACTGTGTTGAGAAGGGCCTCGCTCTCGTGGGCGCCGGCTCGGACGTAGGGATCGCTCTGGCGGCTCAGAAGGCTGCCGCACACATGTTGCTGGACCAGGCAAGTGAGGCCCGAGACACTGCCGAGGCAGCCGCTGGCCGGGTCGGCGTCATGAGCGACGTGGACATGAAGATCAGGATCGCCTCTACCGTGGGCGTCCCGTTGATCGGCTACCTCGCATGTGAGAGGGCGCTGTCTCTAGCCACCGAGGGTGAGGCCTGGGCGCGCGCGGTAGGCAATCTATACACGGCAACCTCCTGCATGGGTCTGCAAGGGCTGGCGCTGGCACAACTGGGCCGCTGGGTTGAGGGCGCGGAGATATGTGAGCGACTGCTCCCCCTCGCCCGTCGAGCCGGTAACCACCCGGTAGTCGCCCTGGCCCAGGCATTCCTGTCGATGTACAAGACCGGGAGGGGCGAATTCGAGGAGGCGGAGCGCTTGGCTGAGGAGGCTCTTCGACTGGTTAGAGAGATGAGCCTGGTCAGTGCCCTTCCAGGCAGTCTGGAGGCAGCCGCCGGCCCCAAGCTCCTCACCGGTCGGTTCGAGGAGGCCGAGGAGAGGCTCAAGCAGTTAGATATCGTATTCGAGCTGGCAGGCAGGCCGGCGCTCGCTTCTTCTGCCTGGCCCCGACTGGTCCGCCTCCGCCTCGACAGCGGCGACCTCGAAGGCGCGAAGAAGATGCTCGCCGCCAGGCCAGGGTGGCTCAGGACCCAAGAGCCCCTCGATATCCGGCTGGCTGCAGGCCTGGCGAACCTGGCCGATCTCCAGCTAGAGCTTGGGAATGTGGAGGAAGCCGTAGACCTCAGACAGGCGATGGCCGCTGTTGTCGATCAGCGGATTCTAGTAGCCTACTCTCCTTACTTCCCCCTGCCGTACCGGTTGCTCGCGATGATAGACAGCGTCCAATCCCGCTGGTCGAAGGCGGAAGCCAACTTCAGGCGGGCGATAGAGCTGTGCGAGGCCAACAGCTTTCGCGTCGAGCTGGCTGCTACGTGCCGCTGGTATGGTCAGATGCTCGCCACCCGCAACCAGCCGGGGGACATCGAAGGCGCTATGTCGAGCTTCAATCGGGCCCTGAAGCTCTACCAGGAAATGAACATGAGGGTGTACCTGGACCGCGTGCTTCGAGCGCGCCTTCAAGCTCAGCGAGCCGTCACGGCGCAAGACGAGCTCCTCTACGGCGTGGTTGGAACTGAGGGGAGAGGCATTGGAGATAGCTCGGTGGCGCTGCTGCTGCCCCTATCTCGCGACGACCACGAACAGGTCCTGACGCAGGCCTCGCCCGAGGGCACCGTCACGATCCTCTTCACCGACATCGAGGGCTCCACCGCGCTGGCCCAGCGCCTTGGCGACCCGGCCTATCATGGGCTTCTTCGAGAGCACAACCGCATCCTTAGGGAGCAGGTCGCCCGCCACGGCGGCCACGAGGTCAAGCACACGGGCGACGGCTTCATGGTGGCGTTCTCGTCCGCGTCGAGGGCCCTCTCCTGTGCCGTCGACATCCAGCGGGCCTTCGCCGCTCGAAATGCCGCTCAGGCTGAGCCTGCCGAAGCCCCCATAAGTGTCCGCATTGGCCTGAACACCGGTGAGTCCATCGAGGAGGCGGGCGACTACTTCGGCACCGCCGTCACCCTCGCCGCCCGCATCGCCGACAGGGCCACGGGAGGACAAATACTGGTGTCGGAACTCGTGCGGGACCTCGTCGGCTCCCTGGCGGGGATGGAATTCCGCGACGCCGGTCGCAAGCAGCTAAAGGGCATCGGCCGCCAGCGGGTGTACGAGGTAGCGTGGAAGTAGGATAGACGCGCTATGGTGCGCCGTATCCAGTACGCCAGGCACCCGGCTTCGTGATCAGCGTCCCCTCACGTACCACGCCGCGCCGCCCAGCGCGATGGCGCCCGCCGCAAGAGCGGTCGCCACGGCAGCTACAAGCGCCACGCTGGGACTGGCCGACCTCTCAGCCTCCGGTGCCGTCGCCGCCACGTCCGGAAGCTCCGCAATGCCGCCCACGGGGGCCGTCGGCAGCGCCTGGACCGTGACTTGCATCGGGTTCTCTTCCAGCTCCGCGTACTGATCGCCGACGCGCCCCTGGTCGGGCGGAAGCACATAGATGCTGGTGTCACCTACCAGGTAGTTGCCCGGTCCTCCGCAGTCGGTGTCGGCGACGTCCGGGAGGTGGACGCCGTGGTTGCCATAAGCGTTGCCGTCGCCACCCGAGGGCTCGGTGATGCCTGTCGCGTCGCGATAGTACGGGGTGGGGTATGCGGCATTCGTATCCAATGAGAGGTAGTGGACCAACGTCCCTGCCGCTCCGGTCACCTCCTCCCATGGCCCCACATCGCTGCCCGGGAAATCGGCGATGCCGTCGATGGTGAAACCGGTGGGGGTGGTCGACCGGTAGTAGGTCATGCCTTTCGCGTTCGCGTTGTAGTCGAAGAAGCGGTAGATGTCCGTGACCCCGTGAACGCGCAGGTGGATGAGCCAGCGAATGTAGGAGGCGTAGAACTCCACAGTGTAGGTGACGGCCGGGCCGCTGGCTGCGCCGCGAATCACCCGGAGCGCCTGCACCGGCCCGCCCTTGAAGTAGAGCGTCTGGCTGGTGCCGTCCCAGAGGAACTCGGTCTCACCGGGGCTGTCCGGCGAGCCATAAACTGTCCCCCTGAGCTTGTCCAGGACGTCCGGCCCCGGCTTGACGGTCAGTCCATCCATCGTCCAGCGGCCTGAGAAGTGGGCCTGATAGCCGGCGGTCTCGACCAGCGTATCCTCCGACACGATGGATTGCTCATCTGGGAGGCTTCGGGTGGTGGTATACGAGACGTAGTCGGCGGGAGGAGGGGGCGGCGATGCCGAGGCGGCGACGTAGGCCCAGCCCTGCCCGCCGCCGGGCCGGGGATCGGTCACTTCAACTCGATAGACCGCCCGGCTGTCGGCGGGGGGCCGGATGTTGTCTGGGGCCAAGTCACCCAGGTCGGATGCCATGAAAGCCAGCTCGTCGTCAGCATCCAGGAGGCCGTCTTCCTCAGCGAACATGAGCGCCGTGTGAACGCACTGCCCCTGGAGGGTGACGTCCGCTCGTTCGTCGACCTGGGAGGGGATTGCCGCCCAGTTGCTTATGCCGCTGTCATAGGCGTAAACGACGATACTGCTGGTGGACAGGCCCTGGAGACCCGGCAGGGAGCTGCCCGTGAGGACGACGGGCTGAAAGTCCCGGTCGATGCTGGCGGCCGACGCGTGGCCTGTCCCTCCGGCGGGCGGATAGGCGGCGACTGCCACGCCCGTGGCGAGAGCGAGCAGGACGCCCGCGAGTCGAATCCCGGCCCGACGCTTTGCCATACAAGACCCGTCACTGGAGGCGAGGGCGCCTCTCAGGATAGCGCTCCGAGCCTTCCCATATCAACCCAGTGATCTCCCCTGATACTGTGAAGCGCCAAGAACCCATCTGCGCGCCCGGCGTGGAGGCCCCCGGCAACCCTCCCGGCCTATCGCTCCGTAGCGGCTGCACCTCGGCATCATGCACGGCACGCGTGGGCGCAAGCCCACGTCCCCAGGCTCGGCAACGACGGCATCGCACCGCGCGACACATGCGAGCTGCATCACCAGCTACGACACCGCTGGCGGCCAGGTCGTTCGGGTAATGTGAGCTGCACGAGCTCCGAGCGGCGGACGCCGGTGTCGAGAAGGCTGAGGACGACCGCGCGGTCCCGCGCTCCAGCGGCGGTAGCGGGGTCACAGCAGGCAAGCAGCTTCACTACGTCGTCCGAGGAGAAGGGCCGGACGATCTTCTTGGGGAGGCGAACGTTGTGCAGCGAGCGGAAGGGGTTCTCCTTGAGGTAGCGGGTGGCGACGCCACTACAACACGGTGCGGCCCCACAGCGCGCTGGGCTACCGACGCTGGACTTCCGGGACGACGCGCTTACCCTGACGGTCGCGGACGACGGCAAGGGCTTCGATGTGCCGCGGAGCGTGAGCGACCTCGCCGCGAATGGCAAGCTCGGCGTGATAGGGATGGAAGAGCGGGTGCGGATACGTGGGGGAACGCTGACTCTACCGTCGGAGCCGGGTGCGGGCACCTGTGTGGTAGTGGAGGTGCCCGCATAAGCCTTCGGCTTGCATCTCGATTTAGATGGGCGCCTCCACCGTCACGATCGTTCCCTCGCCTGGCTTCGACTCCAGCCTCAGCGTGCCCCCGACGAGCCGGGCTCGCTCCGCCATTCCGGCCAGGCCCAGCTTTCCCACCTTGGCCAGATCGCCGGGCCTTTGAGGTACCTCGAAGCCTCGGCCGTTGTCGCTCACCGTCAGCGTGGTCTTGCACTCGTCGAACTCCATCGTGAGCCAAGCTCTCGATGCCTCGGAGTGGCGCCACACGTTCCTCAGCGCCTCCTGGGCGATGCGGAAGAGAAGCAGCTCTATTTCGGGCGAGAAGCGTCGCTCGGACCCCAGTACCGCTATGCCCACGTCCATGCCGAAGTGGGCCTCCACGTCCGAGGTCAGCCACTGGAGGGCGGGCACCAGGCCCAGGTCGTCGAGCACGGAGGGACGCAGGTCCTGACTGAAGCGGCGTATCCCTTCCAGCATCTTGTCGACCTGCCCCTGGATCTCGTCCACCTGCTCTAGCTGACGTTTCGAAAGCCTCCCCGACGTGGAGACAAAGCTTTCCAGTTGCCGGGCGAGCGCCACCAACTCCTGCGCCGTGTCGTCGTGAAGCTCTCGGGCGATGCGCTTGCGCTCCTCCTCCTGCGCTCTCGTCACCTGCTCCAGGTAGAAGCGCATGTTCTCCTCCAGGCGCTTCTCCTCCGTAACGTCTCGGGCCATGTGCTGGAAGGCCTTGGGCTGGCCGTTGCTGGTGACAAGACTGGTCGTCAGCTTGACATGGGCGAGGGTTCCATCCTTCTTGAGAAACTGCTGGTCGTAGGCCTGATCGATGACCTCGCCCTGAAGCAGCCTCCGCCCCACCTCTCTTGCCAGTTCGAGGCCCTCCGGCGTGAGGAACTCCCTCACGTGCTTGCCCACCAGTTCTCCCTCAGAGTAGTCTCCCAGCTTCAGGCCTGCCGCGTTGGTCATCAGGATCTTGCCGTCCAGGTCCTGCACGACGATGGCATCATGTGCGTTCTCGAACAGTTGCCGGTACCCCTTCTCCGACGCCGCCAGCGCATCGGCCATGTGCCTCTGGCGCTCGTAGAGCCGGGCGTTGTCGATGGCCACGCCGATGACGTTGCCTATAGCGCCGAGCAGGCCCACCTGCTCCGGCGGAAACTCCCTCGGGCGGCGCGTCGCCACACAGAGGGTACCCATCACCTTGCCCTTCGACTTCGCGGGAACGATGAGCTGCCTGCGAATCCCCTCCTGGCTCACCGCTAGCCGCGTCAGCCTCGGATCACGCGAGGCGTCGGCGACCACCATGGGCTCGCCGGTCTCCGCCACGCGGCCGTTGAAGCCCTCGCCCAGCTTCATCCTCTCCGAGCTGGCGGCGAACTCGTCTGACACTCCTTCATATGACTCGAGCACGAGATCGCCCGTGCACTCGTCCGCGACGAAGCCGAGACAGACCTCGGTGTCCATGACCTGTCTCACCGCGGTGGTGGCACGGCTGAGGATGTCTTTCAAGTCCAGCGACTGGCTGACGATGTTGGACACGAGGTTCACGGCAGCGAGCTGCCTCTCCCTGCTCTGGATGGTGCGGAGGTCCGATTGGAGCTCTCGCTGGGCGACCTGCAACTCCGAAAGCAGCTTCTGGCGGCGCTGGAAGGCCTGCTGGCGGAGGTCAAAGTCGAGGTGCCGGTGGCGGTTGCATAGGACCGGAGGAGCGAGACAACGCGGATCCTGGTCCCCCTCGACGGCACGCCCGAAGCGGAGATAGCAATCCCCGTCGTCGGCCAGCTCGCCGCTCCGTTCGACGCCGAGATCTTCCTCGCCAAGGTGGTCGAGGCGGCGGATGCTTCCGGTTCGTACACATTCGACCAAGACATCGAGGGCGTCATGGAGCGTGCGGCCACGTATCTGGGCGACCGCGTGTCGGCCTATGGGCTGCCCGATGCTGACAATCGGTAGGCTGCGCATGGCACTGTGTGCGTCTGCGTCGACTCCGCGGGAAGCCCGCTCCGTGTTCATGAGAGATTGGACGACCTTAGCACTCAGCCAGCGCTGCGCGACGCGTATCTACCCCGTGGAGCATTTGTCTGTCGCGGAGAAGCCTGGTAGTGCTCTTCAGACAAGGATGGGGTTTTGCCACCCCACAACCTACCTGCGACCCAACACGCCCACCTTGACACCACGTCTCCCTCAGAGTAGTTTGCGGCTGACCGTACACTGCGACCGCCGGGAGTATCTCCTATCGGTGGGCGCTGACGTGGGCCCCACGGCCTGCCTTTGGGCTTCACCTAACCGCGAGAGGCCATAGCGGCGACTCTGCTACCGCCGCGGAAACGCTGGAGGGATGTGCTATGCCTACCCGACGCTTCCTCTCCTTCTCCGTCCTCTTCATCGTGACGCTGGCCATCACCCTGAGTGGCCAACACATCGAGCCCTCCGTCACGCTCGCCTCCCCAGGGGCGGTCACAGTGCGCGAGCCGGCATTCGGCCTGCCGCACATCTACGCCGATACGGACCTGGAGCTCGCCCGCGAGAACGGCCGCGAGATCGCGAAGGACCGATTGGGCCAGCTGATCCTCATCGGTCGTGTGGCGCGTGGTACTCTCTACCAAGCCTTCGGCGCGCTTGACTCGTCCACCCTAGACGACGACCTGGAGGTTCGCCGGACGGGCTACACCTCCTCCGAACTCAACAACATGTTCGAAAAGAGCCCGCCCGATAGCCAGGCGCTGCTGCTGGCGTACTGCGAGGGCGTGAACGATACCATCGACGCCATCTACGCTGGCACCCTGCCAGAGCCGCTAGAGGTGAGCCTGCTGCGCGGCTCGCTCGGTCTCGGCGACGATCTCTTCGGCAACGCCACCAACATCTCCGATCAGGTCGATCCTCACTACCGGGCGCCCGGCGGAGCGGACCCCGAGCACCCTAACGGGGGCTTCCAGTTCACGCCTGAGATGGCCACAGCCATCGGCGTGCTCCAGATACGGACCTTCGGTAGCGAGGACTTCGCGGAGGTGTCGCGTCTGGACGAGCTCAACAGCCTGCTGCAGAAGTTCCCCGCCAACGGACAGCAGATCTGGGACGACCTGAACTTCCTCAATGACCCCCTGGCCCCCGTAACGGTGCCCGACCCGAGGGCGCCGGGCTTTGGCGGGCCCCTGGCCCAGCTTTCCCCGGCCGAGTCGTCCCCGGCTGTATCAGCGGCAGGCCTTCCCGGCTACGACTTTGACTCCGCCCTAGAGCCGGTAAGGGAGCGGCAGGCTCATCGCGAGGAGTTCGCGCGCAGTCTAGGGGCCTGGCCCGCCATGGGCAGCTATTCCTGGATTATCGACGGCGACCGCTCCGCCACCAGCAACCCGTGGCTTGGTGGCTTCCCCCAGATGGGCTACGAGACCCCCTCCATCATGCACTTCAGCGAGAACCGCAGCGGTGAGGGCGCGGATCATCGTATCGGCGCCATTGGCATGGAGCTGGTCGGCGGGCCCTACATCTTGATCGGCCACACCGATAACGTTGCCTGGACGAGCACCACGGCCCAGCTCAAGACCAACGACTTCTATCTCGACAAGCTCATCCTCGAGGACACCGATTCGCTGCGCTACAACGATGAGGGCACGCCCGCTCCCATGAGCGTGCGCACCGAGAAGATCCTCGGCTCAGACGGGTCGGCCGTCCCCGTCGTCGTCTGGCGCACCCACGAGCGCACGGCGAACGGAAAGTCGAACGGCGGCTCACGGACGGTCGACGCCTTCCTCGGCGATGCGCTCGGCTCGGTCGAATCGGCGACAGCGACCTCGCTCGCCAGCCCCGGCGCCTTCTCCGGCGACCTGTCCAGCGGTTACGTCGCCATCACGGCGGGCACCGGCGCCGGCCAGATGCGCCGTATCCTCTCGAACACCAGCGACGCCCTGACGCTGGACGCCGCCTGGACGGCAGTGCCCGACTCCACGTCAGAGTATGTAGCGGCGGCCGCGGGAAAGGACATCGTCGTTGTCTCACAGGAGAGCGCCTTCTGGATGGAGGAGTCCACGAGCGTGCTCGGCTGGTCCATGCTTCAGCGGTCGGAGAGTATCCTGGACATTCGCCGCAGCACCCGCCTGATGCCGAGCACGCACAACTTCCTGGCAGCCGATAATCAGCCCTTCAACGGGATCGGCACGGATCTTGGGCCGGGAGCGGGCAACATCGGCTACTGGTCCGGCGGCTTCTCGCGCGTGCGCCAGGGTTCCCTCCCTACCGACACGCGCTTGCCCATGGACGGCACGGCGCCCAACGAGCTGGTCTTCCTCAGCGGTACCGTGGATAGCGCCTCCGCAAACACGCTTACCAGCGATGGCGCTTTCGCAGGGAGAGACCTTTCGCCGCCTCCCTTCAACTACCGAATGGCCCACCCGGACGAGAAGGGCAGCGAGTACATTGTCACCATCGTCGCCGGCGACGGAGCCAAACAGTCGCGCCGCATTGCCAGCAACACCGGCGACACTCTCACCCTCGAGGAGGACTGGGGCTTCGTTCCCTCCCCCGGCGACCTGTTCGAGGCGTACGAGATCGTCGCTATGCCGGAGACGATAAACCCCGCCCAGGGCTACACCGCGAACTGGAACAACAAGGCAGCCACCGCCGATGACAACAACGCCAACAGCGGCGGCGAGGGCCGGGGGTTCGGCCGCGAGTTTCGTAGCACGTTCATCATGGAGCGCCTGGCCGCCGACAGCGACTGGACCCGCGCCGACCAGCGCCAGCTCAACAAGGATGTCGCCGGCCTGGACGAACGCGGTATGCTCGGCCGCTACCTGATACCGCGCCTTCGGGAGGCCGTCGACGCCGTCGGCAACGGCGGCAACCCGCAGGTGGACACCGTGCTGGCCGCCCTCGAGGCTTATGATCGAAGTCCCGACTTCGGCCGCCACTTCATCGACCCGGTGACGGACACCGTCTCGGCCGGAGAGTTCGCGTTCCTGGACGAACTAATAGACCGCCTGGGCAACGCTATCTTCGGGGATGAGTTCTCGGGGACGACGGTGGCCGCGCCCACGGGGTCTTCGGCGTTGAACCTGGTCCAGCACGCCATCGACACCGCGGCGGGCAGTCCCCCTGGGCGCTACATCCAGAGGTATAGCGGCGACTACTTCAACGGCGAAGACTGGCGGGTCGTTGTGCGAGACACGCTCTCCCAAACGATAGACGAGCTAGGCGGCATACCAGCCGACCAGCCGCGCCCCGAGGACACCTATGAGCATCCTCTGTCCGCGCTCTACCCTGACCTTGTGTTCCAACCCACGCCCACCGGCGACCGAGGCACCTGGGAGCAGATCGTCGAGGTTGGGCCCACCGTGCTTGGCGAGTTCATCTTCCCACTGGGACAGAGCGGGTTCATTGACTCCGAGGGTAAGCCCGACCCCAATTTCGACAGCCTGCATTCGATCTGGCGTGAGTGGCGCTTCGTCCCGATGCTCAGCATCGCCCAGGATCTCGCCGCGGACCCGGACGGCGACGTCGACAACGACGGCGTGCTCGACGGCTTCGAGAGGTGGTACTTCACATCAAACAGCCCCCTGCCGACGGACGACGCCGACGGAGACGGCGCGAGCCTGCGCGACGAGTTCCTGCACGGCCTCGACCCGACCAACCCCGACACCGACGGCGACGGCATGGCGGACGGCTTCGAGCTGGCGAGCGCCTGTCTCAACCCCCAGGCCCGTGACGCCACGGCTGACAGCGACGGCGACGGGGCCGACAACCTGACCGAGCAGGCTCGCGGCACGGATCCCTGCGTGCCTGAGCGCGGCGCAGCGGCGCCGGCGGCAGCGCCCACGGGCGCGCCCGCGTTGACGCTGCCGGCAACAGGCAGCGGCGGCCTGCTGACTGAGCAAGGTAGCGGCGCGGCCATTTGGTGGTGCGCGCTGGGGGGAGCTGGAGCCCTGCTTGTGTTGGCAGGCCTAGCCGGCCTGGGCATCACTCGCAGCCGGAGGTAGAGTATCCTTAGCCAGCACGTCGAGAGGGGCGACCGCTTGGTTGCCCCTCTTTCTGTGAGGCCCAAGATTACACGCGGTTTCAATCCACGCCCCGCGCAGACGGCGACAGACCCGTACGGTTCCTGTCGGAAGTCACCGCCATGTACCCCAAGCTTGCCATGACCAAGTACGTCAAGATGGCGGAGGCGCTGCTCAGGGAGTGGCAAGGTATCAGTGTTGCTCTCTCACGGATAACGAAGGGGGCCGTTGCCTAACTCACCTCCAATAGCAGGACCCAGGACACCTGCGGCCACGCAACCGCGGCACGTCGCAGAGAACCCTCGCTGCAGGGGGCAACACGATCGGAGCGAAGACAGATGGAGAGCTACCGTATCTTCTGGGGCGAAGCGCACGACAACGTTTACGCCACCGACCCAATGCTTGCGCCGATGGACGAGATGTTGCGAAGGGCAGCCTCGCATCTCGACTTCTACGCCGCGGCCTACTACACGGCCTGGCTGCCGACGTTCAGCCAGAGAGCACAATCTCCGGCGGACCACCAGCCGCATCCCCTCATCCTTGAGGAATGGAAGAGCCAGGAGCGGCTCGACCGAGAGTGGGCGGAGGTACAGGAGGCGATAGCGAACGCCTACCGGCCAGGCCGGTTCGTCGCGTTCCCCGGCTATGAATGGCAGGGGGATGGCTCCGGCGGCGACCACAACGTTTTCTCCCTGCGCGAGGGGCTGCCCATCTTCCGAGTCGATACGCTGGCCGAGCTCTACGAACGCCTGCGCGGCCACGAGGCCATTGCCATCCCCCACCACACTGCCTACCGTCCCGGCGTCCGCGGGCGCGACTGGTCGGTATTCGACGAGGAGCTCTCGCCCTTCGCCGAGATCTACTCGATTCACGGTTGCTCCGAGACGGACGAGGAGTGGATCGGCCTGCGCCGCAACACGATCATGGGTCCGGGCTTCGGCGCCGGCACCTACCAGGCCGCGCTCGACCGAGGCTATCATCTCGGCGCGATCTGCTCGACTGACAACTGGGGACCGATGCCGGGCCACTACGGCCACGGGACGATGGCCTGCCTGGCGAAGGAGCTTACACGGGAGAGCCTCTGGGAAGCCTTCAAGGCACGTCGTGTGTACGGGGTGACGGGTGATCGGATCCAGCTGGACTTCCGCATCAACGGCGCCATCATGGGCGAAACCAGTGAGGCGCGGGGCAGCCGCGAGATCTTCGTGGCGGTCGAGGGATGCGACGCTCTCGACCGCATCGAGGTGTTGCGCAACGGGCGCGTCATCGCCACGCACTGCCATCAGGGCGCTTGGGACCTGCCACCGCCCGGTCAGCGGTCCAGGTTCAAACTGCGTATTGAGATGGGATGGGGTCCTCGCCCCATTGAGATAAGTCTCTCGGAGCGGGTGTGGCGCGGCGAACTGACTGTCGCCAGCGGGCGGATGCTTGGTTCGGTTCCATGCTGGATCTGGCCGGGGCAGTCACAGCCGGCGCTGAGCGGTGAGAAGGCGACCTTCGAGATGCGGACCTCGCAGCAGACGGTCGCCGACCCTCACCAGAACGCCAACGTCTTCGAATTCGAGGCCGACCCAGGTGCGGAGCTCTTCATAAGACTGAACGGCCTTGAAGAGCACGGCACGGTGGGGCAGTTCGCGCGAGGCAGTCGAGAGATGTGGTTCAGAGAGGAGTGCGTGCGGATGCTCCACGAACATCGGGGCGTCGAGCCTGGCTCTCCACAGCGTGAGGATGTGTACCATCACATGGCCTACAAGGCCAAGATTCATCGCCCAATCCCGGAGTCGGGATACACCGCGAAGTTTTCGATGGTGGACGATGAGCCACTCGATGGTGAGATAAGCTACCGAGTACGAGTGGAGCAGCGAAACGGGCAGAGAGCTTGGTCGAGCCCGATCTGGCTGCGAGGATAACGAAGAATGGGCGAGCTCTTGGACCGCCCAGCAACCTCCGCCATTTGACGCTCGCATAACGAATGTTGTCGACCGTCTCCCGGCCGGACAACCCCAACTCGGGCACCCATTCCGAGTCCAGGCAGTGTACGCCAGGCCATGGCCACACTAACACTGACTGTGGTAGCGTTCATGGGGCAGGTCATACTTGCCAACTCTCAGGCCTGTGGCCAGCATGGCGACGGAACCAAGGCTGGTGACATCGAAGAGGGGTCGAGTGCCACCACCCTTTTCGGCAGGGACGATGCCATTCTGGGGTGGCAGCAGGCTGGAATGGAGAATCCCCGACTAGAGCCAGGAGGTGCCAAATGCGAGAAGGAAGGAGGCTGGGGCGAGGAGTCGCCGTGGTCGGGACAGGGATGTCCAAGTTCGGGATGTTCAGGGAGAAGAACTCGAAAGACCTGTTTGCTGAAGCTCTTGAGGAGATGATTTCATCGGTCGACAAAGGGGTGGACCCCAAGGATATCGATGCTCTCTATTTGGGGAACTTCTCAAATGATTTCTTTGTCCGTCAGGGCCATTGGGCGCCGATAATCTCCGACCTGATCGGAAACACGCCAAAGCCGGCAACAAGGATCGAGGGTGCCTGTGCGTCGAGCGCTCTTGCCTTTCGAGAAGGCGTCTTTGCCATCGCCTCCGGGTTCTATGACGTCGTGCTCGTCGGCGGCGTGGAGGACATGTCAAAGCGGACCACCGAGGAAGTGACCGAGGGTCTGGCGCTGGCGGCCACTCCGTACGAAAGGAGCGTCGGGTTCACCTTCCCGGGTGTCTTCGGGGCGATGGCCACTGCCTACTTCGAGAAGCATGGAGCCAGCAGAGAGCATCTCATGGCCGTGACGATAAAGAGCCACGACAACGCTCGCTTGAACCCGAAGGCCCAGTTCAACATGTCTATTCGCGACGTAATGAATAGCAGGACTGAGCGTGCCAAGAAGAGGGGAGAACCCGCACCGAAGTGGGAGGACGAAAGGGCGTTTCTTCGCGACCCTTCGGTCAATCCGGTGATTGCCTGGCCCATGCACCTCTACGACTGCTGCCCGATAAGCGACGGGGCGAGTTGCCTGCTGCTGGTGGCAGAGGAGATGGCCAAGAGCTTCACCGATGACCCGTTACATGTCGTGGGTATCGGCCAGGGGAGCGGCAGAGGCTTACATGCCGCGGAGGATCTCACCTACTTTGAGGCTACCAGATACGCCGCGAGAGAAGCCTACCAGTTGTCGGGACTCGGCCCAGAGGACATTGATGTTGCCGAAGTCCATGACTGCTTCTCGATCGCCGAGATCGTCCACACCGAAGACCTTGGATTCTTCGGGCCGGGAGAAGGTTGCAGAGCCGCGGAAGAAGGCCTCACCAGACTGGATGGCCCGAAGCCAATCAATACGTCAGGCGGACTGAAGTGCAAAGGACACCCGGTGGGTGCAACCGGCGCGGCTCAGCTATGTGAGATCTGGCTGCAGCTCAGAGGGCAAGCTGGCGAAAGGCAGGTCCCAAACAAGGACTTGCGTGTCGGGGCGGCCCACAACTTGGGAGGCACAGGAGGCACTTCCACGTTTACCATTCTCGAAAGGAGGTGACGAGTGGAAGATAGGCCGTTCACGGATTTCGCCTACGAGCAGTTTCTCAACGAAGAGAGACTGATGGGCTCAAGATGTAGGAGCTGTGGTGCGCTATTCGCCCCCCCTCGCCCTCTCTGCACGAAGTGCCACGGCCTGGAGATGGAGTGGGTGCAGCTGAGTGGGCAGGGAAAACTCGCCGCCTTCGCATGTATAGCGGTGGGGCCTCCTTCTATGCTGGAGCAGGGGTACGATAGGAACCATCCCTACTGCTCAGGCGTCGTGGAACTCGAGGAGGGGACGAGAGCTGTCGCCCGGATTGAGGAGGTTGATGCGAACCGTCCCGAGAGCATTAGAATCGGCATGCCTGTTGCCGCGCAGTTCCTGCATCAAGGTGAGGGCGAGAGCCTGAGAACCGTCCTGGCATTCAGACCTCTGTGACCGTCTGAGGCGAGACCGAAACGACTCCCTACACGGCGTGTCTACCAGAACAGGCAGTCAGCCGGCTCTAGCCTCGGTCGGGCAGACCGGCGAGAAAGCACAGCCAGCTGCTGACGGAGGGCGAGGTTCTCAAGTAGAAGGTGCTGGCGGGAGACGAAGGCGATGCGCAGAAAAGGCCAGAAGAGGAGAAGGTAGGTAGTCAAGCCCGGACCTCCCTGAGGACATGATGTCTCAAGGCTGGCCAGCAGAGCTCACTCCGTCAATGCCCCAGATACGGACGGGGTTTTGCGACCCCACAGGTGTCGTTGGAGCGGGAAACGGGACTCGAACCCGCGACCCTCTGCTTGGGAAGCAGATGCTCTGCCAACTGAGCTATTCCCGCTTGACCACGACATTCTAGGCCGCACTGTCAAGCGGTGTCAATTGGGTGTACTCGTCCAGTACATTGGTGACACTACCCCTTGCCTGCGCGTGTGAGCTCCCGAAGAAACTGCTGCGGCGTTCGATAGCCCAAGGCCTGGTGGGGCCGGACAGTATTGTAGATCTGTTCCCAGGCCAGGAGCTCTGGTCTTAGAGCCTCCACAGTCCAGCTCAGGTCCCAGACCTCATAGAACTCCTCGCTGTGGGTGCGGTGGGCCCGTTCCACATGCCCGTTCAGCTTGGGCGACCGTGGTGGCAGTACGAACAGTCGGATGTGGCGGCGTTGGCACTCGGCCTCGAAGGTGGCCTGGAACTCCGATCCACCGTCTACCTGGATGGCGCGGACGGGGAAGGGCGTGCGGGCCTGGATAGCGTCTAGGAAGGCGGCCCGCCTCAGGCGGGTGGTGGCGGTGGCGCGACTGCGCACCTCCAGGACATCCCAGCGGGAGACCACATCGCGGGCAGTGAAGTGCTTGAGAACCACGCCCGGTAGAGGACGGATGTCCAGGGTGTCCACCTGCACTATGTCTCCCGGCTTCTGAGCCTGGTACTCCTTGGGCTTGCGAATAGCGTAGGGGCGAGGCGGACGGGGCCGGCGCACGGAGAGGCGCAGCGGCGGTGGCTCGACCAAGACGCCCCGCTTCTTGAGATCTCCCAGGATGCGGCCCACCATGGAGGTAGAGACAGACCAGCCGGCGGCGCGGAGGAGGGGCGTGAGCTTGTCCTTCCCCCACCGCGGATAGTGCTCGCGGAGCTGCTGCACGGCCTCCACCAACTCCGCTGTCCAGGTGGGTCGGCGTACCCGGTGGGGGCAGCGAGAGCGATCCTCCAGGCTCGCCAGACGGCGGGGATTATAGCGCCTGCGCCAGCGATAGAACGTCTGGGGGCTGATGTCAAAGTGGCGGCAGGTGAGGCGGGCGTTCTCGCCGTGGCTCTCGTAGTAATCCATCCATTTCAAACGACGCCTGGCGCTGGGAGACAGCTCTCGCCCAAGGTCCGCCAGGCGTAATGCCCCGGGCGGCGTGCCGCTGATGATTTGCATAGTGACACCATTCTAGGTGTCACCAATGTTTCTGGACGAGTACATTGGCTCCGTGCCGGCTCGGAGGTTGGCGGCCGACGCGCTTCCTACTGGAAGGCGCGCCCTCTCGCGGCTATCTGGAGATCGGTCCACCAGGCGACGCTTGCCCCAACGATAAGGAACGCCAGGCCCAGCCCGCTGAAGGCGACGCCGTTTCTGATCGGCAGCCAGGCCATGTCTTTCCCTAACTCTAGCAGTTGTACCACCAGGTAATCGCCTTCCCCTTCGGAGGCGAGCCGAAAGACGAAGCGCGCCGTCACGGCGAGCACTAGGAACGGCAGCGCCCCCAAGGATACCGCGGCACCGAGGGCGGCGAGACGGCCATAGCCGCGCGTTAGAAGGACGAGTGCAATCGCCAGCAGGAAGGCGAGACCTGCCAGTCCGCCGACCACGAGTCGTAGGCTGCCATAGGTGTCGTCTTCGAGCATGCCGAGGCTGTACTTCACCGCGCCGGCTGACGAGAAGACGCCGATGTCCGCGCCCCGTCCCTCCTCCTCGAAAGCGGACATCCCTTGCTCGTATATCTTCGCCGCCGAGCGGTCCAGTAGCAGTTCTCGTAGCTCTTGCTCCGGAAGGCTGGCCTCCGCCGCTGTCAGGGTCACCTGCACCGGGTAGTCCGGGATGGAAATGCCTTCCTCGGGGGCCTGGGCGGCCAGGGTGTGGAGCTCTGACTCGTTGTCCGCCAGGAACGGGTCGATCTCCGTCAGGATCGCCACCGCCCGCCGCAGGATCTTGTGAGACGTGTCGGAGGACGCAAACTGGGCGAGGCTGAGGGCCACGAGCAGGGCGAAGACGCTGAGGGCCAGCACTGTGCCGGCGGCGATCTTCCAGACGTGGCGCCACCAGCTCGTCCCATCAGATCTCGCCTCGGGGGTGACGGCTGGTGGCGCTGGTGGCGCTGGTGGCGCTGGTGACTCTGATGTGTCCGCTGCCATCGGTCTCCTCAGCTCGCAGGGATGACGGCGGTCCCGGTCACCCGGTCGTGCAAGGCGCGGTGCTCTTTGTCGAGCACGGCCGCCACGAGCGCCACGAAGGGCGACGCCAGCGACAGCAGGACCATCGTCAGAGTCGCCGCCAGCACCACTTCGCTCACCGTCACCGACGTCGCGATGGCGGCTACCAGCGCCCAAAGCACCGCCAGGAAGGGGTGGAAGAGCAGCGGGTTGAGCACGAGCAGTCGCACCACCGTGCCGCCGAGTTTGGGCGCCGTGCCATCGATGCGCACCACCTTTATTCCCGCCACATACTGCCCTACGCTCTGCCCGCGCCAGAGGTAGAGCCAGACGTTAAGGGCGGCCCAGAAGGGGACGACGGCCAGGGTTATTGCCAGTACGGCCCAGAACGACGAATCAGGGGGGTCCACATCGCCGAACTTGCTCGTAAGCAAGAGCTGGAGGCCGGCGATAGCCATGAACACCAGTATGAACGAAAGGAGGATGACGCTGTCGACGAGAAACGCCACAAGCCGCGCCTCGAGGCGGGCCCTCTTCAGGCCAACGGTGGGGACGACAGCGGCCGGCTCCTCGCTTTGGGAGAGCGCCATGGGCTGGTGCAACCTCTTTGCGCGATTATAGCACGGGCCCCAGCTCTCCAAGCCACCTGCCGCACGCCGCGAGAGCCCTCGAGCTTCCCTCTCGGCAGTCGGTACTGGCGCACTTGATGGGCCGGAAGTGGAGATGCTAGGCTGACGCCAGGGGCGCTCTCCTCTCCCTTCTTGCCCCTTGAGGCATCTCTGTTGCGCACGCTTCGAACGCCGCTCCGCCGCTTCCCGGGAGGCCCGGCCCTCCTGGCTGCGGTGGTAATCGTGCTGCTGGCGGTGGTAGGAAGCTGGCGGATCAGTGTGGCCGTCGACCTCCCCTCAGGCCCCAACGACTACAATCTCGTCCGCTGGGAGCTGGAAAACGTCGGCAACAAGTGGCTGTATGAGGTCGGCGACATCTTCCGCGGCTCGCTGAGTGACGCCGAGAAAGAGCGGAGGGTGGAGGAGTTCTTTGCCCTGAACAGGGAGATCGTATTTGGAGATGCGGTCGTCGCTCAGGCGGACGCCGCGGGCACGCCGGTGAGCGCAGAAGCGCTAGCCACCCTGGCGGCGAAGCGGGAGCGACGACAAGAGCTGGAGAACACCGTTGAGGCTATCCTGGAGGAGAGGGTTAGCGCCGTGGCGCGCAGGGTAGGCCTGGAACGGTCGCTGCCCTTCTTCCCGGACTTTCGGCTTCTCTTTCCGCCCATCGATTTTGAGTTCGAGGAGCCGCCTCGGGTGCTGGCGATTTCGCCCCGTAACGCTATCTCCCTTGAAAGCAGACGCCTCCTTCGAGGCGATCTCACTATCGAGCAGATCGTCGCCCTGGAGAAGGAGAAGGAGGCGGAGGGCGTCTCCGCCCTCGTCGTAGCAGTCGGGGGTGTGGGCACCTATCCGAGCTCCATCCCGCCCGGCCTCGGGTACCGGCAGACGCTGGAGCTGGTCGCCCACGAGTGGCTCCACCACTATCTCTACTTCTACCCTCTGGGCCGACGCTACTTCCAGGACCAGACCCTCACCACGATCAACGAGACCGTCGCCAACATGGCGGGCCGCGAGCTGGGGGACCTGGTCTGGAAGCAGTATTACGTGCCGGAACCGCAGCAGAAGGAGTCGGCCGCGCCGACCACCTCGCCCGGGGAGGAGCCGGTAGACGTCGACCAGGTGCTGCGGCAGCTCCGCGTCGACGTCGAGCGGCTTCTAAGTGAGGGCAAGATCGACGAGGCGGAGGCGCTGATGGAGCAGAAACGTCAGTTCCTGGCCGAGCACGGACACTACATCCGCAAGATCAACCAGGCCTACTTCGCGTTCTACGGCGTCTACGCCGATACGCCCGCCTCCATCAGTCCCATCGGACCCAAGCTGGAGGAACTGCGCAAGCGAAGCGCGTCGTTGGGCGACTTCATCCGCACCGCGGCCCGGCTGACCAGCGAGGGAGACCTCGACCGCGTGCTGGCCCAAGGCAGCTAGGATTCTACTCCACCTGGATCTTTCTTCGGCGGCGCCTCGGCTCTTCCTCCTCGAGCCGGGCGATGGCGGCGTCGACCATGGTGCGCAGCGCCAGGAGGGTCTCTTTGCGTGCCCCCAGAAGGTGCTCCCGAACCTCAGGCGAGAGGAGGGACAAAGCGGGCTTGCGGAATCGAAACACCAGCTCCTCGCCGGGCGTGTGCTCGACCTCGAAGAGCTTCTCTGCCATCGTCAACTCCTCCTCCGGGGCGCCGTCGGGGCCTGGCGCCCCACTACGTCTCAGGCTCTGCGAAGCGCACTATGAGCCTGTCGCCGTCCAGGCGAGCGCCCTGGCTTTCCAGCCCCAGCAGCGCACGGGGCAGGATGAGGGATCGCTTGTAGCTCCCTACCTGGATCAGCAGCTCGTCGCCTATCTGGGACAGCGATATGTCCTCCTTGCCGGTGAAGGGTAGGGCCATGGTCAGAGTGTACACCCCGTCCTCCTGACGGATCTCGTGGGCCTGGCCCTCGTACTTCAGCTCCGTGGGGTCATCCTCGCCGCAGAGGGCCTGCCCGAAGCGTTCCAGCATCTCCAGGCCCACCACCTCCTGCTCCATGAGCGGCGCCTTCAGGATCGGCAGCGGCGAGAAGCCCTCCTCTATTTGGCTGTAGTAGCGTTCCTGACTCTCCTTCCAGGACTCGAAATAGGCGTCACTGACCGACTCGGGGATGATGCGATTGCAGACCACGAGGTCGGTGCAGTAGCCGTAGAGGTTCAGGTAGGTGAAGGTCCGCTGAGCCTCCTTGATGACCATCTTCTCCGGGTTCACGACCAGCCGCACCGAGGAGATGCGACCGTCGGTCAGGATCTCTCTCATCCGGTCCAGCTTGTCGAAGAGGTCCTTGACGGCGGAAAAGACCTCGTCGCTCGGCAGGGGTAGGTCCGTGAAGCGGCCGATAACCGGGCGGGCGACGCGCGCGGCGACCCGCTCCAGGGGGAAGATGCGATGCATCCACCAGCGCATGATCTCGGGGAAGCTGAGGAGGCGCAGCGTCTCGCCGGTCGGGGCGCAGTCGACGATGATGACGTCGTACTCGCCGGCGTCCACGTAGTTGATCAGGTGCAGGAGGCCCGCCAGCTCCTCCATGCCGGGGAGGACCGCCATCTCTTCCGCCACCATCTCATCGATGCCCCGCCAGGCCATGAGCACTTTGAGCCAGCTCTGGAGGGTGCCCCAGTGCACGTCGATCTGGCGAAAGACGTCCAGCTCCTGGCCCCAGAGGCCCTTGAGAATGGGGACCGGCTCGCTGCCGAGGGGCATGTCGAACGAATCGCCCAGGCTGTGGGCGGCGTCCGTGCTCATCACGAGCGTGCGGTGGCCACGCTGGGCAGCGCACAGCGCTGTGGTCGCTGCGACGGTAGTCTTGCCGACTCCGCCCTTGCCTGTGTAGAGGATGATGCGCATCTGAGGCACGCTCCTCGTGGCGACGCGACCCACGCATCTCATCGCCGCCGACTCACTCACGCTGCTCGCCGCCCGCGGAGGCCGCTTCTATCCCCACGGACACGTACATTATAAAGCCTACCGGAGAGGTAGGGGCAGGGCTCGCCCCTGCCGTTCGGCTCTGCCTTCGGCCCGATCTCAGGCCGAGGGCTCACGACGAAGCCTCACCCAGGGCGCCTGCGAGAGGCGCCCCTACGGCCGGCGGCAGCGCCTTCCGCCCCTATCTCCTTCATGACCATCCGAGCGGTCGGCTTCACTGCCGCACCTACCCTGTGAGATGGTACGGGATGCCGATGACGACGGTGTTGGGCCTTGATAGAAGGGCCTTCCTAAGGGGAACGGCCGGTTGGTTGTGCAGGATGCCCTCCCAGAAGTGGCTGGGCACGATCTCGGTCAAGACGACCGTGATCGTCTCGCCCGGATGGGAGTGGTCCAGGGCATCGACATAGGCCAGGATCGGAGCGATGAAGGAGCGGTAAGGTGACTCGATAACAACAATCGGAACCTCGGGGATGGCTTCCTCCCAGCGCTGACGCAGCTCCTCGGCCTCCTCCACGTTGTCGCTGACGTGGAGAGCCGTGACGTTGTCTGACATCGCCTGCGCGTACTCCACCGTCCTGTGAACAGCCTCGTTCACCTCGTCCACGGGCACGAGCACCGCCTGGCTGCGCGCGGAAGCCTCCGCGGGAGCAACGGGCGGCCGTGCCGGCGCCCTTACCTCCAGTTGCTTGCCCACCCGGTCGTAGTGGCGGCCGATGGTGATGAGGAGGTACGTGAGGAACCCGATTCCCAGCATGGAGATCCAGGCGCCGGACACGAACTTGGTGGAGGCGATGATGACCGCCACCACGGCCGTAGCAACGGCTCCGACCCCGTTGATCACCGACGCCCGGCCCCAGCCTGCATCCCGGGTCCTCCGCCAGTGCAGGACCATGCCCGACTGGGACAGTGTGAAGCCTGTGAAGACGCCGACGGCGTAGAGGGGGATGAGGCGGTGAGTCTCGCCCCCGAAGATAGCAAGGAGGGCTGCGGAGGCGGCGCCCAGGGCCACGATGCCGTAGGAAAAGGCCAGGCGGTCGCCGCGGAAGCTGAACTGGCGGGGCAGGAAGCGGTCCTTCGCCATGACGGAGGCGAGCACAGGTAGCCCGTTGAAGCTGGTGTTCGCTGCCAGGACCAGGATCATGGCCGTCGCCGCCTGAACGATGTAGAAGAGCGGCGTCTTTCCGAAGACGGTCTCCGCGACCTGGGCCACCACAGTCTTCGTCTCTGATGGAGCGACACCGATCTGGTGAGCCAGCACCGTCAGGCCGATGAAGAAGGTCGCCAGGATAACGGCCATCCAGACTAAGACGGCAGCGGCGTTCTTCGTCTCCGGGGGCTTGAAGTTGGGCACGCCGTTCGACACGGCCTCGATGCCCGTGAGCGCGGCGGAGCCCGAGGAAAAGGCCCTCAGGATCAGGAAGAGGCCCAGGCCCTGGGTGCCGGCGGCGATGGGGTTGGGCGTCACCGCCTGCAAGTCGTGGTTCAAGAGCACACGCACGAGGCCGACAACAAGCATCAGGCTGAAGCTGGCGATGAAGATGTAGGCGGGAATAGCGAAGATGGTCCCCGATTCGCGGATGCCCCGCAGGTTCCCCACCGTGACAACCCCTATGAACACGACGCCCAGGAGGACCCGCTCATCGTGGAGGGCTGGCGCCGCTGAGGTAACCGCCGCCACCCCGGCCGCCACGCTAACCGCTACCGTCAGGGTGTAGTCGACCAGGAGCGATGCGCCTGCCACCAGACCCGGCAGCGTACCCAGGTTTTCCTTGGCTACGAGGTAAGCTCCGCCGCCGCTGGGATAAGCCCGGATCGTCTGCCTGTAGGACGTAGCAACTATGGCGACCAGCGCCGCGATGGCCAGGGCAATGGGAACAGAGAACTTGAAGGCGCCGGTGCCCGCCAGGATCAGGATGAGAAGGATCTCCTCGGTGGCGTAGGCGCTGGAGGAGAGGTTGTCAGACGAGAAGACGGCGAGCGCCTTGACCTTGGTTAGCCGCTCGTGAACCAGTCGTCCGCTGGCGAGGGGTGGCCCGACCAGAAGGCGCTTGAACTGGCGCCACACTGCCTCGAGGGCACTGCGCGGTCGTATCGCCACCTCCGTCGCCAGGAGGAGGTCCGGCCGTCCCAGGCGGCGGAAGGGCTGCTCACTGCGGGGAGCGAGCCGGACGTATCGCGAGCCGGGCTTGTCCCCTTTTCGGACCTCGCGGAGCTCGAGGTCCGGGATGAAGGGCTCGCGTCGCCTGGGCACGCGGTAGCTGCCGTAGCGGTCCAGCTCATCGTTTGTGGCGCCGGAGCGCTCGGCCGACCTTTTGCCAGGCTCCAAATCGCTGCCGTCCATCGTGCCCTAGCAGGGCCAAGTGTACAGCAAAGTCCGGCCCTCGGACGTGAATGCTGATCCCTCTCCAACTCGTTCCGCCGCCGGCCGAGCCTGTGGCGGCGGGACGGAGAGGGCGCCCGTGCGGTGGCGATGCAGAACGGCGTCGCCGGAGCGCTGGCTGCGCCGATACTCGGCCGCGGCTACCGGATCATCCAAAGCATTCCTCTGGCCCCCGTGCCCCTGAGTGCTGCCAGTCGAGACCATCTTACCTAAACCTGTCGCTCGGCGCACGAAGGCCCACGTCGGAGCGTTCGCCGGGGACTCTCGCTGGTCGCCGGAGGATGTGCCTCTGGTGGCGGGAGAAGAGGCGGGGGACAAGCTTTTCAATCGCGGGCGTGGAAGTGGACGTGGCGACTGGCTCTCACGGTGCCTGCGGCCCCGCTGCCCCTTCGGAGGCGGTCTCGGGCGTGGGGGTGGGCGCGGCGGGTACGCCGACAGCGACCGTCACGGTGTCTGTCACCTCGCCCTGCTTCTCGTCCTCGACGACGAGTCGGATGCTATAGACGTCCGGCTCCAGCGAGTCCGTGTCGAAGAAGCCGAGGTTGCCCTGCTTCATGGGCGTCGTGGACTCGGCGATGGTGCTCCACGTCCGAGGGTCCTCGCCTCTCCCGAACTCCAGCCTGTATGACTGGAAGGCATCGGTGTCGGCTCGACCCCAGACCGCCACGCTTCCGCTGACCTGCGTGCCGGATATGGGCCTGATGATGGAGACGGTGCGCACGGGCGCCGTCTCGCCGGTGAGGGGGCTCTTCTCCTCAGGGGCGAGCTCGACACCCAGGTCCTTGGCCCACTCCTCCGCCTGCTCGCGAGTGAAGTCGGCCAGATCAGGCGGTAGCACCAGGAAGACCTTCTCCTCGACGTACGCGGGCGGCGTCAGCTCGGTGGCCAGCAGCCCGTTGCGACTGTCTATCTTGATGGGCTGCCACCAGTCGTCCGCCTCCTGGGGCAGCGTTCCTTCGGCGAACAGGTCTATTGTGGTCTTCTGGCAGTACTTGGTCGGCAGCTTGCCGGAGGGGACGCAGACGGTGGCAGTAACCACGCCCGGCGGCCGCTCGAAGCTGCGATCCGGCTTGCCCTCGAGAGCGGCCACCATGAAATCGCGCAGAGCGTGCCAGGAGATGGAGGTGCTGAGAATGTTGTACATCGGTTCGTTGTCAGCGTTGCCGGCCCAGACGCCGGCCACCAGGTCGGGTGTATAGCCGAGCGCCCACGTATCGCCGATGGCGTGGCTGCCCTCGTAGGGCTCGCTGGTGCCGGTCTTCACGGCGGCCGTGTGCCCGGGGATGCTCAGGCCGCCGCAGCCGAACGTGGCGCACTGGGCCTGCGGGTCTGCCAGAATGTCGGTGACGAGGTACGTATCCGCCGCCGGGACGATCTGCGTCTCCACCCGCTCGGGCTCGTAGAGCACGTTCCCCTTGGAATCCTCGATCTTCAGGATGGCGATGGGGTCCATCTCCTGGAAGCCTTCGGGCAGGTCCTGAAGCGTCGGTATCCCTCTCATCACGCCGTTGGCGGCGAAGATGCTGTAGCCGTAGACCATGTCCAGCACCGTCACGTCGACGCCGCCGATCGTGATCGAGGGGCCGTAGCTGCCGGTGAGTGTGCTTATGCCCATCTTGCGGGCGAGGCGCACGATGTTGTCGACGCCGGTGGCCAGGGCGACCTTGAAGGCCGGCACGTTGAGCGAGTTGCCCAGGGCGCTGCGGAGCGTGATGGGGCCCTTGAAGTCGCCGGCGGGATTGCGTGGCGTGAAGACGGAGCCGTCGGCTTGAGTGTAGCTAATCGGCGTGTCGAGGATCATGGTGCCGGGCCCCCAGCCGTTTTCCATGAAGGCGGTGAGGTAGGTGAAAGGCTTGAAGGCGGAGCCCGGCGAGTTGGGGGCAAGGGCCATGTTATTGCGCCCCTGGATATCGTCGCGGAAGTAGTCGCGGCTGCCCACCATCACCAGGATCTCGGCCGTGTTGGGGTCAATGGCGACGAAGGCGCCGTTGTGGCCGTTGGAGGTCTCCTCGTATTCGCTTATCCACTGGTCCAGGGCGGCCTGGGCCTTCTCCTGGAGGTCCAGGTCCAGGGTGGTCGTGACCTTGAGGCCGCCGCGATAGAGGGTATCGTTGCCTACCAGCTTTTCGAGCAGGGGCTCGATATAGGTCAGGACCCAGTGGGGAGCCTCGATAGGGAAGCGCTGGGGCACAAGCTCTATGGGCGTGACCGCTGCATAGTACGCCTCCTCGGGCGTGATCTTGTCGTGCTTGACCATCAGCCTCAGCACCTGGTTGCGTCGCTTCAGCGCTCCCTCCGGGTTGATCACGGGGTCGTAGTTGGCGGGCGACGCAGGAATGCCCGCGAGGAGGGCCGCCTCAGCCAGGGTCAGGTCCTTCGCCGGCTTCCCGAAGTAGCCCTGGGAGGCCGCCTCCACGCCGTTATAGAGGCCGCCGTATGATATCTGGTTCAGATACCATTCCAAGATCTGGTCCTTGGAGTAGCGACGGGTCAGCTCCAGGGCGTAGACGGTCTCTTTGATCTTGCGGGGAATAGACCGCTCCTGGCGCTCCTCCGGCGAGATGTAGACGTTCTTTACGAGCTGCTGGGTGATGGAGCTGCCGCCGCTGCCTTTGAGAAACCCCAGCTCGCCCGGGAAGAAGTTCTCGTAGGCGGCGCGGACAAGGCCGCGGATGTTCACGCCGGGGTTCGAGTAGAAGTCAGCGTCCTCGGTGGAGATAGTCGCGTCGATCAGCCAGTGGGACACATCGGAGAGGGGAATGGGGTCCCGCAACCCGGCAAGGTCGTCGACGAACTGGTAGAGGAGGCGGCCGTTACGGTCGTAGATCCTCGCCCCGCCGGAAGGCTGTTGGGCGATAATCTCCTCGGGCGGCACGAGGTCGCCTGCGTAGTGCTGGTAGAAGCCGTAGCCAACAGCGGCGGTGACCGCCATCCCAGCTACGGCGATGGCGCCGAGGAGCACCAGCGCCTTGAGCCAGCCCGGCAGGCCGTTGCCGTTCCCGCCGTTGCGATGGTTGAGGCGCCGGCGGCGGATCCGATGCGCCGTGCTCACCGGCCGTCCCCCTTGCTACCGGCTCGCCGGCCGGCGTCGAGAGCAGGGGCTTCGCAGCAACGAATCAGGCCCAACCGCCACGTCCGGCCCGACCGCCCGACCTCGCTAGGCCGGCCCAGGGCCGCTGTGCGCTCGGGAGCTAGGATCATCTACCCATCCGTCCCCGCCGACTCCTGATCGTAACAGACAGCAGACGGTGATTCAACGCGGCGAGGCCTCTGGCGGCATCGCGGAGGGGGCGCAGCCGGGGCTCCGCTCGGGCTCGTATAAGCCTTATTCGCAATTGTGTGGCTTGGCCCTTGCCCTCGCCTGCCTATCGCTTCTAGAGTTCGGATTCATGCGTTGCTGTCCGTCATCGTGCTTCAAGCGCAGGCTCTAGCGACCAACTCTCGGGTTTGTGTACGGCGGGCTGCACGAAGTGTGTATACACTTGACATTGTTGTAGCGGATTGATACGCTCTTATTGGAAGATATCTTCCAAATATGATACTGTAGCACAGCGCTCGCCGCAGTCTGTTGCCCTGCCGATAGTCTTGGTAGAAGGACGTGGAACACATCCCCGTCGTCCCAAGAACACAGATTGGCGGGGCTTCCTTTCCTTGGATATCTTGACAGGCAACAAGGAGACGACCGTGCCGACCAAGATAATGGGATATGTTGTTCTGACCCTCCAGTTCGAGCGTGAGGGCAACAAGTGGGTAGGTACCTGTCTTGAGCTTGGTACTAGTACCTTCCACAGGACACTCAGGCGATGTGAAGAAGAACTGAGAGAGCTCGTGACCGAGCACTTGAACGCTCTGGAAGAGGCAGGAGAGCGCGAGAGATTCTTCCAGAAATGGGGTATTAAGTTCCATCGCCAGAAGACAACTCCCCATGAAATCACCATCAGGGGTTCGGGAGAGTATTGGGACCAGCTCTTCAAGCGTGCAGCAGCCGTACGTGGTCCCTTCTTCCAGCCAGCACGTTTCCCCGTTAGGACACCAGAGCGCCAACTCGCCGGTGTCTAAATGCCACAGACCCCCCCAGTCACTGGCAAGCAAGTCATCAAGTTGCTAATCGCCGACGGTTGGGAGGTCGTTAGACAAGCCAAGCACGGGCTCTCGCTCCGGAAAGCGTTCCCGAACGCCACGAGAATTGCGGTCGTCCCGAACAAGAAGGCCGTTCTCCCCGCTGGTACCCTTGGCGCCATCCTCGGCCCGAAGCAAACAGCCCTCGGTAAGCGCGGCCTGCGACGCCTGGTAGACCAACACGGCCTCTAGCTGCGACACTGTCCCCACCGCAACGGCGTCGGTACTCCCGTGTCTCCCAATTATGAATAAGGCTCGTGTGTACGCTCAACTCGGCGAGTGCTATAATTCGGCCAAATCGCATTCGGGGGCGGCGCTCTTGGGTCTCACACGCGAACAAGTCCTCCACATTGCCCGCCTGGCCCGGGTTGGCATGAGCGAGGAAGAAGTACCCAAGTTCCAGGAACAGCTCTCCGAGATCCTCGAACACTTCGACGAGCTGCAACAGCTCGATACCGAATCCGTGCCGCCCACCTCTCACACCCTCGATCTGGAGAACGTGACCAGCTCCGACAGCGAACGAGATTCTTTCCCCCAGGAGGACGTGCTGGCGAACGCGCCTCTCCGAGAGGAAGGGTTCTTCCGCGTGCGGGCCGTCCTGGAGTAAGCGTCCGGCACGGCGAGTGGGCGTCGGGCCCTGTCTTCCATTTCGCCGCGAGGAGGCGACCGCTGGAACTTGAGTATCTGACCCTACATGAGGCGAGCGACCTCCTGGCGCGTCGCGAGGTGACGTCGCAGCAGCTCACGGAGGCGGTGCTCCGGCGCGTCCGGGAGGTGGAGGACCGCGTCCACGCCTATGTGACAGTCACCGAGGAGCTCGCCCTCCAGCAGGCGCGCGAGGCGGATGAGCGTATCGCTGGAGGGGACGCGGCCGGCCCCTTGACCGGCATCCCGGTGGCGATCAAGGACGTGCTCTGCACCAGCGGTGTGCTTACCACCTGCTCGTCGCGCATCCTCGAGAACTTCGTGCCTCCGTACGACGCCCACGTGGTAGAGCGGCTGCGGTCAGCGGGCGCGGTGATGGTGGGCAAGACCAACATGGATGAGTTCGCCATGGGCTCATCGACGGAGAACTCGGCCTTCTTTCCCACCCGCAACCCTTGGGACCTGTCGCGCGTCCCGGGGGGCTCCTCCGGCGGCTCGGCGGCGGCGGTGGCGGCGGGCGAGGCGCTCTTCGCCCTCGGCTCCGACACCGGCGGCAGCATCCGCCAGCCGGCCGGCCTTTGCGGGGTGGTCGGCATGAAGCCCACCTACGGTCGCGTGAGCCGCTTCGGGCTGGTCGCCTTCGCGAGCTCTCTGGATCAGATCGGGCCTTTGTGCTGGGACGTGCGCGATTGCGCCCTCATCCTGAACGTCATCGCCGGGCACGACCCGCGCGACTCCACGTCGGCGCCCCTGGACGTGCCCGACTTCACCGAGTCCCTCACGGAGAACCTGGAAGGCGTCCGCATCGGAGTGCCCAGGGAGTACTTTCCGGAGGAGATGGATGCGGACGTCCGCGGCGCCGTGGCCGAGGCCATCGACACTATGGCCTCCCTGGGCGCCGAGGTGGACTGGGACGTGTCGCTCCCCAGCACCCCCTATGCCCTGGCCGTGTACTACATCATCGCTCCCAGTGAGGCGTCGGCGAACCTGGCGCGCTACGACGGCGTCAAGTACGGCTTCTCGTTTCGGGAAGGCGAGAGCATGTGGGAGAACATGGAGAGGACGCGCCAGGACGGCTTTGGCGAGGAGGTGAAGCGGCGCATCATGCTCGGCACCTACGCCCTCTCCGCCGGCTACTACGATGCCTGGTATGTGAAGGCGCAGAGGGTGCGCACCCTGATCCGGCGGGAGTTCGAGGCCGCCTTCCAGAGGTTCGATGCCCTGATCACCCCCACCTCCCCCACCGTGCCCGTCAAGTTCGGGGAGCAGGGCGCAGCCCCCCTCCAGCTGTACCTGGGCGATGTCTGCCCCCTGCCCATA
>CAZMGB010000027.1:0-28060 GCA_964565775.1 uncultured Dehalococcoidia bacterium
ATCGGCTTTAGACCGAAGTCGGACCTCAAGAAGCGGCTGGACGCCGTCCTCTAGCGGAACGGCCGTCGTCGCGGGGGCTGCCCCTCTCCCGATGAGGCAGCCCATGTGACGGCCTTGACCCCAGGCCACGATGCCGCAGGCGAGGGCGATATGCCTATAGACGGCGTTTCACCGTAGGGAAGGGCTTCGTCCCTGCTTAGGTCGGGCTCCACACCACGAAGGTTAGGGCAACTTCCAACAGTGGCTCGGGAATACGACATCGTCATCGTCGGGGCAGGGCCCGCCGGCCTGGCGGCAGGGCTGTACGCCGCCCGTGCCCGCCGCAGGACCATCCTCCTTGAGCGCAACGTAACGGGCGGTCAGATTGCCCTCACCTCGGCCGTCGAGAACTATCCGGGAGTCCCGGACGTCAACGGTTTCGACCTCGCCCAGGCGATGCAGCGGCAGGCGGAGGAGTACGGACTGGAGATGGGGTACGCCGATGTCACTGCCCTGGAGCCGCAGAACGGCCTGCACCTGGTGAGGACCTCGGAGGAGGAGTACCGGGCCAAGGCGGTCATCCTTACCGGCGGCGCCGATTACAATCGCCTGGGTGTCCCCGGCGAGGAGCGTCTCACCGGACGCGGCGTCTCCTACTGCGCGACCTGCGACGCCGCCTTCTTCAAGGACCAGGAGGTGGCGGTGGTGGGGGGCGGCGACGCCGCTATGGATGAGGGCCTCTTCGTCACGCGCTACGCCTCGAAGGTCAGCGTCATCCACCGTCGCGAACAGCTCCGGGCCAGCAAAATCCTCCAGGAGCGGGCCTTCGCCAACCCCAAGATGGAGTTCATCTGGAACGCGGTGGTGACAGAGGTCCTGGGCGAGGAGTCCGTCACGGGCCTGCGCCTCAAGAACCTGGTCTCGGGTGAAGAGTCAACCCTTCCTGTCGCGGCCGTGTTCATCTTCATCGGCCTGACCCCCAACACCGGCTACCTCGAGGGCCTGCTGCGCATGGATGAGGGCGGTCACATCTTCGTCAACGAGTGGATGGAGACGGAGGTCGCCGGTGTCTTCGCGGCGGGCGACGTGCGCGTCAACTCGGCCCGACAGGTCGTGACAGCCGCCGGCGACGGCGCCACGGCCGCCATCAGGGCCGACCACTACATCGCAGACCACTTCACGGAGTAGAATAAGGGCGAAGCCCTTCGAACCACGGAACCTTAGAACCATGGAGCCGGTTCTCCAGTGCGCGGCGGTTCCAAAGTTCTGGGGGCAGCGCAGGGGGGTGGATGGGTCCCGGTGGGCCTCGCGGTCTTCAAAACCGTTGCGGGGCGGTTGGCGCCGTCCTGGGTGGGTTCGACTCCCTCCCACTCCCGCCACTGATCGAGATCCGAAGCGGGCCTTCGTGGCACGCCTTGGGACGGCTGCTGTAGAACTTCAAAACCGTTGCGTCCGCCTCAGGCGGATGGGTGGGTTCGACTTCCTCCCACTCCCGCCATTCGTGAGCCGAGACGTAGGGGCGATTCGCTAATCGCCCCTACCCTTGCATAACGCCTCTGCATCCCGCCGTTCGACACCGACGCCCCGTCCCTCGACGCCTTTGAGCGTGGTATGATCTGCCTACCTTAAGACCGCAGGAGCCCTGCATGTCCGGCCACCGCGTCGTCGTGCCCCTGAAAGGCCCCGCCAGCCTGCGTCTCATCACACGCTCAGGCCGCATCACCGTGACCGCCGAGGACCGCCCGGACGTCGTCTTCGAATCGGGGGTGAGCTCGCGGAAGGACCTCGAACAGGACGCCACGGGTCGTATCGCGGTGACTACGGTGGGGTGGGGCTCGGCCGCCCTCGAGGTGCGCTGCCCCACCGGCACCGACATCGTCGTCGGCAGCGCCTCCGGCCGGGTCGAGCTGCGCGGCCGCCTCGGTCAGGTCCGCGTAACGACCTTGAGCGGCCGAATCGAGGTGGATCAGGCCGGAACGCTCGACCTCCGGAGCGCGTCGGGCAGCATCTCCGCAGCCCGGTGCGACGGGCGCTGCCGCCTCCACACGATGAGCGGCCGTGCCACGGTTGGCACCGCCGAGGACGCAGACGTGTCGACCGTCTCCGGCAGAGTCCGCCTGGACTGCTCCAGCGGCAGCGTCCAGGTGCGCACCGCCAGCGGCAGCGTGGAGCTGGGGACCGAGGGTAAGGGCAACGTGGACGTGCAGACGCTTTCCGGCTCAGTGAGAGTCGAGGTCCCGGAGGGCGTGAGGCCTGATGTGGAGCTGAGGAGCGGGCTGGGCAGGTGTCGATGCGACTGCCCGGAGGGCCGCGACTGCCGCATCTCGGTATCGTCGGTGAGCGGCAAGATCCAGGTGGTGCCGCGCTGATGGCGAAGTCGACTTCACGACGCGGAGCGATCCAGGGGACCGTGGTGTTCACGGACATCGTTGGCTTCACGGAGTACACCGCCCTGCGCGGCGATGAGGAAGCCATGGCGCTCCTCTCCGTCCAGGAACGGCTCGTCCGGGAGGCGCTCCCGACGGGCGCCCGTGTCGTGAAGGAGCTTGGAGATGGCCTGCTGCTCTGGTTCGAGGACGCCTGTCAGGCGCTGGACACCAGCCTGCGCCTCCAGGAGCGATTCGCGAGCCAGCTAACCCAAGCCAACTCGCCGCTGTGGGTGCGTATGGGCGTGCACTCCGGCATGCAGACGCGCCGCGGCGAGGACCTCGTTGGCCACGACGTCAACGTCGCCTCACGCGTCGTCAACGTTGCGGGCCCCGGCGAGGTCCTGCTGTCGGAGGCCACCCGCGCCGAGGTCGACGACGGGCTCCCCGAAGTCTCCTTCGAGGAGCTTGGTCCCGTAGTGATGAAGGGCATCCCCGTTCCGGTGCGTCTCTTCCGGGCCGTGCGTTGCCCCTAGGCCCGCTTCTTGACCTCCGCGCAGCTTCTCCCTCCGCCGCCCAGCCCGCGGATGCGGCATCGGGTCCAGCCGGGCGGGTCGTGTCTCGCCAACCCGTCAGTCTCCGCGCAGTGCTGCGGCGTCCTCATGGGCGCGACCCCTGAAATGACAGGCGCGTGGTCAGCTCTTACGTTTCGTGGGCAGGAGTGACAAGATGGCCGAAGTGGTGAAAGAAGCGTACCTGTGGCTCAGCGCGGGCGCTCTCGAAATCGAGCTCAGGCAGCTCGAAGATGAGGGGCGTGACACGTCGCGCCTCAAGAAGGCGTTCGAGAAGCTGATCGCGCTCGGCGACGAGAAGCTGTTCACACCCCCGAACCAGGAGAAAGCGGGGGCGCTCCTGGACTCGGCGCAGCGGCTCAGGATGCGCAGAGGCTACGCTTTCAAGGAGCCCTCCGGCTTCGCGGAGATAAGAAAGCTGAGGGCGCGGGGCCCGCACAGAATCAGGAAGCGGCTGTCCGAGAAGGCGCTCCAGGACAGGCTCCTCGGAGCGTGGCTCGGCAGGTGCGCCGGTTGTCTCCTGGGAAAGCCGGTCGAAGGCCGGCGCACGAGCGAACTCTGGGGCTTCCTCAAGATGACGGGCCAGTGGCCGCTGAACGACTACATCAGGTTCGGCGTCGGTGGCGAGGCGGCGAAGACGTACCCAGGACTCGTTGCCAGGAGAGCGTTCGACGTAATAGACCACATGCCGGTCGACGATGACACCGACTACACGCTGACGGGCTTTCTCATCGTGAGAGCGCGGGGCGCGGCGTTCACCCCCGCCGACGTGGCGCGCTTCTGGATGCAGAACATCCCGCTGCTCCACACCTACACGGCCGAGCGCGTCGCCTACCGCAACCTCGCCATGCAGATCCAGCCTCCCGCGAGCGCCTCCTACAGGAACCCCTACCGCGAGTGGATAGGAGCGCAGATCCGCGCCGATGCGTTCGGCTATCTCAGCGTCGGGAACCCCGAGCGGGCGGCGGAGTTCGCGTGGCGCGACGCATCGGTCAGCCACGTCAAGAACGGCATCTACGGCGAGATGCTTATGGCGGCCATGATCGCTGCGGCTCCCTTCTGCGCCGACGCCGGAGCCCTCCTGGAAGCGGGCCTTCGCGAGATTCCGAGGACGAGCCGTCTGCACGCGGACATGAGGGAGGTGATGAGATGGCGTGCCGATGGCCTGGGCTATGACGAGGCTGTCGCGAGGATACACGAGAGGTGGGACGAGCACTCGTGGCACCACTGGACGCACACCAACTCGAACGCCATGATCTGCGCTGTTGCCCTGCTATGGGGAGAAGGCGACTTCGGGAAGTCGGTCTGCCGCGCCGTTCAGCCGGGATTCGACACGGACTGCAACGGCGCCACTGTGGGGTCGATCATGGGCATGATGCTCGGAGCCAGGCGAATCCCTTCCAGTTGGACAGGGCGCCTCAACAACACCCTGAAGACGAGCCTTATCGGCTATGAGACCGTGGACATCGAGAGGATCGCGCGGGAGACTCTTGAGCTGTACAGGAGGCTCTAGCGATTCTTGCGGCAGATCAGGTGCTGGACCGGTCCCTTCGCCTCAAGGTGGTATGGCCGCTATGATCCGGCGGTACTCCTCCTCGGTGAAGACCTTGAGGGTGGTCGTGCGCACGGCGCCAAGTGAGGCTATCTGGAGGATCCTGGTCATGTAGGCCTCGTCGCTGGGGAACTCCCCGACGTTCACCACGTCGTAGTCGCCGAGGACCAGGTAGAACCCGGTCAGCCGTCCTCCACCGTTGCTGAAGGCCCGTTTGGCAGCATCTAGCCGCCGTGGACTGTCACTGACATCCCGAACGCCTCTATCCGTCCATTTCAAGAGCGAAATGTAGGTTGGCATTGCGTTCCTCCTTCGTCCAACCCTGCGGGCAGCGATATCGTGCGCCCGGCGCGGGTGGCTGTCAGCGACCCTTTCCCCAGGGGTACACGGGGAACCGGCGGTGCTGAAGCGGTGGCCTCAGATCAAGGTGGTATGGCCGCTATGATCCGGCGGTACTCCTCCTCGGTGAAGACCTTGAGGGTAGTTGCGCGCACGGCCCCACGGGAAGATATCTCAAGGAGAGTGGTGGCGTAGGCCTCGTCGCTGGGGAACTCGCCGATGTTCACCACGTCGTACTCGCCAAGAACCATGTAGAAGTCGGTCAGCCGTCCTCCGGCGGCGCTGAAGGCTCGTTTGGCGGCATCCAGACGCTGTGGACTGTCCTTTATGGCCCGAATGCCTTGGTCCGTCCATTTCAAGAGCGAGATGTAGGTTGGCATCGCGTTCCTCCTTCGTCCCACCTTGCGGACAGCGGTATCGTGCGCCTGGCGCAGGCGGCTGTCAATTCACAATGGGGTGTACTAGTCCTGTACACCCCCTACACCCACAGTCATTCCGTTTGTGCTGACAGCCATTGACGACGGAGCTACCTGGGCGTGAGCCGGCCGAGGGCCGAGCGAGGCTGGACGGCGTCATGCTTGGTCTCGTGGCTCGTCAGCCTATGGCGGAGCTCAGGAGGGAAGTCGGGCGGACCCACGAGTCGGTGGGACTCCTCCCGGTAGGGCGGACGCGCTCCGCGTGCGCATTCGGCTTGGGAGAGCGCGAGCGGCCGGGCGCTTGTCGCTCAGTCGGCTCGCTGCGTCAGTGCCACGATGGCGCCCATTGCACGCGGCCAGACGCCTTCGGGCAGTTCGTGGCCCATGCCCTCGATCGCCAGCATCTCAGCGCCCGGAATCGCCCCGGCCGTGTCGAAACCGCCGGCGATCGGTACCAGGGGGTCGGCATCGCCGTGGATGACCAGAGTGGGTATCCTGACCGAGCCGAGCGCCTCCTTCCGGCTGCCGCCAGAGACGATGGCTAGAAGCTGGCGGGCCATGCCCGTACGGTCCGAGTCCCGGTCGTAGGATAGCTCCACGAGGTTTCGAATACGGGCCTCGTCAAACTCGAAGCCCGGACCGTGAAGCGCGCGCCACACGCCCACGCCGTGCTCGATCGCTGCCTCGCGCTCGGTGGGCACCGGCTGCACCAGGATCGCGAGCACCTCCGGTTTCCCCTGAGGCAGATTCGGGTTGCCGGTCGTCGACATGATCGAGGTGAGGGTGAGCACACGCTGTGGATGGTGAACCGCGAGGAGCTGGGCGATCATGCCGCCCATGGAGGCGCCGACCACATGCGCGGACGGGATTCCCAGCGCTTCGAGGAGTCCGGACGCGTCGTTGGCCATGTCGTCCAGGGCGTACGGGGCGCTCACGCTCTTCCCCTGAAACGCCTCCATGACAAGCGGGCCCGGGTTTGGGCACTTCTCGTGGAACTTGGTGGAGAGCCCCACGTCGCGGTTGTCGAAGCGGATGACGCGGAAGCCGCGGTCGGCGAGCTGCCTGCAGAACCTCTCGTCCCACATCACCATCTGCGCACTGAGCCCCATGATCAGGAGCAACGGTGTCGAATCCTGCCCGCCGAACTCGTCGTATTCGATCGTGATTCCGTTGGCACGCACGTTCGGCATCTTAGCCTCCTTTGCTTACAGTGCTGAGAGCGGAGATATCGGGTCCTTGTTCCCCTTCTCCCGCAGGTCGAGAGAGCGACGGCGAGGACTCGCGGCAGCGGCAGGGCTAGTCCAGGTGGAGAAGCCCGGCCGCATTCTTGTACAGCCACTTCTCCTTGACCTCCTCCTTTAGAGGAAGCGCTCTCATCTCCTCGATCACGTCCCCTATCGGCATCTGGTAGTTCATCCAGCCCGAGGCGAAGACGATCCTGTCCTGCAGCAGGGTGTTGCCGAACTGCATCAGCATCTCCCATCCCGAGCCGGGGGTAGCGAGATACTTGGGCCGTTGAGCCGCCATGCTGATGTAGACGTTCTGGTGTCTGCGGGCCACGCCGATCATCTCCGGCACCCAGGGCCAGCCGCCGCAGTCGGCGACGATGGGCATCTCGGGGAAGCCCCTGGCCACCTCATCGAGATAGAGGGGCCGGCCGACGTCCATGGGGAAGTCCGTCCGGTAGTTCATCGTCGTGTACACGAACACCGGAATGCCCAGCTCTACCGACTTGGCGTAGAGCGGATAGAACTTCTTGTCGTTGGCTCGAATGCCGTACCTGAAGGGGGATGCGTAGAAGGAGGTCATCCCCAGCTCCTTCACCGCCCTTTCCAGCTCCCTCACCGCCTTCATGCCCTCGTGCGGGTCGACCATCGCCTGCCCCATGAACTTGTTGGGGAACTGGGACACGATCTCGGCGGTCCTATCGTTCGTGCCCGCCTGGATGATGCCCCACTCGACTCCGGCTTCATCCAGTTGCTCGACGAACTCCGGCAGCGAAACCGCCAACCCCTTTGCCCTTTCCCTGACGTTGCTCTCGAACTCCTCCGGGGGAAGCTCATCCCACATCCGCTCCAGCTCCTCGAGCGTCAGCTCCAGGGCGCGTGCTCTTCTTGGCCCGAAGATGTTCAGGTAGTTGGCGACGCCCTTGTCCCCCCGTGTCAGCATGGCGTGCTTCAGCCCGCTGGCGATCTGCTCCTCGCTGGTGAAGGGAAGGTCGAGTTCCAGGTCAATAACCTTCGACATCGCCTGCCTGCCTCCCCGCCTGTTCCGTATTCGGCTGCTGCACACGCCACTATACACCGTGCCGTTGCGTGCGGCATCCCTCCGTCAGCCGGCCAGCATGCCTCGCCTCGTCGCCTTCGGCGCCCCGTCGCGGCCCGGCCGACATCGGCTGCCCGGAACGCGCGCGGAGCCGTGGACGCTATCCGGCGGGCGGGGTAGCATTGGAGTCCGAACGGGCGAGGACGGCGAAGAAGACCGCCAGCAAGCTAGGAGACAACGGCGATGAAGATGGCACTGGAGGGAATCAAGGTCCTTGAGTTGTCCATCTGGGTGGCCGGGCCCACGTGTGGGGTCTTGCTGGCCGAGCTGGGAGCGGACGTGATAAGGGTCGAGCCCCTGCAAGGGGACCCGGTGCGTGGCCTGATGCGCTCGGGGTCGGCGACCGTCGGCGACTTCAACTGGATATGGGAGGTGTGGAACCGCAGCAAGCGCGGGGTCGCGCTGGAGCTGCGCACGCCCGAAGGCCGCGAGATCGTGCACAAGCTGGCGGCGGAAAGCGACATCTTCCTGACGAACCTTCGCCCCAGCAGTCTGAAAAGAGCGCAGATGGACTACGCCACCCTGCGCGACATCAACCCCCGTATCATCTACGCGAACATCACGGGATTCGGGCCCAAAGGCCCCGGGACAGAATGGCCTTCCGGGGATGAGGTCGCCTTCTGGGGCAGGTCCGGGATTTCGGCCGCTTGGGGCGACCCCGATGCTCCGCCCTTCGTGCCGCACGCCGGTCTGGGAGACTCGGTTACCGGCGGTTTCATGCTGGGCGGGATCGCGCTCGCCCTGTACACTCGGGAACGCACCGGTCTGGGCCAGAAGGTGGATGTCTCTCTTCTGGGTGCCGCGAACTGGGTGAACAACCTCGCCGTTCAGGGGGTGCTCATCTACAAGAAGGACGCGCCGAAGCTCTCCCGGAAGCGGGTCGGCAACCCACTGGTCAGTGAGTACCAGGCCAAGTGTGGCCGCTGGGCCGAGTTCGATATGCGGCAGACCGATCGGTTCTGGCCGGGGCTCTGTAAGGCGCTGGGAAGACCGGAACTGGAGCACGACCCCCGGTTCGACTCCCACGAGAAGAGGGTCGCCAACAACGAGGCGCTCATTGCGCTCCTTGACGAGATCATCGCCACCAGGACCCTCGCCGAGTGGCAACCGCTCTTCGATGAGCACGGCCTGGATTGGGGCCCGATTCAGACGATGACAGACGTAATGGATGATCCGTGCGTTCTCGAGAACGACTACATCGTCGAGTACGAGCACTTCTCGCGGGGCGCGGTGAAAGGCCCCGGCTGCCCGATCCAGTTGAGCGAAATGCCGCCCAGACCCCCGCAGGGCGCCCCCGAGCACGGTCAACACACGGAGGAGGTCCTGCTGGGTCTGGGTTTCGATTGGGGCGATATCGAGCGCTTGAAAGAGAAGCGAACGATACTGTGACCGTCAGCCGCTCACGGCCGCCGTAGGCCGGGATCCAGTGGCCTGCGGTCGCTGGGCGAGGCCGGCCCGCCTCCTCTTTTCGGCGGCGGCCTTGTCGATGCCTCGCGTGCGCTGATACTGAGGAGTCGGCGCCTTAGGTCGGACCCGGAAGCCGTCTCTCGCCTCCCGGGTCCGCCACCGACGGTAGCGTTTGGACTCAGCCCCTGATGTCCAGGAAGGGGCGCCCCTCTGCTGTGTCCCGCTGGGGTGCGCGGGCTATGAATCGCCGTCGATGCCGGCGAGGCGGCGGGCGATGGCCTTCTTCGCCTCCAGGTCGTAGTTGCCCAGGAGGGCGATCGTCTCCATTACGGGCGAGCCGCCTCCGTGCAGGCCGGCGATCTGGCTTACACCGCCCATCCCCGAGCAGATGAGGTCGCTGATCATGCGGAAGCAGCGGTGCTGATTCTCCGCCGTGATCGCGGGGTTCCGCATCATGTACTTCTCCAGAAGCGGCCCGGTGACCTCGCTGTAGAAGTCGCCCTCCGGCGGCAGCGTGGCGGCCAGACCGCCCGCCAGGTCGGCCACGATCTGGTGCTCGTGGTAGATGTTCTCGCCGGCGTGGCGGCGGCCCACGTTGCAGTAGATGACGTCGGGCACGTAGGTGCCGGAGGGTGCCCGCCGCCCGTTGACGGCCCCGGCGATGCCGGCGGCGTAGACGAGCTCCGCCACCCCAATGAGGTCGGCCAGCTTGTGCCGCACGTGCTGGGCGCTCTCCACCCCATTGTACTCGGCCACAAGGGCGGCGGCGCCCATCAGCACGTCGGACGTGGCGGGCTTGCAGCCTGTGTAGCTATGACGATGGAAGAGGGCGAAGAGGAGGGCCAGCGGCCCGGCGAACTCCCTCTCGCCGCACATGAAGACACGCTCCCACGGCACGAAGACGTCGTCGAAGATGGTCAGGGACTCCACGTCGCCGAACTCGGCGATGGGGGCGTGCAGGCGGACGCGGGGCCGGTACGAGGTGGGCCGGCAGACAAGGTGGATGCCCTCGCTGTCAGCCGGTAGGGCGAAGGCCACCGCCCAGTCGCTCTCCTCCTCGGTGAGGAAGCGAGTGGGCACGACGATGATCTCGTCGGCGTAGGGGGCGATCGTGTTGTGGGCCTTGGCTCCGCGCACGACGATGCCGTCGGAGCGCCGCTCGACGATACGCAGGTAGAGGTCGGGGTCGGCCTGCTGGTGGGGCCGCTTGCTGCGGTCGCCCTTGACGTCGGTCTGGGCGCAGTTGGCGCAGATGTCGTTGGCCTGGAAGTACTCCAGATAGGCCATGAAGCGCTTGTTATAGTCGGTGCCCAGGGCCTGGTCCATGTCGTAGGTGACGACGGAGAGGGCATTCGTGGCGTCGATGCCCATGCAGCGCTGGATGCAACCTCCGCTGCGCTGGCAGGTGAGGCGTGTCATCTTCTGCTTCGCAAGGAGGTCGTCGACGCTCTGGTGGACGTGGCAGAAGCGGTTGATCTTGTCGCCGGTCAGGTGGGAGGTGGCGGTTGTCACCGGCTCGAGCTCCGGGTCCCGGGCGAGGTCGTACGTGAGGGAGACGACGTTGATGCCCGGCAGCATGCGGGGGTCGTCTCGAGCAATCAGCTCACCACCGACGTAGACGTTTGGCCTCATTCCGAGAAGCCGTTCACGGTATTGCTGAGATGTGATCATGACTCATTACCTCCGGGAACCCTGGCGCATGACGCAAGATTGCGCCTCCGCGCGAGGCATGGTGTTGGATAACGGGCCTATTCTACTCCCTTCTTCCGGCGCTGTCCCGTCCGCCCGGCACCCGCCGGAAGAGCGAGGTGGGGGGGGCGGAGTGCCCGCTACCACCCCGGCGGAGCGTCCGGCGTCCATATCATGCCCAGCAGAGCGTCGCCCCGGTCTCGGTCCACCGGCGTGAACACCTCCCACTCCTCCGGTTCCACCTGGAACTCGATGATCGGGTAGCCGATGGGGTCGCCCGAGCCGATGCAAACGAACGTCTCCCCGTCGAACGCGGTCACGCCGTAGGCGTCGGCGATGGCCCGGCCTACCTCCTGCTGCCACGGCGTTGGCCGCACACCAGGCTTGGGCACGACGGTCGGGTGACGCGCGAGTATCCGCATAGCGGCGGGATGAGCCATGCGACCGCAACTCAGCCGTCGCTGTCCGCCCGGCAGACCGGCAGCGCTGAGGACGAAGCCCTCCAGGGCGCCGAAGAGGCCCCGCCGCCGGAATTGCGGCGCGACGCAGCAGATCCCGGCGAGGTTGACGGCCTGCTCCGGTAGCCGCGGCAGGTCCATGACCCGTGCCTCCCCGAGCGCGAAGCCGGCCGCCCTCCCCTCATGCTCGGCGACGGCGAGGTATCGCAGCGTTCGGAGCGACTTCTCGAGAAAGGCACGGTTGGCCTGACGATAGTTCATCTCGAAGAGGGAGAAGGCCTCCGCAAGGTCTTCAGCCGATGCCTTGTCCGTCTGAACGACTCTGAACTGGAAGGGGGAAAAGTCACGCGCGATCATGGTGACCAGATGGTACTCTGCCGCCACGGCGCCTGCAAATCGCGTCTCGATGCTGGCCCGGACGGCCCGGCTGTCGACGCTCCGGATGCCGAGGGAGCGCCGGCGGCCCGCCGGTCGCTGACGCGGTTGACGCATACCAGGGCACGGTTGCGTTGACATTCCCCTGAGGCTAATGCAGAATCTCCCTGGCCGTGACCGGCTCGGGCGCAACCTGTGGAATGCGCTACGTTCGGACACTCGTCCTTTTCGGGTCGCCTGCGTTGCTGACGGGAGCTTCCTGTGGTGGCGCTGAGGATGGGAACGCCGTGCCCACTGCCTCCGGAGCCGTGAGCATCGTCTTCCGGGCAGAACGATAGCAGGAGGGAGAAGTCGTGAGCGAAACGGCGCTGCTGCCCGCCGCTTACCCCGTAAGCTACGAAGTTGAGCCGCAGCACGCGGAACGCAACCGGCTGACGGTCGCTTTTCGTATCATCCTGGCGATACCGCAGTGGCTCCTCGTGGGCGGGCCTGGTGGCGGCGGTATCAACGTGGCCTGGGCTTGGGGATGGAGCAACCTCCCCTGGGCCGTTCCCCGCAGCATCGGCGGCAGCGGCGTGCTCGGGCTCGCTGCGGCGGTCATGGCCGTCGTCTCCTGGTTCGCCATCGTCTTCACCGGCAGACAGCCGCGCGGCCTGTGGGACTTCACCGACTTCTTTATGCGCTGGCGCGGCGGTGCGGTGGCGTACATGGCGCTTCTCCGCGACGAGTATCCGCCCTTCGGGCCCGGCGACGGCAGCTACCCGGCCAGGTTCGAGGCGGGAGGCTTCCCGGAAACGCGCAATCGATGGTCGGTTGGGCTACGGCTGATCTACGTTATCCCTCAGGCCATCGTGCTGCTCTTCCTGGGCATCGCCTGGGGGGTCACGGTCATCCTCGCCTGGTTCGCGATCCTGTTCACCGGCCGCTACCCCGGAGGGCTGTACACATTCGGAGTGGGTTACCTGCGCTGGTCTCTGCGTGTCGAGGCCTACATGTTGCTGATGCGTGACGAATACCCGCCGTTCAACTTTGACTAGCCCCTCGAACCAAGGCTTCCGAAAGTCTCAGCCTGCGGGCTGGCATCGAAGACACCGGGCTCGACCACAGCGAGGCTCACGCTCCCCTCGATCGGCTCGGCCCCTTGCTCCAGCCTCCGCTCCGCCGGTACGCTAAGCGCACGTCGCGTCCGCCGTGTCCCGAAATCGGGGACGCCGGCCGCGCGGAAGAGGATACGCGAGGAACGACATGATCGACGCTACACTTCACGTGGATCTGGAGCGGCGCCTGGGGCCGGTGCAGCCGATGGTGTTCGGGCAGTTCATCGAGCACTTGGGCCGCTGCATCTACGGCGGCATCTTCGACCCGGGCTCCCCTCTCGCCGACGAGGGCGGATTCCGCACTGACGTCCTCGACGCCGTCCGCCGGCTGCGTCCGCCGGTGCTGCGCTGGCCGGGCGGCAACTTCGCCTCCGGCTATCACTGGCTCGACGGCGTGGGGCCGGTGGCTGAGCGACCAACTCGGTTCGACCGCGCCTGGCGCAAGACCGAACCCAACACCTTCGGCACCGACGAGTTCATTCGCTACTGCTGTCTCCTCGGGAGCGAGCCATACCTCTGCGTCAACATGGGCTCCGGCACCCTGGACGAGGCGGCGTCCTGGGTGGAGTACTGCAACCGTGGTTCAGGGACGCACTACGCTGACCTGCGTCGCCGCAACGGCGCCGCCGAGCCCTATGGGGTGCGCTACTGGGGGCTAGGAAACGAGGTCTACGGCCCCTGGCAGATCGGGCACATGTCCGCCGAGGAGTATGCCCGCCAGGCGCGCGAGTTCGCCAAGGTGATGCGTCTCACCGACGGCAGCATCCGCCTCATCGCCTGCGGTGCCCACGAGCCGGAATGGGACTGGGAGGTGCTGAAGACGGCCGGACAGAACATCGACTACCTCTCCATCCACTCCTACTTCCTGCCGGACGGCGCTGACCCGTACTACTCGCTGCTGGCCTGGCCCGCCATCGAGGAGGAGTACATCCGCGACTTGCACCACCTCATCCGCGCGGCCCGTCGTCGCTACAACATCCAGCGGCCCATCAGCATCGCCTTCGACGAGTGGAACGTCTGGTACCGGACGTTTGCCTCGGCCGCAGAGGAAGATCCCCGTCTGGAGGAGCCGTACAACCTGTGCGATGCCCTCTGCGTCGCCGCGTTCCTCAACATGCTACGCCGCTCCTCCGATGCAGTCGGCATGGCGAACTTCGCGCAGACGGTGAACGTGTTGGGCGCCATCCTTACGCGGCCGGACGGCCTCGTGCTCCAGACAGTCTACTACCCCCTGGTGATGCAGGCCGAAACCGGCGGTAGCGTCGTTCTCGATGTGCTGACCGAATCCGATCACTTCGAGACGAAGCTATGGGGGCGGCAGCACCGCGTGGGCTATCTCGACGCCTGCGTCACGCTGAACGAGGCCGCGCGCACTCTCCGCCTCTCCTGCGTGAACTTCCACCGCTCGGAGGGCATGCGGCTACGGCTGCTGGGCGTGCGAAACGCCGAGGCGACGTTGCAGGTGCTGACGGGGCCTGATACGGACGCCGCCAACACGTTCGAGCGGTCGGATGAGGTTACCGTGCGGGCGGAGATCCGCAGCATCGGCGCAGACGGCGTCATCGAGCTGGAGCCCCACTCGGCGAACGTTATCGAGCTTGCGCTCTCGTAGCGTTTCGGAGAGCCGGCGGCTACTCTCCCACCCGCCGGTTGTAGTTCTTGATGATGTCGTCAGACCGAGCGGCGGCGTCGTCCAGGGCCTGGGTAGGGTCCTTGCCGGCGAGCAGCATCTCCTCCACCGAATCAAGTATGGCTTGAGTGACCTCCTCGCCGGGGCCCAGGATCGCTCCCCAGGGAGGCTTGGGGGGCGTGCTCAGGTACGCCTCGAGCGGTATTCGGAAGAGGGGGTAGCTGGTCAAGATGTCCTGCGCCGCCGGCAGCTCCGTAGCGGCGGGAACGGCGGGCAGGTAACCGCTGCCTGAGAACCATTCGGCCTGCTGCTCCGGCTCCATGAGCCACTTGACGAACTTCCAGGCCGCCTCCTGCTCTTCCTGGGGCCGCTCGCCGATGATCCAGAGGCCGTAGACGCTGGCGCTCAGCCCCTCGCCGCCGGGGACGCCAGGCATCGGACTGATGCCGAGCTCCACGCCTTCGCCCGCGCCGGCCGCAATGGCATCGATTACCGAGCGCAAGGCGCCCGCGTAGCTGAACGTCATGGCGGCACGGTTGGCAGCCATGGCCAGGAAGCCCTCGATGTACTCGGGGTTGCGGCCCACGTTGATGGCGAGACCCTGGTCGACCATGTCGTGCCACCACTGGAAGAACCAGCGACCGGTGTCGTTGTCGAACAGCACCTTGGTGGCGCGGCCGTCGTGGCCGTTGTTCTTGTCGACATAGAGGTCGCCGTGCTGCTCCAGGACGGCGGGCAGCCAGGGATGGATGTCGATGGCGATGCCGGTCCGCACCACCTCGCCGCCCTGCCGCTTCAAGATCTTCTCGGAGTACTGTCGCAGCTCCTCCAGGTCCTTGGGCGGCTTCTCAGGGTCCAGTCCGGCCTCCCTGAAAAGCGTCTTGTTGTAGTAGAGGAGCGCCATCTCCAGGGCGAACGGCATGGCCCACAGCTTGTTCTCGACGGTGTAGTAGCCGACCGCCCTCTCGTCCAGGCCGGAGAGATCGTAGCCCTCTTTGTCGATGAAGTCCTGGACGGGGACCGCCGCGCCGCTGTCGATCATTCTCTGGATCTCCGTCTCGCTCATGAGGATGACGGCCGGAAGCTGATTCGTGCCCAGGGACGCGATCAGCTTCGTCGTGGTCTCGGCGTAGGTGCCCTGAAAGGTCTCCCGCACCCGCACCTCGTTCTGCGAGGCGTTGAAGCGGTCCACCAGGCCCTTTAGCGCCTCCTGGTTGGAGGCGACCTCGGAGTGCCACAGGTCGATGCTGACCGGCCCCGCTCGGGGGGTCTCCGCCGCGGGGGACGTGGAAGCTGTGGGAGCTTGCTCTTCACCCCCGCCTCCGCACGCAGCGACGAGCACGCCGAGAAGAAGGACAGCGATGAGGGGAACACGAACGCCTCGCATGGGACACCTCCTGGCCGTCGTCAGCCCCATTGTGCCTCTCCCACGAGATCTTCGCAATGTACAGGGGTGGGGCGGACGCACTCTCATCGGCCCCTGACCCCTCCGCCACCAGCCCGGAATAGCAAGGCCGGGCGTAAGCCCGACCTTGCTGCTGTCTGATACGTCAGACCATAGGGGCGATTGGTGAATCGTCCCTGCTAGTCGCTTGAGCCCCGGATGATAACCACCTCGGTCGCTCCATCGGAGCTGCTGGCGGTGATCCAGACGGCTACGCGGCCGTCGTCCCGCGTCCAGATCCCAATGCCGCCCTCGTCGCCCGTCTCTCCCCCGCTGAAGACGAACTCCTGATTCCACCCGCCCATATTGTCCTGGTAGAAGTTGATGACGTCGGAGGGGGAGCTATCGACCTCAAATTGCTTGTACTCAACCGAGGTGAAGTCCCCGGGCTCAGCCCCTACGCCGGGGACGAGGCCGGGTATGCTGCCGCTCCACTTGCCGGAGCCCGTCTCGTTAGCGCCCGATGGCACCGGCACATCCTCGAAGGCAGCGCCGCTCACCTCCACGCCGCCGCCTTCGGCCGTGGGCTTCTCCTCGGCCACGCCCTCTTGGGTCGGCTCCAACGTTGCGACACCCTCGTCCGAGGGGCCAGGCGGACTAGGCTCCTCCCCGCCGCCGCCACAGGCGGCCAGAATCATTCCGGCCACGACGACGGGAATCACCAACAACCAGCGCCAGGAAACAGCCATGATGGTCCCTCCTTGGAGAACTGATCCGGGACTTCCGCTTTCGACCTCCCAACCTCAAAGTGCGTCGAGGCCAACGGTATGCTACTTGCGGCGCCGTAGAATGTCAATCTTCCCCGCTCGAGCCGAGCCGCGACCTCGCCGACAATCGCTGATCGGGGACTTCTGGAGGGCAAGAAGCGGGAGTGGCGCCGGGCGTGGACAGCGCTCTTGACGCGAGGCCCGGTGCCGGTGCGGGACACACACCTCTTGCGCCACGGCGGCACCGGCAAGAGGCTACTGCGAGAGAAGGGAAATAGAGGCAGAGGGTCGCTCCCTCTACCGGGCAGTCCGGCGGCCTTGCCGACTACCTACGCGGCCCCGAACCTGCTGAGGGCGGCGTCGGTGAACTTGCGGAGCAAGCGCTTCAAGGTGGCCCGCTCTCGCGCCGTAAGTGCGCCGAACGCCTCGTCGCTGGTCGCGGTGGCCGGCTTGCGGACCTCTTCGAGAACCTTCTTGCCCTTGGTCGTGGCCGCCACGAGCGAGCGGCGGCGGTCCGTAGGGTCGTCGAGACGCTCGACCAGGCCGCGAGCGCTCATGCGGTCGACCAGACGCGTCACGCTCGGGCTCTCCTGAAGCATCACCCTCGCCAGTTCCGTCACCGGCAGAGGCCGCTCGACTACGTCGAGGACGGCGAGCACGTAGGTCTGGGCGACTGTCATTCCCAAGGGCAGGAGGGCCCTATCGGTCTCCTTCCGGAGGAGCGCGAAGGCCTCATACATTAGCCGCCACTCCTCGGTGTCGGCGGCCGTATCGGGTCTTTTTGATGGTGAGTGTGTGTTGGTGCGCATAGCTGTAACCTGAATAGACTCCTATGAAAAAGTGTACTACTTCCTACCCGCTGTTGTTAAGTGTACACTACCTGCAAGCTTCCCTTGTCAATACGCAGTTAGCAGCATGTACTAGCTCGCGTTGGCCTTTCAGATAGCCCCTCCGGGGAGCCGGCCCGCCGCATAGACGTCGGCGGGGTTTCGTCCGGTGGCGTTGCACCCTTGAGAAGTCGGCCGAGCGAGGGCGTTGTGCTCCGCGCGGCCGGTTTGGTGGAAGTGTGCGCCGGACGAACGGGGAGCGCCGCCACTGCGGCCATTCTCCCCTGCGTACACCTCTCATCCTATTATTGACTACGCTCGACTTAACGGCAAGTATTTCTGGCCGCGTTCTTTCAATCGTTCTGGCTTGTCCCGTTGCTCCCCAGCCTGCCGAAGGCAACACGTCATGCACGTCGCAGGGCCTGGGGCCTCGGAGTCACTCTGCTGCGCTATCTGCGCGGTCTTGAGCCTGTGGAGGGCGGCTTCGGTGAACTTGCGGAGTGGGCCGCTTGAAGGTAGTCTTCTCTAGGCGCGAAAGCGGGCCGGACGTCTCGTTGGCTGCCGCGGCGGCCGGCGGCCCGATCTGCTCGAGGGGTGCTCTTCCCGCATCCGTGGCCGCCACCAGCCAGCGGCGCCGCTCCGTGGGGTCGTCGAGGCGTTGCCTCGGGGTCCTGTGTCGTTACGCGCTACCCTCGGATAGTCCCGGATCGGGGCGCCGCATGGTAGCCGTTCGGTCAGTTAGCGGGCAAAAAGTATACTACTTGCAACCTTGCGCCGCCCATAGTATGTATAAGCTCGCGCCAGTGTTTGGCGCGGCCCCTCCGGGGGCTGACCCACCGGACGAATGTTGGCGGGGCTTCGTCCGGTGGGGTCGCGCTCCCGAGAGGTCGGCCGGGCGAAAGCGTTGTGCTGCGCCCAGCCGGTTCGATGCAAACGTACGCTGGCGGGGCGGGGTGGACGAGACTGCGGACACTCTCCCCGGCGTACGCCTCACATCCCAGCATTGACTGCGCCTGACCCGGCGCAGGCGTTTCTCGCGGCATTCCTCCAAGCGTCCTCGCTCATCCCGTGCGTCCCTTGCCTGCCGAAAGCAATACGTCGTGCACGTCGGAGCGCCTATTTCGAAGACGATTTCACATAGGGCGTCAGGAGCCACGTGCGCAGCTCCTCGAAGGATGGCTCCGCTCCGCGCTCCACCTTCCATCGCCAGACCCTTCGGGGCTTCGGCACCGTCGGCGAGGCCTCCTCGCTTCGCAGGCGGCGGGCCTCCCGGGCGAGACGGAGCCGTGCGACATCTCGGTCAATGTCCCGTCGGATTGCCTGAGCCGTCTCCTGCATCAACATAGCTACCCCTCCTCGCTTCCTCGCCTACAGTCCGCGACGAGGATAGCCCCGGGCCTTCCATCCGGACTATGAACAGCTTCACCCAGCGAAGGTGAATCAGCTCACACGGGACGCGGGCCGGTTGCGGCTCGATTGGGGGAGTGTGGCCGTGCGTCTCCGTTTGCCGGACTGACCGCGACGGATGGTAGTATTAGGGGGCCAGACCGGTGCAGCGAGGAGAGCAGGGGGCCGTGACCGCAATTATCATGCCCAAGGTGGCCTTTCCCATAGGCGGGTGGAATCTGAGAGGAGGTGTCACACCCGAGCACGTGCTCGGCTTGGCACGGCGGGCGGAGGAGCTAGGGGTGGACAGCCTGTTCGCCGGCGATCACGTCACCTTCTACGGGTTCGGCAACGACGGCCTGCAGACCCTCACCGCCGTCGCCGCTGTCACGCAGACGATCGAGCTCAAGACCTGCGTCTATCTTCTCTCGCTCCGCCACCCGGTGCCGGTGGCCCTACAGGTCGCCATCCTGGACCAGCTTTCGCGCGGCCGCTTCATTTTCGGCATCGGCGTCGGCGGCGAGGACCCGCACGAGTTCACCTCCTGCGGCATCGATCCCCGGACGCGCGGTGCTCGCACCGACGAGGCGCTCCAGATCCTGCGCCGTGTCTGGACTGAGGAAGAGGTGACGTTCCAGGGGCGCCACTTCCACCTCGACCGGGTGCGGCTGGAGCCGAAGCCCTCCCGGCCGGGCGGCGTTCCCATCTACATCGGCGGCCGCTCCGACGCCGCCCTCCGTCGCGCCGCCGCCTACGCCGACGGCTGGACGGGTATCTGGAACTCGCCGCGGCGGCTGCGCGAGGCGCGCGAGAAGATCGACACCTGGGCCGCCGAGTGCGGTCGCTCCGGCGCCGACATCGAGCTAGGGATGCAGGTCTGGCTTTCCCTGGACAGAGACTCGCAGAAGGCCCGCGAGAAAGTGGCGGCGCGCATGGAGGCGGCCTATCGCACCCCCTTCTCGTCCTTCGAGCGCTACGTCTCATATGGACCGCCCGCGGCCATCGTCGAGTTCATCGCCCCTTACCTGGAGGGCGGCTGCCGGCACCTGAACGTGGTGAGCGTTCAGGAGTCGCCGGAGGCCGAGCTGGAGGCGGCGGTGGCCGTCAAGGAGGCCATTGCCGAGGTGGCCCGCCGGTAGCCGTTCGAAGCCTGCCCTTCGCTTCAGGCGGGGGTGTCGTCAGGCGTGCCTTGAAGACCGAGAGCTTCCGACGCTTTGGCGCATTCGGGCTGAATTTGGACTGATGCTGTACGTCTTTCACGGCGAGGACGACTTCTCTCAGCGCGAGGAACTGGCCCGCATCAAGGCCGAGCTGGACACGGACGGCATGCTCGTGAACAACACGACGCTGCTGGAGGGAGGACAGCTCCGGCCGGACGAGCTGGCCGCCGTCTGCAACACCGTTCCCTTCCTGAGCGGCCGTCGACTGGTCATCGTCGAGGGGCTGCTCGCCCGCTTCGAGACACCCCGCACGCGCCGGCGTCGCGGAGGGCGCGGCGAATCGGCCGGCGAGGCGCTGGGCCCCTGGCGCGACCTGGCGGACGCCCTGTCCCGGATGCCGGAGACCACCACCCTCGTGCTCATGGACGGGCGCGTCTCGGGCAAGAACCCTCTCCTCGGTCTCCTCTCGCCGCTCGCTGAGGTGCGGCCGTTCCCGCGCCTGCCGCTTCGCGCCGTTCCCGGCTGGATCGAGCAGCGAGCCCGCCGGATGGGCCTCTCAATCGCCCCAGGGGCCGCCCGCCTGCTCGCCGATATGGTGGGCAACGACCTCTGGCTCGTCTCACAGGAGCTCGACAAGCTCGGCCTCTACGCCCTGGGCCGGCCGGTCGAGGAGGAGGATGTGCGGGCGCTGGTCGCCTCCGCCCGCGAGGCGGGCGTGTTCTCGATGGTGGACGCGGTGATCGAGGGGAGGTTCGAGCAGGCGATGCGGCTTGTGGAGCAGCTCATGGAGCAGGGCGCGACCGTCCCTTACCTGCTGACTATGCTCACGCGCCAGTATCGCCATCTCCTCATCGTCAAGGAGCTTTCCCTGGCCCGCCTTCCGCCCGACGAGATCGGCGCACGCCTTGGTATCGCCTCCGATTTCGCCCGGAGAAAGGTGCTCGAGCAGGCCGCCCGCTACTCGATTCCCCAGATCGAGGCCAGCTACCGGCGGCTCCTGGAGACGGACGTCTCCATCAAGAGAGGCGTCTACCAGGAGGGGCTAGCGCTTGAGATGCTGCTGCACGAGCTTTCGCGGCTGGCCGTCAGGCGCCGCGAGGCCCGGGCTACCGCTCGGCGAACTCCTGGTAGATGGGGTTGAAGCAGGCCGCCCGGTGGCCCGGCGAAAGCTTCTTGAGGGGGGGCGCGGGCTCCTGGCGGCACCGGTTGATCGCTTTCGGACAGCGGGGCAGGAAGGGGCACTCGGTGGGAAGGGCACCCAGGTCCGGCGGTGCCCCACGGATCGTCCGCAGCGGCCCCAGGCGCTCGTCTATGCGGGGCCGGGTGGAGAGCAAGGCCCACGTGTAGGGATGCCGGGGCTGCTCGAAGACCGCCTGGACATTGCCGCTCTCGACGATGCTCCCCGCGTACATCACGGCCACCTCATCGGCCATTTGCGCTATGATCCCCAGATCGTGGCTGATGAGCATGATAGAGACGCCGTCGTTGCGTTTCAGGCGCTCCAGCTCCTCCAGGATGGCCGCCTGGACCGTCACGTCCAGCGCGCCCGTGGGCTCGTCGGCGATGATCACCTGGGGATTGAGGACGGTGGCGATGGCGATCATCACCCGCTGGCACATGCCCCCGGAGAGGTGGAAGGGGTACTGCTCCACCAGGCGATCGGGGTGCGGTAGCCCCATGTGATGGAGGGTCTCCATCGTCATCCGCCGCGCCTCCCTCTTCGAAACCGACAGGTGGTTGGTGATGATCTCTTCCACCTGCGTCCCCACGCTCAGGGTGGGGTTGAGGCCGCTGACGGGGTCCTGGAAGATCATCGAGATCTCGCGGCCACGCAGGCGGCGCAGCTCCTCGGCGCCCATCTCGGTTATCTCGCGGTCCTCGAAGAAGATCCTGCCGCTGACGATGCGGCCGGGGTAGGGGACGAGCCGGAGGACGGAGAGCGCCACCGTCGTCTTGCCGCAGCCGCTCTCGCCCACGATGCCCAGGGTGCTGCCCCGTCGCAACGACAGGCTGACGCCGTTGACGGCCCTGACTACCGCATCTTTGTCGAAGTAGTGGGTCTGGAGGTCCTCGGCGCGGAGAATGATGTCATCCATGACGGAGTCGTCCCGAGGGGGCTGGGGAACCCAGGGCGGCGGGGTCGTCCTCACGGCCATCCGCAAACGTATTATGGCCGTCAGGCCGATGGCGAGCTAGGCGAGGGGACGCATGGCGTAGACGACTCTGCCCTGGACCTCCACGTTGTCGGCGTCCGTGTGGATGGGTGCCAGCGCCTCGTTGGCCGGCTGGAGGCGGACGCGCTCGCCCTCGCGATAGAGCTTCTTGAGGGTCGTCTCCTGCTCCTTCTTGAGCCAGACAGCCACCATTTCGCCGTCCTCGGCCGTGTCTGCCGCCTCCATGAGGACGATGTCGCCGTCGTTGACCAGGGCATCGATCATGGACGTGCCCTTGACCTTGAGGGCGAAGACGTTCTCTTTGCCCCGGGTCATCTCCTCGGTGACCTCGACGCTGTCACTGTAGTCGGCCGAGCTCCAGGTCTCGGCGCTCGGCACCGGTATCGGCTCGCCGGCGGCGATGAGCCCAAGAAGGGGCACGGCCAGCGTGCGCGGCCTCCGCCCACTGCCGTCGAGGAGCTCGATGGCGCGGGAGATCTCGCGGTCGCGATGGATTACGCCCATGCGCTCCAGCGCCTTGAGATTATAGTCGACGACGGACGTGGAGCTGATGCCGCATCCCTCCTGAATGTCGCGGATGCTGGGGGGGTATTCCCTGTCGCGGATGAACTGGCGCAGGAACTGGACGATCTTCTGCTGTTTGGGCGAGAGTCCCTTTCGGCCTTCGGCCTTCAACTCACACCTCCCCTAGACTTGAGGCTGGACGATGGAGGCTTGAAGCTGGAGTGACCCAGGGCCTCCCTTCAGCCGGTGCGAACGAGTGTTCTGTCGCACAACTGTACCACTCGTTTGGGGAGTTGTCAAGCGCCGCGCGTTGATGTGACTGCTCCCTGGCGGGTGGGGGAGCTCCCGTCCCCCGCCTGAAAGTCTTCGAGACAATAAGGCGACATAGACAGAGAATTAAGCTCCGAAGGCCAGGCTTGAGCCTGGCGCGGTGCCAGCCTGAAGGCTGGCCTTCGGGGACCTGGCGGGCGAGTCTCTTGGAGTCGAGTCATGTGGTTCATGGCCACCAGGCGGGGGCATAGGTCGCCTCCCGATGCCCCGGACTTGAGGCGGGGTGGCGCTGGAATCCGGTGGCCGACGGCCCCATTGAGCATGCGCTAGTCACGTGTCGCCCCGACCGTCTTCATACTCGGGGTTCTCTTGGCCAGTACCAGTCGATGACTCGCGCGACTCTGTGGCCTCGGCGCCGCGTTGCCCTCAAGTGGGCGACTCTCTAGAATGAGAAACAGCCTCTGACGGGGCGAGGCGAGGGGCAGCGGTGGGACATCTGGGTTCTAGTCTTGAAGCTCTCTTCTCCCGAGAAGAAGGTCCCATGAGCGACGGCGAGCAGGCTTCGACAAGCTCAGCCGAGGCGGCTTCGACAAGCTCAGCCGGGCCGGCGGAGGTGAAGCGGGCGCTGGTGGTAGCAGCCCACCCTGACGACGCCGAGTTCGGCTGCGGCGGCACCGCCGCTCTCTGGTCGAAGGAAGGTTGGGAGTTCTACCAACTGGTCTGCACCGACGGCAGCAAGGGTAGCAACGATCCCGGCATGTCGCCCGAGGAGCTGGTGCCTCTCCGTCGCGAGGAGCAAAGGGCGGCCGCCCGGCGCGAGGGGGTGAAGGAAGTCTTCTTCCTCGACTACCATGACGGCGAGCTTACCTACAGCCGGGAACTGCTGGGAGACGTGGTGCGTCACATCCGCCGCATCAAGCCCTTCGCCGTGTTCACCCACGACCCCGAGGCGATCATCGTCCGCGACAGCTTCGTGAACCACTCTGACCACCGCTGCGCTGGCCTCGTCGCCATCGACGCCGTCTACCCGAGCGCCCGCGACCGCTTGAACTTCCCGGAGCAGATCGAGGAGGGGCTCGAGCCCCACAACGTGAAGGAGATCTACATCTGGGGCTCCGAGAAGGCCAACTTCACCGTCGACATCAGCGACGTGGTGGAGCTCAAGCTCCAGGCCCTCCTGGAGCACAAGACCCAGTTCGGTGAGGGCGGCGAGTTCCTCAAGTTCGTGCGCGAGCGCTGGCGCGGCGAGGACGGCCGCTATACGGAGCGCTTCCGTCGCGTCGTCATGTTCCGATAGCCGCCCTGCGGTGGCCCTGGGAGCGGCTACCGTCGGACTTGCGGACGTCATCCTTCATTCTATGTGACCTGTTGTCCCTCGCCATGACTGCTAGGTTCTGCGTTCAATGTGGCGCTGCCCTGGAGATGCGTCGCAGCTTCGAGAGGGAGCGTCCCACCTGTCCCGCCTGCGGCTACGTCCACTTCGACGACCCCAAGGTCGCTGTCGGCGTCGTGCTTGAGCGTGACGGGCAGATCCTCCTGACCCGTCGTGGCAACGAGCCACGCGTCGGCTACTGGTCCTTCCCCTCTGGCTTCGTGGACGCCGGTGAGCTGCTGGCAGAGGCGGCGGCCCGCGAGGTGCGGGAGGAGACCGGCCTCGACGTGGCGGTCGGGCGCCTCCTGGGCGTCTACTCCGCCCACGGTGAGCGCACCGTCTTCGTGGCCTACGCCGGGCGCATCGAGGGCGGCGAGCTGAGGGCGGGTCGCGAGTGCATGGAGGTCGCCTTCTTCCCGCCCGACGCTCTGCCGGAGCTCGCCTTCCCCCACGACGCGGACGTCCTGCGGGCCTACTTCTCTGCGGAGCCGACCTCGACGGACTAGTGGGAAGCCCAGGCCCGGCGCTGCCCATCCGGCGTTCCTGAGCTCCAATTGACTGCAATTCGAGGCGGGCTTATCATTCCCATACCCCTTTTGGCCGCTGCTCGTCGCGTAGGAGGGCGTTGTGGATATCCCCAAAGACAAGCTACTGGAAATGTTCCGGAGGATGGTGACGATCCGAGAGTTCGAGGAGGGTGCTGGCCGCCTGATGCGCGAGGCGCGCATCCCCGGCATGATACACCTCTACGCCGGGGAGGAGGCCGTGGCCGTCGGCACCTGCGCCAACCTCAACCCCGACGACTACATCACGAGCACGCATCGAGGCCACGGCCACCTTATCGCCAAGGGCGGCGACATCCGCCTCATGTATGCGGAGCTCTTCGGAAAGAGCACCGGCTACAACAAGGGGAAGGGTGGCTCGATGCACATCGCCGACCTCGACCTGGGGATACTTGGGGCGAACGGCATAGTGGGCGCCGGCGCGCCCATCGCCGTTGGCGCCGCCTTCGCCTGCAGGTACAAGGGCAAGGGCCAGGTATGCGCCTCCTTTTTCGGGGACGGCGCCAGCAACATCGGCCAGTTCCACGAGGCCGCGAACATGGCAGCCGTCTTCAAGCTGCCGCTCATCTTCGTCTGTGAGAACAACCTCTACGGCGAATGGACGCGTCAGGACCGCGAGATGGCCATCGTCGACATCGCCGACCGGGCGGCCGCCTACGGCATGCCGGGCCGCTCGGTCGACGGCATGGACGTGCTTGCCGTCCACGAGGCCGCGGCCGAGGCGATAGACCGGGCGCGCCGGGGCGATGGGCCCAGCTTCCTGGAGTGCAAGACGTACCGCTTCTACGACCACGTCGGCGTCGCCTACGGCGAGGAGGAGCGGGCGGCGGAGGAGCGGGAGCACTGGCACTCTCGCGACCCCATCCTCCTCTTTCGCGAGCGGCTGGCCGCCGAGGGTGTCCTCCCTGAGAAAGAGGCCGAAGCCGCTATCGAGAGGGCGCGGCAGGAGGTGGAAGAGGCGATCAAGTTCGGCGAGGAGGGCCCGTTGCCCACGCCGGACCAGCTACTCGAGGACGTGTACAGTTAGCATCAGGTTCCAAGGGTCTAAGGTTCGAGGGTTCCAGAGCATGCAGGGGAGAACCATTGAACCCTGGAACCTTGGAACCATAGAACCAGAGTAGTGCAGAGGAACACCGTCATGCGAGAGCTCTTCTATATGCTGGCCGTGAACGAGGCGCTCAAGCAGGAGATGGAGCGCGACCCGAACGTCTTCGTCGCCGGCGAGGACGTGGCGCGACACCGGGGCATCTTCGGCATCACCGCCGGCCTCCACGAGACGTGGGGCGATGAGCGTGTTGTCGACACGCCGATCTCTGAGTCCGGCATCATCGGGCTGGCGCTGGGCTCCGCCGCCTGTGGCCTGCGACCGGTGGTCGAGCTGATGTTCATGGACTTCATGGGCGTCGCCATGGACCAGATCCTGAACCAGATGGCGAAGATGAAGTACATGTTCGGGGGCAAGGCGCGGCTGCCCATCGTCGTGCGGACGACCTGCGGGGCCGGCATACGGGCCGCTGCCCAGCACTCGCAGAGCCTGGAGGCCATTCTCTGCCACATCCCCGGCCTGAAGGTCGTGATGCCGTCGACGGCGTATGACGCGAAAGGCCTCCTCATCTCCTCCATCCGCGACGACAACCCCGTCTTCTTCATCGAGCACAAGCGGCTCTACGCCAGGCGCGGCGACGTGCCGGAGGAGCCCTACGAGGTGCCTCTCGGTGCGGCGGAAGTGAAGCGCCCGGGCACAGACGTTACTATCGTGGCGACCTCGGCCATGGTCCACGAGGCGTTGACGGCGGCGGAGCAGCTTGTGGCGCAGGGCATCGAGGCGGAGGTGGTGGACCCGCGCACCCTCCAGCCCCTGGACATGGAGACGATTCTGGCGTCGGTGCGCAAGACCCACCGCGTCGTCGTGGCGCACGAGGCGGTGCGTTTCTGCGGTATCGGTGCGGAGATCGCTGCCCAGGTGGCGGAAGAAGCGTTCGACTATCTGGACGCGCCGCCGCAGCGAGTGGGCGCGCCCTTCACGCCGGTGCCGTTCAGCCCGGTGCTGGAGGATGCCTGGCTGCCGAACGCGGCGAAGATCGTCGACGCGGTGACGGCCGTCGTGCCCGCGAAGGCGTAGACTGACGCCAGCGGTTTCCTATCGTTCCCCCGATTCCTCGCCCGTACGAACTTCGCTCGGGTTGGGGCGCGGAGGAACCCCAAGGCCTCTGTGAACCACCTGAGGGGGGTTCCGTGGTGGACTTGGTGGAGTTGATGGAGGTGGAGGCGTCGGCGCCGGCGGAGCCGGTTGCGGTTCTTCTTCGCGCGCCTTGACCGAAGCCTCACGACTAGACACGACTTGCCGAAAAACGCTCATGACCACACCCCTTGGAGTACATCATGAAAGACCGTTAGCTAGAACTATGGCCAGCAATCCAAGCGCCGACACGGTAGCCTCTGTCGCCAGAAAAACTGCTGCCCAACCGGCACGGTCCAACTTGCGCTGTAGAGTCTTGGAGTTCTCATCCAGAGACAAAACGCAGCCTTCGGCAACCCAGAAACGCATGCTATCTTCCGAGTAGCCCCTGGCATATTCGAGGAGGTACGACCAGTTCGGCCTGAGATCCCACTTCTCGAATCTGTAGGCCAGGAGTCCCAAGCCTATAGCCGGGAGATACGAGACTATGGCAAGTGCAATAAAGACGCCGCCCACCGCGAGCGATACACTCCGGTCATTCTCAATCGTCGTGGCTGCAAAGCCAGCGAATATGGCAATCACAGCGCTAGCGGCGCCGATGATGAGACCTATCTTATTGTCAATTGCATCAATCTGTCGCATTTGCTCTTCCAGTCGCCTCATGGCAACGTCGTAGGCGACTTGCGGCGCGAGCGGGTTCGTTGCAGAAGTCATTTCTTACCGATGAGCCCCCTAGCCACTAAGATTATATACTCTTGGGATTCATCTATGAAGGCGTTGTGACCGCGTGAGCCCCACAGCACTCCTCGACAGCGTGTGCAGACTAGCCAGCGGCGAATCCAATGTCTCGCCCAACCGGCTTCTGGCGCTGAGCGTGTACGGCAGGTCGATCTTGAGGGATCCTTGGGAAAGGCTTTGAAATGCCCACAACCGTCGTTCTCCCCAAGATAGGCCTGACGATGACCGAGGGCACCCTCGCCCAGTGGCTCGTCGCCGACGGCGAGCGCGTCGAGAAGGGCCAGCCCATCTTCCAGATGTGCACCGAGAAGATCAACACGGAGGTGGAGGCAGAGGAAGCAGGCATCCTGCGCCATCTCGTCGCCGAGGACTCGACGGTAGCGGCGGGAGCCGTGGTGGGCTGCCTGCTGGCCGAAGGCGAGGAGCTGTCGGCGGAGTTCGAAGCGATGGCGGCCGGTGTGGCCGAGGCGCGGGCCGCGGCCGCCGCGGGAGCGGCGGAGCCGGCTGCGCCGGCTCCTGCGGCCGCAGGGC
>CAZMGB010000028.1:0-22033 GCA_964565775.1 uncultured Dehalococcoidia bacterium
CCTCATGGGCGTCCTCTACGTCTGCGACGAGCCGACCATCGGCCTCCACGCTGCCGACGACGCCCGCCTCATCCGCACCCTGGAGCGGCTGCGCGACCTGGGGAACACGGTGCTGGTGGTGGAGCACGATGAGGCTATGATGCGCGCCGCCGACCACATCATCGACATGGGGCCCGGCGCTGGCGAGCACGGAGGCGAGGTCGTGGCCACCGGGCCCATCGACCGGATCACGGCCTGCCCCCAGTCGATAACGGGCCAGTACCTGAGCGGCGTCAAGGAGATCCCGATGCCCGGCACGCGGAGGCAAGGAAACGGGAAGTACGTCGTCGTTCACGGCGCCCGCGAGAACAACCTGAAGAACATCGACGTGCGCATCCCCCTGGGCAAGCTCGTCTGCAACACAGGCGTATCGGGTTCGGGCAAGAGCACCCTCATCGCCGAGATCCTCTACAAGAAGGGCGCCCAACTCCTCTACTCCGCCAAGGAGCGTCCCGGCGAGTGCGACGGCATTTCGGGCTTCGAGCACATCGACAAGGTGGTGAACATCGACCAGTCGCCCATCGGCCGCACCCCGCGGTCGAACCCCGCCACCTACACAGGCACGTTCACGCCGATTCGCGAGCTCTTCGCGACGGTGCCGGAGGCGCGGCTACGCGGCTACGCGCCCGGCCGCTTCTCCTTCAACGTAAAGGGCGGCCGCTGCGAGGCCTGCGCCGGCGAGGGCTACATAGAGATCGAGATGCAGTTCCTGCCCGACGTCACCGTCCCCTGCGAGGTGTGCAAGGGCAAGCGCTACAACCGCGAGGCCCTGGAGATCACCTTCCGAGGCAAGAACATCGCCGAAGTGCTGGACATGACGGTGGATCAAGCGCTGGAGCTCTTCCAGCCCTTCCCCAAGGTGAGGCGAAAGCTGGAGACGCTGCGTGACGTCGGCCTCGGCTACATCCGCCTCGGCCAGCCCGCGACGACGCTCTCAGGCGGCGAGGCACAGCGCGTGAAGCTGTCCACGGAGCTCTCCCGGCGCTCCACCGGCAAGACCCTCTACATCCTCGACGAGCCGACGACGGGCCTCTCCTTCGATGACACGAACGCCCTGCTGCGGGTGCTGCACCGCCTCGTCGACGCCGGCAACACCGTCGTCGTCATCGAACACCACCTGGACGTCATCAAGAGCGCCGACCACATCATCGACCTGGGGCCCTTCGGCGGCGACCGGGGCGGCGAGATCGTCGCGGAGGGGACGCCGGAGGAGGTGGCACAGGTGGAGCGCAGCTTGACCGGCCAGTACCTGAAGCGAAAGCTGACGGGCCACCGCGAGCGGGCGGGGGCCGCTGCCGCGAGAGCTAAGCCGTAGGAGATGCACAAACCCCGTAGCCGAGGCTTTCTAGCCTCGGCGGCAACGCGCAGATGAGCAAACTGCTCCGGTTCCTGCTTGAGGGTCATTGCTACCACCTCACGACCAGAACCCGTGGCGGTGCTCCTGTCTTTGAAGACCCTGCAAACACCATGGTCCTCATGGAGGCGCTCCAGTTCGTTCGCCGTGATCGTGCCTTCCTGCTCGGCCACGCCATATTGCCCGACCATCTCCATGCCGTTGTGGTGCCCAGAGGTCACTACACGATCTCCCAGATCATGCAAACGGTGAAGGGCTACACATCAAGGGTCATCAACGCGAGGAACGGAGAGCGAGGGGCTCTCTGGCAGGCGAGCTTCTATGATCGCGTCATACGAGATGAGGCGCACCTCATGGACACGTTGGAGTACATCCACCGCAACCCCGTAGCAGCAGGCTTGGTCAACATGCCCGAGGAATATCCATTTTCGTCGGCGCACCCTGAGGCGCAGACAGATCTAGCGTCGTTCCTCTCGGGGTCCGCCGAGGCTGGAAAGCCTCGGCTACGATATTGATTGAGGAGGAGGAATGACGCCATGCGCTGGGAGTACAGAATTGTGTATTTATGGGACGGGAAGGTCAAGGATGGGGGAGGGAAGGAAGACGAAGGAAAATACCTGAACAGAATGGGGGATGACGGGTGGGAACTCGTCACCGTCGCCGCAGTGGGCCGCGCGCATTGGCTCTACTTCAAGCGGCCGAGACCGCAGGAGCGGCCCGCGAACCACCCCGTCGGCAGCGCAACGTAGTGTGACATGATGTACCACCCTCAACGGCACCACCGGCGATCAATCCGCCTGCCGGCGTACGATTACGCGCAGCCGGGGGCATATTTCGTGACCGTCTGCACGCAAGACCGGCAACCTGTCCTCGGCGAAGTGATCGGCGGGGAAATGGTCCTGAGCGACCCAGGGCAGATGGTCCAGGCAATATGGCGTGAAATGCCGCAGCATTACCCTGGCGTCGAGGTAGATGCGTTCGTCGTCATGCCCAACCATGTCCACGGCATCATCATCCTCGTGGGGCCAACACCCGACGTAGGGGCAACCCCCTGTGGTTGCCCGGAATCATCGGGGCAGGCACGGGGGCCTGCCCCTACGCGGGTTACGCGGGCAATGTCGTTGGCGGACGTGGTTCACCGATTCAAATCGATGACGACGGCCAGATATCGCCTCGGGGTTTCCCGGGACGGCTGGCAGCCCTTCGCTGGCCGATTGTGGCAGCGCAACTACTACGAACACATCGTCCGCGACGAAGAAGAGCTGAATCGCATGCGGCAGTACATCACCGACAACCCCGCGCAATGGGACGACGACCCGGAGAACCCCGCCATCGGCACATGACATCGCCCTCGAATGATTGCGCCTCGCCTGCTATAATCACGTGGGTCTTGTCGATGCGGGAGGCCTGCCCTAGGGGCCCGTCTGGGAAGCCTGCCTGCCGGCAGGCAGGGCCTCCCCTACATTCCTTCGCTAGGAAGGGGAAGGAGCGCCTATGAGCTCAGTCGTCAAGAAGCGGCGCAAGAAGATCCGCAAGCACAAGTACAACAAGATGCGCAAGAAGACCCGCTGGCAACGGATGCACAAGAAGTAGGGGCCGCTATGAGCCTGGCGGTAACAGTCTACGTTCCCGCCGGCATAGTGATGGCCGCCGACTCCAGGACCATCCTCACCCGGCGCGAAGAGCGCGAAAGCGACGGCCAGCGCGTCGCCGTCGAGCAGCACCTCGTCCTCAGCGACAACGCCTACAAGGTCATCGGCCTTCGCAAGGTGCCCGTCGGTGTGGTCACCTACGGTGCCGCCGTCATCCAGAACCGGATGGTGGACAGCCACGTGGCCGCCTTCGAGGAGGCGGCGCTCAGCGCCCAAGATGAAGTCGACAGCGTCGCCAGCAAGCTGATCGACTACTTTCTGGAGCAGTTCCCGGGGGTCACCGTGGCCTTCTATGTGGCCGGCTACCGCACGGAGGAGGAGCGCGCGGTCCCTTACGTCTTCCACTGCCAAACGGCGAGCGAGCCGCACGTCAAGCGCATCAACCGGGACGACAGCGGCAGGATCGTCTTCGGCGTCGCCCGCGGCGGCGAGACTCACATAGCGAACCGCCTTATCGCCAAGGACTCTCTGCCCATCTTCTCTGCCATGCCCCTCCAGGACGCCGTCGACTACGCCATTCACGTCATCCGCACGACCATCGACGAGCTGCGCTTCGAGCCCCGGTTCCCCGCCGTCGGAGGCCCCATCGACGTGCTGATCATCACTCCATCGGAGCTACGCTTCGTGCAGCGGAAGGAGCTGCACGGGCTCTCGGCCTGACGCCATGCCCGCCGAGCTGCGCCTGCAGCCCACCGACGCCAAGCTCATCTTTCTCGCCCTGGCCTACCACCTGGCGCGCCCGGGCTCCGAGCTCGACCCGGAGACGAGGATGCCGGTCGAGCACGGCCTGGCCGAAGTGAGCAGCGCTCTCCAGCCGCAGTTGGGACAGGCCGTCGCGAGCATCACCCTCAGCGCCTACCAGTTGGAGCGCCTCGGCTCGACGATGCTGGGCACCGTCAACGAGCTCAAGGTCTACCCGATGCTGGAGGCTCGGCCGCCGGAAGAAGGCGGCGGCCGTCGCAGCACCGTTTCCGGCTTCGATCAGACGCTGCGCCATCTCTTCCCTGAAGTCGAAGAGGACGCCGACGAGGTGCTCACCCTGGCCGAGCAGATGATAGTGCTGAAGCGCCGCATCGATAAGGCGCTCAACAAGGCACGGGCGGCCGGTGAATCGCCCGAGTCACCGTCAGCAGAGGACGGGCGAGCGCGCCGGCGCTGGTGGCGCTTCTGGCGCGTGTGACCTTCAGCTTCTCTAGACTGAGGGGGCCTGCCGGTCAAAAGAGGCGCGCGCCAACCCATGACCATGAACACAATAACTCGACACAGGGAAGCTGGCCCCAGGATCCCTGAAGGCCAGCCTCATGGCGATAGAGGAACTGTCCTTGCACCGTCGTGGGTAGCAGTTGGTAGCTGCAGGGCTCCAGCCCCGCCAACGGAGCAGTCCCCAGGGCAGACCTGAAGGTCTGCAGCTACGGCGGCGGACGGCAAGGTTATTTCGTTGATGGCCAACGGGCCGGCGCTGTGCCAGCCTGAAGGCTGGCCTTCGGAGACGGACTACCTGGCCATGGAGGCTGAGTCTCTCAACGATCAACAGGTCGGCGGCTACAATGCTCCTCCCTTCCTTCGCGTTGTTCCGCCTATGCGGTAAACTGGAGGTGGGATAGCAATGGCGCTGCGCCTACTCATCCCGCGAGATGAGATCGACGGTTACGTCCGGTCGCTGGCCGAGCGGCTTAGCGAAGACTACCGCGGCAAGTCGCCGCTCTACCTGGCGGTCCTCAAGGGCGCCTACATCTTCCTCGCCGACCTGACCCGCCAGCTCCAGGAGCCCCCCGAGATCGACTTCATCAGCCTCTCGACCTACGGCCGTAAGGGGAGCGTGGCCTCGCGGACCAAGGTGCTCCTCCACCCCTCGGCAGACCTGGCCGGGCGGCACGTCGTCATCGTCGAGGACATCATCGACAGCGGCCGGACCCTGCGCTTTTTGCTAAGATATGTGGATCGGCAGCGACCGGCCAGCGTGCGTGTCTGCGCCCTCCTGGCCCGGCAGTCGACGCTGGAGGCGGACTGTCCGCCCATCGAGTACCTGGGCCGGACGGTCGGCGACGGCTGGCTGGTCGGCTACGGGCTCGACTCAGCGGAGCGCTACCGCACACTCCCTGACGTCTACCGGCTCGAGGAGGAATCGTGAGCCTGGAGGACCTCATAGCGGTCGCCCGCGGCGATGCCCCCGGTGACCTGCTTCTCGCCAACGCCCGCGTCGTCAACACCCTCACGGGCGAGATCGAGGATACCGATGTCCTCGTCTTCGAGGGCCGGGTGGCAGGGCTGGGCAGGGGCTATCGGGCCCGCGAGAGCGTCGACCTCAAGGGCGCCTACCTGCTGCCGTCGTTCATCGACGGGCACACACACATCGAAAGCTCCATGCTCTGGGTCGACGAGTACGCGCGGGCGGTGGTGCCCCACGGCACGGCCGCCGTCGTCACCGACCTGCACGAGATCACGAACGTCTGCGGCCTCTTGGGGATGGAGCAGGTCGTGAAGGCCGCGGCCTCCCTCCCCTTCGAGCTGTACCTGATGGCAGCGTCCTGCGTGCCCGCCACATCCCTCGAGACCTCCGGCGCCTCCCTGGGCCCGCGAGAGATCGAGAAAGCACTGGCGCTGCCCGGCGTCATCGGCCTGGGGGAGATGATGAACTTCCCCGGCGTGATCCAGGGCCATCGCGGCGTGCTGGAACGGATCCAGGCCGTCGGGCAGCGACCCGTCGATGGCCACGCCCCCGGCGTCAGCGGCAAGGCCCTCAACGCCTACCGGGCGGCCGGCCCCCGCTCCGACCACGAGTCGACTGCGCTGGAGGAGGGGCGCGAGAAGCTGCGGCGCGGCATGTACCTCATGATCCGCGAGGGCACCACCGAGAAGAACCTGGAGGAGCTCCTGCCGCTGGTCGATGACTATACCGCACCGCGCTGCATGTTCGTGGTTGACGACCGCTCCTGTCGCGACCTACAGCAGGACGGAGATGTTGACGCCGTCGTGCGGAAGGCTATCGCCCTCGGCCTGGCGCCGGTGCGGGCGATCCAGCTCGTCACGATCAACCCCGCCGTCTGCTTCGGACTGCGCGGCCTGGGAGCTATCGCACCCGGCTACAAAGCGCACTTCATCATCGCCGACGACCTGAGCGACCTCCGGCCCCGGCGCGTCTACTTCTCGGGGAGGCTCGTCGCTGAGGAAGGCCGCCCTCTCTTCCAGGAGCGGGTCCAGCCCGACCGGCGCCTCACCCACAGCTTTCATGTGAAGGGTCTCAGCGCAGACTCGTTCCGCCTGGAGGCCGTCGGCCCCCGCTATCCCGTCATCGAGATCGTCCCCGGACAGATCATCACGCGCCACGCCATCGAGAAGGTGCGGCGCGAGGAGAGCCGTATCCTTACCGACGCCGGGCGGGACATCCTGAAGCTAGCTGTCGTGGAGCGCCACCAGGGAAGCGGCCGCGTGGGCGTCGGCCTGGTGCGCGGCTTCGGTCTGAAGCGGGGCGCCCTCGCCTCCTCCTACGCCCACGACTCTCACAACATCGTGGTCGTGGGCGTCAGTGACGACGACATGTACGAAGCCGCGCGTGAGGTCGAAAGGATGGACGGAGGGCTCGCCGTCGCCGCCGAGGGGCGGATCCTCGCCTCGCTGCCCCTGCCCGTCGCCGGCCTCATGTCGACGGAGCCCATCGACGCGGTGGTGCGTCGCTTCCAGGCCGTAGAGGAGGCCGCCGCCTCTCTCGGCGCCAAGGTGCCCGCGCCCTTTGCCGTGCTTTCCTTCCTGGCGCTGCCCGTCATCCCGTCGCTGAAGCTGACGGACAGGGGTCTCGTGGACGCCGAACGGGGCGAATTCTTCGACATGCGCAGTTTCTCCGCCGGCGCCACGAGCACCTGACTCCCGAGCTGGTCATCACAAGTGCGCTCGCGTTTCAGCGTCGGAGACGCACCCGCTCCTTTCGTGGTCGTCGCCCCCCGGCATTTCTGCGAAGAAAGTTGGGCTTTAGAAACCGTTTGCTTGCTTAACCCCTTCCCATTCGATGGCAGGTGGGAGTAGAATACTGCCGATTCTCAGCAGCAAGGCCCATCATTCGCTGTGGCAAGGAGGGTTACCAGCCATGACCTACGTGATCGCGGAGCCCTGTATCGACGTCATCGACAAGGCATGCGTCGACGTCTGCCCTGTCGACTGCATTCACTATGAGGAAGGGATCGACCGCAAGCTCTACATCGACCCCGACGAGTGCATCGACTGCGGCGCCTGCGAGCCCGCCTGCCCCGTGACCGCCATCTTCGCCGAGGAGGACGTCCCCGACAACTGGAAGGAGTACACGGAGATCGACGCCCTCTGGTTCAAGGACAAGGACGCCGCGAGGGCAAAGGTCGCCGCCCTTAAGCCAGCCTAGCGCCGACCCGGTCCCAAACGAGACATTGAAGGGCCGCGCCCCTCATTTGGGGACGGCGGCCCTCTTCGTGTTCACAGATGTTAGTGGTGCCTCAGTCCTCCTCGCCGGTCGACGGTTCGGCCGAGGGCAGCTCGGGCTGAGGTCCCTCAAGGGAAAGTGCCAGCCTGTCTCCGAGACGGCCCGCCATCCTGTCCAGCTCGTCGTACTTGTTCTTGGCGCGACTCACGTGCGTGCCCAGGACGTCGAATTCGCCCCGGAATCGATCGAACTCCCGCCTAAGCTGCCCCAGCCTGCCCATCATCTCCTCGGCATGCTCTTGAACCTTCAGGACATTGAGGCCCCTGAGGAGGGCCTGGAGCAACGCATGAAACGTGTTGGGGGAAACCAGGTACACGCGGCGTTCTAGGGCGTATGTCATTGGCGACTCGGCGTCGGCACCCAAGATGGCCTCGTAGTACACGTTCTCGGCCGGCACGTACATCAGCGCGAAGTCCAGGGTGCCTTCGTCCGGCCGGACGTACTTGGCTACCTCATCGATGCGTGCCTTCACATCGCGCACGAACTCCCGCCGCAGCCGCCCTCGAGCGTCCTCGCCCTCAGCCTCAAGCAGCCTCTTGAAGCTGTCCACCGGGAACTTCGAGTCGACAGGTATCAACCCCTCGGGCAGGGTTATCACCGCGTCCACGATCTCGCCGCTCCGAAAGCGATACTGGGTCTGGAAGCTGGCGGCAGGCAGGACCTGGGCCAGCAACTGCTCCAAGAGCAACTCGCCGAGGCCGCCGCGCAGCTTTGGCGGCTGGAGGATGTCCTGGAGGGCAGAGATATCCTGTCCGACCTCGAGAATGCGCTCGGCAGACTTGCCCAGGCCACCCAGTTGCTCGCCGATCTTACCCATGCTCTCCGAAGCGCTTCTGAGCGATAGATTCACCGCCTCCTGCATGGAGCCGAAGCGGGAATCGACGCCCTTTAGCTGCTCCTGCAACGTCTGAACGTGACCCACGGTCTGAACGATGTCGCCGCGCTGAGCTTCAAGCTGGGCCTCCACGTTCCGGCGTCCCTCGCGGCTCTCCCACCAGACAAAGGCCATGGCTGCGATCAAGAGCACGAAAAGAACGATGACGATCGTCTCCACCACGACCTCCTACGCCAGCTCTATTGTCCCAGCGTATTCGGGAACGATTATCTCGATCGGCTCGCCGGCCAGCGCCTCGACGAAGTAGCGGGGGTTCTCGGTGTGGATCGGCACCAGCGTCTGTGGCGCGATCTCCTTGATCATCTGAACCAGTTCGACCCCGCCGGCATGGCCCGAGGAGTGCAGCCCCTCTTCCTTGGGGGCGAACTCGGGCGGGTCCTTCGTGTCGTCAACGGGCAGGCCGACGCCCTCCATCTGGAAGTGGCGCAGCCAGTTGCGCAGCCGCACCAGGTCCAGCCGCTGCTCCTCAGTATAAGCCTCGCTCGACGAGTAGACGTACTTGCCGCCCTGGGGGTCGATATCGACGAGGTTCTTCACATCCCAGAAGCTGAAGCAGAGGATGAACTTGTCCGGCGCCTCCTGCACCTGCTGGGGCGTAACGAACCGGTCCCGATGCTCCTCGCGCAGCTTCCTCTCCCACGACTGCGGCTTCGACTTGAGGTCCTTGTAGATGCGCAGCCCGCCTGAGGCGGCCCGCACCGTGGGGATCGAAGGATCGACGAGACTCATGGCGTTCAGCAGATAGGCGTCCTTGGCGAGCACTACGAGTGTGCGGCCGACGTGCTCCGCTATCCGCAGGAACGCCTGGAGGCGCTCGATGTTGCGGGGACCGAAGTCGGCCACCACCAGACGCTCCTGGCCTTCGACCTGGCGGAGGGCGTTCTTCTCCACGTCCTCCTCGCCGATGAGTGGAGCCTCCGGCTCGTGTTCCTCGCCGCGCTTCGGCGCGCGCGTCCCCTCGCAGAGGAGCAGCCGCGGCTTGAGCGCGCGCGCCTCCTCGATGAAGCGCCGCGTCTGCTCGCCCCAGCCGCCGTGGAAGCGGAGGTCGCCCGTGTAGACGACCCAGCCCGCCGACGTCTCCACCGCCCAGGCGCTGGCACCATGGATGGAGTGATCGACCGGGAAGCGTCGCACCGGCAGCCTGCCCACGCGGCCGAGGGCCGGTCGAGGGCCGGCGGGCGCGACGACCTTCTTGCTGACGGCGGGCGTGTGGTTCCAGAACCGGCGTGCGTCGTCGCTCAATTCAGGCATGTCGACGAAGGCGAAGGGGCGCTGGTGGTGCTCCCGCTGCGTCATGAGGTAGCCGCGCGTATCGCTATCCGCGTCCTTCTCGTCGATGCCGCGCAGGTTGAGGTAGCAGACCTCCTTCTCGAAGTCCGACATGCCGCTGTCCTGCATCGCCTTGGCGATGAAGGCGGACATGGCGCTGGCGTAGATGGGAATCTCCTCCCGCAGGAACGAGATGTAGCCCGTGTGGTCCACGTGGGCGTGGGAGACGAGGACGCCGTCGATGCCCTCCAGGGCGCGGTAGTTCGGGTGCTCCCGGTAGCGCTCCCAGACGTCGCCCGCGGGCAGGAGGTCAGGGCGGTAGATGCCCTCCAGGGGCGGCAGGAGATGGCCGTAGTTCTGGAACTCGTCGGCGTACTCCATCTCCAGCAGGTCGAGGAGGCCGGCGCCGGGTCGGGGGTTGAGGTACTCCTCGAAGTACTTCTCGCGCACCTTGAAGGAGGTGCCGAAGTCGAAGAAGAGACGTCCTGAGCCTGCCGAAGGAGTAGCGGCGTCCTCGAGGAGGATTTTGTTGCCGCCAATGGTGCCGACGCCGCCGTAGCAGGTGATGGCAATCATGACCGGCGCCCGTTACGCCACGCCGAGGTCTTCCAGTTCTATCACCGGCTTCTTGGGGTCGAGGCCCAGATGCTCGCACGCCGAGAGGATCTCGATGCCTACTACCTCTTCGCCGGCGCCGAAATCCACAGCGATGTCCTCGGTGAGCCGCACCGTCGTCACTTGCGCGGGACGCTCCTTGAGGTAGATGTAGGCGGCGTCCACCTCGCGGTCATACGCGATCTTCATGCTTTCTCCCTCCGAAATAGAACACGTAAACCGTTACCACCACTATCCTCTCACTCTCCTCCACAACTATGGGCATAACCTGCTTGGTCTCATAGTACCTGCCCTTCCACTCCGCCTCAAAGGAAAAGTTCTTGCGATATGCTTGTCGCCCCGTCTTAGCCGATGCCCGCTCCCCCGTGAGGATTGCCGCCTCCACTTCCTGTCGGCTGGCTCCTCGCGAGGGCATCTGGCTGAGAGCGTGCTCCGAGAAGGCGATCGGCTTCATCTGTCCGTCCGAGCTAGCTGATACCTAGCCGCTCCCGCAGCGCCGCCACCAGCCCCGCGACGGGCACGCGCACCTGCTCCATCGAGTCCCGCTCCCGGATCGTCACCGCCTCGTCCTCCAGCGTCTCGAAGTCGACGGTCACGCAGTAGGGCGTCCCGATCTCGTCCTGGCGACGGTAGCGCCGCCCGATGCTCTGGGCGTCGTCGTACTGGGTCATCCAATGGGGGCGCACCAGCTCCCACACCCGGCGCGCCGTCGGCACCAGCTTCTCGTTGCGGCTCAGGGGCAGCACAGCAACCTTCACCGGCGCCAGGGCCGGGTGGAGACGCATCAGCACGCGCTCCTCACCCTTCACCACCTCCTCGTCGTAGGCGTCGGACAGGAAAGCGAGGAGGGGGCGATCGACGCCCGCCGACGGCTCGATGACGAAGGGCACGATGTGCTCACCCTTCTCCTCGTCGAAGTAGCTCAGCTCCTTGCCGCTGAAGCGCGAGTGCTGTCGCAGGTCGAAGTCGGTGCGGTTGGCGATGCCCTCCAGCTCCAGCCAGCCCATCGGGAAGCGATACTCCACGTCGGCGCACGCCGTCGCGTAGTGGGCGAGCTCCTCGGGCGTGTGGGCCCGCATGCGCACGTTCTCCTTCCGGATGCCGAGGTTCAGGTACCAGTTGAAGCGCGCCTGGAGCCAGTACTCGTACGCCTTGTCCGCCTCCTCCGGCCGCACGAAATACTCGATCTCCATCTGCTCGAACTCGCGCGTGCGAAAGATGAAGTGGCGAGGCGTCACCTCGTTGCGGAACGACTTGCCGATCTGGGCGATGCCGAAAGGCAGCTTCTTGCGGGTAGCGCTGAGGACGTTCTCGAAGTTGACGAAGATGCCCTGCGCCGTCTCAGGCCGCAGGTAGACGATGCTCGCCTCGTCCTCCACGGGGCCGACGAAGGTCCTGAGCAGCAGGTTGAACATCCGGGCCTCCGTGAGCTGTCCCTTCGCGCCGCAGGTCGGGCAGGTGTCGCCCTCGAGCTCGTCGGCGCGGAAGCGACCCTGGCACTTCTTGCAGTCGACCATCGGGTCGGCGAAACTGGCGACGTGGCCGCTGGCCACCCAGACCTTCGGGTTCATGAGGATCGAGGCGTCCAGCCCAACCATGTCGTCGCGCTCCTGGACGGCGGCCTTCCACCACGCCTTCTTGACGTTGGACTTGAGCTCCACGCCCAGGGGGCCGTAGTCCCAGGCGCCGCCGAGGCCGCCGTAGATCTCGCTGCTCTGGAAGATGAAGCCCCGCCTCTTGCACAGCGAGACCAACTTGTCCATGTCTACCTTCTGGTCCTGCGCTTGCTCCGTCACGTAGTGCCTCCGAGAAGTTGTCTGGAACGCGAAGTTGGCTGAAAGTTAGCAGCTTTGTTCGGGCAAGTAAAGGGGAAGCGCATCGAATCCGTCGATCCAGGTTTGCGCGGCACACCAGGCGGCTGCAAGCCCCCGGCGGCCAGGCAGAACCCTGTGCGCTCTCGCCACACTGATTGGCAGGGGAACAAGACTTGGGTGATAAAGGCTTCGGCGCGCCAGGATTAAGGGGATCGAACCTCTGGAATGCGGGATCGGCCTCACCGCTACAAATCAGCAATTCGGGCTCTCGGTCGATAACCGATGTGGAGATAACCTTGAAGCGGAGTGTTCCGGACGACTATAGGGAGAAGCCCTAATTGATCTGCAGCCGATAACTGGGTAAAACCCTAATTGGGCGCCACAGGGAGAGTCTTTCTTGCATATGGCCCGTCCTACTTTCGTCCTTCTGAGCTTCGAAGGGCCCGACCCATACTCCCATGCCGGGGGTCTTGGAACGCGCGTTAGCGAGCTGTCTAGGGCGCTGTCCTGCCTCGGATTCGAGACTCATCTCTTCTTCATCGGCGACCCCCACCTGCCGGGACACGAAATCCTGAGCGATGGAAGGCTTCACCTCCACCGCTGGTGCCAGTGGATCAGCGAGTACCATCCCGCCGGCGTGTACGATGGCGAGGAGGGGAAGCTGTCAGACTGGAACCAGTCTCTGCCGCCGTGGTTGGAATCCGAGCTCCTGGAGTCACGGCTCCAAAGCGGCGGTTCTGTTGTCATCATGGCGGAGGAATGGCAGACGGCCGGGTCTATCATCACGCTCCATCATGGGCTCCTGAGGCGCGGCTGGCGCGATCGGGTGCAGACACTCTGGAACGCCAACAACACGTTCGGCTTTCATCGCATCGACTGGGGGATGCTTCGAAGCTCAAGCACGATAACCACAGTAAGCCGCTACATGAAGCACGTAATGTGGCGCCTGGGAGTAGACGCGCGTGTGATTCCTAATGGAATCCCCGATTGCTGGCTACAGCTTGTGGACCGGCACGCCCGGCGTGAGCTATCGGGGATATTCGGCGACCGGCTGGCGCTAGTGAAGGTGGCCCGCTGGGACCCCGACAAGCGATGGCTGATGGCGGTGGCCGCCGTGGCGCAACTGAAGGCCCTGGGACAGAAGCCGGTATTGCTGGCCCGGGGCGGACTGGAAGAGCACAGGCACGAAGTGTTGGCCTGCGCGGAACGTGCCGGACTCCAGGTTTCCTCCGCCCACTGGACGGGGGAGGATCCGCAAGCGTTGACAGAAGCGCTCCGCCCTGCGGTGGCCGCCGACATGGTTGTCCTGGAAAGCCATCTATCGGGCCCCCAGAGCCGTCTCCTCTTCCATGCCGCCGATATCGTGCTGGCCAACAGCGGGCTGGAGCCGTTCGGCCTCGTGGGCCTGGAGACGATGGCCGCCGGAGGGGTGGCCTTCGTCGGCTGCACCGGTGAAGACTACGCCACACCGGGACACGATGCCATCTCGCTTCAAACGAGCGAGCCGCGGGAGATCGTGCATCGCGCCATGGAGCTACGCCGCTCACCGGCCGAGGCAGCCAGGATCCGCTCGGCGGCGAAGCGCTCCGCGATGCGGTACACGTGGAAGTCGGTTATCGCCAGGAACCTGATTCCCTTGCTCGAGGAGCTGGGAGCGCCCCTCATCCCCACCGCCCCTCACGCCGAAGCTATCCCGCCGGAGCGGGCTTCGGTTCCCAAGACGGCTCCGAACGCGGTTCCGCTCGCAGCCCCCGCCCCGACTCGTCCGGTGGCGCGAGGCGTGCCACAGCTCGCCGCATAGGACACCTGTCGGGCCCAAGAATCGCGACCGCATCGCAGACGATTCGCCGGCCGGCCCGTCTTACTCTTCGGCCCGCAGCAGATCGGGGCGCGGCTCAACGCCCAGGCCAGGGCGCTGTGGCACCATGATGTCTCCGTTGGAATCGGGCAACAGCGGCTCCGCCAGGATGGACTGGAAGACCCGCGCTGAGTACCCCGGCGGCTCGTTGAAGATCTCCACGTAGGGCATGTTGGGCGCCGAGGCGCAGAGGTGGAGGTGGGCCAGGAAGCCGAAGCCGTCCTCGCCGTGATGAGGGACGACGAGCTTCCGGTGCATCTCCGCCAGGGCGACGATCTTTCGTATCTGGGAGATGGGCTCGGTATTGTGCACCTCCGGCTGGATGATGTCGTACACGTTCTGTTCGATCATCCAGCGGAACTCATGCAGGCCGAGGTTGTTCTCGCCACCGGCGATGGGAATCTCCACCGTCTCACAAAGCCTGGCGAGGCCCTCCCAGTCGTAGCGATCCAGCGGCTCCTCAAGCCAGCGCACGCCGAGCCGCTGAAGCTCCCGCGCGGTGTCCAGCGCCCGCTGGAAGTCCCAGACCGGCCCCGGCTTGGGCTGGATCGTGCCGGGAGCCTGGGCCTGGTTGGCGTCGACCATGATCTCCATACGATCGCCGACGGCCTCACGCACCTTCTCCACCTGACGCACGTCCTCTTCGATGGTCCAGTCGTGAATGCGGAGCTTGATGGCCCGCCAGCCTTCCTCGTGGCAGCGGAGGGCGTCCTCGGCTCGTCGCTCGCCGGTGCGGACTTCCATGCAGCTAGAGTAGGCGCGGACGCGGTCCTTGTGGCCGCCCCACAGCTTGTAGAGGGGCTGGCCGCAGGCCTTGCCGATGACGTCCCAGAGGGCGATCTCCAGGACCCAGCCGCCGCCGGCGTTTCGCAGGACCTGGACGTTGCGCTCGACGGCGAAGGGGTCGGCGCCCACCAGGTAGGGGACTATGGCCGTACGCAGCAGGCGCTCGTCAACGGGCGGGCCATAGCCGCTGATGCCCTCGTCTGTCTGCACCTCCACGAAGGAGGAGTTGACACTAGCCCAAGTGCCGCCAGGACTCCAGGCGGGGGCTATGGGCTGGCTGAGAGGGACATCGGGATGAGCATGGAGCTTGATGTCGCGGATTCTCATGAGTGCCTCTCCTCACACTTGCCCATCGGTCGCGACCGCCCGGACGTCTCCCGCGAAGGAAGGGAGATGAGCCCCCTGGAGCCTCGGCGCCGAGGAGAGCTATACCCCGTAGCTCTCGCCAAGGACGGCGATGCGCACCTTTCTCCCTAGCTCGGTGCGTATGACCGCCGCCAGCCCTTCCAGGCTCTTCTGCTCGCCGTGCACGAGCAGCACGTCTGCCTTCTCCGTCCCCCGCAGCCAGTCCACCAGCCCCCGCTGATCGGCGTGGGCGCTGAGGCCGTTGATCGTGTAGACGCGGGCGCGCACCGCTACCTCCTCACCGAAGATGCGGATGGAACGGGCGCCGTCGACGATGGCGCGGCCAGGCGTGCCGTTCGCCTGGTAGCCGACGAAGACGACCGAGCACTCCTCGCGCCACAGGTTGTGCCGCAGGTGATGAAGAATGCGCCCCCCGTTCGCCATGCCGCTTCCGGCGATGACTATGCTCCCCGACGGCCAGCGCTGGATGGCCTTCGAGTCCTCCGTGCTCACCGTGAACTCCACGCCCGGGAACTCGAACGGGTTCTCGCCCGCCTGTAGCTTGGCGAGAAGCCGCGGGTTGAGCGCTTTCAGGTGACGTTCGTAGGTCTTGGTGATGCTCACGGCAAGCGGGCTGTCGAGGAAGATGCGGCACCGGGGCAGTTCACCAGCATCCCACATGAGGTGCAGGTAGTAGAGCACGTCCTGCGAGCGCTCGAGAGCGAAGGAGGGAATGAGGACGTTGCCGCCGCGTCCGATCGCCTCCTTGACCGCCTGCTCGAACTCCCGTCGCGACTCCTCGACGGAGCGGTGCGGCCGGTCGCCATAGGTCGCCTCGCTGACGACGAGGTCGCAGGGGTGCGGGTCGACCGGATCGGGCATCACTTCGCGCCCCCGGTAGCCGATGTCGCCGCTGAAGGTTGCGCGCTGGCGTTGCCCGTTCCTCTTCTCCTCGAACTCCAGAAACGCAGAACCGAGGATGTGGCCGGCGTTGCGGAAGGTCACCGACAAGCCGTTTCCCAGTGAGAGTGGCGAATCGTAGCCGATAGGCGCTTCGAACTGATCCATCGCCATCAGCACGTCTTCGACAGCATACGGCGGTGGCTCCACCTGGTTGCCCCGGCGCTTCGCTTTTCGCTGCCGCGTGCCATACTCCTCGTACATCACGTGCGCTGCGTCCATGAGAATCAGCCGCCCTATCTCCCGCGTCTCCGCCGTCGTCAGTATGGGCCCTTCGTAGCCCTCCTTGACGAGCAGGGGCACGCGACCGATGTGGTCGAGGTGACCGTGCGTGATGATGACGGCGTCGATGCTCTTGACGTCGAAGTGGAACGGCTCGGCGCTGCGGGCGTAGGAGTGCTCGCCGCCCTGGAACTGGCCGCAGTCCACCAGCAGCCGCTTGCCGCCGGCCTCTAGCAGATGGCAGGAGCCGGTAACCTCACCCGCCGCTCCGTAGGCCGTAACACGCATGGAATGCGTCCTTTCATATGTGGCGTTACGACGCGGGGAGAGAGCTAGTAGTCGTCATGCCCCTTCAGGTGCTGCCAGCGGTCCACCTTGGCCACGATCTCCGCCGGGTCATCCACTATCTCGAGCAAGTCCAGGTCACCCGGGTCGATATAGGCGTTCGCCGCCGTCTTGTTGGCCAGCCAGCCCACCAGCCCTTCCCAGTACTCCCGGCGCACCAGGAAGACAGGGAAGCGTCGGATTTTGTGGGTGTGGATCAGCGTGATTGTCTCGAACAGCTCGTCGAGGGTGCCGAATCCGCCCGGTAGTAGGACGAAGGCCGTCGCGTACTTTACGAGCATGACCTTGCGCACGAAGAAGTGCTGGAAGTCGAGGGCAATTGTGTGGTACTGGTTCGAAGGCTGCTCCTTCGGCAGGTCGATCGTCAGCCCCACCGACGTGCCACCTGCTTCGTATGCCCCCTTGTTCGCCGCCTCCATAGTCCCCGGCCCGCCGCCCGTAATCACCGCGTAGCCTGCAAGAGCCAGCCTGCGCCCCACGTCTTCGGCCAGCTTGAATAGCGGATCACCCGGCAAGGCGCGGGCGGAGCCGTAGACCGTGACGGCCGGCGGCAGTCCGGCGAGCCTGTCGAACCCCTCGATGAACTCGCCCATGATGCGGAACATGCGCCAGGCCTCTTCCTTGCGCAGCTCATTGATGATGTATTTGTCCCGCTGATCCATAATGCGCCCCCAGCCAGAACGCGAAGCCGAAGTCTCAAATACAATAGCACGAGAGCAGGGGAAGGGGTAACGCGAAAGGTCAAGTTGTGAGTTCGATCCGTGTTGCTGAGGTCCGTGCCGATCACGTTCCCGAACCCGACCGGTGAGGCTCGTGCGGGCACAGTCTTCGGACAATCGGTCAGATTAGGAGCAGATTCTTGGCCCCCACAGGTGGCAATGGGGCCTCTAGCGGGGTAGACGGGGCAACCTCAGAACAGTCCAGTCGAAATAGTGACTAGCGTCCAGATGGCGAGTCAGCGACCCACCTTCGGGTGACCCGGCGCGGCGGATTCTGCCGCTGCTCTGGCCCTCCGTCAGGATTCCGTTCCGGCGCCAGCCACTGCACAAGCCGGAAGCGGCTCGCCGGGAGCGACGTTGTTGCCCGGGAAGTATGGGCAGGTCTCGCAGAGCCCCGTCTCGTCGAGCGCCGTGATGCAGTAGGTGCCTTCCTCTTTCCAGCACTCCCTGGCACAGTTCGAGCGCACCGTCTTGCATGTGCACTTCGGGCAGCCGTCGAGGAACCAGCAGGGGTAGAGCGAGACTAAGTACCTCACTCCTGCCAGGTTGAGGCCCCTCTCGAGGAACTTAGAGATGAAGGTGAGGCGGCGCAGGTCATTGTCCGAGTAGAGACGCAGACCGTTCCGCCGCGGGGGATGGACTAGCCCGTGCCGCTCCCACTCCCGGAGCGTGGCCTGGCCCACGCCAATGAGGTCGGCAACGACACTGATCGTGTAGAGAGGCTTCTCGTTCACCAACGACCTCCCTCCGCGTAAGCTCCCACGCCCCGCTATTCCTTAATTATATCTATATACCCTACATGTGATCTTGTCAAGCATCGTGGAGGGCAGGGTCGGATAGCACCTGCATGATATCATACACCCCACCTGCAACCGCGTGCGGGATGAGAATTAGGTCATTGACCTGCAGGTAGCAATGTCGGCCCTGAGCGCGTCGGCTCGCCCCACCCGCTCTGCCGCTCCGTCGAGGCGGCGGCACGCCCGAACCGGGCTCCAGCCGACCGCCAGGATGCCCTTTGTGCGCCCCGTGACCTTCCTGACGCGCACGTCTTCTTCCGCCGAATGACAGAGAGATGCCCGTCGCCTGGAGGCCGAGCTTCGGCCGGGTTCAGTTCTCGTGGTGGCATGTCGCGCAGGAAGGCAACAGAGGCTCGTTCAGCTTCTCAGCCTCAGCCTGATGGCATCCGATACAGAGGTCGTGCATGGCATCCTCGTAGGATGGCGCGATGTAGTCGAAGGGCTGTCCGTTTTCGCCCGGGCCCATGTTCTCGTGACACTGCACGCACGCGACCGCCGTATCCGCCGAGTGTCCTCCGCTGTGGCAGTTGTCACAGGAGTCATTGCCGCCCCCTCCCACGACTGACACGTGGAAGTCGTGGTTGAACGAGGATGTCGGGCTGTACATGTCCGAATGGCATGTCGCGCACGAGGGCGGCCCGAACGAGGTTTCCGATTGACCCGCGCCATTGATCTCGGCAAAGAGCGTGAGCAGATCTTGTGTGGAGGCCGATTCGCCGTCCGTCTTCGCTTGGCTCGTGCCAGCAACTTCCCAGTTGCTCAGGTGATGACAGCTCACACACATGTCCTGTTCGGTCGCGTACACCGTTGGGATCTGCTTACTCAGAAGTTCAATGTGTGCTTGGTGGTCGAAGTCGACGTAAGCTCTGTCGCCGTGGCCATAGATGCGCAGTACGTCCAGCCCCTGCACCGGCCTCACCGGCGCAGGTTCCGTCTGGTCAGCGGTCCAGGCCCGCTGTGGCATGAAGGTGATCGCCAGAGCAATCACTACTATGAGCATCGCCGACCTGCGTACGACGGTATCCCGGAAGGCCTCGCCAAGCCGCACCCTTGTCAACGGGTCGAAGCGGGGCTTAGCGTACGGCGAGGGCTTCTCTTCCTCGCCCATCGTCTCCGCGCCGAAGATGTTGAGGTTCTCGGCAAAGGCCAGGAATACCAGCGTCGCGCCAGAGACTATGCCGATGCTGATGGCGAACTCCACCCAGTTGGGGAAGTAGGTCGCGCCGGCTGGCCTGTCAACGGCGATCACGCTGGCGGAAAGCCGGTTGAGGATCATCCCGGAGACCGCGAGGACAGACGCCGTACCCAGCCCGCGCAGGCTATTGCGGGAGGCCGGTATCGAGAGCAGGATCGCTGGAATCACTGTGCTGATGGACACCTCCGCCAGAAACAGCACACTCTGCCAGGACCCATCGATGGCGCCCGGGAGAACGCCGCGCCACACGAGGTCGCCGATCCGAAGGACCAGGAAGACCCAGAGAATCACGGCGGCGGCTTTCCCAAGGCCGGAGAACAGCTCGAGCTCGAGCCGGCGGCGAAAGACGAAGGCGGAGAAGAAGCCCTCAAGGGTGACCATCATCAGCCCCAGAGCTGCCGCCGAGACGAAGAACAATACCGGCAGAATGGGGCTGTACCACAGCTCATTGACCCGGAACGGTACGATCAGCAGCAGCGACCCCAGTGACGACTGATGAAGCGTGGAAAGGACAATACCGGCGATCACCAGCGGCAGGGTGAGCCGTTTCAACCAGCGAGCCATCATCTGGAACGCCCGGCTCTTGAATATCGGATGTTCGAGGACCGCCGGCAGAAACTCAAGCCCCAACACACCGGTGTAGAGCATCACACACCAGGCTACTTCGAAGAGGACCGAGTGGTGCTGCCAGTGTACGGTCGGCTTCCAGATGTTCCAGGGAAGGCCCAGGTCTACGAGCAGGCCTACGATCACCGCGGCGTAGCCCAGGAAGGCCGTGAGAATCGCCGGACGCAGCAGGGGACGGTACTTCTCCAGGTGGAATATGTAGACCGTAGCGGCCAGAGTGAAACCGCCAGCCGCGAGAGCCACGCCGGCGATGACGTCGAAGCCGATCCAGAGACCCCAGGGGGTGCCATCATTCAGATTCGTCGTCGCGCCCAGTCCCCGCGTAAAGCGGATGATGGCCGCCACAAAGCCCGCCGTGACGAGCATCCAGAGCACGTCCTTGACGATGTCGCGCCGGCTCATTCGTGCTCCTCCCCTGCCTGACGATGGTTCGCCTCCTCCTCCGCCCTAAGACGAGCCATGCGCATGCGACGCTCGATCACCCAATAGACCCCGCCGCAGAGCGCCGCCATGCCCACGGCCACAGTGGGAATCTGTCGCATGACCACCATAGTCCGTTCGGGAACAGGCTCTTCGGGAAGCGGGTTCTGGTAGTTGAGAAAGTCCAGGCTGATGTCGGAGATGTACAGCACCGAGGTGCCGCCGATCTCATCCTCGCCGTAGATGTGCTGGACGTACTTCGTCGGCTCGGCGTTCAGACGGCGTCCGGCTTCCGCCAGAAGATCGTCCCTGTCGCCGAAGATCGTGGCCCCTGTAGGGCAGGCCTCGACACAGCCCGGCAACTTCCCTTCCTTCAGACGCGGGTAGCATAGCGTGCACTTATTGACGTAGGGGACTGGCGCGGCCCAGTCGTAGCGTGGGATACCGAACGGGCAGGCTATCATGCAGTAGCGGCAGCCCATGCAGATCCCCTTGTCGTAGATGACGGGCCCTTCGGGGGTCTTCTGCATCGCCCCCACTGGGCAGGCCGAAACGCACGCCGGGTCGAGGCAGTGACGGCACTGTTTGCGAACGAAGTGGTCTCCGGGCCTGGCGACCACCGCCGTCCAACGCTTCGCGGAGAGGCCGTCGCCGATCTCCTGTATGCGTGGCACCACTCCCGGCTTGTACTCGCCCAGGTTGTTGACCGTTACGCACGCCTCCACACACTTCTCACAGCCAATGCACTTGGTAACGTCTGTGAGAATAGCCGGTCTCATATCCTTCTCCCCTCGGGGCCGTACAGTGTCCTCACCACGTCATACCCTCCCTGCTGCGTGAAGTGCCACCCTATCTCCGAGCTCAATCGGACAAGGGGGTAGAGCGCGCAGTGGGCAAGCTTGGTGAATGGAGTCAGCACCAGAATTGTGAGCCCGGCCGATACATGAATCACCATCGTCGCGTTGTAGGGAATCACGTTCCAACTCTGCCCTGCCAGGTAACCCATGCCCACGGTGACGATGAGCAGGATCAGGATCGCGTAGTCCCAGAAGCCGCTCACTGCCCTCGATTCGCGGACATAGATCCGGTAGCACAACAAGATGACCAGGCCCGCGAAAGCGAGCAATGCGAGCCAGTCGGCGTAGGGACGCGGAATGCAGGGCCAGCGCGGCGCCAGGGAGCCGAAGAGGTCGACGTGCTCCCGCAGGAAGATGGCGCTTGCGATCACACCCAGATGGAAGAAGAACGACGCGTAGCTGAACGTCGGCAGGCTTCGGTGCAAGCGGGTCACCGGGAACAGCCAGACGGCGATGTTGCGAAGCACCCGGCCATAAGGAATGCTGCGATCACTGGCCCGTCTTGTGGCTTCGGCGAGGACCCACACGGACAGGACAACCTGTCGTATGAGGCCAAGAACAAAGAAGGCCACCACAAACGTCGCCAGCGGCCCCTTGAGAAAATCGAGCAAGTTCTCCATTTCGCGTCCTGTTAGCTCTTGGCGGAACCGACCATCGGCGTTTCGGATTCGTCCCCTGCGCTCTGCTGGCCGTCAGACGACTTCGGCATGCGGATGGCACGAAGTATGAGGTCATGGAGGCCAACCACCTGAACCGGTAGTTCGTGGTACTTCATCAACTCCCGGAGCTGTTTCTTGCAGTTGGCACAGGGAGCCAC
>CAZMGB010000029.1:0-21313 GCA_964565775.1 uncultured Dehalococcoidia bacterium
GAAGGCTCAGAAGGTGCGCACCCTCATCCGCCGCGAGTTCGACGCCGCCTTCCAGGACCACGACGTGCTCGTCTGTCCGGTATCGCCGACGCCCGCCTTCAAGCTGGGGGAGAAGGTAGACGATCCCTACCAGATGTACCTGAGCGACGTGTTCACGATCCCTGTGAACATAGCTGGCCTGCCGGGGATATCGGTGCCGGGCGGCTTCGTCGACGGGCCGGAGGGGGGGAGGCTGCCGGTGGGCGTGCAGGTGCTGGGTCGCCCGTTCGATGAGGCGTCGGTGCTGCGGGTGGGGCACGCTTACCAGCAGGTCACGGACTGGCACAAGGCCCGTCCGCCGCTGTGAGTTAGAATGTGGACCGTGATGAACGACACGGCACAAGCGATCGTTGACGACATCAGGGCGGTTGCCTCAAGACTTGGCGTGCGCAGCTTGAGCCGTCCCCAGTACCTGCAGCACGGCAAGTACTCACACTACGATCTGTATGATGGTGGTCGCACATGGGAGGATCTCTGCACTGCTGCTGGAGTCACCACGAAGAAGATAGAACCGCTTGCAGACGAAGTGTATTTCCAGAGGCTTCAGCGTGCCGTGCAATCCCTAGACCGTTACCCGAAGACGTCTGAAAGAAAGAAGTTCGGCCTGAATTTCAAGAAGAGCCGCTGGCCAACGCTGAAGAGCTTTATTCGGACAGCCGTCGAGCGCGGCGTCGTGCCGCCACTGGGCGTTGAAGCTACTCAGCAACGGGCGTCTGCCCCGTCTGGATTTCAGAAACCCCCTGTTCTTGAGAAGGGCGAACAAGCGGCCGATACGGTGCGCCCAAAGAAATCTGCAGCGCGTGCTGTTCCACCTATTCCTGTGCGCACCAAGCGTCGGAAGCCCCAATGGCGGCATACGGGTATAGAAGGCTTCCCTTACGCTCCACAACATGAGTTAGGAGTGGTTGCTTTGTTCGCTATCCTGTGCAGGGAAGGTCGCATCCCCTGGCAAATCCTGGATCTGAACGCTGGAAAAGGCATCGACGCAATATGCTATGACCATGAGGACAATCGAGAAGTCCGGGTCGAGCTAAAACGCATTCTGTCCCGGTCCAGTTGGAATCATCCCTTCGAGGATCTCGATTATGTTGTCTGCTGGGAAAACAGATGGACGGACTTTCCAAGAGACTTTCCAAGACCAGTCATAGAACTGAGGAAGGTCATTGAAGGTCTCAGTGGATAGGTCTCCTCATCCTATGCCCCTCCACCCCGCGGGAGGCCGTAAAGGCCCCCCTTAGCCTAGATGGACCTCAAGATGCCCAAGGGCGCTGCTCCCGGTGCCTATGCCCGCAAGCTCACGCGGGAGGACGTGGAGACGGCATCGATCTTCATCACCAAGGACAGGTGGCGCATGTTCCCGCCTCCCCTGGAGGAGTTCACCGTCGTCGTAGGCTCGGAGACGTTTCGCACCTGCGTCGTCGCCGAGGAGTGCGCTTGCGTCCCCCCGCCCCACCGGCACTATCATCTGGAGGCAGGGCACTTCCGCCACATGCTTGACTTCAGGCGCGGGCGGACGGTGGTCGTGCGGCGCGAACCGGACGGTCGCTATCGCGTGGAGATGGCCGATGAGGCATAATGGTGGGAAGCCCGAGGCCGGCCCAAAGGCGACGCGGGAGCGGCCGGTGAGCGTGGGCTGTTACTCCGGCGGTCGCCACGCCGAGCGTCCCCAGTGGTGGACGACGGCGGCGGGCGCCGCGCTGTGGCCCGCGTGCAGGCGCAGTGGCGCGAGCAGGACCGGCTGGGCTGGCGCGTAGAGCTGGAGGACGGCTCGAGACTCGTCCTCTACTATCAGCCTCACATCGACGCCTGGTCGGCCAGGGAGGAGCAGTGACCTACTACACCCCGGCTTCGCGGGGCACCCGTCGCAACGAGGTCTCCCGCCGCGTGGTGGGTATTCCCGGCTCCGGCATTCGGCGCTTCTTCGACCTCATTTCCAGTGTCGAGGGCGTCATCTCGCTGGGGGTGGGCGAGCCGGACTTCGTCACGCCGGTCGGTATCCGCAACGCCGCCATTCGCGCCATCGAGGAAGGCCACACGCACTACACCTCGAACTTCGGGCTACCCGAGCTGCGCGAGGCGGTATCGCGCCATCTGGAGCAGCGCTACGGCGTTTCCTACGACCCGGCGCGCGAGCTCCTGATCACCACGGGCGTCAGCGAGGGGCTCAACGTTGCGCTCGAGGCCCTTCTCGACCCCGGCGACGAGGTGATCGGCGCCGACCCCTCCTACGTAGCCTACCTGCCCGTAACGATGCTGGCGGGAGGCGTCTTCGTTGCCGTGCCCACCACGGTCGAGAACGCCTTCAAGATCCGCGCCGAGGACGTCGAATCGCGCATCACCGACCGGACGAAGGTGATCCTCATAGGCTATCCCGCGAACCCGACGGGCGCCGTCATGGAGCGAGACGACCTGCTGGCCCTGGCTGAGCTCGCCGAGCGACACGACCTCTTCGTCATCTCCGACGAGATCTACGACCGCCTCGTCTACGGCGTCGAGCACACCTGCTTCGCGGCGCTGCCCCGCATGCGCGAGCGCACCGTGCTGGTGGGTGGCTTCTCGAAGACCTACGCCATGACGGGCTGGCGGGCTGGCTGGCTAGCGGCCCGCCCCGACGTGCTGGAGGCGGCGATGGTGGTGCACCAGTATGTCATGATGTCGGCACCCACGACCGCCCAGTATGCGGCCCTGGAGGCCCTGAACAGCGCCGAGGAGGACGTGCGGGGCATGCTCGCCGAATACGACCGGCGGCGGCGGCTCGTTGTCGACGCCTTCAACCGCATGGGCCTGACCTGCTTCGAGCCCCGCGGCGCTTTCTTCGCCTTCCCCGACGTATCCATCACCGGCCTCGACGATGAGGAGTTCTCCGAGAAGCTGCTTCGGGAGGAGAAGGTGGCGGTGGTGCCGGGCTCCGCCTTTGGCGCCGGTGGTCGCAACCACGTGCGCGTCTGCTACGCCCAGCCCATCGAGAAGATCGAGGTCGCCCTGGAGCGGATGCGCCGCTTCGTGGACCGCCACCGCTCCGCCGCCAAGTAAGGCGCTCCCCCAGCGCTTTTCCGCACCCAATCCCGCCTTCTGGCCTCCAGGTGCCCCGCCCCCGCACCTGAGCGGTGCACAGCGGGTGACCTTGTGCCGTTCGGGGCTTCAGCGTAGCGTCCGAGGCGTCGATAATGCTGTTGTGGGGGAGCCTCTGTCGCCTACTGAGGGATTAAGTTGTCCTCACCAGGTCTGGCACGCTTCCCCCTTTTTCTACCCTCCGGCCATCGACTATCGCCCCTCGCCGCACCGCTCAGCCGCCGGCCGCGCGGCCGATTTCCGCCAGTGAGATGTTCAGGTCCAGCCCTGTCCGCCGGCCGATGAACCGGCAGAGGGCGTCGATCTCCCGCTGGCTCACCAGAGCTGATGACTCCGCCTTCACTCCTATTGTCTCCGGCCTGATGTAGCGGACGAGCTGGCTGAAAACCAGCCAGCGCAGCGCCGCAGCCACTTCGTAGACGGGAAGCCGCCCGCGCTCCAGGGGCCGCTGCCGCGTGTAGCCGGCGAGATACTGATGGACGAGGAGGCGGCGGGCGGTCGGCAGCAGGAGCCGGGCCCACGCCGGAAGGTCCGCGGGGACGGGGCCTGTGGCCAGGAGCGTGACGGTCGTAGCCACGTCGAAGTACGCGTCACCGATGGCAACGTTGGGCCAATCGATGACGCCGGAGACCTCGCCGTCATCGATGAGGACGTTCAGCGGATGGAGGTCCAGATGGAGTACGGAGGCACCCTCCTGGGACATGGCGTCCTTCCGCTCGTCGATCCATGCCACCAGAGGGATGAGGGCGTGCACGCCCTCCTCTTCGATGAGGCGCCGGGCCCCAAGCAGGGCGCCGTCGAGGGGGCTGGGCCCCGTGGGCTCGGGTACGTCCGCCTGCGAGATGTCGAGGGCGTGCAGGCGGGCGTGAGTCGAGCCCAGCAGCCGCATCATCTTCAGGGCGGTCAAGGGCCCCGAGGCGGCGATGACCTCCACCATCGGCCGGCCCGGAACCTTGTCCATGATCATGAACGGCTGGCCGAAGAGGGTCACGTCCGGCTCGAAGAGGTGGGGCTTGGGGGCCGGGTAGCCGGCATCGACGAGCAGTCGCTGAGCCAGAAACTCCGTTTCGCCCTTGGCGAGCGCGCTGTCGCCCTGATAGACGCGCAGGATGAGCTCGCGGTCCAGCAGCTCCGCGAACTTCTCGCCGGACGGCTCGCCATCGGTGGCGATCAAACGAAAGGCGAAGATGTACGTCTCCCAGCCGGCGGTGATGGCCGTTGGGCCCTCTGCGAAGCGAACGGGCAAGCGCAGCTTCTCGCTGAGGTAGGAGCCGAGGACTTGCCCTACCTGCTCGGCCGAGGAAAGGTCCACTACGCCGCTCATGGGGTCTCCGTTGGGACGCGCAGCCAGTCGGCGGCGACCCAGCCGGCCCGGCCCTCCAGGCGCCACCAGAGGAAGCCATCCTCCTCCATGGGGCCTTGCGCCAGCACCCCCTCCGTGCCGTCGGCCAGGCAGTCGATAGCCTGCGCCTCCAGCCCCGGGCCTTCGCGGACGTTGAGGCAGTCGCCGGTGCCCACCACCACGACCTTGTCGCCCACCGCCAGGGGCCAGGGCACGCCGGGGATGTTGGCCGCTTCCTGATGGTAGGGCTGAGAGGCGACAACCGACCACTGGCCGTCGGACTTCTGGACGAAGAGCCAGATATCGAACTCGGAGAACGTGATGCCGGCCAGGTAGGCTCGTAGGTTGTCCTTTTCGTCCTGGAATGCGGTGCAGGTCTTGCCAGCGTCCTGGTCCTGGCGGACCTGGGCGCAGTCGCCGGCGTACTCCTCGCCCTTCTCTGTCACGTAACGAGCGATAGCGTCCTCCGGGGACCCGACGACGGTCTCGGTCGGCGTTGCCACCGGCGCTGTCGTTATGACGATGCCTGGGCCCTTGTCGCCGCCCCCGGAGCAGGCGGCGAGCAGGACCATCGCGGCGCCCAGGCTCAGGCCGGCGACGCCAAACCGCCAGAGAGTCTTGGTCGTGGCCCGCAGGCTCGTCATGCTGCCACCCCCACGTCAGCGCGGTCGGGCCGCCGGCTCCTCCCGCCAGGACATGCCCTTCGTCAGTCGCAGGAAGTCGGCGTGTACGGCGGCGCTCCCGGCAATGGCGCCCTCGCTGTGGATGCCCACGGCGCCGCCATCGCGGTCGGTGATGAGGCCGCCCGCCTCCCGCACGAGCAGGATGCCCGCCGCCAGGTCCCAGGGGAAGAGATAGTTGTGCACGAAGAGATCGTAGCGGCCGCAGGCGGCGTAGGCCAGCCCCAGGGCGGCGCTGCCGGGGATGCGCACGCTCTGCATCCCAGGGTGCAGGCTGTGCGCGAGGGCAAGCATGCGCTTCGCACGCCCGTCATCGTAGCCGAGGTCGATGCCCAGTACCGAAGCCAGGACGCTCTCCTTGGTCGACGCACGCACGGGCTGGCGCTTCTCGCCGGGGCGGTCGAGCCAGGCGCCCCCTCCCTTCTCGGCGCAGAACGCCTCCTGGTGGACCGGGTCATAGGTGACGGCAACGACGGGCTCGCCGTCGAGGCAGAGGGCGATGTTGACGCAGAAGAAGGGGATGCCGCTCACGTAGTTGCGTGTGCCGTCGAGGGGGTCGACGACCCACATCCAGCCCTTCTCCGCCGGCGGCCCCGCAGAGACTTCGGCGAGCTCAGTCGAACCGCCCTCCGATGCCTCCTCCGACAAGATCGAGTGCTCCGGGTACTCCTGCGACAGCATCTCCCGGATGCGGCGCTCGCTCGCCAGGTCGGCCGCGGTCACGAGGTTGCCGCGCCCCTTGACGGACACGTCCTGGGGCCTGCGGAAAGCCTCAAGGGCGATGCGTCCGCCCTCCTCGGCGCAGCGACGGGCGACGGCGAGGGGGTCGAGGCCGGAGGCGGAGCGGGGCAGGGAGAGTCGCGCGCTCACGAGGGGAAGGGTAGTCGCGTCAGGGGCCTGGGGTCAAGTTGGAAGATGGAGGTTGGAGGTGGGAGTCAGCGGATCACCTCGCGCTCGATCAGGCCGCGCTCTTCGGCCGTCAGGCCTTAGAGGCCGTAGATGAAGCTATCGATCTCGCGGTCAGTGCGGTCGATGTGCCGCTCGATGTCAGTGCGTTCCTCATCGTGGACGTTGCCCTTCGCGGCCAGGCGTCGGCGGAGGTCGAGCATAGCTTCGGCGAGCCGGGCAAGCCTATCCGGGGCAGAGATGCGGATCGGTGGGAAGACGCGGCAAGCGCCGTGCGTTACCGCGTCACAGCCCGAGCGCGTGAGAGAGGGCACGCTCGTAATCATGCATGTCGGTGCTGGACATTCGTCCCAGCACCCTGCCAATCAGCCTCGCTTTGATCGTCCACAGTATGCCGGTCGCGACCGACGGCTTGGGGAGACCGCAGTCCTGCCAGTGTTTGATTTCGTAGTCACCGACGAACAGGGGACGCCGAATCTGGCTTGTTATGGCGGCGATGACTATCTCGCGGCGGCTGACGTGATAATCGGAGGAGCTAATAATGACGGCCGGACGATTCTTGGCGACCGGCTTGTCGGTGAACATGAACGGCACAAAGACGATGTCCCCGCGGTCATAGGTCATCGTAGACTGCGTCATCAGAATTGTCCCAGAGTTCGGCTAGGACGGGGGCTTCTTGCGCCGTAAGGTATTCGGCGGGCTCCTCCGCCAATTTGCCCTCGACGGCCTCCACGCAATACTCGCGCATCGTCGTCCCCTTGCGGGCGGCGACCACTTTCAGGCGCGCGTGAAGCTCACGCGCCAAATCGATAGTAAGTCGCGCTCTATCACCCGCCATCCTTTATCACCCCCGCTAGGGTAGCGTATACACAGAAAACTGTCAATACGGAAGCCCTACATCCGCTCGGGGGCGGAGACGCCCATGAGGCCGAGGGTGCGCGTGAGCACCAGCTTGCACGCCGCCACGAGCTTCAGCCGCGCCTTCGACAGCGCTTCGTCGTCCGACACGACGCGGCACTTCTCGTAGAAGTCGTGGAAGGCCGTCGCCAGGTCGAGGGCGTAGTGGGGCAGGTGGTGGGGCTCCAGGGCGCGCGCCATCGACTCCACCAGCTCCGGCAGGAGGAGCATCTTGCGGATGAGGGCGACCTCGGCCGGGTGGGCCAGGAGGGAGACGTCGCCGGCTCCGGCGAGCTCAGCCGAGCCGCCGTCGTGGTCGATGCCCTTCTCGCGGGCGAGGTTCAGGATGCCGGCGATGCGGGCGTGGGCGTACTGGACGTAGTAGACGGGGTTCTCAGACGTCTGGCGCTTGGCCAGCTCCAGGTCGAAGTCCATGGCGGCGTCGGCGGAGCGGGTGAGGAAGAAGAAGCGGCAGGCGTCGCGCCCCACCTCGTCGACGACCTCTCGCATGGTGATGATGTCGCCGCTCCTCTTCGAGAGGCGCAGGACCTCGGCGCCGCGACGCAGCGTGACGAGCTGATAGAGGAGGAGATGGAGCCGCTCCGCCGGCACCCCCAGGGCGGCCACGGCTGCCTTCATGCGCGAGACGTGGCCCTGATGGTCGGCGCCCCAGACGTCGATGACCTGGTCGAAGCCGCGCACAATGAACTTGTCATAATGATAGGGGATGTCGGAGGCGAAGTAGGTGGGCGCGCCGGTGCTGCGCACGAGGACGCTGTCTTTGTCCTCGCCCAGGGCGGTCGAGGCGAACCAGACTGCCCCCTCCTTCTCGGCGATGTAGCCCTTCTCACGCAGGAGGGCCATCACCTGCTCGTACAGGCCACCGGGCTCGTAGAGCGAGCGTTCGCGGAACCAGGCGTCGAACTCAACGCCGAGGGCGGCGAGGTCTTCGCGAATCCAGCTGACCACCTTCTCGACGCCGGCGTCGACCAGCTCGCGCGGCGGCGGTGCCTCCGCCCCGTCGAGGAACCGCTCGCCGTGCTCAGCGCGGATCTCCTCTGCGATCTGCACCATGTAGTCGCCTGGGTAGCCGTCGGGGGGGATGGGCGCCTCGCGGCCGAAGAGCTGCAGGTAGCGGGCGTAGAGGGTGCGGCCGAAGACTTCGACCTGGGTGCCGTCGTTCACCAGGTACTCGGTCTGGACCTCATAGCCGGCGGCGCTCAGGACGGCGGCGAGAGTGGAGCCGATGGCGGCACCGCGGCCGTTGCCGACGTGCAGGGGGCCCGTCGGGTTGGCGCTGACGAACTCCACCTGCACCCGCTTACCCTGACCCAGCGGCACGTCGCCGAAGCGCTCGCCCTCGGCAAGGATCGCGTCCACCTGTCCGGCAAGCCAGCGATCGCTGAGGTAGAAGTTGATGAAGCCGGGCGGCGCCACGGCTACCTTGTCGATCGTCTGCGAAGGCTCGAGATGGCTGACGATGCTCTTGGCAAGGGAGAGGGCATCGACACGGGCGGCGCGTGCCAGCCGCAGCGGCAGGCTGGAGGCGTAGTCGCCGTGCTCGGGCCGCTGCGGGTGCTCGACGGCGACCTCCGGCAGGGCGACGGCGGGCAGGTCACCCTGCTCCCGCGCCCGGCGGGCAGCCTCAGCCACCAGTGCCGTCAAGTCGTCCTTGATCATGGGTTTCGTCCTGGATTATATCACCGCCCACTCTTGGCGGCGCCTTCTGCCAACCGGCGGCCGTCGCGGGCTGGCCGGCGCGTCGCTAGTGCGCCTCCCCGATCACCCGCTCCCAGAGTCGCGACACCTCAGCGGCTAGCAGGGCGTGCTCGGGACGCTCCAGGTGGGGGTCTTCGCCCAGGAGGCGGGACGCTTCTTCGCGCGCCTCCTCGATGAGCTGGACGTCCGACAGCCGCGCCGCCTTGAGGTCGGGCAGGCCGCTCTGGCGGGTGCCGAAGAACTCGCCGGGGCCGCGCAGCCGCAGGTCCGCCTCCGCCAGAGCGAAGCCGTCCTGGGTCTCCTCCATGAGCCGCAGCCGCTCCTGCGCGTCCTGGCTCGGGCTATCGGAGAGGAGGAGGCAGAAGCCCTGCTCCTCGCGCCGGCCGACGCGGCCGCGGAACTGGTGGAGCTGGGCCAGACCGAAGCGGTCCGCCCCCTCCACCATCATCACCGTCGCATTGGGCACGTCGATGCCCACCTCTACCACGGCCGTCGAGACGAGGATGGCGAGGCGGCCATCGTGGAAGTCGCGCATGATGCGGTCCTTCTCGGCGCCGGGCATGCGACCGTGCAGCAGCCCCATGCGGGGCGCCAGGTCCGGCCAGACCTCCGTCGTCAGCCGCTCGAACTCCTGGACGGCGGCGCGGGCGGCCAGCGCCTCCGACTCCTCGATGAGGGGACAGATGACAAACGCCTGCCGGCCCTCGGCTACCTGCTCCCGCACGAAGCGATAGGCGTCGTCGCGCTCGTTGGGCATCGCCCACAGAGTCTTCACCGGCTTCCGGCCCGCCGGCATCTCGTCGATGACTGAGATGTCGAGGTCGCCGTAGACGGTGAGTGCGAGCGTGCGCGGGATGGGGGTGGCGGTCATCACCAGAAGGTGGGGGCTCCGCCCCTTCTCACGCAGCGCCGCCCGCTGCATCACGCCGAAGCGGTGCTGCTCGTCGACGACGGCAAGGCCGAGGCGGTGGAAGCCCACGGCCTGCTGGATGAGGGCGTGTGTCCCTACGACGATGTCGACGCTGCCCCCGGCCATGCCTTCGTAGATGCGCGCCTTCTCCGAGGCGGGAACGCTGCCGGTCAGCAGGGAGAGCTGGAGCGGCTTTTCGAGGTAGGACGCCCGCAGGATGCCGTCCGGTGGAGGCTCATCCCGGCCCGAAAGCAGGCGACAGAGGGTGCGGTGATGCTGCTCGGCCAGGATCTCGGTGGGCGCCATCATCACCCCCTGGCAGCCGCTGGCCACGGCGGCGAGGAGCGCGGCGGTGGCTACTACGGTCTTGCCGCTTCCCACGTCGCCCTGGAGGAGGCGGCTCATGGGGCGTGCCTGGCCCAGGTCGTGCAGGATGTGCGCTAGGGCCCTGTCCTGGGCGGAGGTCAGCCGGAAGGGGAGAGAGCCAAGGAAGCCCTGGAGCGCCTCTTCGGGCAGGGCCAGCGGCTCGGCCTTGCCGCCTTCCTGCCACTGACGCCGCCGCCGCAGGACGCCGAGCTGGATGATCAGCAGCTCGTCGAAGGCGAGGCGCCGGCGCGCTTCCTCGAGCTCGTCCCAGCTATCGGGGTAGTGGATCTGGCGCACGGCGCGACGCAGAGGCAGGAGGTGCCTGGCCTTCAGGACAGGCTCCGGCAGCGGCTCAGCCAGCAGGTCAACGTAGCCGTCCAGCGCCTCCTTGACCACGCGGCGGGCGGTGCGGGCGGCCAGGCCCGACGTAAGCGGGTAGACGGGAACAAGCCGGCCTGTGTGGGTGAGGTCGTCCGACTCCAGCAACTCCCACTCGGGCGACTCAAAGGTCTTCTGGTCCTTGTAGAGGTTGACACGGCCCGAGAGGACGAGCTGGGCGTTGGTGCGGAGCTGGCGGGCGAGATAGGGCTGGTTGAACCACACCACCCGCATCATCCCCGTGTCGTCGGCGACGAGCGCCTCGGTGCCCTTGAGTCGCCTTCCGATGGTCGTCGCCTCGGCGCTCCAGACCGTGACGATGACGGTCTGCTCCTGGCCGACCTCCAGCTCACGGATCTTGCGGACGCGGCCGAAGTCATTGTGGCGGTGAGGGAAGAGATAGAGGAGGTCGCGAACGGTGTGCACATCCATCCGCGCGAACTTGGCGGCCGTGGCCTGCTTGACGCCTTTGAGGACGGTGATGGCCGCATCGAGGCCGGTGGCAGGCCGTCGCACCGGCTCTCTCGCTTTGCCGGCGGCCGCTGCCTTCGCGGGCGGCGCTGGCTTCGCGGGCGGACGGCGGACGGCGGCTGTGCTCGCCGATGAGGGGGCCTGGGGCGGCGGCGCGGCCCGAAGCGCGGCGAGCGCTTGGTCGAGCCAGCGCTCCCGCCGGCCGCGGTCGAGGGAGGCGTAGCCCCGGCTGGGCAGGCTCAGTATCGTGCCGGCGATAGGGCTGGCGGTCGAGACGTGCTTCTTCTCCAGCAGCCGCTTCAGATAGCGGTCGAGACCGCCGAGGACGGCCGTGTCCCTGTGACCCTTCTCGCGCTCAAGCTCCAGGATCTTGCGTAGCTTGTCCTCGATGGGATCACCCAGCTTTTCGTTCTCCCTCCACCACTATGATGCCGAGGATGCCCGGGCCGCCGTGTACGCCGATGACGGGCCCGATGTGGCCGGTGTGGACGGGAACGCCGGGCAGCCTCTCTGTAGCCCGTCGGGCAAGCGCCTCGGCATCCTCGGGCGTCGTGCCGTGCATGATTGCGGCCTCGCCGATATTCTCGTAGGCCATCGCCAGCTCCAGCATCTTGTCGATCGCTTTGCGCCGCGTGCGCACGCGGGCGGCCGGGTGCACCTCCCCGTCGTGGATGCGGAGGATCGGCTTGAGGCTTAGCACTCCACCGAGGAAGGCCGTGGCGCGGCCGATGCGGCCGCCCCGGCGCAGGTATTCCAGCGTCTCCAGCAGGGCGAAGACGTGGACGCGAGGGACCATGCCTCTCGCCAGGCTCGCCACCTCGTCCAGGCTGGCCCCGGCGTTCGCCGCCCGGGCGGCTGCCACGGCGATCACGCCCACGCCCATCGACGCGGACAGGGAGTCCACCAGCTCGATGCGGGGCCCCTTGGCGATCGTCTCTCGTGCGCTGCGCGCCGCCTCGTAGGTGCCCGAAGCCCTGGAGGAGATGTGAATGGAGACGATCTCCTTCGTCTCGCGGGCCAGCTTGCCGTAGGTCTCCTGGAAAGCCCCGACGGAGGGCTGGGAGGTGGTCGGGAGGACCCTGCTCTGCGTGAGGCGCTCGAAGAACTGCTCGCTCGTCAGGTCGACTCCGTCGCGGTAGGCCTTCTCGCCGAAGAGGACCAGGAGCGGGACGACGCTGATGCCGAGCTCCTCGGCCACGTGGCGTGGCAGGTCCGCCGTGCTATCGGTCACCACGCGCACGGGCATGGGCTTGCCACCTCACTCCACGGACACGATGTAAGGATAGTGGGGCTGGCCGCCGGAGACGAGCTCCACCTCCAGCGAGGGGTAATCTTTCGCGAGGTCGGCGGCGAGGGTCTGGGCCTCCTCGCGGGCGACATCCTGGCCGTAGTAGAGAGTTATGAGTCCGCTCTCCTCGGAGAGCATCCGGGCCACCGAGGCGCGTACGGCAGCGCGCAACGAATCCGTCGCGATGGAGAGCTCGCCGTCGATGATGGCGATGGCCTGACCCTTGCGGATGCGGATGTCGTTGATGAGGGCCGGTCGTATGGCGCGCGTGATCTCCGCCGAGCGGACGCTCGCCCGCGTCTCCTCCATCGCGGCGGCGTTCTCTTCGATGCTCGCCTCCGGGTTCAAGGCCAGGAGCGCGGCGACGGCCTGGGGTATGGAGATCGTCGGCACGACGAGAACGTTCTTCTCGGAGTGCGTCGCCGCCTGTCGGGCCGCCGCCACGATGTTCTTGTTGTTCGGCAGCACGATGACCTGCTCCGACGGGCAGATCGTAATGCCTACCAGGATCTCCTCCGTGCTGGGGTTCATGGTCTGACCGCCCGGGACTACGACGCTCGCCCCGACGCTTCGCAGCGCTTCCTCCAAGCCCGCTCCCGATGCCACGACGACGGTGCCGATAGCTGTCGGCTCCGCCGCCCTCTCCAGTCTCGGCCTCGTCACGAAGTCGTCAGCCTGGCTCTGGATGTTGTCCACCTTCACTTTGATGAGGCCGCCGAGGGACGTCCCGTAGCTCAGGGCCGCCCCCGGGTCCAGGGTGTGGACGTGCACTCTCAGCAGCGTCTCGTCGCCGACCACCAGGACCGAGTCGCCCAGGGTCAGCATGTGCTCGAGGATGGCTTCGCTCTTCAGGTTGGGGCCGCTGATGAGGAACTCGGTGCAGTAGCCGTAGGTGGACTCGCCCCTGTCGTGGACGGAGGCCGTCGCCTCGAGCCAGCTCGATTCAGGGTCCTTGGCGGCGATGGTGAGGGTGGGCGTCGTATCGCCGCGCAGGTAGCGTAACGCTCCTTCGAGCATGACGTAGAGGCCCTGGCCGCCGGCGTCGACCACGCCCGCCTCGCGCAGCACCGGCAGCAGGCTTGGCGTCTTGGCCACGGCGTCGCGGGCGGCGTCGACGGCTGAGGCGAGGACGGTCCCGAGGCTGCGTGCGCCCGACATGCCGGCCGCCGCCACCTCGCGCATTACGGTGAGGATCGTGCCCTCCACCGGCTGGCTCACGGCCTTGTAGGCGGTCTTGGACGCCTCCTGGAGCGCCCTCACGAAGTCGTGGCCGTTGAATCGTTTCTTCCCCGCCAGGCCGTCGGCCATGCCGCGGAAGATCTGGGAGAGGATGACGCCGGAGTTGCCGCGCGCCCCCATGAGGGCGCCCCGAGCCATCGCCTTCGCCACCACGTCGGCGGCGTCGCTCTCGCTCTGGTAGGCCTCCTCCAGGGTGGCGCGCATCGTCAGGTACATGTTCGTGCCGGTGTCGCCATCGGGGACGGGGAAGACGTTGATCGAGTTGATGGCGTCGGCGTTGCGCTCCAGCCAGGAGGTGGCCGCCGCGAACATCTCGCGCAGCTCTTCGCCGGAGTGGGACTCGACTTCGGTCGTCATCTCAGCTTCGATTGTGCCTAAGGTGGCACCGTGCTATGATTCCAGCCGAATTCTAGCAGCAACGTTCGCGGCACGTAAAGAGGAGTAATCACGGTGGCGGCGAAGTGTGAGGTCTGCGGCAAGGGCACGGCGTTCGGGCGGAACATCCGCCACCGCCACGCGGGGCGATGGGAGCGGAAGGCGCCGAAGACTAACCGCACGTTCGCGGCCAACGTCCACAAGCGTACCGTCTACTGGAACGGCGAGCCCGTCCGGATCAGCATCTGCACGCGCTGCCTCCGCACGCAGCTCAAGACGACCAGATAGGGCATCTGCCTGGAGCAGATGTGGAAGGCGCCTCCGGCCTTCGCTCGCAGGCTTTCCTATTGGCGATTTTCCGGCGGGGCAAGCAGAGCTTCGCCCAAGACTACCTCCCAGAATGAGGCACCCAAGTCGCGGAGAAGTTGCACTCGCGGAGGAACTGCAGTAGGTCCGACGTGTTCACGCCGAATTCTCTGGCCACATCGGGGATCTTGGCCTTCTTGCCGGCTGGGGCCGATACCTCAAGCGTTACTACTTTGCCACCATCAACCTTGGCATGCGCGATCAACCATGGATCAGCACCATCAAGGAACTCATCGGCCCAACGCCTCTCATAGCTATTCGTGACGTACTCTGATATCTCACTCAAGACAGCCTGAACCGGAGCGCCTGAGTCAACAAAGAAGCCCTTCTCGTTCTGCTCTCTTGCCCATTTGCTAAGTTCGTCCTCCAACTCCTGTAGCTCCTCATACACCAGACGACAACTGCCAATAGTGCCATCCTCGGCCTTTCGCTCTAGAAAAGCCCAGAACCCTGGTACGATGTCGAAGCCGTAGTAGCCTCTCTTGGCCTCGATCAGGCAGCAGGAGTCTAGCCAGAAGTCAGGCATTGGCCTAGGCACTCGCGAAAAGCCGTTGCTGCAGGCCGGGAAGAGTCCTCATTCTTACATTCAGTAGTCGCGCGGCATCGCGGTAGGGCACGCGGCCCACCCGTGCGGCAGACAGCAGCGCTAGGGTTAACGTGCTGCTGTTGCGCGCCAACAGGTTCGCGTAGAAGTTCCCACCGCCCGGAGGTCCCTTCCCCTTCACCTTCGCCCGTAACTGGTCATAGTGATCCCAATACTGCGTGTCGGTGAGCTGCTCATTCTCCAGCGCTCGCCGGAGAATGACGAATTGACTGACCCTATATCGCTTCGCAAGCGCCTGAAGATTCTCGTCGATGGGGGTCTCCACTTGCCACCGGGAAATGAAGTCTTGGTTCGGCACCAGCACCTCTACCGCAACCTGGTCACATAGGCGCTCGATTCTGTTCTGGTGCTGCGATGAACGCTTTCTGTAGTCCAGGTTGGATATTCCGCTTTCCCCGATCCAAAGGTGCGCAAGCTCGTGAGCGAGCGTGAATACCTGAGCGGCCTTCCAGTCCTGCCCATTGATGAACACGAGTGGAGCCAGATCATCGCTTATCGCGAATCCTTGGAATTCCGCGACGCTCAACTTGCGGAGGTTGTTGTTACCCACCACGCCACTGCGCAACACGAGAATGCCTGCTTGCTCAGCCTGCCGGACAAGCAGCACCAGAAAGCCTTCCCAACTGGTCGCTTTCTGCCGCATGTCCTCATTGATACCAAGGGTCTCCCGTATGTCTGCTGCGATCTGCGTAGGGCTCTCGGAAAGCGAGTAACGGGCAATGAACGCCAGGGGTGAGGCCTCTTCGTCCTCCTGATGCTCGCGATACCAGTCACGTTTTCTGAGAGCGTCCTGTAACACGTCCGAAAGCTCTGGGCTTGGGCTAATCGGCGGTCTGTCCCCGATGGCGCGAAGATCAGGGAGGGGTAGCTCTTCCGAAGGGGGGGCACGAAGAAAGAGGTATCCGAAGGGAATATGGAGCTTCTGCGCTAGGTTCTGCGCTTGGCGGAAGGTGGGGTGGGCTACGTCGCTCTCCCAGGACTCCAATCGCGCAGGGTCGATGTTGACACGCTCGGCCGCTGTCTCAAGCGTCAGTCCTTCGCGTTCACGAGCCCACGTAACCAGCCTTGGCGTGATAAATGCTTCAGTCATGACAAGCCATCCTGGCAGCGATAGTTAGCTTTGCATTTGACCCGCAGCTACGCCTCCAGCCGCACCCCGCTGAGGCTTTCGCGCAGGGCGCGCATGTTCTCCGCCACGCTCGCCTTGTCGTTGAAGACGGCCGAGCCCGCCACCAGCACCCTCGCCCCCGCCTCCGCGCAGCTCGAGGCGTTGTCCGCCTTCACGCCGCCGTCGATCTCGATGTCGGCGGGCAGCCCCCGCTCGTCGAGCATCGACCGCAGGCGGCGCAGCTTGTCGAGCGTGCTGGGGATGAACTTCTGGCCGCCCCAGCCCGGGTTCACGCCCATCACCATCACCTGATCGACGTCGCCCAGCACCTCTTCGATGGCAACGAGGGGCGTCGCCGGGTTCAGGCAGACGCCGGGGCGGCAGTCGAGGCTCCTGATCTGCTGGAGGACGCGGTGGAGGTGCGGGCAGGCCTCGACGTGGACGGTCAGTATTGTCGCACCCGCCTTCGCGAAATCGTCGAGCTGGCGCTCCGGCCGCTCGATCATGAGGTGGATGTCGAGGGGCAGCGTAGTGACCTTGCTCACGGCGGCGACGACGAGCGGGCCGAAGGTGATGGGCGGCACGAAGTGGCCGTCCATGACGTCGAGGTGGATGTAGTCGGCGCCGGTGGCCTCGGCGGCGCGCACCTCATCGCCCAGGCGTGACAGGTCGGCGGTCAGCAATGACGGTGCGATCTTGATGAGGTTCGCCATATCGAGCTTGCTTTCTCAGCGTGCTGTCGACTTCAACCGGCGTCTGGCGCGGCGCAGGGCGGCCGCCACACGTCGCGGCGCCGTACCTCCGACGGCGTCGCGCGCCGCCAGCGCCGACCGCAGGTCCAGCTTCAGCACGTCCTCGCGGAACAGGGGCGAGAAGCGCTGGTATTCGCCCAGCGACAGCTCCTGGAGCCCTTTGCTCCCCTTCTCAGCATATCTTACCAGCTTCCCGACGGCGGTGTGAGCCTCCCGGAACGGCACGCCCTGGCGCACCAGGTAGTCGGCCAGGTCCGTCGCCAGCGAGTACTGGGCCGTCGCCGCCGCCTCGGCGCGCGCTCTGTCGACGCGCAGGGCGGGCAGCATGCGCGCGAAGACGGCCAGCGTGGCGAGGAGGGTGTCCTCGGCCTCGAAGAAGGCAGCCTTGTCCTCCTGGAGGTCGCGATTGTAGGCCAGGGGCTGCCCCTTGAGCATCGTCAGCACGCTGAGGAGCGCGCCGTAGAGGCGCCCCGTGCGGGCGCGCGCGAGCTCCGCCACGTCCGGGTTCTTCTTCTGGGGCATGATGCTGGAGCCGGTTGCGAAGGCGTCCGGGAGCTCGATGAAGCCGAACTCAGCGCTCGACCAGAGGATCAGCTCCTCGGCCAGGCGCGAGAGGTGGGCCATGCAGAGGGAGGCGGCGGCCAGGAACTCGACCACGAAGTCGCGGTCGGAGACGGCGTCGATGCTGTTGTCGCTGACGCGGGCGAACCCCAGCTCGCGGGCCAGGAACTCGCGGTCGATGGGGTATGGGACGCCAGCCAGGGCGCCGCTGCCCAGCGGCAGGACGTCGGTGCGGGCCAGGCAGTCGCCGAAGCGGGCGACGTCCCTCTCGAACATCTCGTAATAGGCGAGGAGATGGTGAGCGAAGAGAAGCGGCTGCGCCCGCTGGAGGTGGGTGTAGCCGGGGATGACCACGTCGCGGTTCGCCTGCGCCAGGTCGAGAAGCGAGCCCTGTAGGCTGCGCAGCGCCGCCTGCGTGCGGCCGACGGCGTCCTTGGCGTAGAGGCGGAGGTCCGTGGCCACCTGGTCGTTGCGGGAGCGGGCGGTGTGGAGGCGGCCGGCGGCGGCCCCGATCTTCTCGGCGAGCCGCGCCTCGATGTTCATGTGTATGTCTTCCAGCTCCTGCCGGAAGTCGAACTTGCCCCGGTCGATCTCGTCGCGTATCTCCGCCAGCCCGCGCACGATGGCGTCGGCGTCCGCCTGAGGGATGATGCCCTGGCGGGCGAGCATGCGGGCGTGGGCGATGGATGCGAGGATGTCCTGGCGGTAGAGGCGGCGGTCGACATCGATGGAGGCGGTGTAGGCCTCCACCATCTCATCGGTGGGGGCGTCGAACCGTCCCGCCCAGGCTTTCTTCCTGGCCGGCGCCGCCCGGCGCGCCCTGTTCGTCTTCGCCATGATAGCTCCTCTTCTTAGGTCGGGAGGCTGTGGTCGGCCTTCACGCCGTAGCCGACGTAGGAGAGGCTCATGTTGTCGCCCATCTCAAAGCCGCCCAGCCTCCGCCTGCGATAGTAGCTGAGGCCGGCCGCCACCAGCCCCTTCTTCATCGGTACACCGCGGGTTTCGACGTTCTCTATGTGATGTGTGGACATCATAGCATGCAGTTCGGGTGGCCTGATAAGCATGCGGTAGTCGTGGCTGTCCCGCGGGATAATTCGGAGCAGGTTCTGGGGAAGCCAGATGAGGAGAAGTCGCGCCCTGAAGGTGCGGTTGACGGTATCGTAGGCGAACCGGCCGCCGGGCTTGAGGACGCGTGCGGCCTCTTGAACGAGCTTCTCAGGCTCGGACAGGTGCTCCAGCGTGTCGGCGGTGACCACAGCGTCGAAGGCCTCGTCGGCGAACGGCAGGTGCTCGGCCGCGGCGCCCGTGTAGTCGATCTCCAGGCCGCCTTCACGGGCGTGCCGGCGTGCCACGCCAAGGGAGGGCAGGGAGATGTCGACGGCGCTGACGCAGGCGCCGCGACGGGTTAGCTCCTCGGCCACGAGACCGCCGCCGCAGCCCACCTCCAGCAGTCGCATGCCTTGCATGTCGCCGAGGACAGCGCAGAAGTAGGCGATCCTGGTGGGGTTGATCTCGTGCAGGGGCGCGACGACCCCGTCGGGGTCCCACCAGCCGTCTCCCAGCTCGTCATACCACTTGTTGTCTATGGGCATATCGGCGGGGTCGGCGGCCGCCCGCTCACGTGCCCTGGAAGATGGGCAGCTCCGTGATCTCCCAGAGGTTGTCGACGATGAAGTCCGGCCTGATCTCTCCCAGCTCACCGCTTCCGCCCCGCTCGCTGGCGAGGTCGTCCTCCGTGGGCTCGCCGGCGTTGTTGCGCTTCCAGACTGCGGTCATGCCCAGAGCCTGCGAGCCGCCCACATCGGCCCGCAAGGAGTCGCCCACCATCACCGCCTCCTCCGGCCTCAGGTCGAGGGCATCGAGGGCATGCTCGAAGATCTTGGGGTGCGGCTTCATGTAACCGACATCGCACGAGATGGAGAGGACCTCGAAATAGTCCAGCAGGCCGAAGTGGCGCAGCTCCTCGCGGAAGGGCTCGCCGCCGAGCGTACGGTTGGTGACGGAGCCGATGCGGTAACCCCGCCGGCGAAGCCAGTCCAGGGTAGGGAGGACGTCGTCGAAGAGGGTGCGGCCCAGGAAGATGCCGCCCAGGTTCCAGGTGTGCCAGAGCTTCAGCGCCTGCTCCTCACTAAGCATGAGGCCCTTTTCGGCCGCCACTTCGCGCGCGAGGGTGGGGAAGTGGGCGCTGACGCAGTCCGAGTTGTAGGCTTCGCTGTCGGCCCTTTCGATGGCGAAGCGGATGTCGCGGCCCAGGAACAGCAGCTCGCCTTCAGGCTCAACGCCCCAGGAGCGCAGCAGGTCGAAGATGCGGCGCATCGTCTCGCCGCGGATGACGTCGACGGGCGGCATGTTGGGGAAGTGCCAGAGGGTCTCGCCGAGGTCGAATAGAACAGCCTTGATCATATAAAAGCGTTCCTACAGAAGGCCGCACTCGCGCAGCAGGCGTTTCCCGGCGCCGGGCAGGCGGAAGATGTGCGAGGTGAGGAGCAGGACGGCGTCCACGCGGCCCTCCTTCGCCAGACACTCCTCGATGAGCCGGCGTCCCGCCACCGAGAGGATCTTCTCCCGGTCGCCCTCGGACAGCGTCTCCTTGCCCAGCTCCCGGGCCAGGATGCTCTCGATCTGGCTGGTGACGCGCACCTCGACCGTGAGAGGCGATTGCCCTGCGGCGCTCAATCCGAACGAGGCTGTGGAGCAGTCAAGGCTATCGGGGGCGCAGCCCTCGAATTCGATGGTCCATCGAGAGATGTCTCTGGCCATAGAACGCTTCCATCGTACAGGAAGGTTGGTGGTTTGGGGAAGGCGAGCCGAGTTTGACAATTCGGCGGGAAGGGGTACCATTTCCTGTGTGTGCCCTCTGAGACAAGACGCAGTCGCGGGGGATGGCCTCATCGTGAACCGCTGGAACAGAGAAGACGAGGAGATCGAGCAGGAGTACGACGACTACGACGAAGAGGACTTCGAGGAAGAGCTGACGGGCGAATGGGAGCTCGACCCGGGCGACCCGGAGCACCCGGACTTCGACCTCTCGGAGGCCGCCGGCGACTGGGCCTGGCAGCCCAAGAAGTCGGCCATCGTCCTCCGGCGGGGCTTCGTTTTCTTCGTGTCCATCCTCCTCGTGATCGTCATGCTTATCCCCCTCTTCCTGCGCCTCATGGGCTAGCGACGCCCGCCCTCAACGAGGCGTTGTCCATCACCACCACCCGCACTCCGATAGCCGTAGCTGCAGCACTCTGGGCGCCTGCGAGAGGTGCCCCTACTCCTGGGGCGTGGCGATGCGCAGCGGCTCGCCCGGTTCGGCCAGGAGCTGCGCCTTCGCCTGCACCCGCACCGGCAGCCCCCAGATGTGGATGAATCCGAGCGAGGCGCTCTGGTCGAACTGGTCTTCCTTGTCGTACGTGGCGAGGGCGAAGGAGTAGAGGCTCTTGGGTGAGCGCCGCCCGACGGGGGTGGCCTGGCCCTTGTGCAGACGCATGCGCACCGTGCCCGTCACGTGACGCTGGGTGCTCTGGACGTAGGCCGCCAGGTCCTGGTGGTGGGCGGTGAACCAGAGGCCGTTATAGATCAGGTCGGCGTACTCCTGGGCGATGCGCTCCTTCATGCGGAGCTGCGGCTTGGAGAGGGTCATGTGCTCCAGGGCCTCGTGGGCCCGCAGCAGGGTGACGGCGGCGGGCGACTCGTAGATCTCCCGCGACTTGATGCCGACGAGCCGGTCCTCGACCAGGTCGACGCGTCCCACGCCGTGCTCACCCGCCCACTCATTGAGACGGAGCACGAGGCTGACGCCGTCCATCTCCTCGCCGTCCAGGGCCACGGGTATGCCCCTCTCGAAGCTGATCTCGACATAACGTGGCTGCTCGGGCGCGTCCTTCACGGAGCGCGTCCAGATGTAGATCTCCTCGGGCGGCTCCTGCCACGGGTCTTCGAGGACGCCGCACTCGACGCTGCGACCCCAGAGGTTCTGGTCGGTGGAGTAGGGGCTCTCCTTCGTGAATGGCACGGGGATCTTGTGGCGCTCGGCGTACTCGAACTCCTCCTCACGCGTCCAGCCCCACTCGCGGACAGGCGCGACGATGGCCAGGGCGGGCGCCAGCGCCTGAACGCTGACGTCGAAGCGCACCTGGTCGTTGCCCTTGCCCGTCGAGCCGTGGGCGACGGCGGCGGCGCCTTCCTCGCGCGCCACGTCCACCACCAGCTTGGAGATGAGCGGCCGGCCGAGGGCGGTGGCGAGGGGGTAGAC
>CAZMGB010000030.1:0-19410 GCA_964565775.1 uncultured Dehalococcoidia bacterium
CTAAGGGGTTACGGCAACACCTGCAAGACGACGCCGATGGAGCCACCGGCTCCCGCGGGAATCAGATGACTCGCCGACTTTGGGGCCCTCCACGGCGCGCGATCGGGTGTCAGCCTCGCGCCTGCCCGGCTCGCCAGCTCGCTCCCCCGGCGGGCAACCTCCGCCTCAGTTACCCCGAGCGCCTTCGCCCCGCGCTTCAGCAGCGCGTCCTGTTGCGCCGTGATGTGGACCTGCTTCCACATCATGCGGCTCATCACCCGTTGGCTCCTCTTTGGGATACATTACACTATACATCACCGGGCCGACCTAACACGAGCGGCTGGAGAGCGAGCTGCTCCGCCCATTCAGGCAGACTCCGTACCCGACCCTCCGGGTGGCATGCCCGAGGGGAACCTCCCACCAGAGTCCCAGAGCCTCTCGCACAAGGCGGCGCCGCGAGGCGTCCTCAGCCGTAGTCGTGGTAGTACGAATGAACCGCGTGGAGACGGAAGGGATCCCGACGGGAATGTGCTTGAACTCCAAGAGGTGCTGGATCCGCAAGGTCGCGTTGCCCTCGACCTGGGGTGATCGGGATCCTCCTCAGCCCGACTTCGTGGGTGTCGATGCCGGGCAGGGGTTGGGGACGGCCGCCTCGCGGAGCCCGGTCGGGCTTGGCGCTGGCTGCCGGGCTAGGATTCGAACCCAGACCAGAGGGTCCAAAGCACCCTCCAGCCAGCCACCTACACACAGGCCCTACTCAGATTCAATTCACGGCCCCGAGAACCCGTTTGTTTGAAGGAATCCTCTTGTCTCCAGCAAAACGATGCTGACAAGAGGACTTCTCACGCCTGCCGGCCGCTGTCTGGCGGGCATTCGAATGCGTGCCGCTGACAATTTGCATAGTGACACCATTCTAGGTGTCACCAATGTTTCTGGACGAGTACAGAGAGACGGTATGACCGGCAGTCGGGCGCGTGGGCTGCCTCGCTTCATGTGGTTCAGTCTAATGGGGTATGTAGGCCAACCAGTGGAGGTTGGGCGCGAAACCTAAATGGGCGTCGTGTATTGGCGGTTACATGATCCAGTCTGACAGTTCTCTGGCTTGTAGATCCCGTGCTGGACTGGCACACCTAGGCGGGTCCTCGGACATCTCGTGTGCATTGCGCGTAATGGGTCTCACGGGTGACGCATCAGGAACAGCTGAACAGCCACTGGGGCCCGCTTGGGCAAGAAAGTGAAGCAGGAACGTATCAGAGAAAGGATGCGGTAGGACAAGGAAGTTTTCGGATTGAAGCAGCGTCCGAGAGCTGACGGTGCCGCCTGAGAGTGCGTCTAGCTACCTGTAAGCCGAGTTATAAGACGAATAATGTGGTACACCCAATGGTTGCTATTTATAACCAATGCCCCAGGCTGGCTTCGAGAGAGAGGACGCGGCACTGACTGCGAGTGAAGGGGCTCCTTCGATGTTCTGATACCGTCTGAAGGACTCAGCGGAGCGATAGGCCGTCCAAGGATATTGCGGTTCCCACCAGCAGGATCGGCTGGCCCTCGACCTGAAGTCGAGGGCCAGGTGTACGGCGAGGCCACTGGTCGGTCTTCGTCAACAGCGACGGGTCAGCCCATCTCCTACTCGGTCACTTCGAAGGCGAAGCGGAACGCTGGCAGCTGCTCCCCGGGATGATCCGCCTCGTAGGTCAACTGTGGGATACGGAAGTCGTCCACGCCCTTCATGTCCTCGCCCTTGTAGATGGCGGGATAGAGGTCGATGAAGTGCCACCCGGGCTCTCCGGCCGCCGGCAGGTTGACGGTGATGTCGCCCTGGCTATTGAACCCGCACGAGTACCCAAGATAGGCATTATCATAGACCACCGTGTAGATGTTTGCCGTCTCGGTCCAGCCCACGCCCTTCACATGAACGGTGATCGTCGTGCCAACGGGCCCAGAAGATGGCTCCAGCGCGAAAGCCGATGGCGTCGTATCGAACGTGGTCTCGGCTAGAACGTCTCCGCCGTCTTGAGCCTCGATCCTGTGCTCGCCGCCCAGGTCGTCAAGGGCATCGAACTGCAGGCTGAAGGTGCCGTCCGGTCCGGCCGTTGCTGATCCCAGAGACGTAGAGCTCTCATCCCATCCCTCGCCGCTCACTCGATTGCCGACGACGCGATACCAGAGAAGCTTCACCTCCTGCCCCGCGTTGAACTCGGCGCCGTGCAGCGTCACCGGCGTGTCGACGGGCGCCGCGGCGGGATCTGCCCACAGCCGCGGGCTACGGCCAACCGAGAGCGCGCTGCCGGCCTCTACAGGCACCCCCTGTTCCTCCGGCGGCGGCGGCAGCACCGGCGGCCCATCGGTCACGGTGAACTCTAGTGTCCAGGTCGGCCGGTCGGGCTGCGGCGATTGCTGCATGTTCATGTAGGGGAAGGTGAACGACCCATGGAGCACCTGGAGGATGTGCTTGCCCGGCTGGCCGGTGGCGGGAATGACGGCGCGAGCGGAGCCATCGGTGGTAACCGCTGACAGCCAGCCAGTGAACTTGTTGTCGTAGAGCAAGTCCCAGCTGTTCTCCAGCGGGCGCCAGCCGATACCCCTGGCTTCGATGATGATGGGCGTGCCGACGGGACCGCTGGTCGGCGAGATCGAGACCTCCATCTCGACTTCGAAGGCCGCCTTGTTTCGGATCTCGTCGCCCTGCATTACCAGGACGTCATGCGAGAAGCCGAAGCCCTCGGGGACCGTGAAGGTGGTCTCGAAAGCTCCTGTCGCGTCCGTCCGAACGGTGGCCAGGGTTTGGGGGCTATCCGCGTACTCGCGTCCCAGGAAGTCTCCGCCGTCCGTGTTCCACGAGCCGTCGAATCCCTGCCATACGACTTGCAGGTCAGTATCGGCGTCGAACCCGCTGCCCGTAGCCCGCACCTCGGTGCCGATGGGGCCCTGGGCAGGGCTGAGCGAGAACTCGCCGGTGTAGTCGATGGTCGGTGTCTCCTGGGCCTCTGCCGTCGATGGCGTCGACTCCGCGCCCGCTGTTTGCGTGGGCTTGGCCTGCCCCGAGGCGGACGTGCAGGCCACCGCCAGCGCGGCCAGAAGCCCAAGAACCGCCAACCCAGCGCTCACGCGCATCCGGTGTTCCTTCAACCGGAAGCCTCGCTTTCCAGTCAGATGTAGTTCAGTGATCGTCCCTACTCCGGAGCCACGACGGTCAGGAGCGACGGCGCCACGTTGAACTCGGTGAACTCACCGGTTCGCCCGTCGGTGGCGGAGGCCTTAACGGTGTAAGGCAGGCTTCCCGTTGGGTAATCTGCGGGAATTTCCCAGGACGTGGCCCAGAAGGAATCGGTTGCGTTGTCTCCCGGGTGCCCTCCATACTTGGCATCGAAGGTCTGGCCGTCCGGGAGCTCCACGACAACCGAGTCCAGTTGTGTGTCGTCCATGGTGTCACCGGTCGCCGGGTCGAACACCTTGATGCGCCATACGACTTCCTCGCCGGGGGCGAACCGGCTACTCAGGACGCACACTTTGGCCGCGCGCTCCTCCTCGGGGATGCCCTCCGATCCGAGGACGGTGTTAGCGTCCACGATCAGCACCGGCGCCGCTGTCGGGCCCTGGCCCTCCGTGGTCGCACCTTCTTCCTTGCCGCCACTGCAGGCCACGGCAACGATGGCCACGAGACCAAAGAGAGCGGCTACCGCGCCAACCTTCCAGGTTCCTCTAGACCGCATGAGTTAAGCCTCCTCCAAGAGTATTGTCGCCCGCGTGGGCGGCCTCAGGGTGAACTAGCTGGCTCCGTGCCGGCGCCGACCGGCCCAGGACGCTTCGTCGGCCGTGGCCCGAGCGCCGGCACGCGTGATACCACTCATCGTACGGATTGCAACGAACGCAAGCAGGGCCCAGACGGTCACCGCCAGCAGGATCGCCCCAGCGGGGGCCCAGCGCTGTAGAGCCTCCAGCCGCATGGACTCCGGGACGTACTGCGGGAAAGGCCCGGAGACATCAATGGTAGAAGTCGCCTCCGCGGCAGCGTGAGTCGCGTCCCCGTCAAAGCTCGCAGTGATTTCGTGCGCTCCTGCCCACGTCGGCTCGTACACGAGAGTGGCCGTACCCGTGGCGTCCGTTACGACGGTGCCCAGCTTCGCGGGCCGTTCGCCGAAGAAGTCAGCGCTCACAAAGAAGTCCACGGGCTGATTTCCCAGCGGATTGCCTTCGGCGTCAGTCAGACGGGCCGGGATCGATATGGCGTCCGTGCCGCTGCCCTCCCGGGGCTTCTGGAGACTCAGTGTCGTCGCGGCAACCGAGGCTCCCTCATCGGCGGACGCCGTCGCGGCCCCAAATAGCGCAACCACGATCAATGCCACCAGCGTGGCGGCCCCTAACGTTGCCAGAACTCGCCGTGCATCTGTCATCGTTGGCCCCCTTCCGCCAACTGCAGGCCTGGAGCCGCAGCCGGCCGACGTTCAGCCTCCTCGGACACAGCCTCCTCCATCTCGTAGATCGACATGACCGGGAATACGCGGAAGAACAGCATCAGGAATAGGGGAATGGCCGCCGCCGCTCCCAAGGTGATGGCACCCTCGACCCAGGTTGGGCTGTAAGGGAGGGTTTCAGACCCTATTAGTGGCTGCGCGAGAGGCGGGACGACGATGAGAAAGCGCTTGATCCACATACCTGCCACGGCAAGCGCCGACGCAACGACTATGCCGCGCACCGTTCTTGTCCAGGGAAGCGCAACGAGCAGCGTCGGGATCCCGCCGCCGACGACGACGAAAAGCCAGAACAGGGGCGCGAAGTTCTTCAGGAGGAGCGCCTCCATGAAGGGCGCCGTGCTTTCGTTGAGAACGTAGCCTTCCGTCAGGAACTCCGCGAACGTGAAGTAGAGGTACGCGAGGCCCAGAGCGAGCATGATGTACGCCAGGTAGACGATCTGCCTCTCGGTGATGTAGCGCTCGAGGTGGTACGCCTTCCTGAACGCGGCGACGACAAGGATCACGGTCGCCACTCCCGATAGGAGAGCCGCCACGACGAAATAGGGTCCGAAGATGCTGCTGTGCCAGCCCGCCCGCGTCGTCACCGAGAAAGCCCAGGCCAGCACTGAGTGCACGGTCACCGCAAGCGGGATGATGACGATGGCCATGACGGCCATGCCCCAGCCCAGAAGCTGCCGCTGCTCCGGCAGGCCGCGCCAGCCCAGGGAAAGGACGGTGTAGATCTTCATCCGCCAGCGTCCCGCCGCCGCGCCCAATCGATCGCGGCAGATCGCCATGTCGGGAATGAGAGGCAGGTAGAGGAAGATGAGGGTGGCAACCAGATACGTGGAGATGGCCGCCATGTCCCACACCAGGGGCGAACTGATGTTGGGTGAAACGAAGAACTCCCAGAGACGCTCCGGCCGGCCCACATGGATGATCGGAAAGAGCGCCCCTATCGCGAGGGAGACGAGGGCCATCGTCTCCGCCATCCGTGAGATGGGCGTACGCCAGGAAGCCTGCGTCAAGCGGAGGATCGCTGACACCACAGCGCCGCCGTAGCTGATTCCGATGAAAGCGACCAGGTTGGCTGTGTAGACGCCCCAGAAGACTTCATCGTTCAGGCCCGTAACGCCCAGACCGTTGAGGAACTGATAGCCGTAGGCGATGAGTCCGACGCCGACAATCGCCGCCAAGAAGGCTGCCAGAAGCCAGAAACGCCAGCCAGCGCCGCGCATCGGACGCGTTGCCGCTTCGCGGATCGCCTCGGGCTGCCACCCTTCCGGTCGCATCGTACGCCTCACTAGAAGTTCACGTGTTGCCCATGGCCGGCGAGGTAGTAGACCCGCGGCCTTGTGTTCAGCTCTTCCTTCAGCCTGAAGGCATCGTTGCTCTTCATGAGCTCGGAAAGCCGGACCGTTTCCCTGCCATTCGTCGTCAGGTCGGCATTGAAATCGCCCAGGTAGATGGCCTCCATGCTGCAGGCCTCCACGCAGGCCGGTAGCTTGCCGTAGCGGATGTTGTGCACGCAGAGCACGCACTTGCCCGCGGTGTTCTTCTGCTGGGGCACCGGGAACTCGGGGCTCGGCCCCTGCAGGCTGGCCGGCGCTTCGGGCGGGTCGTCCCAGGTGAAGGTACGCGCATCGTACGGGCATGCCGCCATGCACATGCGGCAGCCGATGCATCGGTCCTGGTCGACCAGTGTCACTCCATCAGCCACCCGGTACGTGGCACCCACCGGGCAGACCTTGACGCAGGGCGGGTTCTCGCATTGCATGCACGGGCGCGGCAGGAAGTACTTCTGGCCCGTGGCGTCTTCAAGCTCATAAACCTTGATCCACTCCTGTCCCTCCGGCAGGTAGTGCATCTTCTGGCAGGCCTTGGTGCACTTCTTGCATCCGTCGCAACGGCGCAGATCGAACACCATCGCCCACTGACGCTTGGCCAGATCCGCTTCGGCGCCGGCGGCCCGCTCTGCGCCGCCCAGGGGTCCGAGCCGCGCCGCAGCCCCTCCGGCTCCAGCGACGAGCCCCGCGATTCCTAATCCCCGCAGGAAGCGCCGACGCGAAAGGAACCCCTTTCTGAGCCTGGCATGTTCGGCGCGATCAGTCAGCCCTGTCCTGGAGCCTGTGTCGGGCATTTGCTCTCTCACAGATATTCTCGCCGAGGTACGCTTCGAGGCCATCCGTGATACCGCCTGATTGGCGCACGTGAAATCGGGCCTACTGGCGAAGAATGGGGTGCGCGTAAACACGCACAGCGGATCGTGGAAAACACGTGCGTCGCCGGGGCGACTGGCCGCTGTCTCCGAAAGCGAAGAGCCGCGTTATCGGGTAGAATGTATCCTGAGGGAGGGTACGCTTGCGCATGCCACCTATCCGCGTTCTTATCGCCGAGGATCACGCCCTGGTGCGGGAGGGCACGCGCCAGATTCTGGAAAAGGAGTCAGACATTATCGTCGTCGCTGAGGCAGGCGACGGTCGCGGTGCCGTGGAGAAGGCGGCTCGCTTGAAACCGGACGTGGCCCTGGTTGACATCCGCATGCCCGGCCTCAGCGGCGTCGAGGCGACACGTCGAATCCGAGAGGTATCGCCAGAGACTGCCATCCTTGTGCTAAGCGCCTACGATGACGACGACTATGTGTCTACGCTTCTCGACGCGGGTGCCTCGGGTTATATGCTCAAGACCGTGCGGTCGGAGGAGCTAGTGGAGGCGGTCCGGGAAGTGCACGCGGGCCAGACGGCGTTGCATCCGGCCATCGCTCACAAGATCGCGCGCCTCTGGGCACGAAAGTCACGGGCCCAGCCCGACGAGGAGCGGCTTACGGCCCGCGAGATGGAGGTTCTAAGGTTGATATGTCGGGGCCTTCTAAACAAGGAGATCGCCCTTGAGCTCGATGTGAGCGTGCGGACCGTCGAGGGCCACCTCAAAGGTATCTTCAACCGACTGGGCGTGCGCTCACGCACTGAGGCGGCCATGTACGCCGCATCGCGGGGCTGGTTCTCGGATGAGGAGCGAACGTCATGAGGCTCTTGGCGTACGAGGCTATCGCTGAGCCGCTATCGAGATTCCAGGCGATCGCTTCGTTCGGAAACGGAGCGGAGTTCCTGTATGCCTTTGGCAAGCGGCTCCGCGACCCCCGGTTCTGGGCCGTCCAGGGGATGGTCGCCCTCGTCACGGCCAGCCATTGGTCACTGGAGCTTATGGAAAGCCTTGCCGGACGTGACCTGGGCGGGGCCTACTTCGCCCTGACGTATTCCATGTATTTGGTTCCGGTCATCTATGCGAGCCTCAACTTCGGCCGTGAGGGGGCCATCCCCACCGCCGTCTGGAGTGCGTCGCTCGCTGTACCCAACGTTGTCATTTGGCATCACGGCCTGGACAAGCTAGGTGAGGCCATGCAGATGGTCACTATAGTCGCCCTCGCCGTCATCATCGCCAGCAGGGTCGACCGAGAAGCCACTGCCCGCCGGTCGGCAGAGGCCGCAGGGGCTGCCCTTAGAGCCTCCGAGACGAAATACCGCGGGCTCTTCGAGACGGCCGGCGAGGGAGTTCTCGTTCTCGACAAGGGCGGGCGCATCGCCGAGTGCAATGCTGCCGCCGGTGCTCTCCTCCGGAAAGCGCCCGAGACCCTGCGTAACAGCCTCGTCGCCGAGGCCCTGCCTCCGGACGTGGCGTCGACGCTGTGCACGGCGGTCCAGAGCCCGGACAGCATCCTGAACGATGTCCTGCTCCACGGACCTGACAGGAAGGAGGTCTGGGTGGAGCCGGTGTGTACGCCTCTCGGGGATGAAGGGGGGCTAACCCAAGTACTGCTGCGAAACGTGACGGAGCAGAAGCGGCGCCAGGCGGGGCTAGAGACCTATGCTGCCCAGATCGTCAAGGCCCAGGAGGAGGAGCGCCGGAGAATGGCCCAGGAGCTGCACGACGACACAGTGCAGTCGCTGATCCTCTTGTGCCGCAGGCTGGACGCCGTCGAAGCTCACGGTGTCGACGTTCCTCCCTCCTTTGCCGAGGATGTACGAGGGACTCGGGGTCTCGCGGAATCGATCGCCGAATCTCTGCGCGGGTTAATCGGTGGCCTGCGGCCGCCGCTCCTCGACGATCTGGGGCTGACCCCCGCCGTGCGCAGGCTCGTTACGGATCTATCTTCGCGCTCCTCGGTTGAGGCGAACCTCGTGACTCACGGGCGCGGCCGACGTCTCCCGGAAGAGACAGAGCTGGCGCTGTTTCGGATTGCGCAGGAAGCTCTGCACAACGTGGAACGCCATAGCGACGCATCCCGCGTGACGGTGAGGCTGAAGCATCAACGAGAAAAGACCGAACTTGTAATCTCCGATGACGGCAAGGGCTTCTTGATGCCGGCGGTGCTGAACGACCTGGCTAAGGAGAACAAGCTGGGGCTCATGGGGATGCAGGAGCGCGCCCGCATCGTGGGAGGAAACCTGCGGATCCGCTCAGCCCCTGGCAAGGGAACCACGGTTGTGGCCGAATTCCCTATCCCTGATCCGTCGCACTAGGCGCGCGATCGGCCGACGACGGCCAGCTTCGCGTCCGCTGGTTGGACGTGTCAATATCCGCCGGCTTGGCGAGACGACCTGTGGACGTGACAATCGCGACGGGCACGCGCATCCCAGGTGGCCGCTACTGGCTGTCTCTGCGAGAGATCCCGGAACGAATGGGTGGTACACCCAATGGTTGTTATTTATAACGCCAGTCAGTCTATCGTGTGCTCCGCGTAGGCTTCCTTGCTTTCGCGTCGAACAGCTTCAACACACGCTCCCGAAGATACCGCTGTACGAACGAGTTCACTGTGCCGTCAGGGTACAGTACACGATTGCCAATTAGGGGTTTCAGCTTCCGCTCGAGGAGCGGGACGGTTAGGTCGCTCTTCTCGGCAAGCTCGGCTAGGGAATAGCGGCTATTGCTCCACAGCCAGCCCCACATATCACGCTCCGATTCACCTAGGGGACGCGTCGGCCTCTCAACTGGTCGCACATCAAGACAAGTCCACGCTACCACGATCTTCATGAGCGTAGGATCATCCGCGACGAGGAGCACGGCCTCAGGGTCTTCCTTTTCCTTGAGCTGCCGAAGCTGGTTCCTGGAGAGATCGTGTCCCATGGGCCTCACCTTTCGCATGGACGCGCCAGCGATGTGATCCTACGCGGCCTGATCTGGCCTACATCGCGCGAGATAGAAGCGTGCGAGTCCAACTAGGGCCTGGCCGCTGGAGATGCTCCCGTCCTCCGAAGCGCGAATCATGTCGAGTGCAAGATTCACTTCCTTGGCCTGACCCTCATCCAAGACGAAGTCAAGGATAACTGGCACAGCAGCTTCATCGCTTGTTGGCGCGCCCGCGCCAAGTAGGTCTTCTGGCTCCAAGCGCGACATCCGCTCCAGTTCCTCCGGTTGGCCTCGATCGTCAGGCAGGAGCGCCGAAAGCTCAGCGATGTCGAAAGACCCTAAGAGACTCTCGAGGAGCGCTGCCCGCCGTTCCGGGACATCGCTGCCAGCGAGTCGGTTAAGGGTAGCAAGGTAGAGCCCGGCCTGGTCGTCGTCGACGTCCCAGACTACACAGCGTGCCAATTCATGGCCGATGGCCCGGAGGACGCGTAGTCGGTTGTGACCGTTAAGCACCTCGAACCTTCCTTCGAGGCTCGGGTGTGGCCGCACTGTCAGTGGCTCGTACCTACCTGTCCGCTCGATATGCAGGCGCAGTTTCCGGAGCATCTCAGCCGGCATGTAGTTGCTGTTCTCGGGATGCGGTACAAGGCTTTCGATCGGGATGTCTCGGAACATGGCTTTCGCTCCTCTGCCTGGCCGGAGACTGTGCCTTCATAAAGAGCGGTTGAACAGCAGTGGAGGACCGCCTGGGCCATGTGCCGGCAATGTTGCAGGAGCCCCGTGCCAGATCGGGGTTCTTGCAGGCGCATACGCTCAGTTCAATACCGTGACCCTCCGCCGCATTCTGCACCTGTGCGAAGATCTGTTGCCTGGCTTCAAGCGGCACGTTCTGGATGGGGAACGCGGCACCGCGCATGACCGTCCCCTGCTTCTGGCGGTAGGCGCTGAGGAGCGGCTCCAGCATCTCCCTGTTGGATACATTTGCCTTCAGCGACTGGAGAATGGCAGGCCTGAGAAAAAGCACGGCTGCTGCGGCTCGTCTCACTCCGACCCGTGCAAGCATCGCGAACTGCTTGTGCAACGAGTCAGGGCTGTCGGTCACGGTTGGCAGAATAGGATCGAGGCGGGCCTCGGTCGGTACGCCGCTGGCTATTAGTGCCTCTAACTGCTCCAGCCGCGTTTGCGGGCTGGCGGCGTGGGGCTCGAACACCCGTGAGATGCGCTCATCTAGCGTGATCAGACCGATCTGTGCCCGAACCAACTCCGCATGATTAGTGAGAAGACGCAGGATGTCCTCTGGTATGAAGCCTTTGGTCAAGAACGCAACCCCAATGCCCTGACTGAACAGGAAATCGAGGACCGCGTGGCTGAGTTCCAGGACTTCTGGCGCGGGCTGAAAGAGGTCGCTGGAAGGGCTGAAGTAGACGGCGTGAGGTTTGGCATGCCGACGACCGAGTTCATTCCGCAGTCTTTCGAGCGTATCCTCGTAGAGAATGATCTTGCTTTCACCGGGATAGCTGCTATACCCGCGGATGTAGCAGTAGAGGCAATCGTGCAGGCAGCCAGCCGTGAGGTTGATGGTCGGTATCGCTGAGAGGCAGGCAAGGGTGGATGGTGACAGGATCGGTGATTGGCGCCTTGCCCTGATAACGGTCACCATAGCAGTTCTCCTGCCAGCGGCGGCTGCTTGTCGCCTTTGCGCCAAAGCACGTAGGCGTAGTTTCCGGTGAGACCTAGCGTCCTGGTCATATCGCAGGCCGCCAGAGCGTGCAGTGAGAACGTGCGCAGGTGTTCGACGAGCTCCGTGGGTCTCAGGTCGGCGTCTTCCACAATCAGGTGGTCGCAATGCTCCAGCAACCGCTCCAAGACGCTTTCCCCAACCGATGTGACGAGGCACTCGGGGTCGAGAGCCCTGAATGGCAGGTACATCCCATCCTCGGGCTCTCCTTTCCTGCTATCGGTGCTGGATGCAAGACGGAGTGCGCGATAGAAGCCGGAGAGGGAGGCCGGCGCGAAGGTGTGGCCTTGTGGAAGGGCGACCCGTGAGGAGGAGATCATGAGGGCCTCCGGACCCGGACCATAGGGTGTTAGACAGCGAGTGGGCAGGTGCTTCCCTTCCCTGGAGAACGGCAACCCAACGACTGAGGATGGTAGCACATCTGTGCGAACACGGCAAGCGCAGAAGTGACTGAGGTTGTTGAAAAGCTTGGAGACCAGCGCCAGGCGAAGGCCTGAAGAAATGGGTGATGGTCGGGGCCGCGCCAGCCAACTGCGATAGTTGTCACCGACGAACATCAAGCTGTCGATGGAACTTCTCAGGCGGGCGGTGCGAAAGAAGCGCGCCGGGTTGGCAAGACACACGTCAACGAACCAGAGTCGAAATCGAAGCGAGATGCTGGCTGCCGCCGCCCAGGTCAGGAGCCTTCGACAGAGGTCGGCAGTCAGGGCGCCACTGCCTGCTCCAACGTCAATGAACTCCAGGACCAGTGGCCCTGACACCCTGGAATGCTCGGCCTGGATCACCGGCTTGAGAACATGCTTCCACAAGGACTGACCCCGTTGCCCGACGCGGGGATCGCCGGCCGACCCCATTCCTCCCACGAATGAGTCAACGAGATTGAAGCTCGTCGAGCGATGTGCTGGAGAAACCGTCAGATATAGAAGGAGCGACATGGGCGAATCTTTCGACAGCCTGTACTGGCGGTAGTGGTAGAACAGCCCTGGCCCCCTGTCGTCCCCGATCGCGATGAGCGGGAGAAACTGGGTATCGTCCAACGCGTCCGGCAACTTGAGCTTGGCCAGCAGATAGCAAGGGTTTCGAAGCGTTGTAGTACCCGCCGCGAGGACCTGCGTGCCAAGAGTCGGCGCCCTCAGCCCAAAGCACTCGAAGCCGACAACAGCCCGGAGCACGTGCTTCCATAAGGGCGAATGCCGCTCTTCTCCATGCATCGATAGCACTTGGTCTAGGAGACAGAAGTAACGGAAGCAGTACTCTCGTTGCAGCGACCGATCGAAACGGGACCGAATGTACTTCAGCCAGGCAGCGTGAAGTGCCGTGATGGCACCGTCAAGCTCGCAGTTCGCGAACTGATGAACCGGCGCCCAGTAGGTTGCCCACTCCTGCGCTTCAAGAAGCATGCGCCCATCTGGCGCAACGTCTACTCTGGTGAGGAGACTCGGGGCCTTGAGGGCCGACAACAGCCGACCTCGCCCAGGATGCCGTAGGAGTCTTCCATGAGCTGCTGAGTCTGCTCTCTGTCCACGCACAGGGTTATCGAAAGGCGCGCACGAATATGGCCGGGCGCCAAAGACCAAGCCCTTGTTCTCGACATTACACAGAGTACGAGCGTGCTGGTCGAGAACGAAGAGGCTCGTGTCACATCACCAAGGAAGCCAGAGGATACACACCTTGCCGCGGGTCGGGGCAGTGTCGGGGGCGAAGACGAACAGCAGGGCGTGTGTAGACTCGGGGACGGAGGACGCGGTGGTACGCCCAATGTTCGCTATTTATAACTCTCGGCCGAACTAGGCTCTCGGGTATCAGGGAGGCGCAGAGTCACAGCTCCCCCAGTAGTGCTTCTGCCATCTCCACGTGCTTGGGCATGCCGATCTGGCGATACACGGCAAGGATCTCTGTCAGGGGCTGGTCGAGCCTTTCGCCGTCGGTAGGGCCGCCGGGTCAAGACCGCATGTGGCTTTGGGCCTTATGGAGAGAGGGGCAACCAAGCGGTCGCCCCTCTCAACGTGTTGTCCAGAGGTACCCTACCTCCGGCTGCGGGCCTTGACCAGGCCAGCAAGGCCGATGGCTACTAGCAGGGCACCTGCGGCCGCCAGCGCGTACCACCAGATCGGCACGCCGCTACCTCGCTCCGTCAGCAGGCCGCCGCTACCGGCTGCCGGCGGGGCCGCAGGTGCGGCTGCTACCGATGGCGCTTCTTCCAGCGGTTCGATGCGATAGAGGACGTTCCCAATGTCCCCGGTGACGTAGATCGCCCCCGCTGGGCCGACCGCGACACCATTGAAGAGCCAGACAGCCGGGAAGCCGGCCACGCCCTCAGCGCCGAGCTCAAGCCCTTCTGCTACCGTCCTAACTTCGCCCGTCGCAATGTCGATGTGCGAGAGCCGCCCAGCCCCTGCCTCGACGACCAACAGGTTCCCGCCCGGCGTCAGCGCCAGGCCTTCGGGGAAGGAGAGGCCCGTCGCCACCGGCACTGGCTCGGCCAGCGGCTCTCCATCCGCGACGATCTGCAACACACTGCCCGTGCCCCGCTCGCTCACCCACAGGTCGTCATCGGTGGCTGCCAGGCCGGTCGGCATGTCGAGGCCTTCGGCCAGCGTCTCGCGTGCTTGAGGGTCAGCGGCGCTCATGCGGACGACACTACTTAAGCCGGCGACGATCAGATCGCCGCTGAATCGAATTGCGTTCAGCGGGAAGGCAAAGTCGACGTGCTGCATGACCTCGTGCGTGTCCGGGTCCCAGACCTGCACTGCGTTTCCGGTCCAAGACGACAGCACCAGGTGGTTGCCGTCCGCAGATACCGTCTGTGGGCTCGTGATCCGGCCGGGCACCAGGAGGTAGTGTCGCTCGAGGCCCCTCCCCTCACCACTCAGCCCGTCGAACTCCCGGAGGGTCCAGAGGTCAGCCACGAATACGGACTCGCCGTCGGCACGGGGCAGAACGGCAACGCCTCCAGGCGCGATCATGCCCCCTGGGCTCACGGTTCGCGTGGTCCCGTCGGGAAGGACCTCGAAGATTGAGCCATCCTGGGCATGTGACACGAACAGGCGATCATGGGAGTCGAACGCGATGTTGTCCAGGCCGGACAGGCCGCTGGCAATCACCTCCTTGCTGCCGGTCTCAGCGTCGACGCGTAAGACCTCGCCCTTGGTGTAGTCGGTGACGTACAGACGACCCTGCGAGTCGAACTTCGCGGTCACCGGACTGCCGAAGCCGTCTGCCACCAGGGTGACCGTGCCCGTGTCGACGTCGATGCGCACGACTTCGCCCTTGGTCCAGAGCGCACCATACAGGAACCCATCAGGTCCCCAATCCATACCGGCCAGGAAGCCGAGATCCTCGGCGATGAGGCGGGGCGGGTCCACGAGGTCGGGGTCCAGCTCGTATAGCGCATCGCCGAAGTATACCAACGCGACGAACAGGCGGCCATCGTCGGAGAAGGTGATGGGGTTGACGCCGAGCCCGACGGGCTGGCTCGTCCTGGTACCATCGGGCGACAGCCGGCCCACCTCGCCGGTTAGTTCGGAGGTCCAGTAGAGCGAGCCATCGGGGCCGAAGGTGAGTTCTTCCGGCGCTTCGACGCCCCGGTCGGGCCCTAGCCTGTCGAGTATGTCACCGGTTTCCGGGTCCATCACCGCGATTTCCCTGCCGACAAACGAAGCTATGTAGAGCTGGTCGTCGGCGTCGAAGATGATGCCGGCGGCGCCGTGGATAGGTGCTCCCGTCACGAGGACCTTGGCTCCACCCTCCTGGGCCGCGGCCTGCCCCGCGGCGCCGCCCGCAGAGCCGGCAAGAAGCGCCATCGCAATGAGCCCGAATAGCATCAGCCTTCCTTTCCTAGCACACATGGTGCCACCTCCTTTCTCCGCCCTCCGCAGATCAGGGTCCCTCGGGTCGCCGGTGGCGTCGGCCACCGCACTGCGGCGCCCTATCGCCGGACCTCTCGCTGCCGCGGTCAGATCCTAGCGCTCGGCGAGCAGGCCGGCGTCACTGGGAATTGTGATTCTGGGACGGGAAAGTGAACAACGAAGCGCCCTTGGCGGGTTGAAATGACAGGAAACTGCTATAGGGGGATGATGCTGCTAGACGACGAGGCCGTGCCGGGTGGCGTAGGCAGCGGCCTCCGCGCGGTTGGCGACCCCTGTCTTGTCGAAGATGTTGCTCACGTGGCGGAAAACGGTATTGAGGCTGATCACTAACTCGTCGGCGATCTCTTGGTTGCTCCTGCCGCCGGCAATAAGGCGCAGCACCTCTACCTCTCGCTTCGTCAGGCCGCCCGGGTAGGTGAGGGCGGCGCGCCGCTGGGGCTGGGCCTCGCCCGTGTCCCACAGGAGCTCGAACACCCGCACCGGGTCCTCGAGGCCGCGCAGAACCGTGTCGCCCTGGTCCGAGAACAGGAACCCCCGGCCCGCCGCGAGCTCTCGCACTACGTTGGATACCAGTATCTGGCCATCCTCGGCACGGTCACAGACCCGGCGGGCCAGCTGGACGGTGGTGCCGAACAGGTTGTGCTCCTCGTCGATGGGCTCGCCGGCATCGAGGCCCACACGGACACGGAGCGGGGTTTCGGTCTGGGCGGCGGCCGCCTGCTGGATGGCGATGGCGCACTGCAGAGCCCGCGAGGCGGAGGGGAAGGAAGCCATGACGCCGTCGCCGGTGTGCTTGATCTCGCTCCCCCCATGCGCCTTGAGGGTGTCCCGGACGATAGTGTTGTGGGTGCATAGGAGCTCCTGGGCCTTCGTATCCCTGAGGCGTTGAGTGAGGGATGCGGAGGCCTCGATGTCGGTGAAGAGGATGGTGTGAACGTCTTCCTTCGCGGGGGCCCGCGCTGGTGTCTCCTCACCCTCGCGCAGGAACTCGTCGATGGCGTCCAGCACGAGCTCCATATTAGGTTCCATATTCGAGACAGTGCTCCCCTCGAAGACGATGAGGCGCGCATCGGGTATCCGGGCGGCGAGCTGCTTGCCCAGGTCAAGAACCGGGTACGGCACCTCACGACGGTGCAGCACCAGCGTCGGCACCTGCACCTGTGGCAACAGGGCGGTGACATCAAACCCTGCCGTCGCTTTGAGGGCAGCCCGGTGGGCCTCCGGGGTCGTGCACAGCCGCAGGTAGGCGGCGAAGCTGCTCGCCGCCTCGCCCGACCAGCCGTACGCGACGTGGGCCAACGTCTCCGAGTACACTTCCCAGTCCTTGTCGAGCAGTGCCACAACTGCCTGTAGCTGCGGCGACGACGCGTAGTGGTCGGCGGTGCTCGCAAAGGTGCACCAGAGGATGAGGTGCGATACCCGTTCCGGATGGCGGGCCGCGTAGGCGATGGCTACCGGCCCCATGGAAATAAACCCGGCTAGCGCGAACCTCTCCAGACCCAGGCGACCCACCACCGCTTCCAGGTCCAGAATGTGGGCGTCAAGCGAGAAGTCGGTCACCGTGCGGTCTGAGAGCCCGCTACCTCTGCCGTCGTAGTAGACCAGCATTCTGTTCTCCGCCAGCCCCTCGTACCAGCGGCGCCGCGGAGGGTTCTGCCACTCCAGATGGATGTGGCTCAGGGTAATCACGGGCATGTGCACGAGCGGCGGTCCTTCCCCTAGTGTCCAGAAGGCGATGCTGACCCCGTCGGTGGTCTTGGCGTACTGGATGCGCGGCTCCATAGTGCGCCTATTCTACTCCCACGCCACCTCGTACACCCGCTGGCGGCCGATGCCCTTTAGCTGCTTGCGACCGGCGTCGCGGAATTCCATCCCCGCCAGGGAGCCGACGAGGTCCCGCACGAGTTCCGACACCAGTATTTGTCCTCCCGTGGCCCTGTCGGCGATGCGGGCGGCGAGGGTGACGGCGGTGCCGAAGTAGTCGCCCGCCTCCTCGATGGACTCACCGGTGTTCAGGCCAATGCGGACACTTATGGGGGCTTCGGCAGGCTCAGCCTGAGCGGCATTTCGAGCGGCGAAGGCCCGCTGGATGTCGACGGCACAGGAGAGAGCCCTGGAGGCGGACGAGAACGCCACCATGAAGCCGTCGCCAGTGTGCTTGACCTCGTGGCCGCCGTGCCGGGCAATCTGCTCCCTGAGGATGCGGTTGTGCTCTCGAAGAAGCCCATGATAGGCCTGGTCGCCAAGGCGCTGAGCCAGCGCCGTGGAGCCCTCGATGTCCGTGAAGAGAATGGTGACGGTGCCCCGCTCGTCGGAGTGGCGGGCCAGACTAGGGGCGTCGGCCAGAGCAGAGGGCAGGATCTCCTCGATGGTGGAGCGCCGGGTCCTCCTTGCCCTGCGCGGGCTTGGGGTCAGAGCGGGCGCTACCCTCGCCTGGGCCTCCATCTTGACGGCGAGTACCTTCTCTGCTCTCTGGGACAGGCCCATGTCCTGATAGAGCTGGAGGGCCTCGTTGAGCATGGCGGTGGCGGCCTCGGCATCGCCGGGGGCGTCCCTTGCCAGGCGCATCTTGGCGTACCAGTGGAGGGTGGCCGCCAGCTCCAGGCAGTAGCCCAGCCGCCGCGCCAGGCCGAGGGCCTTCTCGAAGTAGGCGGCGGCGTCGTCCCAACGCCCGCTAAGGGCGTCGAGCATGGCGATGACGCGAGGAACCAGACAGGGCCAGAAGAACTCGATGCCGCGCGCATTCACCTCGCGGAGCCGCTCGCAGCACGCGTCCAGACCCTCTGTCTCGCCGAGTTCGGCAAGGGCCTCCCCACAGGCGAGCAGGCTACGCACCGTTCCCAAGCTGAGGGGACCGTCGAATGGCCGTTGGGGACGCTCCGCAAGGAGCTTCCGCGCTGAGCTTGTGTCCCGTTTCTCAAGGTGGAGGCGGAGCCTCCCGGCCCACGACCCGGCTACACGGGCCTCGGCCTCGTCGTAGCGGCCTGTCACTGTCGTGTACACGGCGTAGTACCACAAGACATCAGGGATGAGTGCGGCAGTCCGCACCTCGCCGGCGAACGAGAGCACCTCCCCAGCAATGCGCTGCGATTCCGCGAGGTCTCCAGCCATGAGACGCTGCCATGCGACGTGGAGGGCGGCCGTGTGGGAGGCCTGCAACGCCAGGTTCTGCTCGGAGATGCGGTGCATTTCGGCCCACTCGGGCCCATGGGCTGACACCAGCCCCAGTGCTGTCGCTGACAATAGGCTTGGAACTCTTGGGTATGAGAAGTCTTCGCCTATTGTCTCCGCCGCAGCGGCAGCGCGTTCGCCTGCCTCCCGGGCTTTCTGCGGGAAGCATGCGAACCAGTAGAGCCAGGCGATGGGATTGAACAGTTGACGCAGTGCCTCAGGGTCCGTGATGTGCTCTGCCAAGGACTCCGCCTCGGCCGCCTCTCTGAGTGCCGTGTCATAGCGGTGGAGGCGTAGCGAATTGAGCGCATGATATGCAAGCAGGATGCCCCTTTGTTCCTGGTCTGCCGAGTCGACCACACTGAGTCCCTTCTCGGCGAACCGCAAGCCGTGCTCCCATTGTCCCTGCCAAGGAAGGTGTCCAGCGAGGTTGTAGTAGGTCCTGGCGGCGCCAGCCGCATCGCCCGCAGCCTCGAACCATTGCGCCGCCTCCTCGGAGGTGTGGATTACCCCATCGAAGTCGCCAAGTCGCGATTGAGCCTCTTGCAGGCTCCACCGGAGAGACGCCTTCTCCCCAGGCGTCAGGCGCACGACATCCTCTAGCTTCAAGGCAGCGCCATAGAGCGCCGCGGCCTCGGCGGGCGCATAGGCGGCGTGCGCCTGCTCGGCAGCCTTCACTGTCCAGCGATAGGCCGTCTCCGCGGGGGCACTCTCACCCGCCTCCCGGTAGTGGTAGGCCAGCTCGGCCGCATGCTCCTCCAGGCGATCAGGGTAAGCCTCCTCCAGGGCGTGGGCCGCCTGCAGGTGCATCCGCTCCCGCCGGGGCGCGCTCAGGCGGCCGAACAGGTTCTCCCGCAGAAGTGTGCTGGTAAATTGATAGAAGGTGCGCCTCTCCTGCCGCTGCTCCCTCACCACCTGGGCAGCCAGGGCCTCCTCCACCGCCCGCAGCACGGCCTCTTCGTCCAGCTCAGCGAGGTGCTGAGCAAGGGATAGGCTGAAGCGGCGGCCCAGCACGGCGCCCACCTGGAGAAGGCGACGACCATCGCCCGACAACCCGGCCAGCCTGCGCTCC
>CAZMGB010000031.1:0-16816 GCA_964565775.1 uncultured Dehalococcoidia bacterium
TGGCCGGGACCTCCCCCCCCCCCGGTCCCACACCGTGGGCTGGGGGTCGTCGGGGCGGCGCTGACGCCCCCCCCGCGGCGACCTGAAGGTCGCCGCCTACACGGATTCTGATCTGGATTCAACCCTCTCCCTCAGCGCCCGCACCAGTCCCGGTATCGTGTGCTCCGACGCCACCACGTCCGGCCGCCGGCCCAGTAGCTCCTCCACCGTCTTCGCCGTCACCGGCCCGATGCAGGCGATCACCGGCTTCCGCAGACATTCTACGTCGCCGCCGAGCAACTTCACCAGGTTCTTCACCGTCGACGAGCTGGCAAAGGTGACTACGTCCACTTCGCCCGCCCGCAGCCGCTCCAGCGCCTCGCTGTCCGCCTCTTTGGGAAGCGCCGCCACGTACAAGGTCACCTCGTCCACCGTCGCGCCGAGATCGCGCAGTCCTTCGACAAGCTCAGGGCGAGCCCCTTCCGCTCGGGGCAGGAGCACGCGCTTCCCCGCCACGCCCTGTTCCGCCAGCGCCGACACGACGCCCTCGGCGATGAACTCCCCGGGCAGCAGGTCGGCAACCAGCCCGCGAGCCGCCAGCTCCGCCGCCGTGCCCGGCCCGATGGCGCATAACCGCGCCGAGGCGAAGGCACGGGCGTCACGGCCGGCCCGTCGCAGATGGTCGAAGAAGGCGTCGACGCCGTTGGCGCTCGTGAACACGGCCCAGCCGTACTCGCCGGCGGCCAGGCGCTTGATTGCCCGCCCGAGGCGGGCCACCTTGCGCTCGTCCGCCGTCGCCACGAGCTCGATGGCCGGCAGCTCGATGGGCTCCGCCCCCTCCAGGGACAGCGCTCGGCTGAGGGCGCTCGCCTGCCGGCGGGAGCGCGTCACCAGCACCCGCTTGCCGAAAAGGGGCCTCGCCTGAGGCGAGTCGAACCAGCGCAGCGTCTCACGCAGGCGCACGACCTCGCCCACGACGGTGATGGTCGGCGGCGAGAGGCCGGCCGCGGTTGCCCTTTCGGCGATGTCCGCCAGCGTGCCGGTCACCGTCTCCTGCCGCGGCGTCGTGCCCCAGCGGATGACGGCTGCCGGCGTCTCGGGCGGACGGCCGTGCGCTATGAGCTGGCCGGCGATCTCGGCGAGAGTGCCCGTCGCCATGAGGAGCACGAGCGTGTCCGCGCCCCCGGCGAGCTTCGACCAGTCGATGCTGCTCTCCTCTTTCGTCGGGTCCTCGTGGCCGGTGACGACGGCGAAGGATGAGGCCAGGCCGCGATGCGTCACCGGTATGCCGGCGTAGGCAGGCACGGCCGAGGCGGAGGTCACGCCGGGCACCACGGCGAACGGGATGCCGGCGGCGACCAGCGCCTGCGCCTCCTCGCCGCCGCGCCCGAAGACGAAGGGGTCGCCGCCCTTCAGGCGCACGACCCGCTTGCCCTCGCGCGCCCTGGCGACGAGCAGGTCGTTGATCTCCTCCTGTTTGAGCGCGTGACGGCTCGCCTCCTTGCCGACGAAGATGCGCTCGGCGTCCGGAGGCGCGAGGTGCAGCAGTTCGGCGCTCACCAGCCGGTCGTAGACGACGACCTCGGCTTCGGAGAGGGCAGCGGCGCCGGCCATTGTCATGAGGCCGGGGTCGCCGGGCCCGGCGCCGACAAGCCACACCCTGCCCGGAGCCTTGCCTGCCGGCAGGCGGGACTTCACGCCGATACCCCCGTCACCATCTCATCCGCACCCCGCTTCAGGAGCTCCTCGGCGAGCTGGACGCCCAGGGCCGCGGCCGACTCGGCCGGGCCCGACACCTCGCCCCGCACGATGCGCGGGCCGTCGCTCTCGCCCACGAGGCCCCGCAGGCGGAGGACGTCGCCGTCCACCGTCGCCAGGGCGGCGATGGGCACGCGGCAGCCGCCGCCCAGCCGGGCCAGGAACGCCTTCTCCGCGTCCGTGGCGAGCCGCGTCTCCCGGTCATCGAGCGCGGCCACCACCTCCCGCGTGGCAGCGTCATCGGCGCGCGTCTCCAGCGCCAGGGCGCCCTGGCCCACAGCCGGGAGCATGACATCGACGGGCAGCACCTCCGCCGCCCGCTCGAGCCAGCCGAGGCGCGCGAGGCCGGCGGCGGCCAGCAGCACCGCCTCCGCCTGCCCCTCCCTTACCTTTCGCATCCTCGTGTCGATGTTGCCTCTTATGTCGACGACCTCCAGATCGGGGCGAAGCGCTCTTACCTGGACGGCGCGCCGCAGGCTGCCCGTCCCTACTCGGGCGCCCGCCGGCAGGGCCGTGAGCTCCTCTCGGCCCCGGCTCACCAGAGCATCCCGCGCATCCTCGCGCCGGGGCACGGCGGCGATGGCAAGTCCGGCCGGCACGTCCGTTGTCATATCCTTCAGGCTGTGGACGGCCAGGTCGATCTTGCCGGCCAGGAGCGCCGACTCCAGCTCCTTCACGAAGACGCCCTGTCCGCCGATGCGGGACAGGGACACGTCCGCCCGGCGGTCGCCGGCCGTGCGGACCTCCTGGACTCGAATGTGAAGGCTTGGGTGTCGCCGCGCCAGCTCCGCCACCACCAGTTCGGTCTGACGCAGCGCCAGGCGGCTGCCCCGGCTGCCGACGGTGAGGGTCTTCGCGGTCAACTAGTAGTAGCTCGGGGGTTCGACGTCGCCGAGGCCGAACAGCTCCCGCGCCGCCTCAACGTAGAGCTCAGCGTCGGCCCCTTCCTTCAGGCGAGCTATCGGGCTGTGGAGTAGCTTCTTGACTATCGCTGCAGTCAGGGCGTCGATGCGCTTCCTGTCTTCGGGGGAGAGATCGGAGAGCCGCTGGAGTGTCCGGGCCAGCTCCCGCTGCCGCATCTCCTCGGCCTGGTGGCGGAGAGCGGCGACGGTGGGAATGACTCGCAGAGTGTCCCACCACTCGACGAAGTGGGCCACCTCTTCTTCCACCAGCGCCTCCACCTTGCCCATCTCATTCCGGCGGTGGTTCAGGTTGGTCTCGACGACGGCCTGGAGGCTATCGATGTCATAGAGATGCACGTTGGGCAGCCGGCCCACGGCAGGATCGACATCGCGGGGCACGGCAATGTCGATGACGAGCAGCGGGCGTCCGTTGCGGCCCTGCATGGCGCCCTTCACAATGGAGCGATCGAGGAGGAACGAAGGGGCGCCGGTGGAGCTGATCACGATGTCGGTATCGGCAAGAGCCCTGGGCATCTCGCTGAAGGGGATCGCCGTGCCGCCCAGGTCGGCCGCCAGCTCCTCCGCCCTCTCGAAAGTGCGGTTGCTGACGAGCATGCCCGCGACGCCGCACTCGGCGAGTGTGCGCGCGGTCAGCTTGCCCGCCTCGCCCGCGCTCAGCACCAGCACCTTGCTCGATGCCAGGTCTTCGATAGTCTTCTCCGCCAGGGACACGGCGACGGAGCTGACCGACACCGAGTAGCGCCCGATAGCTGTCTCGCTGCGGGCGCGCCGCCCTACACGGATGGCCGCGTGGAATACCCGGTCGAGAACCGCGTTCCTGGTCTCGGCGCTGGCGGCGGCCGCATAGGCCGAGCGCACCTGTCCCAGGATCTCAGCCTCGCCCAGGATCATGGACTCGATGCCCGAGGCGACACGGCAGAGGTGACGGAACGCCTTGTCGTGCATATGGACGTAGAACCGGTCTGCATGTTCGCGGGCGTCCGTCCCTCGCGCCTTCGACAGGAAGCGGAGGATGGCGTTCCTCACGGCGGGACCGCGTCCGTCGAGTACGTACACTTCCGTGCGGTTGCAGGTCGAAAGGATGACGCCATTGCGCGTCTCCTGGCGCAGCAAGGCCAGCGCCTCAGGGAGGTCGCCGGCGGCGAACGCGAACCGCTCGCGCACGGAAACGGGCGCCGTCCTATGGTTTATGCCGACAACCGCCAGTGTAGCCACACTATGCCTCCTGCTGGACAGCTTCCGTGGCGGCGAGCTCCACGCCCAGCGACGCCGACAGTCGCGCCTTCGCCTGATCGTAGCGGCCCTGGGCGATGAGCGCCCGAAGGCGGCCGTCGATAGCCCGCTGCCAGGTCTCGGGGCCGACGACGATGCGCCGGGCCCGCAGCTCCCGTCGTACGTCGGCGAGCAGCTCCGCCAGCAGAGCAGAATCTTCGGAAAGGTAGGCCTCCAGCTCCTCGCGAAGGCGGCGGGCGAGGGCGGGACTGGCCCCACCCGTGGAGGCAGCGATGACCACGTCGCCCCGGCGGATGACCGAAGGCAGGATGAAGTCACAGTTGGCGGGATCGTCGGAGGCGTTGATCCAGACGCCGCAGCGGCGGCCCTCGGCGGCCACCTGCGCGTTGACCGTCCTGTCGTCCGTAGCCACCATGCACACCTCGAAGCCCTCGAGGTCGCCGTCCCGGTACTCGCGCTTGACGTGGGCGATGCGGCCGTCGCCCCTGAGGGCCGCCAGCTCGGGCGTTAGCCGCGGGCTGAGGACCGTCACGGCGGCGCCAGCGGCCAGGAGACCCTTCACTTTGCGCTCGGCCACCTCGCCGCCTCCCACCACCAGACAGGGGCGGCCGTTCATCTCCAGAAAGACGGGATAGAAGCCCATCGCTTACGCCTGCCCTTCCCCGGACGCGACAACGGCGTCCGCCGCCAGCACCGTCGAGGCTCGCGGCCGCTCCAGCCGCTCGTAGGGCTCCGTGATGCCCAGCTCCTCATCCGAGAGGTAGCAGGCGGGGTCCTCAGCCCACAGGTCGTCGTAATAGGACTCCGCCCTCACCCGCAGGTTGCCGTTGCAGATCTCGAAGTAGGGGCAGACGGAGCACTTGCCCTTGATCTTCCCGCGACGGTTCTTGAGGACGGCCATCACGGGGTCGCTGGTGTCCGTCCAGATCTGGCTGAAGGGCCGCTCCCGCACGCTGCCGAAGCTGTAGTGCCAGCTAAACTGGTCTGCGTGCACGTTGCCCAGGTTATCGATATCCGCGATGGCCACACCGGACTGGTTGCCGCCCTGCCAGCGCAGCATCTCGTACACCTCGCCGGCGCGCTCGGGCTGCTCCTCCCTTACCTTTAGGTAGAGGTAGACGGCGTCGGTGTGGTTGTCGACGGTCAGGACGTCCTTCGTGACGCCGCGCCGGTGCATGTCCTGGGTGCGCCGGAAGATCGTGTCGACGGCGTCGCGCGTCTCTTCATGGGTCAGGTCCACCCGGTGCATCGTCTGCAGGCGGTCGCCGCGGCCAGCGTAGGCAAGGTGGTAGAAGCAGGCGCGGGGTATGCTCTCCTCCTCGATGAGGTCGAACAGCTCATCGAGGTGCGGGTAGTTGTAGCGGGTCAGAGTCACGCGAATGCCAACGCGGACGCCGGCGTCGATGCAGGAGCGGATGCCCCTCAGGCTCTCCTGGAACGCTCCCAGCTTGCCCCGGAACTTGTCGTGGATGGGCTCGGGGCCATCGATGCTGACGCCTACGTAGGAGAGGCCGAGCTCCTTCATCTCCCGGGCAAGCGACGGTGTGATCAGCGTGCCGTTGGTGGAGATGACGGCCCGAATGCCGCGATCCTGGGCGTGGCGGATGAGATCGAAGAGGTCGGGCCGGAGCAGGGGCTCGCCGCCGGAGAAGAGGATGACGGGCACGCCGAACCGGGCCAGGTCGTCGATGACAGCTCTGCTTTCGGCGTTGGTGAGCTCGCCGGCGTAGTCCTTGTCGAAGGAGTCGCTGTAGCAATGGGCGCAGTGGAGGTTGCAGCGGCGTATGAGATTCCACACCACCACCGGCTTCTTGTCCTCCGAGTAGTGCAGGAGGTGAGATGGGAGACGCCCGGCCCGCCGCTCATAGCGCAGGGCGTCGCCCGGAGTTGCCGTTCCACAGAGAAGCCTAGTTACGCCGAGCACATCCACTCACTCTCGAAGTTGAAATCAGACAGCCGACCGGACTCTGCGCTCCTCGTACGCCTGGGCGATGCCGAGCAGCACCTCGTCCGTCAGGGCCATGACCTGCTCACAGGCCTCCAGAATCTCCTGGGGCGAAAGGGCACTGCGCTGGGCCGTCTGACGGGTGGTCTCATCCACACTCTTACGGAAGAAGGTGAAGGCCTCCAGCGCCTGGCGCAGGGGGAGCTTCGACCGCGCCAGCGCCCGCCCGTACTCGAGGCCGATTTCCTTCGCCTCCGCAAGCAGGGGGGCCTTGCGCGTGCGTCGCCCCAAGTAGTCGGATACCAGCTCCACCAGGCGACGCCCCAGCGACCGCAGGCGCTCGCGTTCCTTCTCATCGACCGTGTGGTACCAGGCGGCCTCGTGCTCCTTGCCCCGCTGAAGCCGACGGCGTATGCGGGCGATAGCGAGACCGCTGAGGTGGCCGTAGCGGCCGCCGCCGGGATAGGAGCCGTGGCCACCGATCACAGCCTCCAGGTCCGCTTCCGCGAAGCGGCGATGGCCCCCCGGCGTACGGAAGGAGCGGATCTGACCGCCGTCGGTCCAGCGACGCAGGGTCGATTCGTCAACCCCGAGCATCCGCGATGCCTGACCCAAGGTCAGCCAGCGCCGGACCTGAGCGCCGCCGTCGCGGCCTTCAGCCGAGCGATTCTGGGACCGAATCATGGGGAAATCTACTCAAACTTGACACTTGTGGCCTCTGAATGCCAAGATTTTATCTGCCGCTAAGCTTGGTGTCAACAGCCACAAAGCACTATCCAGTGGTGGCAAACGGACTATCTTTTCCCAAGGCCTTGACGCGCGTGTCTGCGGGATCTGAAGAGCCCCAGCGGGACGGCTGACCCCAAAGCCGCGCCACCGGTCGCTCTCCCCCGTCCGGCGTTGAATCGCCCCCGCGCCGATGCTAAACTGGCGCCAGCCTGGGCGATATCAGCCGCGATTCGGCGGGCTGCGAAAGGAGGCGCCATGCCGGAACAAGAAGTCGGCAAGGTGAAGGACTACTTCGCCAAGATCGGGGTGGCGGGCATCGACCTTACGGGCACGCTGCGCGCCGGCGACACGATCCACATCAAGGGCCACACCACCGACCTGGAGCAGGTGGTGGCATCGATGCAGATCGAGCACGAGCAGGTGGAGGAGGCGAAGGCTGGCGACGCCATCGGCATCAAGGTAGGGGAACGCTGCCGGGGCGGCGATACGGTCTACAAAGTAGTGTAAGACGAGCCGCCTCTGCGGGAAGAGGCCGTCCTTCGTAGCAGGCGGATCGGCGGCCGCGAGCGAGCCTCAGGGCGAGTCGCCGGGCGGAGGTCGCTGTTGGCGCAGGCGCAGGCGCCAGAGAAAGCGCCGCCAGCGCTTCTGACGCTCGGCCACCTGGACGGCGTTCTCGATCTCTTCGGGGGTGAGCTCCTCAAGGATCTCGTCGCGCGACTGGCCCCGGCGGAGGCGGCGCGCTATAGCCATGGCAGCGGCCAGCACGGCACCCGTGGAGGCGATCGCGACGGGCCCCGCGAACCGGCGATAACGGATCGCCAGTCCCGGGAACTTCTTCACCGCCTGATGGGCAAGGCCCAGCACGTCGCGGGTAGCCGTATCGGGCTGCTCGCCGTCCGCGGCCTCCCAGAGGGAATCTTCCTCTCCCTGTGGCTCTCGTTGGGCTTCCTCAGTCACCGACCACCTGTCGCCGCTGGCTAGAGCGATCCCAGTTCCTTCATCAGGTGGGCCATCTCGATGGCGCTGAGAGCGGCGTCGTAGCCCTTGTTGCCCGCCTTACCGCCGGCGCGCTCCAGCGCCTGCTCCAGCCTGTCCGCGGTAATGACCCCGAAGATCGCGGGCACGCCCGTGTCACGGCTCACCGCGGAGATGCCTCGGGCCGCCTCCGCGCAGATGTATTCGAAGTGGGGGGTCTCGCCGCGGATGACGGCGCCCAGGCAGATGACCGCCTGATAGCTGCCGCTCTGGGCGAGCCGTCGCGCCGCGACGGGTATTTCGAAGGAGCCGGGCACCCAGGCGACATCGACGCGGTCCATGTCAACGCCGTGGCCCATCAGGGCCTCACGGGCGCCGGCCAGCAGCCGGTCGGTCACCAGGCGGTTGAAGCGAGAGACAACGATGGCGAGGGACAGTCCCTCACCGCTGAGCCGGCCTTCGAACGTTCTGGCCAATTCGCCTCCGCCCGCCTACAGGCCGCCGTCCTCGGCCTTCAGGAAATGCCCCAGCCTGGTCCGCTTCGTCTCCAGGTATCGGATGTTGTGAGGGTTGGGCTCCGTGAGCAGAGGCACCCTTTCCACGACCTCGAGCCCGTATCCGACCAGCCCCGCCCGCTTCGACGGGTTGTTGGTGAGGAGGCGCATCTTGTGCACACCCAGGTCGAGCAGGATCTGCATGCCGATGCCGTAGTCGCGGCGGTCGGCAGGGAAGCCGAGGGCCTGGTTCGCCTCCACGGTGTCCATACCGTCGTCCTGGAGGGCGTAGGCCCGCAGCTTGTTGTGCAAGCCGATGCCGCGGCCCTCCTGCCGCATGTAGACGAAGACGCCGCGCCCCTCCTCGCCTATGCGCTTCAGGGCCTCACGGAGCTGGGCGCCGCAATCGCAGCGCTGGCTCCCGAAAACGTCGCCGGTCACGCACTGGCTGTGCACCCGCACCAGCACCGGCTCCGGCGTGCTCAGATCGCCGATCACCAGGGCGACGTGCTCGTCCGGGTCGATGACGCTTCGGTAGGCGTACGCCTTGAAAGTGCCCTCGGCAAGCGGCAGGGACGTCTCGGCTACCCGCACCACCAGCTTCTCCCGCTGGATGCGATAGCGGATGAGCTGGTTGACGCTGATGATCTTGACCTTGTGGCGAGCGGAGAAGCGCTTGAGCTGCGCCATTCGCGCCATCGTGCCGTCGCGGTTCATGATCTCGCAGAGGACACCCGCCGGATAGAGGCCCGCCAGCCGACAGAGGTCGACCACCGCCTCCGTCTGGCCGGCCCGCACCAGCACCCCGCCCTCGCGAGCGCGCAGCGGGAACATGTGGCCGGGCATTGCTATGTCCTCGGAACCGCACTTGGGGTCGACGAGGACCTGGACCGTACGCGCCCGATCGGCGGCCGAGATGCCGGTGCTCACCCCCCGTCTCGCCTCCACGGACACAGTGAAGGGCGTGCCGAAGCGGGCATCGTTGCGGCCGACCATCATCGGTATCTGGAGCTCGTTCAGCCTCTCGCCCGTCATCGGCACGCAGATGAGGCCGCGCCCGAAGCGAGCCATGAAGTTGATCGACTCAGCCGTGACGAACTGCCCCGGCAGCGTGAGGTCGCCCTCATTCTCCCGGTCCTCATCGTCGACGATGATGACGAAGCGGCCCTGCCGGTACTCTTCGATGGCCTCTTCGATGGAAGCAAGAGCCATTCAAATCACCCCCAGCTTCGACCTGAGCGAAAACGCCCGCCGGCTGGGTGGCGGCTAGTCTCGACTCTGCAGCAATTCCTCGACATAGCGAGCAATGATGTCCGTTTCCAAGTTTACCGCATCTCCGGGCTTGCGGCGAGTGAGATTGGTGTTCTCCTGCGTGTAGGTGACCAGGGAGACAAGGAAGGAGGACTTGTCCTTTTCTACCACTGTCAGACTAACGCCATCTACGGCTATCGGCCCCTTTACGACGACGTAGCGCAGTAGCTCCAGCGGCGCCGAATAGCGGGCGAGGACGGCGTCCTCCTCCGGCGTCAGCGAGAGCAGCTTACCCGTCCCTTCCACCACGCCCCGCACGAGGTGGCCGCTCAGCCGGCTCCCCAGAGTGAGGGAGCGCTCCAGGTTCACAACGTCGCCCACCTGAAGCGAGGCCAGGTTGCTTCGGCGGTAGGTCTCCGGCATGACGTTGGAGGTGAAGCTCTCCTCGTCCATCAGCGCCACCGTCAGGTCGACGCCGTTGATCGCCATGCTGTCGCCCAGGTTCGTGCCCCAGAGGACCTTCTTGGCGCCGATGACGAGCCGGCCGGCGCCCGCCTCCCTTACCGTCCCCAGCTCTTCGATGATGCCTGTGAACATGGGCTACACCTTTCGCGCTACGAAGGTAGCGTAGTCGAGAAACTGCTCTGCCGCACGCCTTTCCGCCTGTATCTGCTTCTCCATATCGTCGGCCCACGCAAGGGCGTCGGCGTCCTCCGGCGAGGCGCGCCGGGTCTGCTCGACCACCTCCAGCATGGGACGGAAATACTCCTCCCACGACGCCCGGTCATGAACGGCCTTCGTCGTCACCTCGAGCCCCGACGCCCTCACAGCGGCAACATACTCATCCTCAGACAGCCGCTGCTCGATCTCGGCCACCGGCCCCCATTCCGGGCCCAATGGCCCTTCCGGCTTGGCGCGCCAGACGATGTCGCTGACGACGACCCAGCCGCCCGAACGCACTGCGCGCGATAGCTCGCCGAGGCACGACTCGATGCCCGGGATGGAGGGGCCACCGATGCAACAGGCCACGTCGAAGGTAGCGCTCGGCACCGGCAGGCAGTTGCCATCGGCGCGGACCAGGCCTACACGGTCGCGCAGGCCTCGCTCCCGCACCTTCGAGGCGGCATGCCTCAGGAACGGCCAGTACACGTCAACGCAGAGCACGCGGCACCCGTGTCTCTCCGATAGCACACAAGCCCCCTCGCCCTTGCCCGACGCTACGTCCAGGATCAGGCTGCCCGCCCTCGGCTCGCAGGTCTCGCTGACCAGGTCGACCGTCTGAGCAGCGGCCGGCGTCATGTACTCCTGTCTGGCGTAGAGGCGTTCCCAGTTCATTCGCTTCGCGCTGACCTGTCCACATAGCCCGTAACGAGAAGATCGTCGCCCAGGCGCTCCACCGTCATGTCCCGCAGGCGCAGCGCCTCGGCCATGCGCTTCACACCGCGGCCTGCCACGGCGGTCGGCGCGCCCTTGCCCCCGATTATGAGGGGCGCAACGATCGCGTAAACCTTATCGACGAGCTTCAAGTCGAAGAACGTGCCCAGGAGCTCACCCCCGCCCTCGATGAGGAGGCTGAGGACAGGACGCTGGCCCAGGAGCCGCAGCAGCTCGAGAGCGTCGACGCGGCCCCTCTTCGCCGGCAGGACAGCCACCTCGGCCCCCGCACCGGCCATCTGCTCTCGCCAGCCGGCACCCGAGGCAGCCGTGGTGGCCACGAGCACGTGCCCCGGCCCCGACAGCACCTGGGCCGAGGCCGGCGTCCGTCCGCGGCTGTCGACCACCACCCGCAGCGGCTGCCGCACCTGCCCCTCGACGCCCGTCGGCCGGGCCGACTTCGGCGAGCTCAGCCGAGCCGTGAGCTGCGGATTGTCGATCAAGACCGTCTTCACCCCCACCATGATGGCGTCGATCTGCGCCCGCTGCCGGTGGGCCCACTCGCGCGCCTCCGGGCCGCTCACCCAGCGCGAGTCGCCGCTCGTCGTCGCGATCTTGCCGTCGAGGCTGGCGGCGAACTTGGCGATGACGAACGGCAGCTCGGTCGCGCGGTGCTTGAGGTAGGCCTCGTTGATGCGGCGGGCCTCCTCCCCGCCTTCGCCGACGCGCACCGCTACGCCCGCCGACTCCAGCTCCCGCGCTCCCCGCCCGTCGACCTGGGGGTCGGGGTCGAGATGCGCCAGGTGCACCTCGGCGATGCCCGCCTCCAGTATGGCGCCGGTGCATGGCGGCGTCCGCCCCTGGTGGCAGCAGGGCTCCAGCGTCACGTACAGCGTAGCGCCCCGGGCCGCCGCACCTGCCTGCCGTAGCGCCAGCACCTCAGCGTGGGCGCCGCCCGGCGGCTGGGTGAAGCCTTCGCCCACGACGCGACCGCCCTTCACCACCACTGCCCCGACAGCGGGATTGGGGCTGGTGCTACCGAGGGCCCTGCGGGCCAGGGCCAGAGCGCGTTCCATGGGCTCCATAGCGAAACCGCCGCCCTAGGGCTCTCAGGCGTCTGCGAAGTCCTCGTAGGAGCGACTGGCCGTTGGCTCCTGCTGCCCCTGGTACTTGCTCCCCAGGCCGCTGCTGCCGTAGGGCCGCTCCACGGGGGTCGTCATGCGCAGGAAGGAGATCTGCGCTATCTTCATGCCGTAGTAGACGGCGATGGGCATCTTCGCGACGTTGGAGAGCTCCAGAGTTAGCTTGCCCCTCCAGCCCGGGTCGACGTAGCCTGCCGTGGCGTGGATCAGCAGCCCCAGGCGCCCCAGCGAGCTCTTGCCGTCGAGCCGCGCCACGATGTCGTTCGGCAGGCTGATCGACTCCAGCGTGTTCGCCAGCACGAACTCCCCCGACGAGATGATGAAAGGCTCCCCCTCCGCAATCTCCACCCGTTCCGTTATGTCATCTGTAGGCTGGCTCACGTCGATGTAGGGGCGCCTGTGCAGGCGGAAGACGCGAAAGACGCGGTCCAGGTGCAGGTCGACGCTGGAGGGCTGTATGCAGGAGAGATCGAGGGGTTCGACGACCAGTCGGCCGCTCTCGATCTCCTCCCTGATTGAGCGATCGCTCAGTACCAAACCCGCACTCCGGCTCCTCGCTGGTAGCGTGGGCCTATTCTAGCATCAGCCCCTACCCCCAGCAAGGAACCACCAACTCAGCATGCTGAGCCTGTCGAAGCATCCGCGGCCCTTCGACAGGCTCAGGGTGATCTAGTTAGTCGATGGCGAACATGATATTCACCGTCACCGTCACCTCAAGCTGGCCGGCCTCGATGGGCGTGGCGACTTCCGCCTCCCGGGCGATCGGTGCCGCGGCCAACGTCGGTGTGGGCGGGGCGGCCGTAGTCTCGCTTATCGAGATCGGCTTGCCCAGCGTGACGCCGCTCAGCCTCGCCAGGGTCTCGCCCTTCCCCTTCGCCTCCCCGACCGCCTCCTCCCGGGCCTCCGCCTGGAGTTGGGACGGGTCATCGATATCGAAGCGGATGCCCTGGATCTGCACCAGGTCACCGCCGGCCGCCGCCGCCTTGTCGAGCGCATCGTCCAGCCGGTCGATGTCGCGCACCTCGGCCGTCACCATGTTCGTGACCTGGAAGCCGCGCAAGACCTGGCGGCCGTCAGGGTAATCGAAGACGGGCTGGATGCTGAAGCGCTGGGTCTGGATGTCCTTCTCGTCGACACCGCTGCCCTTCAGTGAGTCGATCACCTTCTGCATCGCCCCGGCCGCCTCGTTGCGGGCATCAGAGACGCTCTTCTTCTCCACCGTGACCCCGAGGTCGAGGAAAGCCACGTCCGGCACGCCGTAGGCGGAGCCGGTGCCGCTCACCTGGATCCCCTCTTCTCCGTCCGGCGCGAACACCTTAACGTCGCGAACATCGCAGGCAGAGGCGAAAGCCACCATCGACAGCCCGAGCAGAGTCAGAACCAGCATGCCCTTTCTCATCTAACGCCTCCTCTTCGTCTCGTCCAGACGGCGCCAGCCAGCGCCGCCAGAAACACGACAGCGAACGACACCTCCAGCGCCCGTAGCGCGGTGCGACCGGAGCCCCCTTCGACCTCCCCGGCAGGCGGCGCCTGCTCCTCGGGCGCCGGCGACGCCTCCACCCCCATTTCCTCCTTCCCGCCCGGCAGCGGAGTGGCCGATGCTGGCGCCAGGGCGGGCGCCGCAACCGTCGGTGCAGGGGCTTCGGTCTGTGGTGCGGCCATCTCCGGGGCTGGTGCAGCGCCGGCCTCGTCGGCCTGCTCGCCCTCCGTCGCCCCCTGCAGCACGGGCGCCATCGCCCGCGACTGCGCCTCCTCCCCGGCCCGACCTCCACCCGGCTGAGTCAGCAGGTCCCCACCGAGGAGCACGGCAAAGACGACCAGCGCCGCCGCCGAGAGGGCACCCAGGGCCAAGGAGGGGCGCCGGGCAGCGGCAGGCCGGGGCACGGCGGCGGGCTCGATGGCGAAGGAGCGCGGCACGGGCGCCGCGGCCAGGCTTCGCACGGCTTCCACCACCGCTCGCAGCTCGTCCAGCTCCCGGCGGCAGGCCGCGCAGTCCGAGAGATGCTCCTCCAGCCGTCGCTTCTCTCGCTCTGAGAGCTGGCCGTCCAGATACGCCGAGAGGTCCTCGCGAAACGCCCGGTGTCGCCGATCCATCAGCCACCGAAACACCCTGGACTCCACTCCTCAGGGGTGGGCTCGCCGCCGACCCTGCCTACCGCAGGCAGGCTCCCCTAACTAGTATGACGCAGGCTCCCCGGCAAAAGTTCCCGCTGCGCCATCAGAAGCTCGCGGAGGCGGGCCCGCCCCCGGCTGATACGCGACTTGACTGTGCCCAGTGAACTCCCGGTAGACTCGCCGATCTCCTCATAGCTGAAACCCTGGAGGTCGCAGAGGATCACCGCCAGCCTCTGGTCGCGAGGCAGCTCCATCAGGGCGGCCTCGATCTGGCGGTTCAGCTCAGCCCTCAGGACCCGCTGTTCCGGGGACTCCCCCTTGTCGGCGACCGCCAGCGCTGCCGCGGACTCGTCGGAAGGCTCGTCAAGCGAGAGATGAGGCCGACGTCGCCGCCGCCGCAGCTCGTCCGTGCAGGCGTTGGCGGCGATCCGCAGGAGCCAGGCGCGAAAGCCACCGCCCCGGAAGCCCGCCAGGTGGCGATAGGCGGAGAGAAATGTATCCTGCGTGGCGTCCTCCGCCCCCTGGGGCGAGGAGAGCATGCGTAAGCAGAAGTTGTAGACCTGACTCTGATAGGCCTCCACCAGGGCGTTGAATGCATCGACATCGCCCGCCCGGCTGCGCTCCACCAGGGCATTCTCAGGCGCTGAAGTCGTCGAGAGCCTCCCCTGCGCCGCCAAATGGGGCCACTGAGCACCAGGCCCACCACGGCCAGCAGCCGTCAGCCGGCCCGAACGCGCCCGCCCGGGCAGACAAGCCTGCAGCGCCATTCTAGCAGAGCCGGGTGGGTGGAGAGACACATCGAGGGAAACTGTCGGGCTGTGCTATAATGCGGGAAGCACATCATGTCTTCTAAACCCTTCGAGGAATTCCCCAGCACCCCAGAAGAGCCCCTCTCTGAAGAGACGCCCTTCGGCGGTGGCGAAGAGTCGCCGGCGGGTGAGAACGACGCGGCCGAAGGTCAGGAAGATCGATTCGAGATGCCGCAGCGTACTACCGGCGGGAAGTCTTCGTCCGAGGAGGGCTCGTTGTCGTTCCAAGAGCCCTGGGATGGCAATCAGTACGCTATCGTGGCGGCCGGGGAGGAGCCATCGCCCGCTGAGGCGGCGGGGCCGCACTCCGAGGCGGCTCCAGGTCGCGACGCGGCAGAAGCTGTCTCTCTTGCCGAGGCGCCAGCCCGCCCTCCCGGGTGGCCACGCGTCCGACTGCCAGCCGGCCTGGCGGCGGTAGTCGGCTCTGCGCTATTCGCCATCGGCGCGTTTCTCGCCGTACTGAGCTATTTCGGCTCCGGCTCCGGCAGCCAGTACGTTGCCTTGCGCGATGCAATACAGTACGGCGCAATCCTGCTCGGTCTGCCGGGGATGGTGGCCGGAATCGCCGCAATCTTGGCGGGTCGCGAGACGGCTGAGATTCCGATACCCGTCCCAAGCCGGCGCGTTGTGCGAGAGCTGGTCGAGACGCTCGTTCTCGCATTGCTCATCTTCGTGGCCGTACGCGCCGCCGTGCAGAACTTCCAGGTGGAAGGCTCAAGCATGGACCCCGGTCTTACCAACGGCCAGTTCCTTCTGGTCAACAAGCTGATCTATGCGAAGCTGAATCTAGACGGCATCGATCGCTTCATTCCCTTTGTCAATCTCAGCGATGGCAGCCATCACATCTTCCGCGCCCCCCAGCGCGGCGACGTGGTCGTCTTCCGCTTCCCGGGGGACCCCAGCCGCGACTTCATCAAGCGCATCATGGGGGTGCCCGGCGACACGGTGGAGGTGAGAGAGGGAACCGTCTACATTGACGGCCAGCCGTTGGACGAACCCTACGTCACGCACAAGGCAAACTACTCACTCGAACCTCTGAAGGTGCCACCTGGTCAGTACTTTGTTCTGGGCGACAACCGTCCGGGGAGCTTCGACTCCCATTCGTGGCTGGCACAACAGCCGACGCCGGACTGGCCGAACCCTCCCTTCGTACCGGAGGAGAATATCATCGGCCAGGCGTGGCTCTCCTACTGGCCGCGTGATGTCTGGGGCCTGGTGCCAAACAAGTCCCTATCTCCCTCCGCGCCGTAACGCAGGTTCCGCCGTGAGCGAGGACGTCCTTCAGATCTTCAGGGATGCCGGCGCCATCTTGGAGGGGCATTTCCTCCTCACCTCGGGGCGCCATTCCGGCAGGTACGTCGAGAAGTTCCAGGTGCTGCAGTATGCGTCATACACGGAGCGCCTCTGCCGCCTCATCGCCGACCACTTCCGGGAGAGCGGCGTCGACCTGGTGGCCGGACCGACGACAGGCGGCATCATCCTCAGCTACGAGGTAGCCCGTCAGCTCGGCACTTCCGCCGCCGGCAGTCCCATCCGTGGCATCTTCGCTGAGAGAGACGGCCCCGGCCGCAGCTTCCAGCGCGGCTTCCGCGTGTCGCCGGGCGAACGTGTTCTGGTGGTGGACGACATTCTCACCACCGGGAGCAGCATACGGCAGGTGATCGAAGCCGTGAAGGAGAGCGGAGGCGTACCGATGGGGGTGGGCGTCCTCGTTGACCGAACCGCCGGCCGGGCGGACTTCGGACTACCGTTCTACGCCTGCGTGGAGCTGGAGATCGCCTCCTACGACGCCTCGGATTGTCCCCTCTGTCAGCAGGGAGTGCCGCTGACCAAGACCTAGCGAGGCCTCACGATAGGCCTCGCGCCTGCTGAGTCCTTTTGACAGTCCTATGGGGCTCGCTTATATTGGCTTCGGGCCCTTAGCTCAGTTGGCAGAGCACCGGACTTTTAATCCGGGTGTCCTGGGTTCGAGCCCCAGAGGGCCCACCACCTCCAGAATCGCCCCGAACCTGCAAGCTGCCGGCCTCAGAAGGGTGTGGGGCGCCAAAACTCCATCCGCTATGATGGCGCCAGCGATCACGGCTGTTGG
>CAZMGB010000032.1:0-14763 GCA_964565775.1 uncultured Dehalococcoidia bacterium
CCCGCCGCCGGGCCTGGGGCTGTTGGGGGTGGGACTTGTCAGCTCAATCACCTGGTCGCGGCCGCCGGTCTGGGGGCCCCGCAACGGGCGCACCTTGCGCCGAAGGCGCATCCGCCTCTGGCGGAGAAGGTACGCCCCTACGGCTATATCGCTCCCGCGGCCTTCAGGGCCGCGAGCTCCTCCTTCGATAGGCCCAGCTCCCCGCAGTACACCTCCGCGTTGTGCTCACCGATGAGCGGCGCGCGGCGCCGGATGCCCGCCGGCGTCTCGGAGAGACGGAAGGGCGGGCCCGGGTATGTCAGCGTGTCGCCCAGCTCGTCGTGGCGCACGTCCTGGAAGTACTTGCGAAAGTGGAGCTGTCGGTTCTCAACGATGTCCTGGGGCGTGCTGGCCATGCCGATGAGGATGCGCCTGCCCTGTGCTCCTTCGTATGCCCCCAGCTTCGTCTTCGTGGCGAGGAAGCGCTGGACCACCTCCTCCATGTGCTCGAGCTGCGGCGCTACCTCGTCGGCTTGCTCCGGGTTGAGGAGGAGGCCGGTGAGGAAGCCCAGGTTGAGCTCCTCAGCCGTCGAGCGGTAGGGCTCCTGGGTCAGGTCCTCCGCCAGCCCCTCGTCCGCCATCCAGCGCAGCAGCTCAGGCCACGGGGCACCGCCGGGCGCGCCGACGTAGCTGAAAACGTGCCCGTCTTTGCATTCGTAGAGACCGATGCCGGGGATGGGAAAGCCGAGAATGCGACGGTCGCCGATGCGCCTGCGGATCTGCTGGGTCATGTCCCAGCTCTGCATGGCGGTCTCTTGGGCGATGGAGAGCGCCTCCTGCATCGACACGTCCACCTGCTGGCCCTCGCCTGTGAGGTCGCGGTGGTGCAAGGCGATGAGGATGCCCTGGGCGGCCTGGACGGACGCGGAGATGTAGCCCTGGTTGCCGTAGGGCCTGTTGGGAGGGTCCTCCGGCTCGCCGGCCAGCCACATGATGCCGCCCATGGCCACGCCTACGATGTCGGGGGCCTTGTAGTGGGCATGGGGGCCCCACTGGCCGAAGCCCGTGATCGAGGCGAGGATGATGTCTGGTTTGATCTTGGTGAGCTCCTCGTAGCCGAGTCCCAGTCCCGCGAGGTATCCGGGTGCAAAGCTCTCCACCACCACGTCGGCGGTCGGCAGCAGACGCCGGAACAGGGCGCGGCCGTCGGCCTCCTCCAGGTTGAGGGTTACGCTGCGCTTGTTGCTGTTCAGGAAGAAGTAGGAGAGGCTCTTCTCTGGGTGAGGCTCGTCATGGTAGAACGGGCCGACGCCCCGCGCGGCGTCGCCGGCGGGCGGCTCGACCTTGATCACGTCGGCGCCCAGGTCGCCCAGCAGCTTGGCGCAGTAGAGGCCCATCTCGTCCGTCAGGTCGAGGACGCGTACGTCGGCGAGGGCGTCTGCTCGTTCGCCTTCTTTGGCCATCAGCTCTCCTTGCAGCGACCGGTCGGACGGCTCCTCGGGCCGCTTATACGCTCACCGCGACGTGCGACGGCAGCTCCCGGGTCAGCACGCGGGCTGCCCCGGTCACCATCTCCTCGAGCACCTCGCGGGCCGAGCGGAGCTCGTGGAACATGCCCGAGATCTGGCCCGCCGGGTTCATCAGGAGCTCTAGCTTTCCGGCACTCTGCGCTCCGGCCATGATCTCGCCGGAGACCAGGCCCTGGAGGCCCATCGGCAGCGCCGGCACGTTCGCCTGGTCCCAGTACTCGATCAGCGGGTTGTTGATGTTGCGCATCGTCTTGCCGCTGTAGAGGCGGGTGACGCGGGTGTCCTCCTCGCTGGCGGCGAGTATGCGCTCCTTGAGGACTTGGGGCCAGTTCGCCTCCTTGGTCACGACGAAGGCGGTCCCCGTCCAGGCGCCGTGCGCGCCCAGGGCGAGGGCGGCGGCCAGACCGCGGCCGTCGCCGATGCCGCCCGCTGCCAGCACCGGCTTCGGCGCGACGGCGTCCACTACCTGCGGTACGAGGGCCATGGTGCCGATGCGGCCCGTGTGGCCCCCGGCCTCATGTCCCTGCGCGACGATGATGTCAGTGCCGCCTTCGTCAACCCGACGCGCGTTCTTCACGTTACCGACCAGCGCTATCACCTTCGTGCCGATGGCGTGAAAGGCCTCGACGAAGGGCGCTGGATTGCCGAGGCCGGAGGCGAAAACAGGAACCCGCTCGGCCAGGATGGCCTCCACCTGCTTCTTGGTGAAGCCTCCGCTAATGAGCTCCTGAAGGCGGCTGCCGACGTGGCCGTGAATGTCGTCGGTATGGGCGCCGACCTCAGGCAGGTCGAAGTGTTTCTTCGCCGCCGAGATGAACTCGCGGTACTGGGCGGGAAGAAGCTCGCGCGGGTCCTCCGGCAATGCCCGCCCCTCAGGAGGCGGAGCCGACGTCACCCCCGCTGGGAGCAGGATGTCGACCCCGAAGGGCCTATCGGTTAGGCTGCGGATCTTGCGCACCTGCTCCCGGATTTCGTCGCCGGTCATGGTGGCGGCCCCCAGGACACCGAGGCCTCCCGCCTCGGAGACGGCGGCCACCAGTTCAGCTCCGGCGACGCCGCCCATCCCTGCCAGGACGACGGGGTATTCGATGTCCAGCATCTCGCAGATCATGGTGCTCAGCCGAGGCCTGCTCATGGTCACCTCCTAGTCTGCTGTCCTGGGCGCCCTGTCTGAGTGAACGCCGCGCCAGTTGGCGCAGCGTCGGGAGTGCACGACGGGAAAGCTGATGGGAGCACTGATGCAGATTCTACCGGACTGGCTGTACGTGTCAACAGGCGGACTTACGTTGACGGTAAGGTTAAAAATGTCTTATCGTGTCTCCGTCTGGCCCTGGCCAGCCATTTGGCCTCCGGGGCCCCGGGAAAAGCGCACCCGGGACCTCTCCTTCGTCTTCGACAACACGGCTTTCTGGGGTTGTCATGAGCTCCTCTTTCGAGAAGGTCGCCGCTGGCGAAGGACTGGCGGCCGCGGGCCTGGTCGCAGCCGACGAAATGGCGGGGAGGGGCTGGCGGAAGACCTTCAGCGCCCTTGAGAATCCCCACTACCGCATGCTCTGGTCGGGCATGCTCTTCTCCTTCATGTCCATGCAGATGCACATGATCGCCCGGGGGCTCCTCGCTTTCAGGCTGGAGGGGAACGCCTCGTCGTTGGGCCTCGTGACGGCCGCCTGGGGCGTGCCGCTGCTCATCCTCTCTCTCTACGGCGGCGTCGTGGCCGACCGCGCCGAGAAGAGGGACCTGTTGATCTGGAGCCAGGCAACCCTGGGGGCCACTGTCCTGGCGATCGCGATCCTCGTCCACGCCGACATGATAAAGCTGTGGCATCTGATTGTCGTGGGGGTAGTGCAGGGGACCGTATTTGCGTTCAACATGCCCAGCCGCCAGGCCCTCATTCCGGAGCTGGTTGGCGAACGTGACCTCCTGAACGCCATCGCCTTGAACAGCGCCGGCATGAACGTTACGCGCATCCTGGGGCCGGCCCTGGCCGGGGGCCTCATCGCCGTGCCCTTCATCGGGTTCCGGGGCGTCTACTACCTGATGACCTTCTTCTACCTCGTCGTGATCCTCACCCTGCTGCGCATTCCCAGGACAGGGCCGGCACTGCGAGAGAAGGGCTCCGTGCTGAGCCAGATGGCGAGCGGTCTGCGCTACGTTCGTGCCAGTCGGCTTCTGATCGTCCTTATCACCCTGGGCTTCATACCCGTCGTCCTCGGGGCGCCCTATTCCGTACTTCTGCCCGTGTTCTCCGAAGAGGTCTTCCATGTTGGCTCGGCCGGGCTGGGGGTGATGGGCATGGCTGCCGGCGCGGGAGCCGTGGTTGGCTCCCTCGCGGTCGCGTCGATGACCGGCTTTCGCAGGAGTGCTCTCGTTCAACTGGTTGGTGGTGCGGGATTCGGCGCTGCTCTGGTGCTCTTCGGCGGCTCCGGCACCTTCGTGCTGGCCCTGGTGGCGCTGGCTCTCGTAGGCGTCACGTTCCAGGGCTACGCGTCCCTCAACAACACTATGGTGCTGAGCAACACCCAGCCCGAATACCACGGGCGGGTAATGAGCATCTACATGATGAACTGGTCGGTGATGCCGCTGGCGGCCCTTCCCATGGCCGCCCTGGCCGATGTTGTCGGCGTGCGGATCACCGTGGTGGTTGCCGGCGCTCTCGTAGCGCTGGTGTTCGTAGTCGTGGGCGGGCTCTCCCCGGAGCTGCGTCGTCTCGACGAGTGACCGATGGGGGCGGTCGCGGACGGGCCTGTGCGCTCCATGAGCGGGCCGGATCCACGCCAGGGTACGCCGACTCAGCACACAAACCGTGACGAAGGCCAGGCTTGAGCCTGGCCCTATGCCAGCCTGAAGGCTGGTCTTCGGGATTAGAGTGCGCCGCTCGCACGGAAGTCGTCCCCGACCTCGGATGCTAGCCGCCCGAGGCGATCTACTCCATCTCGATCGTGCGGAAGTCGTCGGCGTCCAGGGGCGCCACCTCTCCCTTGCGATAGGAGTCGAAGAGCTGGAACAGGTCCCGTTTGTGGGGGCGCTTGCGACCGATGGGGCAGGCCGCCCAGGCCTCGTAGTCCTCGTCGCAGTAGCCCAGGCGGTGCTCGCCGCACTTGGGCTGGAGGTAGGGCGATAGCTCCCTGAACTTGCGGTGGACCTCCGCCCGCATGAGGGAGGCAACCTTCCGGAACTCCCACTGGGCACGCGTGCACAGTCGCAGGTCGCAGATGTGGAGCAGCTCCTGGAAGTTGACGGTGATCTTGAAGTTGGTCTGGGCGGCGGTCGGCAGGACGAAGCGGGCGTCTTCGGCGGGAATGCCGGCGTCGACCATCTCCTGGTAGAGGGCGCCCAGCTCCGTCAGGGCCTTCTCCATCTTCTCTGCGAAGCCCTTCTTCTGCACCGTTTGCGGCACCGTGTAGGGGTACTGACCCTTCTTGAACGTCACGTAGCGCTGGCTCTGCTGTTCGAAGCTGATGCCGATGCGGTGGCGGACGAACTGGTGGCTGAAGGCGCGGCTCACGCCGGAGATAGCGAACTCGAACCAGCACTGTTCGAGGGGCGATGCGTGGCCGGTCTGGAGGCGCCGCTCGATGAAGTCCAGCATCTGCCGGCGCGTGATGCGCTCGCTTTCGATGCGCTTGACGATTTGCTGCGGCGTCAGCGACGAGTAGGCGGTGCGATAGGCTACGTAAAGCGACTGGACCGGGTCGTGGGTATGGTCCAGCAGGTTCACCTGGACAGTCACGAAGCCCTCCGTTCAAGCGGGCGCCGCTCGCGCTCCGCACGCCGTGCTCTCCGGCCGTCGCAGGCCCCGACATCGGAACGGTGGAGGCCAGCGGGTGCGCCTTTCACGAGTTTAGCGCAGCCCGGCAAGCGACGCCAGCGGCCTGCCCGCCGGCAGGCAGGCTCGCACGCTACCGGGGCCAGTAACCCACGCGCTCGACCTCGATGGCGCCGCTCGAGTCGAGCACCTGTACGTGGGTACGCATGCCCTTGCGGCGGAAGGAAAGGTCGACGTGGCCGCGGCCGACCCTCAGCCCCTTCACCTGCACGTTGTCCAGCCAGTGGGGGAGCTGCGGCCTCACGATGCGAAGCTTGTTGGCGGGCGCGTCGGGGCGAAGACCAAGGAGGGCGTGGAGCATCATCGGCAGGGCGCCGGCGGCCCACGCCTGGGGCCGACAGGCCACCGGGTAGGGCACGGGGGCCTGGTGAGCTGAACGGGGCTCGCCACCGAAGAGCTCCGGCAGGCGATAGTAGGGGAAGGCGCAGGCGGCGTCGAAGAGGGCGGTAGTCAGCTCGCACAGCTCCTCTTCGAACCCGTAGCGTTTGAACCCCATGGCGGCGATGGCGTTGTCGTGCGGCCAGACGGTGCCCAGGTGATAGCCGATGGGATTGTAACGGACGCTCCCCGTACTCAGGGTGCGGATGCCCCAGCCGCCGAATACGTCGCTGCGAAGGAGTCGCTCCACCACCCGTGCGGCCCGCCCTCGAGACGCGATGCCGGCCCACAGGGCGTGCCCCGGGTTGGAGGTGACGACGGCGCAGGGGCGGTTGTCGCCGTCTCTGGCAAGCGCGAAGAACTGCTCGTCCTCCAGCCAGAAGTCGCGGTTGAAGCGCCGCCGCAGGGCCCGCGATTCCTTCAGCAGACGAACCGCCCTCGCTTCATCGCCCAGGGCTGAGAAGACGGGTGCCAGGCCCCGCTTGGCCGCGTAGACGTAGCCCTGAACCTCCACCAGCGCCACCGGTGGGCGGGCGAGGGTCCCTTCGGCGTGGAAGATGCTGTCGCTGGAGTCCTTCCAGCCCTGGTTCACCAGGCCGGCGGCCGAGTGCTTCTCATATTCGATGTAGCCGTCGCCGTCCAGGTCGGCGTAGTCCGCGAGCCAGTCGAGAGCGGCGACTAGGGCTGGCCGGAGCCTTCGCATCAGGCGGAGGTCGGCTGTCCAGGCGTAGTGCTCGGCGGCCAGCCAGAGGAAGAGTGGCGTGGAGTCGATGCTGCCGTAATAGGCGGCGTAGGGCAGTTCACCCGTGGCGGACATCTCTCCCCGTCTCGCCTCGTGGAGGATCTTGCCGGGCTCTTCATCGCGCCAGGGAGTGAAGTCGCGGCCCTGACGGCTGGCGAGGACGAGGAGGCACTGGCGGGCGATCTCGGGGCGGAAAGCGATGCTCTGCATGGAGACGATGGCGCTGTCGCGGCCGAAGATGGTGTCGTACCAGGGCGTTCCCGCCGCCGGGAAGCGCTCATTCCTGCCGTTCTCGCTCCAGAGCATGCGCAGGTCGGCCAGCGAGCGGTCCAGGGCGGCGTTGAAGAATTCGTTGCTGGTGAAGACCCGGGTGCAACCCTGAGCCCAGCGGCGGTGCTGGGCAGAGACGGTCTTGAACCGCGATTCAGAAGGGGCACGCTCTTCCGGGCGGTCTACCCTGATCACCAGGCGAAGAGAGGCGTCACCGTGGCGGGGCAGGTCTAGCCGGAAAAGCGCCTGGGAGGCCGAGAGGCGCGTCGGCGGCGGCGAGAAGCGCACGTGCGTCTCGCGACGTCTGCCGTCGAGGCCCTCGTAGGCGAAGAGCAGATAGTCCTGGTCGACCTCGGTCGGGATGAGCCTGCCGTGCTGCGATCTCACCGCACCCCTGACCTCGAAGATGTCGGCGAAATCCGCCCCTAGCTGATATTGCAGCTCCAGGGCGACGGGAAAGGCGTTGTAGTTGCTGACCCGCAGCGTCTCCTCCAGCACGTCGGAGGCGACTCGCTGCCGGCGCACCTCGATGCTGCCGGCGGGCAGTGTGCGGCCTTCAGGGCTCTCCATCCGCGGGTTCGTCAGCACCTGCTCCTCGCTGAAGCCCAGGGCCGCGGTGGAGAGAAGCACGACGGGAGCGACGCCATTCAGGGAGAAGTCGTACGTGGAGAGGTGACGCGTGTCGGCGTGGTAGAGGCCAAAGCCGCGACGGTTGCCGGCGGGCACGTTGCCGTCGGGGTCGCTGAGGAGGAAGATGTCCTTCTCGCGAATGACGAGGGCATCGCGGATGTCCTCGATGCCCGCTGGCTCACCCTCAGGCAGGATGTACCGTTCTCGGGAAGCTGGTCTTGGGCGGCCTTGCCTTTTTCTGCGGGGCAGTGTTCCCTCCCGGGTGGCATGAACGGGACGTTCTTCTGCCTAGGAGGCGCGCGCCTCCTCCCCCATTATATTGGACTCTCCGGCGGTCGAGGAAGTTTCTTCCACCGCCAGACTATTCACCACGTCGCTCACCTGAGAATGCCAGCGCACCATCTCTTCTGCCGCCTGGCGATGTCCGGGGGAGGGGACGGCGCCGCCAAGGTGCACGACGCCGGCCTCGAAGCGGACGTGGACGGCCCCGGGCTCAAGGCAGAGGCAGCGGCAAAGGTCCTCCTCCAGGTTGCGCGCCAACTCCTGCCCCACAAGGCCAGGCTCACGCGTCTCCAGCCGGTTGACGACGCAGTGAACGCCCCGCACCGAGCAGGCCGCTGACTCCGCCGAGCAGCGTGCCGCCAGCGTCTCGACACGCCCTCGAAGCTCGACCACGCCCTCCCGCGTCTCCAACGTGATGTCGTCGGTATTGACCAGAGGGTCAGCCTCCAGCGCGGCGAGCACAGCCTGGGCGATGGCGGCGTCGCTGAAGCTGCCCTGAGGGGCTATCCTCAGATGGTTGACGACCTGGCGCACGCCCGTCAGCGCTCTCGTGGTCTCCGTCGCCAGTTGCTTGTCGCCGTAGCTGGAGACAGTGCCCTCGATGTGCGGCACTCTACCCACCATCGTGACGCGCAGATGGCCAATCGCCAGCGCTCTGCCTAGCGCGCGGGCGATCTGCTGGTCCTGGCTCAATGCGTTGGCCCTGCGAGCGACCATGCTTCCTCACCTCCCATCGAACCTATCCCCGTCACGCCACCGCCCGCCGGTCCGAGCCGTCGGCGTCCTGGCGCGAAGGCTCGGCCGAGCGCGTCGCCCGTATCGGCGAAGCCACGGCATCCGCCGTCGCCGCCAGAATCCTCTCGTATAGCGAGAGGTAGTCCGTCGCCATGCGCTGGGGGTTGAACCGCTCCTCCACGTGCCGGCGACATCGTTTCGGATCGAGCCGCTCGACCTGGAGGGCGGCGCGGGCCATACCTTCCACGTCCTCGACGAGGAAGCCCGTCTCTCCGTCCACGATTATCTCCGGGGCGGAGCCTCTCCTGAACGCGATGACGGGGGTGCCGCAGGCCATGGACTCCGCCATGACGAGGCCGAAGGGCTCCTCCCAGCAGAGGGGGAGGAGGACGCAGCGGGCTCTCGCCAGGAGGTCCCGTTTCGTCCGGGCATCGGCCTCGCCCACGAACCGTATGAGCTTGCCGTCGATCTGGGGCTGGACAGCCGTCTCGAAGTACGGCCGGTCGACGCGGTCGACCTTCGCGGCGATGACCAGCGTCCGGCCGAGCCGCTTCGCCACATCGATGGCCAGGTGCGTGCCCTTCTCGGGCGCTACGCGGCTCAGGTAAAGGAGGAAGTCCTCCTTTCTCTCTCTGAAGGGAAAGCTGGCCACGTCGATGGCGTTGTAGACGACGCCCGAGAAGTTGGTGTTCCGTATCGGCGGCATGTTGCGCTTCTGGGAATGGCTGATCGTGTTGTACCAGCCGGGGTAGCGGTCCCACACGAACTTGGTGTCGGGCGTGATCAAGCAGTGCATAGTGGTGAGCATGGGCACGTCCACCAGATGGCTCATGGCCATGGCCAGCTCACCCGCGTGGTTATGGATGATGTCGAAGTGCTGCGCCTCCTTCAGGGAAAGGGCGACGTGCACCCAATCGTAGGGCGAGCGGTCACCCAGTTCATCGGCGGTCCGCAGGCTGCGGTAGTAGACGGAGGAAAGCTCTGCTGACGTTTGGGAGTCGCCGGAGGCGCAAAGGGTCACTTCATGGCCCTGTCGGACCAGTTCCTCGGAGAGAACGCTGACCACGGCCTCGGTGCCGCCGTAGGCAGACGGAGGCACGGCCTCCCACAGGGGAGCCAACTGTAGGATCCGCATATCTCACCTCCGTGCGTTAGGTATGCGGAGCCGGTGGCGCTGCTGTGTTCCGTAGTTCGATTGCGGGAGATGCTCGTTCCGGCCTGGCTCGCGGTCACCGGAAGGCGGGACCCGACGGAGCCGGGGAGCGGAGCGCGGATCAACTTCACTTTACGCGGGGAGGCGCGAGCTGGCAAGAGACAAGACCGAGCAAAAGCACGAGGAAATAGGGTCAGATTGCGAGCAGATCAGACCGCAGGCGCTCTTTTCCGCTCCGGAGCTCCTATTTCCCTCGGCGCTGACCTAGAGAGTGACGGAGGCGCTACCCTGCCAGAGGAGGACTGTCAGGGCGGCAGCGGCGAGTACCGGCGCGTAGGGGATCGGGTCATTTGGCCCTTTGAGGCGCAAGAGGAGGAGGGCGGCCGCTCCCAGGGCGCCAAGCACCGCCATGATGAACAGGGCAGGATAGACGAGGCGGATGCCCAGGGCGAGCCCGACGAAGGCGGCGAGCTTGACGTCGCCCAGGCCGACTCCTCCGCGAGAGATGATGGCTGCGACGAGCATGAAGCCCCCCGCTGCCGCTCCACCGGCGACCGTCGTTCTCAGGTTGCCTTCCGGCATGAGTGCAGCCGCGGCGAGGGCAAGGACGATGGCCGGATATGTGATGGCGTTGGGTATGCGAAAGGAGACGAGGTCCGTGGCAGTGCAGGCGAGGAGGACAGCGGCGTAGATGGCCACTATGACGGCCTGCGTGGGGTCGTTGTAGCGGAGCCCCACGGCGCCGATGAGCGACGCGGTCATCAGCACGAGTGCGGCTCGATGCCAGCTCGCACCTCCGAGGGCCGACAGGGGGGCCGTCTCTCTGGGGGGCGTGTCCGTGGTGCCGGCCGAGGCCTCTTCCTCTGCTTCCACCGGCTCGGCTGCGTCGGACGGCGAGTTGGGGTCGCTGAGGCGGCGGACGGCCAGGTCCACCAGAAGCCCCGCCAGGAGACCGGGAAGAAAGTAGTAGAAGAAGGCCATTCGGCGTCGGGGGCGCCAGCGTCGGGGCCGGGACCTCTCTAGCCCCCATGCCTCCGGCGACGGCTCCGCTGATCTCTTCATCGGACATTATGAGAAGTCCTTTAGGCGCCGCGCCGCAGGTTGGTACGGTTCTGGGTTCCTGGCTGGGGCTACCTGTCGTACCGCTTCAGCACCAGGCAGGCGTTCTGGCCGCCGAGGCCGAAGGAGTTCGAGAGGCAAGTGTCGACCTTGAGCGAGCGCGCCTGGTTGGGAACGTAGTCGAGGTCGCATTCGGGGTCGGGGGTCTCGTAGTTGATGGTCGGTGGGATAACGCCGTGCCTGATGGTGAGCACGCACGCTGCTGCCTCGACGGCGCCGGCGGCCGCCGCCAGGTGCCCGATCATGGATTTGTTGGAGCTGATCGGCACGCGGTAGGCGTGTTCGCCGAGGGCCAGCTTGAGGGCGGCCGTCTCCGTCTTGTCGTTCAGGGGGGTGGACGTACCGTGCGCGTTGACGTAGTCGAGGTCGCCGGGTCCGAGGCCGGCGTCAGCGAGGGCGCCGCGGATGGCAAGAACCTCGCCCTCCGCGTCGGGGGCGGTGTCGTCGGCGGCATCGAAGGACCAGCCGGCACCGGCCACCTCGGCCAGGATATCGGCGCCCCGAGCCAGAGCGTGCTCCTCGGCCTCCAGCACCAGCACTGCGGCACCCTCGCCCATCACGAAGCCGTCGCGGCCGGCATCGAAAGGCCGTGAGGCCGTGGCAGGGTCGTCGTTGCGGCGAGAGAGGGCGCCGACGATGTTCATGGCGGCTATGGCCAGAGGCTTGGCGATAGCCTCCGCGCCCCCCGCGACGATGACCTCGGCCTGTCCAAGGCGGATGAGGTTGAGCGCCTGGCCGATGGCGTCGGTGCCGGAGGCACAGGCGCTGTTGACGGTTGTGTTCGGCCCTCTCAGTCCGAGGACGCGGCCCACGCGCACGCCCGCCATGTAGCCGCCGGTGCGCGAAACGACGAGCGGGTCGATGCGTGTCGGACCGCGCTCCAGGAGGGTCACCCATGTGGGGCCGATGTCGAAGACGCCGCCGCTGGTGGCGATAACGACGCCGATCTCGTCCCGGTTGGCGTCGTTCACTTCCAGGCCGGCGGAGCAGAGCGCCATCCGCGCGGCAGCGACGCCGAACTGGGCGAAGCGGCCGCTGCGACGCACCGCCTTGTGGTCCATGTAGCGCTTGGGCTCGAAGTCCTTGACCTCGGCGGCAATGCGCACGGGAAAGCTCGAGGCGTCGAACTGGGTGATCGGCCCGATGCCCGAGCGCCCCGCCACCAGCCCCTGCCAGAACGATTCGACGTCGAGCCCCAGGGGCGTGATCGCGCCGAGGCCCGTGACAACTACCCGACGCAGCTCTCTCACCGTGCCCCCTCTAGCCACAGAAGTGCTCTGGCATCACGTCCGCTGGCGCCCCGTGCTCTTCCCCCGGGAGGAAGCGGCCGCTGCCGCCGCTCCGACCCTCCGGACGCCTTCTCTTTGTAGAGGATCGGGGATTTGCCGTCAATGCTCTCCCTGGTCGCGGCAGGCGGGCAGTCCGACTCGGTGGACACTCCCGACGCGCTCGTGAATAATAGCAAAGGCGCCGGCGAACGCGACCACTGCTCGGAGCTACGTCGAACATGAGGAGGCTGGGATGGCATTACCGCTGGAGGGCATACGGGTTCTCGACCTCACTATCTGGCAGCAGGGGCCCTGCGCCTCGGCTATGCTGGCGGAGATGGGGGCCGACGTCATCAAGATCGAGGCGCCGAAGGCGCCGGACCCGGGGCGGATGTTTCTCCGCTACCGTCCCCTCCGCCTCAGCCCCTACTTCGAGGCGCACAATCGCAACAAGCGCTCTCTGGCCCTCGACCTGAAGCAGCCGAAGGGGAAGGAGATCTTCGTGCGGCTGGCGGAGGGCGCCGACGTCTTCATCCACAACACGCGCGGCGGCTCCATCGAGCGGCTGGGCCTCGACTACGAGAGCGTCCGCAAGATGAACCCGCGCATCATCTACGTCTGGGGCTCGGGGTACGGGCCGCGCGGCCCCGACACCGGCCTGCGCTCGTTCGACATCCTGGGCCAGGCGCGCGGCGGAATCATGCACGTGGTGGGTCAGCCCGACGACCCGCCCTTGTCCGTGGGCCCGCCCATCGCCGACCAGACGGCCGGCTTCCTCGCCGCCTACGGCATCATGGTTGCCCTATTCCACCGAGAGCGCACCGGCGAGGGCCAGCAGGTGAACACCTCGCTCCTGGGCGGGCAGTTGGCCCTCCAGTCATTCAACATCACAGCCTATTTGTTCACGGGGCGGCTGCCCGTCAGGCGGCCGCGCGGCGGCTACACGGCCCTGTGGAACGTCTACAAGGGCGGCGACGGCAAGTACTTCGTCGTCGGCATGCTTGAGGAGCGCTGGTGGCCCGAGTTCTGCCGCTCCATCGGCAGGCCCGAGCTGGAGCACGACCCCCTCTATGAGACGGGACTGAACAGGCACGTGAACTTCAATTCCCTCATGGCCCTCCTCGACGCTCACTTCGCGACGAAGCCCGCCAGCGAGTGGGTCCGGCAGATCAATGACCATGACCTGATCGCGGCGCCCGTGCAGAACTATGATGAGGTAGTCGCTGACCCTCAGGTGGTGGCGAACGACTACATCGTCGAGGTGGAGCGACCGGGCCACGAGCCGGTGCGGATGGTGGGCGTGCCGGTGGAGCTCAGCAAGACGCCGGGCAGCGTCCGCAGCCTGGCGCCCGCTCTCGGCGAGCATACCGTCGAGGTGCTGCTGGAGCACGGCTACTCGACGGAGGAGATCTCTGAGCTGAATGACGCGGGCGTCGTCGCCGTGCTGCCGGAGGAGAAGGGGCCCGCCAAGCAGCGCTAGAGAACGGCGTAGATCGTGTAGCCGACCCAGCCGGGCCTGTACCGCCCCACGCCGACGGCGACGATCCGGTTCAGCCAGCCGTACTTCTCGGACGCCGTTTCGTAGACCGGCGCAATCCGGAAGTAGTACTCAGTCGGGTCGACGGGCTCCCCCCGGAGCGCCCGCTGCATTACCTCGGGCGAGGCGTTGAGTATCCCCCGGTAGTACGTATAGATCAGGTGGCCGTCGTCGGTGCGCACCGTGGCCCGGACATCGAGCTCACCTGCTCCGTCGGGCCGTAGGAGAAGCCAATCGCCCCCGCCGGGCAGCACCTCGCCCTTGATCTTCGGGCCCTCGACGGTGCCGCCCTTGACGTAGTAGATCTGTCGGTTGCCGTGGGGCGTCGCTCCTATCTCCTGCGGCGCCTCCAGGTCCACACTCACCTCGCACAGAAACTCAGTCTTCAGGTCGGCCATCTCTTGCCCCCTCTCTGGCGCCGGGCTCAGCCCATCCCTTCGCCCTGGGCCCCTTCGATCTCGGCGCGCATCTCGCGGGCCTGCGCCCGCACGATGTCGAAGATGCGGCGCAGCTCGGCCACCGGGTCCGCGTGCTCATCGACGCGGATGTCGGCGCCCTCCCAGAGGGCGCTCGGGGGTGCCCGCACCAGCAGCGCCGCCGATTGGCGTCCCCGCTTGTCGCCGCCCGCAGCTTGGCCCGCCTCCAGCGCCACGACGAGCCGCTCGGCCAGCCGTCCCTGCGTCTCCTCGAAAGCGCGGGCCATGGCGTCGATAGTTTCTCTGCCCACGAGCATGTTCCCCTGGGCCGAGTAGTTGTCGCCGCTGTGATGGCCGAACCAGCCCGTGCACTGAGCGCCGGAGTAGGCAAAGACGCGGCCGAAGGCGTCGACGGCCCCCACCTGCCGTCTCGCCGCACCCGCGTCCTCTTTCAGCAGGGTAGTGAGGGCCGATTCCGGGCTGAGGCCCAGCTCCAAGAGGCGCAGGCCGTCGATGCCGAGGCGGGCGTTGGTCGAGGCCTGGGAAGCGATAGCGCCGACGCCTGCCTTGACATAAGGGCATGTCGCCCCGACGCAGGGGACGGCCGTGGAGATTGCCACCCCCAGGGCGTGGGTCTCGGGGTCAAGGGCGACGATAGAGAAGGTCATGCGAACTAGCCTCGAGAGCTGGCCGGCTCGATGTCTTGATCGTTGATCCGCGGCGGCGGCTTCGGCACCCGCGGCGCCCGCGTGAAAGGCGCCGAAGGCTGTTTGCGGGCGGGCTCAGCCGGCGCGCGGCTTGCTCTCGAACTTCACCTTGGCGTGGGTGCCGTCGCAGAACGGCTTGGGCCCGTTGCCGAACTCGCCTCTTGACCCCTCAAGATTTGTCACGCATTGTGT
>CAZMGB010000033.1:0-13465 GCA_964565775.1 uncultured Dehalococcoidia bacterium
CAGGGTTGCGCCGGAGGCCGCGGCCCCCGCCTCGAAGCAGCGCTGCACCTTCCCTTTCAGCTCCTCCAGGTAGGCAGGCCGGAGCGCCCGTATCCAGAACGACCCGGCCGCGCGGTCCGGCACCACATTCGGTGCGGAGCCCCCGTCGGTGATGATGCCGTGCACGCGAGAGTCCCGCCGGATGTGCTGCCGTAGCTGGGCGATGGCCTGATAGGCCGTCACCAGCCCGTCCAGAGCGTTCACCCCCATCTCCGGCGCGATGGAGGCGTGGGCCGACTGTCCCCGATACTCCACGTCCATCTGGGCGAGGCCGTACATGGGGGGCATGTCGATGTCGACGGGGGAGGGATGGGCCATCAGCGCCACGTCCACCCCTTCGAATGCGCCGCGCGCCAGCAGGATGATCTTGCCGCCGATGCTCTCCTCCGCAGGGGTACCGAACACCAAGAGGCGCACCTGGCTGGGCGATAGGGCGGCCTTGTGGCCGTAGGCGGCGCCCAGCCCGGCGGTGGCGATGAGGTTGTGGCCGCAGGCGTGGCCCATCTCCGGCAGGGCATCGTACTCGCAGAGGTAGGCGATGGTGACCGGGCCCTCGCCCCAGGTGGCCCGGACCGCCGTCTCCAGGCCGTGAGCGTTGCGCTCCACCTGGAACCCGTGCGCCTCCAGTCGGTCGGCCAGCAGGGCGGCCGCCTTCCGCTCCTGCATTGCCAGCTCAGGATTTTCATGAATGCGGCGGCTCACATCTATCAGTTCGTCGGCCGCGGCGGCGACACCTTCTTTCGCCCGCGTTTTCGCTCCCTCGATGTCCGTCACGCTCTCTCTCCTCGCTCCAGCCCTATCAGATGGCCTGTATCTCCTCGACCGTGTGTTCGAGCGCCTCGGCCTCAGCGTGACCGTTGCCCTCGGAGGGGTCTGGCCTGCGCCGGGCCAGGAGATCGCGCAATGTGAAGGCGGCGGCGGCAACAGCCAGCGGCCCGAGGACGATGAGAAGGTAGAGGACGAAAAGTCTGCGCGCCATGGCGCCACCCCACCTCATGGCCAGAGCGCTGTCCACCTGCTGGGATCGATAGTCATCGCCGCGTCTCTTATGCTGTCCTGAGACTCACGTTGAGTATCTGGTTGGGGCGGGCCGAGAGCGTCACCCAGCCGTCGTCCGCGGCCGCCGGGCCCAACGCCTCCTCGTTCAGGTTCACAATCTGGGCGGCAGCGTGGTTGAGCCTGCCCGGCCAGGGGAGCAACCGCAGGCGGCCCTCCTGGGACGCATCGGACGTATTGTACACCCTGACGACGATGGCGTCGCCGTCCTCGGCGAGCTTGCACGAGGAGAGGACGAAAGTCGGCGGCTCGATGTCGACCAGAGAGCCTTCCTGCGACAGGGTTCCCCTTCCGCGCCCGGTGCGCACGGCCCGCAACGGCCGCGCGAAGCGGTGCGCCTCCTGGAACGACATGTCCCACCCGCCAGCATGGGGGATCAGCGAATAGTGAAACCTCCAGCGGCCGGGCATCTGCGCCCCCGGCGTCTCTAAAGAGGGGCCGGCGGGACCGCGGCGGGTGTGGATGTCCGACCGCGAGAGCCAGCCGACGCAGCGCAGCAGGGTGAGGGCGATGGTCACCGGCCCGCCCGCCTCCTGAAGCGCCTCGTATTCCGGCAGGCCGCGGTTGGCGACCGTCAGCCCGCGCTGTTCGTCGCTGACGTCCACGAAGGACTTCTGAGGATAGGTGGCGATGGGTGTCTCCATGCTAGTGCCGTTGTCCTCCGGCGGCGCCAGCGGGCGGCGCAGGACCCCGAAGTGTTGCTCCGCGTGGGCGTCCTCGCTGCGCACGCCGGTGGGGAAGTGGACGCGCAGCCGGTGATCCCGGGCACGATTGTCCACGTCCGTCTCGATGTCGATGCGGGCAACGCCGGGGAAGAGGCTGGCGCGGCTGACGATCCGGCATTCGACTCGCTGGGGTGAGCGGGCGTCGCGGTCCTCTGTCAGGCCCGAAGGTAGGGAGTAGGTCTGGACGACTTCCAGCGTCCAGCGCGCCGGGCCGCGCTCCACGAGCCTGACCCGCGCCGCCCGCGAGGGCCTGGGGATGAGATCATCGTTCTGCGGCGGGCAGTAGGTGTACTCGTCGCCGCGGTCGCCCCCGTCCACGAAGCGGTTGAGGCCGCTGACGACGGCTCCGGTCCGCAGGTCCTCCACGGTGAGGGTTCCGTCCGCAGGGTCTGCGGTGACACGGAAGAATTCGTTCTCGATCTCGCGTCGCCCGCCGCCTACTTTCCGTCGCGCCTCACCGTACTCCACCCGATAGGCCCGGTAGCCGTAGGCGGGCACGTCCTCGGCCACAAACCCGGCGACGACCCGCTCCCGTGGATCAAGGGGGGAGCGCAGGCCGCGCTCCAGCAACTGGAGCGGCAGGCTGCGGCCCGCGGCGTCCACCAGCGAGGCGGGCAGCTTGCCGCCGCGCGCGTCCGCCTCCTCCAGCGGCAGGCGGGCGGTGCAGAAGTCGGTGCGGGGCCCACCCTCCGAGTTGAAGACGACAACGCTGCTCCCGCCGGGGCGAGAGGCGAGATCGGCGACGTAGCGTTGCGATTCGTACAGCACTGCTTCCGCTATCTGCTGGCAGCGGTCGAAGCGGGGCCGCATCTCCTCGTGGACCTGGTCTATGGAGCAGCCGCAGATGGAGTCGTGGGGGGCGTTCTGGAGGAGGAGCTTCCAGGCCTGGCGCAGGAGGGCTTGGTCGGATGAGCCTGTGCCCGGCTCGCCATTCTCGATTCGCAGCAGGTGGGCCCAGAGGGCCAGCGGCTCCGCGTAGCGGGCCAGAAGGTCCTCGCACTCCTGATAGCGCTGCTTGATCCACACCCGCGCCGAGAGGACGCCGGGGAAGACTTGCGAGCGCTGGCTGGAGCGAAACTCTCCCTCGAGACGAGGCAGGCCGCCCTCGGGTGCCTCCCGCCGTATCGCCTCCACGAGCATCGGGTAGTGACCGTGGACGAACTCGGCGTCGTCGAACAGCTCGTTGGCGGTGCGCAGGATGTGGGGGAGGTCATCCTGAGGGCCGAAGTGGTCGAAGCCGTTAGGGATGAGGACATAACGCGTGGCGGCCAGGGGCTCCAGGGAGCCCCTCAGGCTGCTGAGGAGGTTGCGCAGCCCCGCTGGCTCCGCGGGCAAGCTACGGGCGATGCCGTAGCTGAAGGGCAAGTGCAGGACGAGGACTTCGGAGCCGTCCGGGGCCCGCCACAGGAACTCGCTCTTGGTCGCCTCGCGGCCGACCCCGCGCCAGAGGACGACGGAGTCGATGCCGAAGCCGCGCAGGACGGCCGGTAGGTGGGCGATGTGACCGAAGGCGTCCGGGGAGTAGCCGACCATCATCACCGGGCCGAACTCCCGCGCCGAGCGGATGCCGATCTGGAGGCTGCGCACCCAGGACTCGCCGCCGATGAGGAACTCGTCGGGGAGCACGTAGTGAGGGCCGACGAGCAAGCGGCCGGCCCGCACGAGCCGCTGGATGTCAGCGCGGCGCTCCGGGCGCACCTCCAGGTAGTCGTCCAAGACGATGGTCTGGCCGTCCAGGACGAAGTGCCGGTATTCGGGGTCGCTGTCCAGCAGGTCGAGCAGGTCATCCAGCATGTGGACGAGCTGCACCCGGAAGGCCTCGAAGGGCCGGTACCACTCGCGGTCCCAGTGGGTGTGGGAGACGACGACGAAGGTGCGCCTGGCTAGCTCGGCCATTGGCTTTCAAGGGGCGGACGGCAGGTCGCGGCGATCACTCCGTTCGACCCTCAAGCTCGGTGAGGACGGCCACCAGGCGAGAGGCGACCTGATCCGGCGCGTAGCGAAGGCTCCGCTCGTGGAGCGTCTGGGCCACCTGCCGGCGCGCCCCCTCGTTCTTCAGGTAGTAATCGAGCTTGTCCAGTAGCTCCTCCGTGGAGGAACATAACACATCCTCGAGGCCACCGGTGATCTCAGGGTAGCTGCAACGGTTGGGGAGTAGGGAGCAGTTGTGGGTGTACATCGCCTCCAGGGTAGCGATGCCCAGCCCCTCGTGGAGGGCGGTGGACACCTGGATATCGGCTCTCCACAGGATGCGGAAGTACTCCGGCAGAGAGTAGGTCTCCCCGGAGGTCAGCCGGCCGGGAAAGCGGCCGCTCAGCTCAGCGAGCCGCCTGTTGATCCCCTCGTCCGGGGCCTCGCGGGTGATAATGACGCTCACCTCGTGCCTCTCCAGCACCCGCTCTGCCACATCGAGGAAGACCTCTGGCGCCTTGCTCGGGATCAGGGAGTGGTTGAAGACGATGGTGGGCCTGTCGAACCTCTCATCGGTGCGAGAGGCGTCCAGGAGACGGGTGTTGATGGGCAGCCCCACCACCGCTATCTTCCCCTCGATCTTGCTGGCGGCTTCCCGCTGCCAGTTGCCGATGTTCTCCAGGATCACTCCTCTCAGGTAGTGTGACGGCACCAGCACGCGATCCAGGCACAGGAGGTTGGCGAGGTCGGTGACCTCCATGCCGGGGTAGTGTATGAAGCGATAGAGGTCGCTCGGGTCCCAGTGGCTCCCATGGGTGTAGCCGATGATGGGCAGGGGCGTCCTCAGGTCCTGGAGGATGCGCCGAACCTCCGCCGGGAACTGCTGGAAGGTGTGGAAGATAAAGATGACGTCGCCGGGGCGGAGCTCCAGGTCTAGGAGGGCCTTGTAGCCGTCCAGGATCCAGGCTAGCCGTCGCTTCTCCTGATTTGGGGAGGAGGACGGCGGCGGCTTCACCGCCACGACCTCGATCCCCTGGGCTGCCAGCGCCTCCACCACCGCGTCCGCCGAGGTGATGCCGTAGCCGACTGCGTCGCTGGCCTTGTAGTCCCTCTCCGGGGACACGAATCCCTGGAAGAAGAGGACGCGCATATCAGCCTGCCATCAGCTCTGTACGGTCCTCAGCCATATCGGATTCGTCATCGCCCACACCACCTCGCCCCGCTCCGGGCGGCCGCGGAAGCCGCGCAGCTCCGCGCGGACGTAGCTGCGGCCGGACAGCTCTAGGGAGAACGTGTGCACGGCCTCCGCCCGGTCCACGGGGACGATGTCCAGGGGCAGGCCGTCGCGGACGAGCCACAGGCGGCGGTCAGCGCCGCCGTTGGTCCAGACGCGGAAGGTGACCCGCTGGCCCTCGCCGGCCTCCACCGTGTCCCCCATCATCTTCTCGAATTCGCCGTCGCCGTCCTCGTCCGCTGACAGGATGAGCTGGGCGCCGTCAGGATCGTCGGAGACGAACACGCGGCCCCGGCGGATGCCGTCCAGGATGCTGCCCTCGGAGGGCTTGTCCTGGGTGTAGACGCAGGTGCAGGGGTTCCCCAGGCCGTGGGGGTGCATCGGCCGCTGAGGCGGGATGGAGTGGACATCCGACCCGCCGACGGCGATCACCCGCTCGCCCCGCCGCAGCATATCGTCCCAGCGCTCCAGCGACTCCCAGTTGTAGAAGCGCCACGGCGCCTGCCAGACTTCCATGCAGGGGTAGCCGTCCCAGCCCTCGAACAGCCAGGGCGGGCCGACGCTCTTGGGGTGGTTGATGGAGATGAGGCCGCCCTTCCGGAGGACGAACCGCTGCACCGCCCGTATCGACTCGGCGTCGGCGCAACGGAACTCGATCCACTCGCGCAGGCCCCACACGTTGGCGTGGCCCCGGTAGGTGGTGACCTCCTCGCCGGTGATGAGGACGATGGGCAGGTGGGAGAGCCGTGTCAGGTCTTCGTAGTGGGTACCGGTGTTGTGGTCGGTGATGGCCAGGAAGTCCAGGCCGCGCTCGATGGCGCTGGCCACGATCTCGTCCACCGTGTTCAGGCCGTCGGAGTGAATCGTATGGCAGTGAAGGTCGCCCTTCAGCCAGCGCCCGTTCGGTTTTCGGCCTGCGCGACTGTGGCCCCCGACCTTGGCCTGCGCGGTCGCCGCGCCCTTCTCGGCGTGGCCCGGCGGTGGGTCGCGTTCGTCCAGGGCCAGGTTCACCGTCACGCTGTAGCGGACGCCTTCGGGGTTTACTCGCCCGAAGCCCAGCACGATGTGCCAGTCGCCTGGGAAGAGGGGGCCGCGAATGTAGCCGGGCGTCGCCTCGTGGCGGGCGATGAAGAACTCGCGTTTGGCGGAGCCGCTCCAGCCGCGGAAGCCAGAGCCGTCGAGGAAGTCGTGTCCGCGGGGGTCAAAGACGCCGATGTCGATGGTGTTGCCGGGCCCCATGCTGAAGGCCGCAGTCACCGGGTCCGAGTACTCGTAGGAGACGTGCAGGCGGGAGGTGCCGGACGGCACGGGCATGGGGAGGTAGAGGTAAGGGCTGCGGCGGACGTCCTCCGGGGAGACGTGACCTTCTAGGCGCAGGCTCCGATCCACGCGGGTCTCCTTATGGGTACGGCCGAGAGGCGGACTGGACAACGCTCGTGTATTATAGCCCTGCCTCCTGACACAGGCTACGCGTATGATCACAGCTCTCACCGGCGCCCGCGTCCTCACGCCCGACGATGAGATTGGGCGGGGCACCGTCGTCATCGAGGACGGACGGATTGTGGAGGTGGGGGAGAGAGTGCGGCTGCCCCCGCAGGTGCTGGTGACGGAGCTGCCCGACACCACCCTGGTGCCGGGCTTCATCGATATTCATGTTCACGGCGGCGGCGGCTTCTCCCTGGCCACGCGGAACCCCGAGGAGGTGCGCTCCTACGCCCGCTGGGTGGCGGCCAAGGGCGTCACGTCGTTCCTGGCCAGCGTCGTGGCGGACACGCCCGACGAGGGTGAGACCTACCTGCGTGCCGCTGCCCAGGCCGTGGGGCCGGTATCTGGTGGCGCCGAACTCCTCGGCTTCCATCTGGAGGGGCCGTTCGTCAATGCCGCCCGTCGCGGCGCCCTCCCCGAAAGCTGGCTGCGCATGCCCGACGTAGACCTGTTCCGTCGGCTAGTGGATGCTGCGGGCGGGCACCTGCGCATGCTCACGCTGGCACCGGAGCTGGCCGGCGCCCGCGCCATTCTGGAGGAGGCGGCGGCCGCCGGCTGCATCGGCGCTCTCGGTCACAGCGACGCCAGCTATGAGGCGGCGCGGGAGGCTTTCGCCGCCGGGGCGCGACACCTGACCCATGCCTTCAACGCCATGCGTCCGTTTCATCATCGGGAGCCGGGGCTGCTCGGCGCCTCTTTGGAGTCGCACGCGGTGACGGTGGAGCTTATCGCCGACGGTGTGCATGTCCACCCGGCGGCGGCCCGCCTGCTGCTCGCCGCCAAGGGCGCCGCTAACGTGGCCCTGGTGACGGACGGCGTGGCGGCCGCTGGCCTCTCCCAAGGCCAAGTTACCCTGGCTGACGGCACCATCGCCGGTAGCGCGGCGACCATGGATGTCCTCGTCCGCAACGTCGTCGAGTGGGGGCTCGTCCCTCTGGGCGGCGCCGTCCGTATGGCGTCCACGGTGCCGGCGCGGATCGTGGGCCTGGAAGGCCGCAAGGGCCGCATCGCCTCCAGTTACGACGCCGATCTGGTGGCCCTGGACGAGGAGTTGGAGGTGGTGATGACCTGGGTCGGGGGTCAGGTGCTCTACTCCCGGCCCAAGAATCGGCAGGACTAGGCCTCGCCACAGCGGCAAAGTGCGGCCGCGAAGTACCCTTCGTTCCTGTAACCACCTGCCTGAGGGCGCGTCTTACCTTATGGAGAGAAGGATTCGGTTGAGGTTCAGTCTCTTTGCGGCTCCCGAGAAGGGCGAACGATCCGAAGGGTAGCGGGATGGATATCGCTCAATGGGGGGAGCTGCGGCGAGAGCGGGCCTAACTGGAGCGGAGGACGACCGCAGAGATGCAGGGCAACCTGGAGACCACATTGGAAGATGGCATCGCCCAGGACGAGGCTAGGATCAGCCGTGTCGTCTGGGTCAGCCGTGGCATAGCTTCCGTGCTGACTGCTGCGGTGGTGGCGTTCTTCGTCCTGACCCAGGCCGACCAACCCTGGCAGTACGTTGGCTACCCCCTCCTGGCGGCCCTGCCGTTGCTGTACGGTATCATCTCGGCCCGCTACATCCGCCTCTCGCATGTGGAGCTGCTGCGCCGCCAACAGGCACAACTCATGCTGCGGGCCATGGAGCTTGAGAAGATGGCTGCCCATGACGCACTGACCGAGCTCTACAATCGCCGCCACTTCTACGAGCGCTTTCAGGAGATGCTGGCGCGGGCCCGGTTGAGCAAGCAGGCCCTGGCCCTCGTCGTGCTGGACATCGATGGCTTGAAGAAGATCAACGATGAGTACGGCCATGCCGTCGGCGACATCATGATCGCCAATCTGGCCAAGGTCATCGATAGGCACATTCGCACCAGTGATGTCCCCGCTCGCCTGGGCGGAGACGAGTTCGCCGTCCTGATGCCGGACACGGACAAGCGGGGTGCCTTCGCCTTGGCCCAGCGCCTCTGGGAAGAGCTGGAGCGCGTCCCTATGTATGAGCACGAAGGGCTGCAGGTGATGCTCAACGTCTCCATCGGCGTTTCGGGCTTCCCTTGGGGCGGCGAGGACGTGGACGAGATGGTGCACTGGGCCGACGCCGACATGTACGCAAACAAGGTCTCGCGGCGCCTGCCCCGGATGACGGCCTCCGGACCGGAGGAGGGGCTGCCGGACGACGCGGTTCTGGGCGACTTCGACCGAATATAGGGTTAGGGAGAGGGCAGATGACGGAACAGGCAGCGATGGGCAAGATAGCGACGCGCAGGAACGTTGGCGAAGCAGCGGGGCCGCAGCGAGAGACTTCATCCTTCTCGAAGCTCACCACGGTCTTCGCGGCAGTCGCCCTCGTATCGATAGTGACGCTGGGTTTCATCGTCACCAGGCTCCTGGGCAGCGACATCGGCGACATCTCCGTCGGAGCTTCCCTCGCCATCGTCTGCCTGATGCCGGTGATCATTGTCCTCCGCCGCTCCATCCGCCGTCAGCAGGCCGATGTGCAGCGCCGCGCGGACGACGTGAAGAGCAACTATGACTCCATCGTCGCCGTCCTGTGCGCCGCCCTCGACCTGCACGACAGCGTTACCCACGGACACGCCCGCCGCGTCTCCGATCTGGCCTCCGTCGTGGCCTGGCAGATGGGGCTGCGCAAGGAGGAGGAGCGCCGCATCGAGAAGGCGGCGATCCTCCACGACATCGGCAAGATCGGCATCGCTGACGCCGTCCTCGCCAAGCCCGGCCCCCTGGACGAAGCCGAGTGGGCGGAGATGAAACGTCACCCGGAGCTCGGCTATCGCATGCTCCAGGGGATCGATTTCCTGAGGGACGCGGCGGAAATCGTCTACTCCCACCACGAGCACTACGACGGATCGGGCTATCCCCGCGGCCTGAAGGGCGACGATATCCCCCTGGGCGCTCGCGTCTTCGCTGTGGTGGACGCCTATGACGCCATCACTTCGTACCGGCCCTATCGCAAGGCGCAACCCCACCGCAAGGCGGTGGAGGAGATCGTGCGCAACAGCGGCATCCAGTTTGACCCGGACGTCGTTCGGGCGTTCCTGGAGGCGGAGAAGCAAGGCCTCTTGGACGACAAGCGTGGGTACCGCGAGCGAGAACAGGGGCCCGCTACCGCTGAGGTTCAGGCCCCAGCGGTGGCGTCGCTACCGGACTAGCCACCGCTGACGGCTAGACATCGTCGGGCAGCTCGACTCCCAGTTCCCGCGCCCAGCGCTCGATATCCCCGAAACGCTGGCGGCGGAACTCCTCTGCAAAGGCCATGCCGTGCCGCCGTCCCACGTCCGCGGCCCACGTCCTCATCATCGTCTCGATGACCGGCCGGTAGTCCTTGGGGTCGGCGTCCCGTAGGGGCGGGATGTCCAGGCCGGAGGCGGCGAGATCCACCTGGAGCTCGGCCACCGTCAGCTCCATCTGGCTGACGTGCTCGCACAGCGCGTCGATCTTGCGCTCGATGTGGCCGGAGACGTCCACTGCCTTGTTGGTGTCGTACGGCACCTTGGCGAAGAAGTACTGCTCGCCCACGCAGTGGGGCTCCAGCCCCTCGTCGCGGTGCTCTGGGTGGTACAGGGGGAAGTGGGAGAAGCTGGCCGCCTCCATCGCCGCCCAGGCCACGGCCCGGTGGTCCTGATGGTTCTCGTAGGGCGCGAAGGGGTCCCAGATAAACAAGACATCCGGGCGGAAGCGGCGAATCGCCCGCATGCAGCGCTCCCGCAGCTCGTTGAGGGGGGTCTCGCTAAGGCGGCCGTCCTCATAGCCCAGGAACTCGATGTCGGGGTCAACGCCGAGCGCCTCCGCTCCCCGGCGGGCCTCCTCTTGCCGAGCCTCGGTGGTGAAGCGGGGGCTCCACTCCGGGTCGAGGGTGCCCCGCTCGTTGTTGGTGGCGATCACCTCGTGGACCTCGTACCCCATATCGGCCATCCTGGCGATGGTGCCGCCGGCCATGAACTCCATGTCGTCGGCGTGGGCGACGATGACGAGGACGGTCTTGGTTCTGTTCACGTTCCTCTTCCTGTCATTCTGAGTCCGCCGAAGGCGGACGAAGAATCTCGCAGCGCCAGGGAAGAGGAGCGAGATTCTTCGTCGCTGCGCTCCTCAGAATGACCGATTGCCCCTGCGTGGGCGACGATGACGAGAACGGTCTTGGTGGAGCCAGCCATCACCTCCTCCTCTCCTATCCGCTGACCGATTGTAGCACCTCCACCGCCGCCTGACGCACGATCTCCTCCGCCTCGGGGGCGAAGAAGGTGACGCCCGCCTCGTAGCCGCCCTGGGCGTACGCCTCCGGCGGGGCCACGTAGCCGATGTAGTCGTTGGCGTAGCAGGCGACCAGCAGGTCATGGACGCCGCACTGGGCCCGGATCGCCTCCGCCGTCTCCACGAAGAACTCACCGGGCAGGGCCAGCAGCGCCAGCCCATCCCCGAGGAATAGAGCCTGTAGCTCGGTGCGCTGGGTGGCCGCTGGGGGCTGGCGGCGCGCCCAGGCCCCCGCCCAGCGCTCGTTCTGGGCGCGGGTGAGCCGTGCCATCACCTCGCGCCGCTCGTCGCTACCTTCGGCCAGCGGTGCCGCCTCGCCCTCCAGCTCTGCGATGCGGGCGGCGTACGCCTCGTCCGACTCGAACGGCCGCAGCGGCAGCTCCATCTCCCGCCGGGCGGCGCGAAGGCGCGGCTCCACCGTGCGGCCGGGGACGGCCTTCTCCGTGAACTCGTCCCAGCGGATGTTGTGGGCCCGCTGGCCGGGCCCCAGGGCTTGCAGCTCGCCGACGAGGCGCAACGCCTGACCGCCGACGACCTGGCCCGCCCGCTCCACGCTGTCGAAGTCCTGCCGTATCCAGGTGGGGTTGACGTTGGCGCAAGCGCCGTTGAGGTACACGACAGGCGCCCCCGTCTGCTCCCCGATGATGCGGCAGGCGACGCCGGGGAACTCCGCCGACAGCATCAGGTTGGCGGCGCTCAGAACCGTGGCGTGGCAAGCGAAGTTAATCAGGGTGGCCACGGGCCTCCCGTCGTCGCCGTCTACCAGCAGCAGCCTCAGGGCGGGGTCGACGGGCCAGTCCGGGTGGCGGCGGTTCTGCGACACCGTATCGACGACAGCCTGACCGACCTTGAGCGTCGCTGGCCGGCGCTGGCTGTGGGCGAAGACGACGGCGCCGACGACCCTGCGGACCACCTCCGCCGCCAGCCCCTTGGCGAGCTGGCAGAACATTCCGGCCCGCAGGCCCCAGGGACCGGCGTGGTTGTGGATGGCCGCCACCACGATGCGCTCCGCCGGGATGCCGCACAGTGATTGCACTCCCTGGCGCACCTCGTCCACGATCTGCGGGTGGACGCCCAGCAGGTCGCAGCCCACGATGGCGCACTGGTCGCCGTCGCCGCAGTCCAGCACGAGCACGCGGGCGAATAGCGGGTCGTGCACCCCCTGGGAAGGCTCGGTACGGTCCCCGTAGCCGTCCATGAAGCCGCCGACGGGCGGCGTAATGTCGACGACAGCGGCCCCGGCCAGGAGGGTGCTCATCGGTTGAGCCGGCCCAGGATGCGCCGCAGGTCCTGCGTGGGCAGGTTGCCGCCGCTGAGGATCAGCGCCACCTTCTTCCCCTTGAGCCGCTCGCCCAGCTTCAGTGCCGCGGCCGTGGCGGCCGCCCCGGCGGGCTCGGCGAGCTGCCGGGCCGCGCGCAGCAGCAGGGCGATCGCCTCGCGCATCTCGTCGTCGCTCACCAGCAGCATGTCGTCCAGGTGGTCGATGAACGTCCTCACCGGTACGAAGAAGGGCGTTCCCGTGGCCAGCCCCTCGGCGAACGTTTCGATGGGGGCCTGCTGGAGCCTGCGCTCCTTCCACGAGCGGTAGATCGCCGGCGCCCCCTCTGCCTGCGCGCCGATCACCTGCACCTCCGGCCGCAGCGCCTTGGCGACGATGCAGTGGCCGCTGGCGCCGCTACCGCCGCCGATGGGCGCGATGATGACGTCCACGTCCGGCAGGTCCTCTAGGATCTCCACGCTCGTGGTGGCCACGCCTGCCACCAACTCGGGGGTATTGATGTGATGGACGTAGCTCATACCCTCCCGGCGGGCGAACCCCTCGGCCCAGGCGCGCGCCTCCTCGAAGTTGCGGCCGTGGAAGGCTGCCTCGGCGCCCAGAGCCTGGATCGCCTCCACCTTGAGTGGGTTGGAGCGGCGGGGCATGGCGATGACGCAGCGCATCCCCACCAGCCGGGCCCCGTAGGCCAACGACTGCCCGTGGTTGCCGGTGGAAGCGCCGATGATCCCCCGCCGCCGCTCCCGCCTTAGGCGGGCCGCCAGGTTCACTCCGCCTCGCACCTTGAAGACGCCGATGGGCTGAAGGTTCTCCAGCTTCAGGTACGCCTGGCAGCCCAACAGCTGTGACAGGTAGGGATTGTGCACCAAGGGCGTCCGCTTCAGGTGGGGCTCGATGGTGTGCCTGGCGCGGTAGACGTCCGCAAGGGTGGGCCGTTGCTGGATGTGGCGGTCGTAGACCATCCCCACGACGCCCGAGCGAAGGCTATTGCACACGCGGCTTATCTTGTCCTCTATCTCCTGCGGCAGGATGTCGGTGCGCAGGAAGCCCAGCCGCTCGAAGTACTCCGATAGGTCGGTCGTGATGAAGATTTCGTCCTGCGGGAAGCGGTGGATCAGCTCGCGGACGACGAGGCGGCCCCAGCCCCGGCCTCGCTCCTCCTCCAGCACGGCGACGGACCCCAGCTCGTACGTCTGCCGATAGGGTTTGATGCGCCCGAAGGCGACGATGCTGCCATCGCTGCCCTGCCGCCGCACGACGATGAACTGCTGGGGCTCCAGCCACTCCCCGTCCAGGCGCAGCCGCGTCACCGCGTCGCCGATGAAGGGCATGTCGGCCGCGGTGGCCGGGGCAATCGTGTGGGGCGGAAGCGCTGGTTCGTCGGTCATGAGGTCATTCTAGCGCAGGATCGTCGAGAGAGCTTCCGAAATCAACGGCGATGGCATAGAATACGTGGGTAGCCAGCGGTCAGTTTTCGGAAGGAGGTTC
>CAZMGB010000034.1:0-11150 GCA_964565775.1 uncultured Dehalococcoidia bacterium
ATACGGTTCCGCCGCCGCCGCCGCAGCAGTAGTTCTCGCGGCCGTTCGGCGTCATTTCGACGAAGTTCTTGACGAACGAACGCAAGATGGCGCGCGGCTGGTCGATGATCCAGCCGGTGCGGGCGATGTTACAGGGGTCGTGATAGGTCACCTTCTCCGTGACGACGTCCGGATCGAGGTCGAGCTTCCCGGCCTTGAGGAGGTCGTAGGTCAGCTCCATGATGTTGACCACCGGGATCTCTTCGCCGCGATTGAAGGTTGGCACGAAGAACTTGGACGCGCGCGAGGCGTGGCCGCACTCGCCGATCAGGATTTGCTTCCCCTTCAGCCGTCGTGTCTCGCCGAGGAGCTCATTGTCGACCCTGTCCAGCACCCAGTCGCTGTAGAACAGACCGTAGTTGATGGCATCATAGACCTGGGTGCCTATGGTCCAGCTCACGTCCGCCGCCGAGAGAGTCGCGAGAATGCCCATAAGCGTCTCGGCCTCCATCAGATAGTCGCTCACGGGCGTGAAGAAGACGTATTCCGCGCCTTCTACGTCCAGGGGAAACCGGACCTTGACGCCCTTCATGCTCTCGACTTCCTCCTCGAGGAACTCGAGAGTGTCCAGCAGGGCGGGAAGCGGCACTTTGGACGTATTGCGGGTCTCGCCCTCCAGTTGCTCTCGAGTCGAGACCACCAGCCCCTTCGGTTCAATCCCGGCCTCGCTCAGGACGTATCTGCCTAAGTGCGTGATCAGCCCATGGTCCAATCCCATCGGGCACACAAAGGAGCAGCGGCGGCATGCTGTGCATCGATAGAGCGACTCGGCGATCTCATCGACCTTCGCGTTGGTCAGCGGGTCATCGCCGAAGATCTTGGCGCGCAGCCAGCCGCCCGCCGTGAAGTAGCGCTTGTATATGTCGACGATCAGCTCGGAGCGGTGGCACGGAATGTCCTTCGGATCGCGAGTAGTCTGATACACCGGGCAGGTCATCGCGCAGCGTCCGCAGTGAGTGAGGTTCCGTGCATAGAGCTCCAGCGCGGACTTGTAGTTAGTGTGCCTCAGGACCGCCGCGAAAGACTCGAGGAACTTCTGGGCCCTGTCCTCGGCCAGGGGGATTCGGTCCAGGTGATAGAAGTACGGCTGTCTCTTGGGTTCCGCCGCGACTTCCTTCTCTTCAGTCGGGGTTGTGGTTGTAGTCGTCTGGTCGACCACGGTTGTCATGGCTTACTCCTCCTCGCGTTGGATCGCTTTGCAGAGACGCGCGTAGCGCTGTCCGTCCGTTCCACGCCCGACTCCTTGGCTGCGCCTGGGTGCTGTCCGGTCGCTGGCTGGGGCGCGTCGTCAGCGGATGCGCCGCGAAGCTGGTGGAAGACGTAGGGCAATGCGGTTGGGTGGCTATCTCGCTCTGAGCAGTTCAAGCAGAGCAGGGATTCTTCCTCTGCCAGCCCACAATGGACGCCCGGCCGTTTCCAGCACGGCTTGCCGTTTGCCGTCTTGGCCTCGTGACAGGGAACGCAATCGTCAAGGGGCCAGCAGTGGTATTGCCTGATGTAGCCTCGGAGGGCGGCCAGGTTCAGTCCTTCCTCGTCCAGAAGGTGCTTGATAAAGAGCACTCGCTGGAGATCAGCGTCTGAGTAGCAGCGGGATCCTCGCCAGCGCTTTGGCGTTACCAGCCCCTCTCGATCCCAAACACGTAGGGTCTCCGGGCGGACACCCATGAGCTCCGCGGCGATGCCTATGGGATACAGGGGCTGGCTAGCCATCGCGAATCTCCCGTGCGGCTATACGGGGTGAGTCCTCCGACATCCGGCAACATAGCCGTGCCCTGAATTCGATGAAGTACGCGATCCGCATACTCAGTCCGCACTGCCTCCAATCGTCATCTCGCATCTTTCGCACGTCCCGGCGGCCGCGGGCGCTCCTCCGGCGAGCGCTCCTACCGGGGCAATCAGCCCCTACGCCGTATCGGCCGTCATCAGCATCACCTCTGCGTTGTGCCGTCCGGACCGCTGCGGCTGGACGGCATCGACGACTCGCTCCCAGGGCGGGCCGGCCGTAGGCGGGCTCGTCACGTTGAGCTCCGGGAACGAGCCGTGGATCTCCGCCATTTCCGTGGCGAGCGCAGCCCCGTTCCCATCAGGCAGGCGCGAATTCAACTGGAGCTCGTCGGGCGAAAGGTCATGGGCAATGGCCGCTACCCCACGTATGGAGCCTCTGTTCGCCTCCACAACCGTCGTCTGCAGCACGAACTTCCCCTGGAACTCGCGGCGGAATTCACCCAGCCCTCCCACGATCTCTGCCAGGCTGTACTCCACAAAGGGCCGATTGATGGCGCGAAAAAGACCTTCCTCAGAAGCGTCGAGCTTGGCTACCACTATGTCCGCCTTCAACAGGTCACGCCTCACGTCATCCCGCGGCATTAGGCTCGAGTTCGTCAGAACCGCCACCGGCAGGCCGAGCAGCGATTTGACGAGATCGATAGCCTCCCCCAGATTCGCGGCGAGGGTTGGTTCACCTCTGCCGGTGAACGCCACGTAGTCAGCCTCGCCCGCCTCCGACTCGAGCAGAGCCTGAAGCGCCGACATGCCCACAAACCAGCGCCTTCTGCTGACGCCGTGTGCGTGCCTGCCCCCGGGACAGTAGACGCAGTCGAAGGAGCAGTACTCACGCTCCGAGGCCACCACGTCCACACCGAGCGTCCTGCCTAGTTGCCAGGAGTGGATGGGTCCAAACACGGCGTTCATCTCGGTTATCCTCGCCTCCAGTGAAATGGCGGAGGGACGCATGATGCGGGAAGGCCCCGGCGTCCTACGTCGCTGGCGCCCTCCAGAGCATCTCCCGCAGCCGGGGTGGCGGTCCGCCCCCGTTGCCACTCGATCGCTGTGCGCAGGCCTCACAGAGCGAAGCGTCCTCATCCGCCTCCAGCATCACTTCTGCGTTGTGCCGTCCGGACCGCCGCGGCTGGACGGCTTCGACGACTCGCTCCCAGGGCGGGCCGGCCGTGAGCGGGCTGGCCACGTTGAGCTCCGGGAACGAGATGCAGATCTCCGCCATTTCCGTAGCCATCCCAGCCCCGTTCCCATCAGGCAGGCGCGGGTTCAACTGGAGCTCGTCGGGCGAAAGGTCATGGGCAATGGCCGCCACCCCACGTATGGAGCCCCTGTTCGCCTCCACAACCGTCGTCTGCAGCACGAACTTCCCCTGGAACTCGCGGCGGAATTCACCCAGCCCTCCCACGATCTCTGCCAGGCTGTACTCCACAAAGGGCCGATTGATGGCGCGAAAAAGACCTTCCTCAGAAGCGTCGAGCTTGGCTACCACTATGTCCGCCTTCAACAGGTCACGCCTCACGTCATCCCGCGGCATTAGGCTCGAGTTCGTCAGAACCGCCACCGGCAGGCCGAGCAGCGATTTCGTGAGATCGATCGCCTCACCCAGATTCGCAGCGAGGGTCGGTTCACCTCTGCCGGTGAACGCCACGTAATCGGCCTCGCCCGCCTCCGACTCGAGCAGAGCCTGAAGCGCCGACATGCCTACAAACCAGCGCCTTCTGCTGACACCGCGTGCATGCCTGCCCCCGGGACAGTAGACGCAGTCGAAGGAGCAGTACTTGCGATCCGAGGCCACCATGTCCACACCGAGCGTCCTGCCCAACTGCCAGGAGTGGATGGGTCCGAACACGGCGTTCATCTCGGTCCTCCTGACCCTCAATGAAATGATTGAGGGTCGTATGATGCGGGAAGGCCCCGGCGTCCTACGACGCTGGGGCCTTCCAAAGCTTGTCCCATAACCGGGGTGGTGGTCCGCCCCCGTTGCCGCCGCCACTTGATCGCTGCGGGCAAGCCCCACAGAGCGTGGCTTCCTCGTCCGCCAAACCGCAGAAGGTGTTCGGCCGCATCCAGCACGGCTTGCCGTTCTTGTGCGCCGACTTGTGGCAGGGAACGCAGTCGTCGTTCGCCCAGCAGGGATAGAGCTTCAGGTAGGCGCGGGCACCGGCCAAATTGAACCCCTCGTCATCGAGGAGGTGCTTCACGAAGATCAATCGCTGGAGGTCGGGGTCGGAGTAGCAGCGGAAGCCTCGCCGCCGCTTGGGTGTGACGAGCCCCTGTCGATCCCACACGCGCAACGTCTCGGGATGGATTCCGAAGAGCTCCGCGACGATGCCGATGGTATAGAGCCCGGGGCTGGGCATTGCAACTCTCCTGCGGTCGTGACCACAATACTTCTTTCAGATATGACTGTCAACGGGCTCCTCAGCCGCTCGGAACGATGTTGCAGCCATACTGAGAAGGCCAGCCGCCTCGTCATCGCTAAATCCCATACAGATGCGAAAGAATAGCTCTGCCTAGCGCCGCATTTAGCAACATTATATGTGCGAAGACCAAGGGACTTGTCGTGGCGGCGGTGCGACAATGCCTATCGCTCTTGCCTGCAAGGTGGTTCTGGGACTGAGCGAGGAACGAGGTGCGGGACTCCCTGGCTACCTGCTAGGTCCGCGAGAACACGGAGGGCATGAGCCGTCGGAGGGCAGAACCCCCTTCATATCTGGGGCGTCGATGCGTCCGGCTATCTGCACCAGCCCTGGCGCACGATGCCCTCATCGACGTTCAGCGCAACGAGGCGCGGTGGCTGGCTGCTTGAGGGGCGATGAGACGTAGGTACAAGCCGCTCACAGGGTAGCGGCTCGAATTGAGCAAGACGGCCCTAGCAGCCCGCGTCCTCCCGCTGCACGAAGCCTGCGCGGGCGAGGAAGTCGAGCAGGCGCCCGACAAGGGCCGTCGGCGGACCTTCGAGTCGCCGTGACTGTGGTTCAGCGGACGTTCCCGCAGGCCCGCTCAGTCCGCCCGAGACGACCGCCTGCCAGCGCTCCGTCCCGGAGAGGCTGCTCTCGGGTACGAACAGGCCGCGCATGTCCGGTCTCGCCGGGCCGACCTCTACCACTCGCACGCACGAGCCCCTCTCGCCCGCCTCGTCGAGGCTCAGGCCCAGTCGCTGGCACTCCCAGCGCTCGATGCGTGCGCGGCTGGCCTGGAAGCGGTCGCGCAGCCGTGGATACCTGAGACGGCTCACACCTGCCTCGACCGCCAGGACCGCAGGCAGATGACAGCGGACGACCGCACGGTAGCCACGCTCCAGCTTCTGGTGCAGCAGGAGACCGAGGGCGTCGCTTGGCGGTTCGAGCTGTACGACACCGGAGAAGGTGGACACGCCCAATAGCTCGCCCATCTGGAGAGGCGTCTGGCCTGTGGCCCCGTCCGTCGCCCGGCTGCCGCACAGCACCAGGTCCGCCCCGAGCTCCTGCACCGCCCGCGACAGGACGCGTGCCGTCGCCAGCGTATCGCCGCCCTCGAAAGCCGGGTCGCAGAGGAGCAGGGCTTCATCGGCGCCCGCAGCAAGGCACTCGCGCAGGAGCGGCTCACACTCGGGTGGGCCCAGGCTCAAGACCGTCACCGGCGTGCCGGGGAGTCGGTCCCTGATGCGCAGCGCCTCCTCGAGCGCCGAAAGATCGGCCGCGTTCAGGCAGCGGCGCCAGCCTTCGTCACCGAGGCCGCCAGCGCCGGCCCCGAACGAGGGGGCCTCGGCCAGGTCGACGACCGCTGTCACGCAGACCGCGATCCTCATCCTTCCCCCCTTCCCGCTGGGCGAAGACATCGAGGGCGGCTGCGGCGGGCGACGACGCCTCGGACCTGCCTTCGCGGAGGCGGGCGAGTAGCGGCGGCAGGACTTCCCGCAGGTCCGCCACGACTGCCAGGTCGGCCAGATCGAAGATGGGCGCATGGCCATCGGTGTTTATCGCCACCACGGTCCTGGCTTCCCGCATGCCGACCGCGTGGTGGGGCGCCCCCGAGATGCCGCAGGCGACATAGAGACTGGGCGCCACAGTGCGCCCGGACTGCCCCACCTGCCGGTGATAGGGAACCCAGCCGGCGTCGACGGCCGGCCGTGAGGCTGCCACAGCGCCCCCAAGCAGGGACGCGAGCTCCAGGAGCAGCTCGAAGCCCTCACCGCCCCCAACGCCCCGGCCCCCCGCGACGATCACGTCCGCCTCGACCAGGTCCATGGTGAGCGGATTCCCCTGGATGATCCCCTGCACCTCGCTGCGTGCAGGGGTGGTGCCGCCGACCTCCAAGCGCACGACCTGAGGTTGGCGAGCCGGCCCACCGTATCGAGAAGCGGAGGGCCGGGGCTCGACTGTGGCCATCTGAGGCCGGGCCTGGGCGCAGACGACGGTACAGGAGGCGCGCCCCCCGTAGACACTCCGCACCATTCGGAGCTCGCCGTCGGGTCCGACCTCCAGGTCGCTGCAATGCGATGCCAGACCCGTCCCCAGCCGCGCTGCAACCCTCGGCGCGAGCTCGCGACTCAGGCTCGTGTCCGGCCACAGGACGATACTCGGCTGATGATCGGAAATCAGGTCGGCAAGGAGTGGAACACAGGCATCGACATCAGGGAGGGGATCGGCAGGCATGGAGGCCAGGAAGATGCGGCTCGTGCCAACCGACGCCAGAGCGGCGACGAGCTCGTCGTCGCAGACGCCGAGAACGACGGCATCTGCCTGGGTGCCGAGCAGGCCGGCGAGGCGAGACGCCTCGGCGGCCAGAGACACCGTGGCTTCGGCCACCTTCCCTGGCCGTCCCTCGGCGACTGTCCACACCGGTCCGCGAGCGTTCACGTCTGGTACCGCTTCGGAGACGATGAGGCTGCGGCCCTCCTACCGTTTCGCCCCAAGACGCGGGTCGCAGCGGCTGTCCTGGCTAGACCATCCTGCCCACGCGCAGGCCGTCGAGCGTAGAATCCAGCATCTTGCGGGGTGCCACGCACTGGCCCGCCGAGTAGAGCTCACGAACCTTGCCCTTGAGACGCTTGTAGAGCGCATCGTCTGCCCTGCTGCCCCGCGCTATCACTACCGTGTCCACCCCTTCGATGACTCTTCGCTGGCGGCCGTAGGCGCTGGAGATGGTTACCGTGCTGCCCTGGACGGACCTGATGTCCACGGCCGGGGTCAAGACCACTCCTTTCTCCTGGAGCCGCATCAGGGCCAGAGTCAGGGTGATGGGCTCGATGGGAAAGCCCATGAAAGCCTGGGGTACAAGGATCTCCACCTCGCTACCACGTTCGGCAAGGAAGTCAGCCGTGGTCAGGCCCTCCATTCCTCGGTCCGTGGCCAGCACGATCACCTTCTTGCCGGCCTCGACCTTTCCTGACAGCACGTCGCGCGCCGTGACGACATTGGGTTGATCGGCGCCGGCGAAGGTCGCTTGGGCAGCGACGCCGCCGGTGGCCACGATAATGGCGTCGGGAGCCGCCGCCTCGACCGTCCCCATGTCAACGGACGAGCCGAGATGGACGTCGACTCCCAGCCGCTTGAACTGGGCTTCGTAGTAGCGGACCGGTTCGGCCATGTCCTGTCGGCCGGGGGCCTTGGCCGCTATCTGAAGCTGCCCTCCCAGTTGCTCCTCCTTCTCATAGAGGGAGACGGTGTGCCCCCTGAGGGCGGCCACACGCGCCGCCTCCATGCCGGCGATGCCCCCACCGATGACCATCACCTTCTTCTTCACCGGCGCCGGGACGATCTCCATCTCCTTCTCCCGCCCGGCGCTGGGGTTGATGGCGCAGGTGATGGGCAGCGTCTGGTAGATGCGTCCCCAGCAGCCCTCGTTGCAGCCGATGCAGTAGCGGATCTCGTCCAGGCGACCCTCGCGGGCCTTGTTGGGCAGCTCCGGATCGCAAAGGTTGGCGCGCGTCATCCCCACCATGTCAGCCTGGTTCCGGGCCAGGATATCCTCCGCCTTCACGGGGTCGGTGACGCGACCGACGCAGAATACGGGCACGTTCACGGCCTGCTTGATGCCGGCCGCCAGGTAGACGAAGGCAGCGGGCGGGATGTACATCGGCGGGATGGGGGCACCGCCCGCCCCCACGGTCACGCTGACGTAGTCCAGCTTGCCCGAGCCGGTCAGCGCCGCCATGATCCTCTTCATGTCGTCCAGGCCGAGGCCGCCGTCCTGATACTGGTCGCCGCTCACCCGCATGCCGAGCGTGAAGTCGCCGCCTACGGCGCCTCGCACGGCGTCGATGACCTCACGGGCAAAGCGGAGTCGGTTCTCCTCGCTGCCGCCGTAGTCGTCCTCGCGGTGATTCGTGCGCGGCGACATGAACTGCTCGATGAGGAACCCGTGGGTACCCATGAGCTCCACGCCGTCCAGCCCTGCCTCCCGCATCCGCCGCGCCGCCGCGCCGAAGGACTGCACCATCTCCTCGATCTCCTCCACCTCCATCGCGTGGGAGGTCTCGACATGGAAGGATCCCGGCAGGGCCGAGCATGACCAGAGGGGGATGCTGCCCTCCCGCGCGCCGTAGAAGATGCTGCCCGGGTGCCATAGCTGGGCCACGATCTTCGCCCCATGCTCGTGGACAGCCGATGTGATGCGTCGGAAGGGCTCGATGCACTCGTCCCGGTAGGCCTGGATGACGAAGTGATCGGTGGCCGCCGAAGGGTGAACAGCCTGGTCCTCGGTGACGATGAGGCCGATGCCCCCCTTCGCTTTCGACACCCAGTAGTTCAGGTGTCGCTCCGACGGCAGGCCCCTATCGGCGAAGCCGGTGAGGTGGGCCGTGCTGACGATGCGGTTTCGGACGGTGAACGAGCCGATCTTGAGAGGAGTGAAGAGGTGCTGAAACTGCGTGTCTGTCGCTCCCGCCTGGGTGGTCATGACTCTCCTCCTTTGACTATCGCTGCGAGGCCAACGTAGCCACGAAATCCGACACCGCTACTCCGTCTCCTTCAGGAGCTCCAACACGACCCGATACGCCGTGCCGCCGGCCCGCAGGCAGACCCGTATGGGCACGTCGGAGCTACGGAACTGCTCCCGACCCTCTTCCGTGCTCAGGTCAATCCCGGTCAGCTCGTGGCAGCAGATGTGGCCCATCTCTGCCTCGAAGCGGCGCCGAAACTCCTGCACGATGCGCCAGGCGCCAAAGCGGTCCTCCGACGCGTCGTCCCGTCCACGCTTGAGGCCGATGACCATCGTCCCGCCTACGACGGCCCCGCAGACGGCTCCCGTCCCGCCGATCCCGCCGCCGAAACCGCTGGCGATCCGGGGGATCACTTCGTTCTCGATGCCCAGCTCCCGGCACACGGCCAGTAAGACCGCCTCCGATCAATCGAATCCCTTCGCCAGCAACTCCTGAGCCGGATCCAGCTCCATGGCTCATCTCCTTTCGCTCTCGAACGCCGTCGAGGCGCTGCCACTTAGCGTCCCGTGTTCGTCCGGGCCGCGCACCCGATTATACTCACACCCGGCCCCGCTCTCAATTCGCATGGGCACCGGCCACTGGTTTCAGGGCGCAGCGCCGTCGTGGTATAGTCTGCCCAGCGAGTCGCACGGGCTCGCCACCACACCGGAAATGCCGCCATGACCAAGGATGCGGCGCGATCTGAGCCTCCGCACAATCCGATCGAGCGGGCGCTCGCCAGCTGGCAGCCCGCCAAGGCGCTGATGGCGGCCAATCGCCTGGACGTGTTCAGCGTACCGCTGGTCAGAATGAGGAGCATGAGGGTGGTTCTGAGCCAACCGGCGGGAACGCGATGCGCAGTGGCCATGGGCCCGCGCTAATGACTACTGCCACTGGCGAGCGGCCGTCCATCGGGTATTGGGCTGTCATTGCCATTGCTGTCGGCGGCATGGTGGGCGGGGGCATCTTTGCCGTTCTTGGTTATGCGACGGAACTCGGCCAAGGAGGCACGCCTCTCTCGTTCGGTCTGGCCGGCCTGGTCGCACTAATCACGTCGTACTCCTATGCTCGCCTGTCCGTGACCTATCCGAGCCGGGGAGGGACAGTCGAGTTCCTCAACAGGGCCTTCGGGACCGGCCTAGTGACCGGGGGTCTCAACGTCCTGTTGCTCCTGAGCTACATCATCATGCTGTCGCTGTACGCGGTCGCCTTCGGGAGCTATGGGGCCAGCTTCTTCCCCGCTGGCGCTGAGACAATGTGGAAGCACGTACTCATCAGCAGCGTTGTGGTGTTCTTGACGGGGCTTAACATCTTGGGGGCGGCCGTCGTCGGACGGTTCGAGGAATGGATTGTCGGATTCAAGGTGGCCATCCTGCTCCTGTTCGTGGCAGTAGGGCTGTGGAGTGTCGATGCCCACAGGCTTGAGCCCTCGGCGTGGGCAAGCCCAATAAATCTCGTGGCCGGAGGGATGATCATCTTTCTCGCTTATGAAGGGTTCGAGCTGATCGCTAACACGGCTGAGGACGTGCGGGCTCCAAAGAAAACCCTCCCCCTCGCCTATTTCTCCGCCGTCGGATTCGTCATTGCGCTGTACGTCCTCGTTTCGTTGGTGACGGTCGGCAACCTGCCGCTAGCCGACATCGCGGCGGCCAGAGACTACGCGCTCGCTGAGAGCGCGAAGCCCTTCCTGGGAAGCCTCGGCTTCGGCCTCATCGCCGTCGCCGCGCTCCTTTCGACCGGATCTGCCATCAACGCCACGCTCTACGGGGCCGCGCGCACCAGCTACACCATAGCCAAGGAGGGCGAGCTGCCCGAGGCTCTGGAGAGGAAGATATGGAACCGCCCGGTAGAGGGATTGGTGATCACGTCCGCCGTGACGCTGCTGGTCGCCAACCTCTTCGATCTCTCGAGAATCTCTATGATGGGCAGCGCGGGTTTCTTGCTTATATTCGCTGCCGTGAACGCTGCCAACGCCCATCTGCACGCGGAGACGAGGAGTCGCGAATGGCTGCCCATCCTGGGTACGGGCCTCTGTCTAGGCGCTTTGGCGATTCTGGTCTGGGAAAGGGCCACGACGTCCCCGGCGGAAATCGGAATCTTGATAGCGATGGTTGGCGCAGCCTTCACAGGCGAGGCGATATTCAGATGGCGGACCGGGCGCGCCATCCTTCGTTCGGCCGCTCAACGCTAGGCTTGGACATCGAGACTGCTGATCCCGCCTCGGCCAACCGGCCGCACGTCGCCCAGATCTGAGCGGTGCACGACACCGAGGCAGATTCGTGGCGCGCTGGCTGGACGGAAGAGGCGTGCCGGGCTTCTGGGTCCGCCCGGACACCGACATCGTCGAGTCCTGCGCGCCCTTCTCAAACATCCCCACCCAGTACCTGATCTCCGTCGAGGGCCAGCAGAAATGGTACGGCCAGTGAGG
>CAZMGB010000035.1:0-7570 GCA_964565775.1 uncultured Dehalococcoidia bacterium
TGTCGAGTTATTCTGTTCATGACCATCAGGTCTGCTCGGTAGAGCAGGGCTGAAGCCCTGCAGCTACGGCGAACCACAGCTACGGCGAACTCGCCTACGGCTAGCGAAGCGCTACACAATGACGCTCAGATATCGCTCCCCTGTATCGGGCAGGACGGTGACGACGCGCTTGCCTGCGCCGAGGCGCCGCGCGATCTCCAAGGCGGCGAAGACGTTGGCCCCCGACGAGACGCCCACCATCAACCCTTCCTCCTTGGTCAGGCGCTTCGCGAACTCAAAGGCATCCTCATCCCCCACAGCGATGAGCTCGTCGTAGACGCCTCGATTCAGCACCGAAGGCACGAAGCTGGCGCCGATGCCCTGAATGCGGTGCGGGCCCGCCTTGCCCCCACCCAGAACAGGCGAGCGGGCCGGCTCCACCGCCACGACGAGAATATCGCGGTTCGTCTCTTTCAGCACCTCGCCGACGCCGGTGATGGTGCCGCCCGTTCCCACGCCCGCTACGAAGGCGTCCAGCCGGCCCCCGGTGGCACGCAGGATCTCGCGCGCCGTCGTGCGACGGTGGATCTCAGGGTTGGCGGGGTTATCGAACTGCTGCGGCATGAAGTAGCCGTGGTTCTTCTCCAGCAGCTCCCGGGCGGCGTGGACGGCGCCACTCATGCCCTCTATGGCCGGGGTCAGGATCACCTCGGCGCCGTAGCGGGCAAGGAGCTTGCGCGCCTCCACTCTCATATTCTCGGGCATGGTGACGATGAGGTGGTAGCCCTTGACCGCGGCCACCATCGCCAGCCCGACACCCGTGTTGCCGCTGGTGGGCTCGACGATGGTGTCGCCGGGCTTCAGGAGCCCGCGCTCCTCGGCGTCCTCAATCATGCTGACGGCAATGCGATCCTTCACGCTGCCGGCCGGGTTGCGCGACTCCACCTTCGCGAGAACCTCCGCCCAGCCGGGCTCCACCAGACGGTGAATACGCACCAGCGGCGTGTTGCCGACCAGCTCGAGGACGCTGTCGGCAACGAGGTCAATAGCTTCCGTTTGCGCCTGAGGTCCAGCCATGACTGTCCTCCTCAAATGGAGTAGCGACCGCCGCCATCGCTATGCTCGCGCTCTCTCGCCGCCAGCTCGCCGATGCTGACGCTATCCAGTATCTTGAGCGTCGCATCCTGGACCGCCTGGTAGACCTCTCGCTGGGCACAACCCAGTTTGCCGCAGCCGTTGGGCTCATCCAGGCAACTGGCGGGCGAAAGGGAGCCCTCGAGCGCCGTCAGGACTTCGCTGAGCTTGACCTCGTAGGGCTCGCGGATCAGAGCGTGGCCGCCCTGGGGTCCGCGCACGCTGCGAATGAAGCCGGCGCGTCGCAGTGTCGTAAGTAGCTGGTCCAGGTAAGGCTCCGGGATCTCCTGTCGAGCGGCGATCTCGGCGCTCTGGAGAGGCCCCTCACCGTAGTGATGGGCCAGCTCGACGAGCGCCCGCACGCCGTAGTCGCCCTTGGTTGAGATTCGCATCTCGCCTCACGCCGGACAAAGTTAACTAATTCCATCAACAATTGTAGCATAGCGTCGGCCGAACATTCAATATGAATCAGCAGACAGCGAGTACAGAGACGGCTGCGCCTCAGGCGGTGCACTGACCCTGGTTCATTCCCTGAGATAGCCGCTGCCCACGCGCCGGACGTCATCCAGGAAGGGCCCCCTTCGCGGCGGTCGCTCCTGCAGCGCTTTTGCTGACTACGTGAGACCTGGCGGGACGCGGAGAGGCAACCCTAGCGGGCCGTCCATTTCGGCATCGGACGACCCGCTAGACCGCCGCGTTCCCAGCGGATGGTTGCTGCGTCAAACTGGGAGTCTCTGTGAGCCGCCGGCGACAGCGGGCACGATGCTCACCTCGTCGTCGGCCTTGAGGGCCGTCTGCAGGCCCGAGAGGAAACGGACGTCCTCGCCGTTGACGTAGACGTTCACGAAGCGTCTAATTTCGCCGCTCTCGTCGCAGAGCCGCTCCTTGAGACCGGGGTAACTCCGCTCAAGGCCGTCGATGCATTCGAGCAGGTTACCGCCGTTGCCGGTAACCAGCTCTTGGTCGCCGGTGAGCTTGCGCAGAGGCCCGGGGATACGAACCTTAACGCTCAAGATCTCCTACCTCCATTGATGTCCTGCGGTCGTGCGCCGGGCCGAGGTCAGACCACACGAGCGAACCAGCGTTGGCATAATGTCCCGGCTCGTCGGTGAGGCCCGCCCGCACGGGATTGGCGATGATGTATTCGGCTATCACACGTACATCCTCTTCGGCCCTGAGGACACGGTCATAGTAGCTCTTCTGCCAGAGCGCCGTAGGGGAGGCCTTCAGGCCTCCCGCCCGGTAGCGGTTGAGGAACCACCAACCGGTGTGCTGCTTGAAGCGTTTCACGAAGTCCACCAGATCTGAGTTGTCCGTCTCGCCGCCAACCAACAGATGCACGTGATCCGGCATGAAACAGTAGGCGTAGACCGAAAAGCCGCACCCGTCGGCTGCGCTTGCCAAGCACTTCAGGCAGTACCGGGCGAGCACGTCTTCTCGAAACCAGGGGCGACGGCTATGAGTGGCGAGCGTCAGGGAGTACGCCTGTCGTCCCTTGTAGACTTCCAGGGGCAGGCGGTTTCGCTTGCGTACTGGAAGGCTGCCTGCCATCGCTGCTGAACGAGGGAGGCTTGAAGCCTGCCTGCCGACAGGCGGGACCTCCCTTGCGCCGACTCTCTTATCAGCGGGAGGCCTGAAGCCTGCCTGCCGACAGGCGGGGCCTCCCCTACGTCCCTTGTTTCTTTGCGGGAGGCCTGAAGCCTGCCTGCCGACAGGCGGGACCTCCCTTGCGCTGACTTTCTTTTCGGCGGGAGGCCTGAAGGCCTCCCCTACATGTCTCCCCTACATCATCCCTCGACGATGTCACCCTCCACGGGGTCGACGCGAACCCCTTTGGCGGTGACCCATTCGATGCCGCGCTCGATTTCCTGAAGGTCGCCCTCCATTTCGAGCACCACCCAGCCGCGATCCTCGGTGACGTCCGCGCGGCGGATGTTGGTCACCACATCGAAGTCCTTGCCGAGCTGGTAGATGATGGGCAAGGTGATGAGCTCCTGGGGAAAGGTGAACTTGACTCGCTGCTTTGCCATCTCTCCTCCACTTTCCGGCCCTCGCCCGCGGGCTCAGCCGCCCGCGGCAAGGGCCTCCTGTCGCTCGCTCTTCACCTGCTCGAACGACGCGAGCGTCGGCTCGATTCGCAGGGGCTCGGCGAGACGGTCCTGCACCGCCTCCTGGGTCTTCAGGCCCGAGCCCGTGATGAAGGCCACCACCAGGTCGTCGCGGCCGACCGTGCCGGACTCCACCAGGCGACGCAAACCGGCGACTACGACGCCGCCCGCCGTCTCAGCGAAGACCCCTTCGCTCTCGGCGAGGAGCTTCATGCCCGCCACCGTCTCGTCGTCGCTCACGGCCACCGCCGCACCGCCTGAATCGGCCATCGTGCGCAGCGCGTAGTAGCCGTCGGCAGGGTTGCCGATGGCCAGCGACTTGGCGATCGTTTTGGGCTTCACTGGCCGGATGTTCGGCGTCCCGGCCTGCCAGGCGCTGGCGATGGGCGAGCAGCCGGCGGCTTGGGCGCCCGACATCTTCGTCTGCACACTGTCGATGAGCCATAGCTTAGCGAGTTCGTTCAGACCTTTCCAGATCTTTGTGAACAGGGAACCGCTGGCCATGGGCACGATGCAGTGGTCGGGAGCGCGCCAGCCGAGCTGTTCGCAGACCTCGTAGGCAAGGGTCTTGCTGCCCTCGGCGTAGTAGGGGCGGACGTTGATGTTGACGAAGGCCCAGTTGTACCTGTCGGCGAGCTCGGAGCAGAGGCGATTGACCTCGTCGTAGCTGCCGTCCACGGCCACCAAAGTGGCGCCGTAGACGGCGGAGCCGAGTAGCTTCCCCGCCTCCAGGTCGGCCGGCACGAAGACGAAGGCGTCCATGCCCGCCTTGGCCGCGTGCGCCGATACGCTGTTGGCGAGATTGCCGGTCGAGGCGCAGGCCAGCGTATCGAAACCAAACTGGCGGGCCTTGCTGCTGGCCACGGCCACGACGCGGTCCTTGAATGACCAGGTAGGGTTGACGCAGTCGTTCTTGACGTAGAGATGTCTGAGTCCCAGCTCCTCGCCCAGGTTGCGGGCGCGCATGAGCGGCGTGAAGCCGGCGCTGAGGTCGACGGCGGCCTCGGGGTCACAGGGCAAGAAGTCACGGTAGCGCCAGAGCGATAGCGGCCCCCGCTCGATGCTCTCGCGGCTCACGACCTTGCGCATCGCCTCGTGGTCGTAGGCGACATCGAGGGGCCCGAAGCAAAACTCGCAGACGTGGATGGGATCTAGAGGATATTCGCGCGCGCACTCGCGGCAGCGAAGCGCTTTGGCATAGGACATGATGGCGTACCTCGTCTTCACACCCGCCTGAGGCGGGCGAGATTCCGCTAGGTGTGGGGAGGCCCGACTTGCTCGGGCCGGCGCATCGCCATCATTGCCGTATTCATAATAGAGAAGTATCGGCTGTTCGGTTGTAGCGATGAGGGTAGCACAGGGCGCTTTCTTCTGTCAACGCGACTCTCTTCACCCTCCCATCCGCCCGTGCTAGAATCCGTCCTGCCACATCACTGCGGGAGATCGCGATGCAGACTGCCTCCGCACTGACCATCGGCAAGCGCGAGTTCGTATGGGGCCGTCGCACGTACATCATGGGCGTGCTCAACATCACCCCGGACTCGTTCTCCGGCGATGGCCTGGGAACCGACGTGGACGCCGCGGTCGCGCAGGCCCGGCGGTTCGTCGAGGAGGGAGCCGACATCCTGGACGTCGGCGGCCTATCGACTCGCCCCGGCTTCCAGGAGGTCCCACCGGAGGAGGAGACCGAGCGCGTCGTGCCCGTGATCGAGCGCGTCCTGCGCGAGACGGATGTCCCCGTCAGCATCGACAGCTACAGAGCGCCGGTGGTGCGGGCAGCGCTGGCAGCCGGCGCCCACATGGTGAACGACATCTGGGGCTTCCGCCACGACCCGGCCGTGGCCGCGCTGACTGCCGAGTTCGGCGTCCCCGCCGTGATCATGCACAACCAGAGGGCACGCGAATTCCGCGACGTGATAGGCGACATCCGCAGCGGCCTGGAGACGAGCATCGCTCTGGCGAGCGTGGCCGGCGTCCCGAAGGGGCGGCTCGTCATCGACCCGGGCTTCGGCTTCGGCTGGACAGTGGACCAGAACCTGGAGATGCTGCGCCGCCTCTCCGAGCTGCGCGCGCTGGGCTGCCCCGTCCTCATCGGCACCTCCCGCAAGTCGCCCATCGGTGCCGTCCTGGGCCTGCCGGTGGAGGAGCGTCTGCTCGGCACGGCCGCCACCGTGGCCATCGCCATCGCGAACGGCGCCGACATCGTGCGGGTGCATGACGTGGGGGCGATGGTGCAGGTCTGCCGCATGGCCGACGCGGTGGTGCGCGGCTGGAAAGCCAGCGATCCGGAGGGTCACTAGCCCATGCCCGAACTCCCCTCCGTCTACCTGGGCCTGGGCTCCAACGTCGGAAACCGCCTGGGAAACCTGCGCATGGCGCTACGACTGCTGGCGCCGCTCTGCCGCGTGGAGGAGACCTCTTCTCTTTACGAGACCGCTCCGCTGGGTGTTGAGGCTCAGCCCCCCTTCTACAACGCCGTCTGCCGCGTCAGCACGGGCCTCGAACCCCGCGGCCTCCTGCGCCACCTCAAGAACATCGAGTTTCAGATAGGGCGGCGCCCGGGCGTCCACTGGGGACCGCGGCCCATCGACATGGATATCATTCTCTACGGCGACGCGGTGGTGGAGGAGCCAGACCTGATCGTTCCCCATCCTCGGCTCGCCGAGCGGGCGTTCGTCCTCGTGCCCCTGGCGAAGCTGGCGCCCCGGCTGCGACACCCCGTCCTGGGGGGAACGATGCAGCAGCTACTCTCGGCGGTGGGCAGTGAGGGTGTGGTCGAGGTGGCGGCTAGAAACTGGAAAGGCCAGGCTTAAGCCGTTCGGTGAGCCCTCGGCCTGAGGCTTCGGCGTGAGCTCAGCCGAACGCTCGGGCCGAAGGCTCACGACGAAGCCTGGCCCCTCGCGACGCGAGCAGCTTGCAGTTACTAGGCGGCGCCCAGCTCTCCTTCCTCGCCCTCCAGCTCGGGGAGCTCAGGCTCGCTCGTGAGCAACGTCCATCCCACCCAGAAGGCGAGCGCGGAAACGGCAGCGACGGCGGCCATCACAGGCAGGGCCACCGCCATGTAGCTGCGGCGGGCGGCCCCGTAGAGGAAGATGAGCATTTCCAGCACGGCCACTGCCATGATGATCATGCCCGTCGACTGGGACCTATCCATGTCTCTAGACACCTCCAGGGGTTCTCCCTTCGTCCATCGCCTGTCTGCCGCGGGTCGGGCCTTTCGCGCCCAGGCGCGCCTCTATTCGGCGGCCTTGCGAAGCTCCGGCGGCAGGAGGTTGGGGATGCTGTCCTCTATCGGGTAGCGCTCATCGCACTTGGCACAGTGGAGAGATCCCTCGATGACCTCCGTGTCGGTCTCCTTGTCGGCAGTGAGCTCCAGGCTGCCCTTGCATACAGGACAGGCCAGGATCTCCATCAGATCCTTGCGCATTTCCCAACTCCGCGCGCTCGATGCGCATCACACGCCAAGAGATATCCGCATCTCCCGGCGTGAGCTTCGGCCATTGTACGGCCGGGTCGGGCCGTTGTCAACGGCGCGCATGCCAACCGGGAACATGTGAGCGGACGTGCCCCGCTGCCGCGACGGCCGGCCGCAGAAGCCGAGCCCTCTCGTCGCTGCCCTTGTCGCGCTGGCGGCCGCGAAAGGGCGCCTGCCCTCCCGAGCAATGGCGATCGGTACGCGGAGGAGACATACTCACCAGGCAAAGCGCCTTGACTTTGATCTTCACAGCCGTCTATACTACATTCGCACCGAGCCCCGATCTGTCGGGGGCCTAATTTTGTTACGGCCCAAGGGGGCTCCCGCCAGCCAGGGAGCGACTCGGTCGGCCGGCCCAGGGCAGGCACCGGGGCCGGTCCGGAGAGGCCCGAGTGGCGCAATGGCAGCGCAACCGACTTGTAATCGGTAGGTTGGTGGGTTCGAATCCCCCCTCGGGCTCCAGAGTGGAGGCTGCAGGCTAGAGGCCGGAGGCTAGAAGTCAGAGGTTGGATGGTGGATGAGGAGTTGCTCCAACTCCCAGCCTCCAATCTCCTGCTTGCAGATCGCGCCGGGGTGGGTGAGTGGCTAAAACCAGCGGTCTGTAAAATCGCCGCCCTGACGGGCTACGCAGGTTCGAATCCTGCCCCCGGCACCATACAGGAGGTTAGAAGCTGAGAGACAGGGCCTGGAGGCTCAGAGTACGAGCAGTTCGCTCGAGAGTACCCGCCTCCACGCTCCGACATCCGGCTCCCAGATACCTGCCCACGTAGCTCAGTCGGTAGAGCACGTTCTTGGTAAGAACGGGGTCACCGGTTCGAATCCGGTCGTGGGCTCCAAATTGAAGGAGGGCATGGGACATGGCCAAGCCGAAATT
>CAZMGB010000036.1:0-2947 GCA_964565775.1 uncultured Dehalococcoidia bacterium
TCTTCGCCCTCCTCCAGGCCAACCCCTCGCCGTTCTGCGTCCTGGACGAGGTGGACGCCATGCTGGACGAGGCGAACGTGGGCCGCTTCGTCTCCGCCCTCCAGGAGCTGGCGAAGAAGACGCAGTTCATCGTCATCACCCACAACCGCAGGACGATCGAGGTCTCGGACAGCATCTACGGCGTGTCGATGGGGCCGGACACCGTCTCGCGGGTGCTGTCGATGCGGCTGTCCGACGTGACCGCGGACTGACAAGAGACTCCAAGCACTCGAAAGGAGTCGCAAATGTCGCCGAAGGCAGCACAGACGTGCTTCGTGATTAGCCCGATAGGGGAACCCGACAGCGAAGTTCGAAAGAACGCTGACCAGGTGCTGAAGCACATCATCCAGCCAGTGGTCGAAGGGCTCGGCTACGAGGCAGTGCGCGCCGATAGCGTGTCCGATCCGGGGTTGATCTCGAAGTCAATCCTTAGGCACATTCTCGAAGATGAACTCCTCGTTGCCGACCTGTCCGGCCACAACCCCAACGTGTTCTACGAGTTGGCCGTACGACACGCCACGGGCAAGCCCGTCGTGCAGATTATCAGCGCAGAGGACAGAATTCCGTTCGATGTCTCTGACATTCGGACTATTCAATACACGTTGGATCTCGATGGGGTGGATCAGGCTAAAGCAAAGCTGAAGTCCTACATCGATAGCCTGGAGGGTGGAGCCAAGGCAGACACGCCCATCTCAGATGTTCTCCGCTTGCTCAACATAAAGACGACTGAGCCGCCTGATTCCGCTCTTGCGCAGGTGATCGAGGAGCTACAAAGAATCCCCGAGTATCTGGAGTCGCTGGAGCTTAGGTTGGTGGGGCGGATGGCAGAGCAGTTCACGGTGGCGTCTGAACCGGGCACGATTCAGGACCGTGCAGCAATGATGCTGTTTGAAAAGATGTTTGAGGACCCAGCAAAAGCGCGGGACGTGATTTCGATGATCACCAGACTCCCGGGAGTCAGCGCGGGATCGCCGCGTGCTTCGGTGGTGCAACGGCGCGGCGCCCCGAAGAAGCGGAAATCGTAGCCGGCAGGCCGCACCCGACCACTGCTCCTCCCCTCCCGCTTGCCCGTCTCCGCACCGGCCCCTATCATCGAACCGTATGGTGCGCTTCTTCCGTCGCAAGCAGCAGGAGGCTATCGAAGAGGCCCCCGAAGCCCCTGAGCAGCCCACGGCCGCTGAGCCGCCGGTCGCGGCCGAGCCGAGCGAGGCCGTCGAGGCGCCCCACGGTGTCGAGGACGCCGTCGAGAAGACGCGTCGCACCTGGTTCTCGCGCATCGGCGGCATGTTCCGCCGCGGCCTCGACGACGACCTCTGGGACGAGCTGGAGGAAACCCTCATCGCCGCCGACACCGGCGTGGGGACAACGGTCAAGGTGCTCGAGAACCTCAAGGAGCGGGTCAAGGCGGAGGGGATCGGCGATCCGGAGCAGGCGGAGGAGGCGCTGAAGGAAGAGCTGCTATCCATCCTGGAGGTGGAGTCGCGTCCGGGCAAGCTGTGGGGTGCCCTAGGGGCGCAACATCCACCGAAGGCGGATCAGCCTCTGGCTGATGCTGCGCCCCTACCCGATGATGTCCCGAAGCCGGCAGTCATCCTCGTCATCGGCGTGAACGGCACCGGCAAGACCACCAGCATCGCCAAGATGGCCCACGCTTACCTCAAGGGGGGCCAGAAGGTGATCATGGCGGCCGGCGACACGTTCCGCGCGGCCGCCATCGACCAGCTCAAGCAGTGGGGCGAGCGCGTCGGCGTGGACGTCATCGCCCACCAGCAGGGGGCCGACCCCGGCGCCGTGGTGTTCGACGCCCTCTCGGCCGCCCAGAGCCGCGACGTTGACGTCGTCATCATCGACACGGCCGGGCGGCTGCATACGAAGGTCAACCTGATGCAGGAGCTGCGCAAGGTCAACCGAGTCATCCAGCGCAAGTACCCGGACGCGCCCCACGAGGTGCTGCTCGTGCTGGACGCCACCAGCGGACAGAACGCCCTGCACCAGGCGAAGTATTTCACCGAGGCGGTGGGCGTGACCGGCGTGCTCCTGGCCAAGCTGGACGGCACCGCCAAGGGCGGCGTCATCTTCGCCGTGTGCGACCAACTGCGCATCCCCGTGCGCTTCGTCGGCACCGGCGAGAGGGCGGACGACCTGGCGGATTTCGAGCCCAGGCGGTTCGTGGACGCCCTTTTCGCCTAGACGGGGAATCAGTTGACCGACCCGCGCCGCCGCTGGTGGGCAGCACCCGCCGAACAGGTCGCTGGTCCTCTCTCTCGGTCCGATGGCCTGACGGTGCGGGTGGATGTCCTCCTATGGCTGGCGCTCATCGCCGCCGCGGCCGCCCTGCGGCTTGCCCGCCTCGACGCCCTCCCCCTCACGTTCGACGAGTCGGCACGCGCCTTCGACGCCCTGCGCGCCTCCCAGGACATCGTCCCCGAGGGCTGGAGCGGCGACCTGACGGCCGCCGTTACCTCCTACCTGTTCCGTATCTTCGGTGAGAGCGAGTTCGTGGCCCGCCTGGCGCCCGCGGTGGCGGGCTCGGCGATGGTGGCCGCCCTGTGGCTGGGCGGACGCGTCCTGGGCCGGACCGGTGCCCTGGCGGCCGCGGCCCTGCTCGCCTTCTCGCCCCTGGCGCTCATCGTCTCGCGCTCGGCTCTCCCCTTCAGCGCCGGAGGCCTGCTGGCTGTGGGCATGGCCGTTGCCCTCCTCTCCTACCTGCGGGAGCCGAGGGCGCTGACGGCCTTCCTCTTCGCAGTCACCTTCGGCCTCGCCCCCTCTGCCGACCCCGTGGCCATCACTGCCGCCATCGCCGTCCTGGCCTTCCTCCTGCTGGAGTCCGGCCTTTCGCGGGAGAGTGAGGTGGCCCGCGCCTGGGCCGTCTTTCGGCGCTGCCCCTCCCACTGGCTGAGCGTGGGAC